>JAJTEN010000002.1 GCA_021298155.1 Sphingobacteriales bacterium | reverse complement strand
GTTTTATCTATTTTTTCCGCCAACTCCTCCTGTGTGAGTCCTTTACTAATTCTGGCGAGTTTAATTTTTAAACCTTTGTGCATTGAGATTGCAAGGTTTACTTAATATTTTTTACGTTATGCTATAAATGATAACATTTTGAAGTTTTTTATTACAAAATGTAAATTAACAATAGGTTTTGATATATTTGATGGTATAAAATGCTAAAATTTTAATTGCGTATGATGTTTTTGTTCATGATACCCTTACATTTTTATGAAGACAAGAGTGAACAAGCGCAGCTATATGAATTAACACAAAAAGCGTATTTGGGTATTGAAACTTTGGCGAATGGGTTCAAGAATAATTTTAGGAACTTACTTCAAAATTCTCCTACTAACAAGCACTTAAATGGCATATTAGATAAGCAGTTTGCAGCGGCTGTAGATGCTTGTGTTAAATCAAAACACCGTGTCTTTAAACACTTAATGGAACTTGATTATACCTCATTAGAGAAGTATGCTTTAACAGGAAGTGCATTGCAATTAAAATTACAATTACTCAATATTCATTTACTGCGTTTGGATCAAGAATATTGCGATTACAGCAGTTGTTCCGTTGCAAAAGACCTAAGCAGTGCCTTATCAGATTTACTGTTAATATTGGAAAAGTTGAGTTATATTGTGGATGATATTATTCCACTAATTGATATGCTACAACTCACGCTATCGTTGTTGCAAGAAATTGTTATGCTTGCTGTTTAGTTATATTGAATGGTTTATGCGTCTGCCTGAACAATATTCACCCAATAATGGCAAAAAATCTTATAAATCGATAGCGTTAGCTACAAGTTCTGCGATATCTTTTACTTCCATGTCTTGCTCCTTGTTATGGTGTTTAACACCATCGCGTAGCATGGTCATACAAAACGGACAAGCTGCAGCTACAATATTTGCATTGCTTTCCATCATGTCATCTGCCCGTTCTATGTTTACTTCTTTTTTGCCAGTTTCTGCCTCCTTAAACATTTGTGCGCCACCTGCGCCGCAGCATAAACCATTGGCTTTGCTGCGCTTCATTTCTACCAATGCAGCATCTAATTTTAGAATGATATCTCTTGGTGCTTCATAAATATTGTTTGATCTACCCAAGTAGCAGCTATCGTGGTAGGTAATGCGTTGCCCCTTGAATGCTCCCCCTTGAATACTAATTTTTCCTTCTTGCAATAACTGATTGATTAAAGTAGTATGGTGAAGCACTTCAAAATTGCCGCCCAATTCTGGGTATTCGTTTTTTAGGGTATTGAAGCAATGTGGGCAAGCTGTTACAATTTTTTTAACCTCATAGGCTTGCAATGTGGCAATATTTTGCATGGCCAACATTTGAAATAGAAACTCATTACCAGCGCGTTTAGCTGGGTCGCCTGTGCAAGATTCTTCTGTGCCTAATATGGCAAATTTTAAACCTGCAGCATGTAAAATTTTTGCTACTGCTTTCGTAATTTTTTGGGCTCTTTCATCAAAACTTCCGGCACATCCTACCCAAAATAATATATCTGCTTGTTCTCCTGCCGCCATCATATCGGCCATGGTACGTACTCTAAATTCACTCATAATAAAGATCTTTCTTTGTTTTTACATTTGGTAATTTTGGGACACTTAGCTGTTTAAATCTTGGGTCCAGTTGGCCCTATCCATAGGACTAAATTGCCAAGGGGCTTGATTATTTTCCATATTGCTAAACATGTTGTTGATAGAAGATGGGGCTGCGCTTTCCTCCATAACTTTATAGCGACGCATTTCAACAATAATCTCCATTGGATTAATATTAATTGGACAAGCTTCAACGCAGGCATTGCATGTGTTACAGGCCCAGAGCTCTTCCTCAGAAATATAACTATGAAGATTTTTATTATCAGGCACAAATGTACCTCCATTGGCATCTATATTTTTGCCTACTTCCTCTAATCTATCACGCGTATCCATCATAATTTTGCGCGGAGACAGTAATTTACCTGTTTGGTTTTGCGGACAACTACTGGTGCACCTACCACATTCTGTGCAGCTATAGGCATCCATTAGATTTTTCCAAGTAAGATCTGTTACCTCTTTAACACCAAAACTAGTGGGCGCTTGATAGCCTTCTGGTGTTGTAGCACTTGGATCAAGCATGAGTTTAACCTCTTGCGTAACGCTTGCCATGTTGTTTAGTTCGCCCTTCGCTTTTAGGTTAGAATAATAAGTATTTGGGAAAGCTAGAATTACATGAAAATGTTTGCTAAAGGGGAGGTAATTCATAAAGATAAAAATTCCAATGATATGAAACCACCAAGCTGTTCTTTCAATTAAAATAAGTGTTGCATCACTTAGGTTCAATCCCTCAAAAATAGGCACGATTAACCAAGAGCTTATGGGGAATGAGCCCGCCTTTAAATAATGCTCGTTTCCATGTGCTTGCAGTATTTGATCAGCGGCATTCATTTTAAGTAAAGCGGCCATTAAAATTATTTCTACAAACAAAATGGTTGCGGCATCTTGGTTAGCAAAACCCTTTAATTCTGGACTTTGAAAACGCGCTAATTTGAGCACATATCTTCTAGCTAAGAAAACAACACAAGCCAAAAGCACGCCGAATGCTAAAATTTCGAAGAAACCGATAGCCATGTTATATATACTTCCTAAAAAAGAAAGCGCTCTGTGGGTTCCAAAAATACCATCGATTAGAATTTCTAATACCTCGATATTGATGAGTATGAATCCGGCATATACAATAAAGTGTAGGATAAAAGGTACTGGCCTAGCGGCCATTTTGGTTTGACCAAAGGCCACTTTTAGCATCGTTTTCCAGCGTAAGGCCTTATTATCGCTGAGGTCAACATCTCTTCCTAATAAGATATTTCTTCTAATTTTACCCAAATTTTTGGCAAAAAAATAGGTGGCAACGCCACTTAAGGCTAAAAACAGAAATTGTGCAAGCATATTTTTTTCTTCTTGCACAATATTAAGATTTTGGTTCGAACCAAAACAAGAATTCTTATATTTACCTTTTATATTTCTATTTCCTGACAAAATTTGGTGGTTGGCCTAGTTGCTAAGAAAACAATGTTTGCCAATTAATTTGCTTTATTGCAGGGAATTATTATTTTTGTCTAACGATTGTTAGGCAAACATGGGAGAAACCATAAAAAATATTAGTAAAGAGCAGATTATATCAGCAGCAGCTAAGCTATTTAGGCAAAAAGGCTATGCGTCTAGTTCGATGCGTGATATTGCTTCCTCCTTGCATATAGAAGCGGCGAGTTTATATCACCATATAAAAAACAAGGAAGAAATATTGGAAATCATTTGTTTCAGTATGGCGAAGCGTTTTTTGGATGCAATAGCAGAAGTTAATGATATTTATTTTAATGCAGAAGAAAAGCTCAGGAAGGCCATATTATTTCACGTTGAAATAATTACTGAAGACATAGATAAAAGCGCTGTTTTCCTGAGAGAATGGAGAAGTTTGCCAGATACTTTTCTGCAAGATTTTTTGAGATTAAGAAATCAATATGAATCTGATTTTACGCGGATAATTGAGAATGGAATTGAGGAGGATTTATTTGAAACTACGGATAAAAAATTTGCGGTGCTGAGTATATTGAGCAGTGTAAATTGGATAAATGAGTGGTATCAAACAGAAGGAAAGATGAGGCCCAATGAAATTGCAGAACGGATTAGTGATTTTGTGATGGGTGGACTTAGAAAAAAATTAGTTACAGATATTCATTATAGACCCTAAACTAGAATAAGAAATTTAATTAATACATTATGTACGGAAACGCTTACATTGATCCTAACGACAAAGCAGCAATGATGACTGCTGGTGAAGACCCACAAAAATTAGCAGAATTTGAAGCCCGTATTGCACGTGGTGAGAAAATTGAACCTAAAGATTGGATGCCAAAAGAGTATCGAAAACAACTTGTTCGTATGATAGAGCAGCACGGACACAGTGAAATTATTGGTGCTTTACCGGAAGGAACTTGGATTACGCGTGCACCTGGATTCAAGCGCAAATTAGCTTTGATGGCCAAAGTGCAAGATGAAGTGGGTCACGCTCAACTTTTATACAGTGCCGCAGAAACCTTAGGTAAAAGTAGAGAAGCAATGATTAATGATTTAATTACTGGCAAGTCTAAATATTCTAATGTTTTTAATTATCCAGCATACACTTGGGCAGATGCTTGTATCATTGCCTGGTTAATTGATGCAGGTGCAATTATTAATCAAGTTGCCAATGCGAAAGGAAGTTATGGTCCGTATTGTAGGGCATTAGACAGAATTTGTACGGAAGAATCATTCCACTTAAAATATGGTCATGATAATGTGGTTACGCTTGCTACAGGAACGCCTAAACAGCGCGAGTTGGTTCAAGCAGCTTTAACCCGTTGGTGGCCTCCTATTATGCACTTTTTCGGACCATCAGATAAAATTTCTAACCACACAGAAATTTTGATGAAATGGAAAGTAAAGATGGCAACTAACGATGATATGCGTCAGCAATTTTTAAACATGTACGTACCTAAAATCTGGGATTTAGGTTTGGTTATTCCTGATCCTAATTTGAAGAAAAATGATGAAGGAAAGTGGGAGTATACTGAGCCAGATTGGGAAGAGTTTAAGCGCGTAATTAATGGCGGTGGTCCGTGCAACGCTGAAAGACTCGCTGTTAGAAGAAATGCGGAGGAACGTGGAAGATGGGTGAGAGAAGCCTTGAACACGGCAGATGCTAAATATATTGTTCCATTGGCTTAAACCCGCAAAATTATGATTAAATCACTTGACCCGCGCGTTAACAGGGCTGCTATTGCAGAAGAGAATACCATAGAGCCATTAAAGGATTTAGACCAATGGGAAACCTATGAAGTATTTCATCAAAAACGCCGTGGCGACCAACACATGCATGTAGGTATTGTGCATGCACCCAATGCAGAAATGGCCCTTATTTTTGGTAAAGAACAATTTGGAAGAAGAGGTTTAAGTGTAAATATTTGGGTAGTTAAAACCCGAGATGTATTTACAACAGATTATGAAGACTCAGATATTTTTGAAACCGTACCTGAAAAACAATACCGTGAAGCAGGCGGATACAAGGTTATGGACAAAATCAATAAGTTCAAAAAAGGGCTATAATATTTACAGGTATGAATACAGAAGCGATTAAAGAACTCCTTTATAAAATGGCAGACGACTTGCTAATAATTGGACATAGAAACAGTGAATGGACGGGTCTTGGTCCGATATTGGAAGAAGATATTTCATTTAGTAGTATGGCACAAGACAAAATAGGGCAGGCACAAGCCTTGTATGTATTGTTAAATGATTTGGGAGAGCAGGAACCAGATACAGTTGCTTTTACCAGAAATGCCAATCAGTTTCACAATGCGCAATTGCTTGAATTACCAAATGGAGAATACGATTTTAGTTTAATGCGTCATTTTTTATATGACCATGCAGATCAATTGCGATTTGAAACATTAGCCAATTCATCTTATGAGCCACTTGCTAAGGTTGCACGTAAGGTAAAAGGCGAGTTAAAATATCACGTTTTTCATGCCAATACATGGGTTGTAAAATTGGGTTCAGCCAATGAAGAGAGTCATGCTAAAATGCAAAATGCCCTAAACTATGCCTGGAATTATGCATTAGGTATGTTTGAACCAAGCGCACATGAGGATATTTTAGTGGCAGAAAATGTATTTATTGGAGAAGAAAGTTTACAAGAAAGATGGTTAGCTAATATTACACCTATTTTGATGAAAGCGGGTTTAAGTATACCAACAAGTGATACTTGGAATCCTGTTTTTGGAGGTAGAAAAGGCATGCATACGGAGCATTTGGCGCCATTGGTTGAAGAAATGAGCGAAGTATTTAGGTATGATCCTACGGCTGAATGGTAAGCACCAACTAGAGCCATGAAAAAATTCTCTATAGCCATACACGGAGGTGCAGGCACTATTCTCCCTGCGCTGATGACACCTCAAAAAGAATTGGTTTATCGAGCTGCTTTAACCGAGGCCATTCAGCAAGGTTCTGCTATTTTAGAAAAAGGCGGAAGCAGCTTAGCTGCTGTGGAAGCTGCTGTAATTTCACTTGAAAATTTCCCGCTTTTTAATGCAGGTAAAGGCGCAGTTTTTACCAATAAAGGGTGTCATGAAATGGATGCTTCAATTATGTGCGGTTTGAACCTAAATGCGGGTGCGGTAAGTGGCATATCAAACGTAAAAAATCCTATTGCATTGGCAAGATTGGTGATGGAAAAATCGGGCCATGTATATTTGAGTGGTAAAGAGGCTGAGTATTTTGCGAGAAACCAAGGTTTACAGATGGAGGAGGATGCCTATTTTTTTACTGATGAACGTTATAAGCAATGGCAAGGTGTAAAAGATAGCGACACCTATCAGTTGGATCATACAGATAAAACAGAACAAGGCGAGAAAAAATTTGGGACGGTTGGGGCTGTAGCATTAGATCAACACGGAAATTTAGCGGCAGCTACCAGCACGGGCGGGATGACTAATAAGAAATTTGGCAGAGTTGGCGACACACCCATTATTGGAGCGGGTACTTATGCCAACAATAGAACCTGTGCAGTTTCTTGCACCGGGCATGGAGAATATTTTATACGTGCCGTAGTAGCGTATGATGTATCTTGCTTAATGGAATACAAAGGGCTAAGTTTAAGTGAAGCTTGCCAAGTGGTAGTGCAAGATAAGTTGGTTAAAATGGGAGGAGAAGGAGGTTTAATTGCTGTTGATTCCTTTGGGAATTTATCACTCACTTTTAATTCGGAAGGCATGTATAGGGCATTTCAATTTGCTGGTAAACCTATAGTTACCGAAATTTATAAGTAGCAAGCAAACAATCCCATTAAAATTTGGTTAAATGCTATACATTTGCAGTTTAACTGCAGAAAAGAATAGCATTGAGTCGCATCTTAAAACATATTGTTTTCACTATTTTCACCTGCATTGTTGCAAAAACGGGTGACGTACAAGCACGAATTTCACATATTGAATTAACAAAGTGTATTAATGAGGTGCATGAAACAGCATTTAATCAATTTCAAAGCCATTCAGAAAGTGCTGTTTTATTGCATCACCATGCTACAAGCGCTCAATTTCTTATGGAGAATTTAGATGAAAAAGAGGTTTTGTCTGATATCACGCCTATTCTGGTTCAATCGCATTTGAATAACTGCATTTTAAATTTATCTGATAAACAAACAAATCAAAATAAGATTCCAATTGGAATTGTTAGTCCGCCTCCCAAGCACTAATTGTTGATTTTCCCCAAAGCCTTTTTACCCCAAATTTTCACAGCATTTTAATAGATTAATGAAAAAAAATTCAATCCTTGCATTGTGTGCGAGCTTGCTTTTATTGGCTTGTAATGAAAGCGATAACAATACTATACAATCGAACAAATATCCTGTTACTAAGCCAGTATATAGAGATACTAGCTATTACAGCGAATACATAGCAGAAATACACTCGGTTCAAAACATTGAAATTAGAACCCGAGTTAAAGGCTATATAGAGAAAAATCATTTAGACGAAGGTAAAACTGTACAAGAAGGACAGTTGATGTTTAGTTTAAGTAGTTCATTTTATAAGGAAGAATTGATTAAAGCAAAAGCCCTTGTAAAATCTGCCATTGCCGAAATGCGAACGGCGCAATTAGAGTTGCAAAACAAAAGACTATTGTTTGGAAAAAAAATTGTTTCTAAAACTGAATTAGAAAAGGCTGAAGCCAATTTAGAAGCTTTGGAGGCCAAGGTAGAAGAAGCGAAATCTCATGAAGCTACTGCTAAGTTACATTTATCGCACACACAAATAAAAGCCCCCTTTTCGGGAACAATACATAGGATTCCATATAAGGTTGGCAGTTTAATAGACGAAGGAACCTTACTGACAACTTTATCTAATAATAAGGAGGTTTATGCCTATTTTAATGTATCAGAAAAAGAATATCTGAAGTATATGGAGCGGAAGCTTAGCGAGCAAGATATTTTATTGCAATTGGCAGATAATAGCAGACATAAATATCCTGGAAAAATTCAAACCATAGAAGGTGAATTTGACAGAAACACCGGTACTATTGCATTTAGAGCCATATTTCCTAATCCAGAAATGGTATTAAAACACGGGGCCTCTGCCAAAGTACTTATCAAAAATGAGCTGAAGAAAGTCCTGCTTATTCCACAAAAGGCCACCTTCGAAATTCAGGATAAATTTTATGTGTTTGTGGTAGACAAAGACAATAAAATTAGAACACGAAATATTCATATTGGCATGCGTTTACCTCATTTATATCTCATTGATGCAGGTTTAAGTGTAGATGATATTATTTTATATGAAGGTATTCAGAATGTGAAAGAAGGAGATGAGATAATACCTGAAATGATTAACCCAATAACTATCATTAAAGCATTACAGGCAAAATAGGCGTATTAGTATGGTAGAAAAATTTATTCATAGACCGGTATTATCTATTGTGGTGTCGGTTATAATTTTATTAATGGGTTTATTATCGCTCACTCAGTTGCCCGTTACGCAGTATCCAGATATTGCTCCACCTGCGGTTACTGTTACCACTAAATATACTGGAGCCAATGCAGAGGTATGTGCTAAGGCAGTAGTTACACCCATAGAAAGAGCGATAAATGGTGTTCCTGGTATGACATACATGACCTCTGTATCGGGTAACGATGGCACGAGTATTATTCAGGTGTATTTTGAAGTAGGAACAAATCCAGATGTAGCTGCGGTTAATGTACAAAACAGAGTAACTACAGTGCTCGATGAAATGCCAGAAGAGGTTATTAAAGCTGGGGTAGTAACAGAGAAAGAAGTGAACAGCATGTTGTTATACTTAAACTTGGTAAGTACAGATTCAACACTAGATGAAAAGTTTATTTACAATTTTGCTGATATCAACGTATTGGCTGAACTCAAAAGGATAAACGGAGTTGGATTTGCGGATATCATGGGACAAAGAGAATATTCTATGCGCGTTTGGCTCAAACCGGATAGATTAGCTACCTACGAAATTTCTGCAGCCGATGTTATTGCAGCCTTGCGAAGTCAGAATGTAGAGGCTGCTCCGGGTAAGGTAGGTGAGAGTTCTGGCAGAAAGGCGCAATCATTGCAATATGTAATTAAATATACTGGTAAATACACTGAGAAAATTGATTATGAAAACATCATTTTAAAAGCGAATGCCAGTGGGGAATTTCTTCGCTTAAAAGATGTAGCAGAAATTGAATTTGGATCGCTCGATTACGATGTGCTTTCTAAAGAAAATGGTAAACCATCTGCTGCTATTATTTTAAAACAGAGACCTGGTTCAAACGCTAGTGAAGTAATTGCCAATGTAAAAAGTAAGTTGGCCGAACTCAAAAGAACCACTTTTCCGCCAAACATGGATTATACCATTAGTTATGATGTTTCTCGCTTTTTAGATGCCTCTATTCATGAGGTTATAAAAACCTTATTAGAAGCATTCCTTTTGGTGGCATTGGTTGTGTTTATTTTCTTACAAGATTGGCGATCAACCTTAATTCCAGCTATTGCAGTACCCGTATCTTTGATAGGTACTTTTTTCTTTATGCAACTCTTTGGCTTCTCTATTAATTTGTTAACCCTTTTTGCCTTGGTTTTGGCCATTGGAATTGTGGTAGATGATTCTATTGTAGTTGTTGAGGCTGTGCATGCTAAAATGGAAGAATATCATGTAGACGCCAAAACAGCTACCATAAAATCTATGAAGGAGATAAGCGGGGCTATTGTGGCTATTACCTTGGTAATGTCGGCAGTGTTTGTTCCCGTTGCCTTTATGAATGGACCTGTAGGTGTTTTTTATCGACAGTTTTCTATTACTATGGCTATTGCCATTGTAATTTCTGGAGTTAATGCCTTAACACTAACTCCAGCCTTATGTTCTATTATGCTAAAAAACACACATACCATTCGAAAAAAGAAAAATTGGCTCAATAATTTTTTTACACTTTTTAATATTCAATATGAAAAATTGTCGAATAAGTATATTAAGCTATTAACTCAAATAATAAATAGAAGAATTATTACTGTTTTAATGTTATTGGCATTTTCAATTGGAACTATTGGCTTGGTTAACATTCTCCCATCTGGCTTTATTCCAACTGAAGACCAAGGCACTATTTATGCCAATGTTACAACTCCTGCGGGTTCTACCATTGAAAGAACTGAACAAGTTATGGATGAAATTCAGCGTTCTATAAAAGATATTCCAGCTATAGAATCGGTATCTGCTTTGGCTGGATTTAGTTTGTTAACGGATGGTTCGGGAGCTTCATTTGGTATGGGTACTATAAGCTTAAAACCATGGAGCGATAGAAAAGAAACCGTTAAAGAAGTAATTCAATTGGTTGAAGAAAAAACCAAACATATTACCGATGCCAGCATTCAATACTTCCCACCACCTGCTGTGCCAGGTTATGGAAATGCGAGTGGTTTTGAGTTTAGGATACAAGATAAAACCGGCAAAGGCGATTTACAATACACGCAAAAAGTGGCTAATGATTTTTTAAAGGAACTTAATACTCAAAAAGAAATTAAATCGGCATTCTCTTCGTTTGATGCTACTTTTCCGCAATACATTATTCACGTAGATCGAGAGATGGCTGCCCAAAAAGGCATTTCAATTGAGGAGGCAATGGATAATTTACAATCGCTAATAGGTAGTTTTTACGCCACTAACTTTATTAAATTTGGGCAAATGTACAAAGTAATGGTTCAGGCTGAACCAAATTACAGGGCGCAAGCTCAGGACATATTGAAGTTATATGCCAAGAATAAATCTGGAGAGATGGTTCCCTATTCTGCCTTTGTAAGAATGGAAAGAGTTTATGGTCCGGAACAACTTACCCGCTACAATATGTATACCTCTGCAATGGTAAATGGCGAACCTGCACCAGGCTATAGCAGCAGCGAAGCAATTGAAGCCATAAAAAGAGTTGGTGATGAAAAATTACCAAGAGGTTTTGCCTATGCTTGGAGTGGCATGACCCGCGATGAGATTTTAGCTGGAAATCAGGCTATATTTATTTTTATTATTTGTTTAATTTTTGTTTACCTACTATTATCTGCCCAGTACGAGAGTTTTCTGCTTCCACTTCCTGTAATCTTATCTCTGCCAACTGGCATTTTTGGCTCGTTTTTCTTGTTGTATGTTCTTGGTTTAGAGAATAATATTTATGCGCAAGTGGCATTGGTTATGCTCATAGGATTATTGGGTAAAAATGCCATTTTAATTGTTGAGTTTGCTATTCTTAAGCAGAAAGAAGGATTAAGTCCATTTGAAGCGGCAATTGAGGGATCTAAATCTAGGTTAAGGCCAATTTTAATGACCTCCTTTGCCTTTATTGCTGGACTCATTCCGCTGATGTTAGCCAGCGGCGCTGGAGCCATTGGCAACAGAACCATAGGAACTGCAGCGGCAGGAGGAATGCTTTTTGGAACTGTGTTTGGTGTAATTATCATTCCAGGTTTGTATTACATTTTTGCCAGCATTTCTGAACGTATAGTAAACAGAAGTGCAATAAAATAAATTGTTAAATCAAGAGAGAAATACCATGTATAGAAATAGCATATTTAACCTTGTTCTAATCTTTTTACTAGGCAGTTTTTTACTGGCTTGTAAACCCCTAGAATTAGGATCAAACAGAGCCATACAAGACTTGCCAAAGCACTTTAACCAGGTTAACGACAGCAGTGCCGTGAACTTGGTAAATTGGCGAACATTTTTTGAAGATAGCGTGCTAGTAAATCTAATAGAAACGGCATTAAAAAATAATTACAGACTCTTATCTGGAGCGCAAAAAATTGAGATTGCACAAGCAGAACTTCATTTAAATAAAGGTTTGCTTTTCCCAAACATAAGTGCGTCTATAATGCCTGCGCAAAGAAAATTTGGCTTGTATACCATGGATGGTGCAGGAAATGCCTCTACATTTATGACACCTGGACAAATTGTTCCAACGCACTTACCCGACTTTTTTATGGGTTTTCAGACAAGTTGGGAGGCAGATGTTTGGGGGAAATTACGGAATAGAAAAAAAGCATCTGTGCTGAAATACATGGCAAGTAAAGACGGTTTGAACCTATTAAATACCCAACTCATTGCAGAGGTGGCTAATGCTTATTATGGCCTATTGGCGCTCGATACTGAATTAGACATTGTGCGAACTGCCAGCAGCATTCAGAAAGAGGCGTATGAAATTATTAAGATTCAAAAAGAGGCTGCTGCTGCAACGGAATTGGCTGTAAAGCAATTTGAGGCGCAATATTTGAACTCTCTTGCTTTAGAAGTAGAAGTAAAGCAGCAAATTATTGTTCAAGAAAATTTTATACACGCCTTATTGGGTAGATATCCGCAAGAAATGCCGCGCGATAAGGCTTTGTTTTTAAATAATAAAGAGCAATTATTAATTAGTGGGGTACCATCAGATTTGCTCAAGAACCGACCAGATTTACGGGAGGCCGCCTTACAAGTGGAAGCGGCAAAGCTCAATGTAAAAGCTGCTAACGCTGCTTTTTATCCTTCTTTTGCCATCAATGGCACTGTTGGCTTTCAGGCATTTTCTACCCAATATTTATTTTTAAATCCAGCTTCATTTGCCTACGCACTTATTGGTAATTTAACTGCACCACTTATTAATAGAAGTGCCATTAAATCGCAGTTTAAAATAGCTAATGCGAATCAATTAGAGGCCTTGTATAATTATCAAAAAGCTATTTTGGATGCATATGTAGAGGTAAATAATGAACTAGCTGCCATTAAAAATTTGGCAGAAATTCACCAACATAAAAGCAACGAGGTAAATGCATTGGTTCAGGCTACAGAGATTGCTAAAGACTTATATATGACAGGTTCTGCGAATTACTTAGAGGTTCTTATTGCCCAAAACAGCTCTTTAAAAGCGCGAATAGAATTGGTTGAAGTGCGCAAGAAACAATTACAAACACGTGTAAATGTATACAAAGCTTTGGGTGGAGGCTGGAAATAAATTTATTCTGTTATTGCTGAAGCGGCTATTTGTTGGAACTTCCTTTGTTTAAGCAAGTAGCCGTTTCCTTTTACCAAAATATTTACCTTGAGTCCTTCAATAGATATTGGAGCGCCCTCAGAAATATCTGTGATATTGGAGTGTTGAATATCTTTGCCATCAACAATAACTACAGCTCCGCTGCCCACTACCTCTAATTCATTATCATTGGTAATAACAACACCCGTGTCTTCTCCGAGTCCGATACCCGTGCATTGTGGATTGCTGGCAACCGCCTGAGCCAAACGATTAAACCTGCCACGTTTATCAAAATGAGAATCGATAATAACGTTTGCAACAAAGGCTAATCCAGTAGTAATTTTAACCTCACCTTTTAAGTGGGCTAAATCGCTTTTACCTTGGTAAATCATGGTATTGCTCATGGCCATGGCACCAGCGCTGGTACCGGCAATGATAAAAGAGCTTTCTGTTTGAAGTCGGTCGTGTAAGATTTGATAAATTTCTGTGCCACCGAAGATAGACGTTAAGCGAAGTTGGTCGCCACCGCTAAACATAACCCCATCGCAGTTTTTAATTCGGTTAATGTATTCTTCATTTGCAGCATCTTGGCGGTTTCTGATAGATAGAATACCAATATTATTGCAACCAATTTTCCCAAAAGCATCTAAATAATTATCACCAACTTCGTCAGGAATAGAAGACGCGGTGGTAATTACCTCAATGCGTTTATCTGTTCCGCCAACCTCATTCACAATGCGTTTTAGAATACCTAGTTCAAAAAAATTTAAGCGATTTCGTTGCACAAAACCGTGCTCTAAATCAGTTCCTTTATCTTCAGCTCCGCCAATAGAGATGAGTTTTCCTTTTTGCTTTTCCAATACCTAATTTAATTAATGGTTTGCGAAGATAAGTTTAGCCGCTAATTAGGCAAATTATAGTTATGTTTTTATGCATAATTTACCCTGTTTGAACCAAGTTTGAGATGCGATAGGGTTATATGATTCCTCCACCGAAGGATAAAATATAAATGAGTAAAAACATAAACACTAAAAGCCAAAATAGAATAGCCGTAATACCTAAAATTAAACCCGCAATGGCAATACCTTTGCCCGCCCAGCGCTCTGGATTGGTGCTAAACTGGCGTAGCGAAATGGCGCTTAAAACGATAGAAAAAACACCTAGGAATATAGAGAAGAGTGCAAATAATTCTGTACTGAAAAGGAATATTCCAAAGATTAAACCAATACTAATTAATCCGAATAGGAGTCCGAAAATAGCCAAGATATTAATTTCTTTTTCTACCTGTTTGGCCAAAGGCGCAACTATTTTTTTATATTTTTCCTGCTTTACATTCCATTCCTTTTTAAAAAAATCTTCTTTTGCTTGGGGCAATAGTATGGGTTCGCCTATACCTGCTTCAATTATTGTTTGTGGTATGGGTTCAGGCGTTGTATTGCCAACTACTTTTGGGATAGAATCAAGCATAGATAGTTCTGATTCTTTGCTTATTGCAGGCTTCTTTAGTTTTGGTAATTGAACGATATCTTTTGTTCTTGTGCTACTTTTAGTTGCGTTCCAATCTATATGAAACCCTCGATTATGCACACGTTTTTGAAAGGTACAAGCAGGTAAAAGAAACATGGCACTTATGGCTAAAAGTGCAAGTAAATGAAGTTTTTTCATAGCGCTAAAGTAAGATACGAGTGGGTAAAAACGATAAATAGTTTTAAATAAATACAGTATTATAAATTTCTTTTAAGTTTAACAATAACATTTTCTCCCTGCTTCATAATGGCAACTACATCGGTAGTATTTTGGCCATCTCGGAGTGTAAGATTGGCAGTACATAGCCTAAATTTACCCTCGCTCAATCCATGTATCCGAACAATCGCATCGCTTTTTTCAGGAAATGGAATAACCAAGGTTTTCTTTTCTGCTTTAATAATAAACGAATCGATCACTTTTTTCTCATTTACATAAATAGCAATTTCATCACTGTCTGCCTGCCTAGCATCCCATACTTCAATAAGGATATCATCACTCTTCCAAGTAAGACTCAAAGCTTCATTGCTGCGTAAATAATTGTTGCCTACTTTAGCGCTAATATCTGCAAATTGCTGCTGCATTTTTAGCAGCGAATCTTTGTTTTTACCATAGTCTGAATGCAAATGCTTTTTCGCCAATGCATTAATATAGTCTGATCCAATTAAATACAATTGTCCGTTTACGCAATTTTTTCCATCACTGTATTTTCCTGTAAATTTTCCCTGGATAATGGTTTTTCCTTTCACCATTTTTATATTGGCGTTGGTTACCTGTAAGTAGCAAAAGCTTGCCTTATCGGCTTGTGATTTTGTGTTAATATTTTCTATCTCGTGAAAGGAGAGTATTTTCTTTTCCCAATTTATATTTCCCTTTATGGTGCTTTCGGTTCGGTCTGAACCCAATATATCTGTTAGGCTGGTTCCCTCAATTTTTCCATCTTCATCTGCTTTAAACGTAAGTTTAAAACTAATGATTTCTTGTGTAGCTAATTGCAACGTGCCAATCATTTCATAATCTTTAGAATGCTGACTATTAGAATTTTGAATAAAAATAAAAAAAAATAGTATGATTAAAATTAATTTCATTTCCAGTCTTTCGTATTATTGTTTGACAAACAAATTAACAATATTATCCATGAAAAACACCAACAAACTATTCATTTACTTTTTAGCTGCCTTTTTAATTTTTGGTAGTAAGGTTTATGCCTCATTTCCTGTTAAAAATGAAAGCAAAAAAGAGCAATCAATTGGATTTGGTAGAGAGAAATTAGGAGCACCACAAATTCAGAGTAATGTTGTTTTAAATGAGAATGATAAAGAAGATACTCCTAAATCAATCCAATTTGAGGATATAGATGAAAAGTTAATTCTTGTTTTATTATTGATTTGCTTGTGGCCTATAGCCGCTCATAGGTGGTATAAGAGGAAACCAATTATATGGAATATTCTTTTTATTTTAACTATTGGTGGTTATGGAATCTGGCTTCTAATAGATTTAGTTAATATTTTAATAGATGAGTTTTAATCCATATTAACCAAATAATTAAAAAGCAGCTATTTCAAAAAATAGCTGCTTTTTTTATGCCTTAATTTTGAAATATAAATTGATGAAGTATATTGTGATAAAATTACCAATCCTACAAAATGAAAATATTAGATATTAAAGTTATGCGTGGCCCAAATTACTGGAGCATACGTAGGCATAAACTTATTCAAATGCGATTAGATTTGGAGGAAATGGAAGAAAGGCCAACCCATAAAATTGATGGTTTTGATACGCGCTTAGCTGCTTTGTTTCCAAGTATGTTTTCGCATAGGTGTTCTGTGGGTACTGCGGGCGGTTTTTTTATTAGGGTAAAAGAAGGTACCTGGATGGGGCATGTGATAGAGCATATTGCATTGGAGCTACAAACTTTGGCGGGAATGGAATGTGGTTTTGGAAGAACCCGTTCTACGGGTAAGCATGGCATATACAATGTAGTATTTAGTTATATGGAAGAAAAGGCCGGTATATATACGGCCAAAGCTTCGGTGCGAATTGCAGAAGCCCTTATTGCGGGTGAAGCGTATGATTTATCAGAAGATATACAAAACCTCAGAGAGATTAGAGAAGACGAACGCTTGGGTCCGAGTACGGGATGCATTGTAGATGAGGCGGCAGCAAGAGGGATTCCGTTTATACGATTAAATAAACATTCTTTGGTTCAGCTTGGCTATGGCGTAAACCAAAGACGCATTAGGGCTACCATTGCCAGCACCACAGGCAGCATTGCCGTTGATATTGCATGCGACAAAGAAGAAACAAAAAATTTACTTGAAGCAGCAGAAATACCTGTGCCAAAGGGTAGAATTATATATACCGAAGAGGGTTTACAGGCAGCCATTGAAAGTATTAAATATCCCATTGTTACTAAGCCAGTAGATGGTAACCATGGTAAGGGAGCAACTACCAATATCAACAATTGGGAAGATGCTGTAAAAGGCATGGAAGCCGCAAAAAAATATGGCAGAGCCATTATTGTAGAACGATTTATTACTGGCTTAGACCACCGGGTTTTGGTGGTAAATTATAAATTTGTGGCTGCTGCTATTCGCAAGCCCGCTGCTGTGTTGGGCGATGGTGTGCACAGCATACAAGAGCTTATAGACATCACCAACCGTGACCCACGCCGCGGGTATGGACATGAAAAAACGCTTACCAGTATTAAAGTTGATGCGTTTACTTTAGATATTTTAAAACAAAACGAGTTAAGCTTAGAGAGCATTTTACCAAGTGGTAAAGAATTATGGCTGAAGCCAACAGCCAATTTAAGCACAGGTGGAACGGCTACAGACGTTACAGACTTTGTACATCCAGACAATATATTTATGTGTGAGCGTATTGCCCGTATTATTGGTTTGGATATATGTGGTATAGATATAATGGCCGAAAGTTTAAGCGTGCCCATTGCTGAAAATGGAGGTGCAGTGTTAGAAGTAAACGCAGCTCCTGGATTTAGAATGCATATAGACCCTGCTGATGGCTTGCCAAGAAATGTGGCAGAGCCTGTTATAGATATGTTGTATCCTCCGGGGTCAAGTGCACGCATACCTATTATTGCTGTAACTGGAACCAACGGAAAAACCACTACTACTCGCTTAATGGCGCATATGGTAAAAACCATGGGATATAAGGTTGGGTATACAACAACCGATGGGGTGTATATACAAAATCAATTGATGATGCGAGGAGATTGCACGGGTCCGGTTAGTGCCGAATTTGTATTGAAAGATCCAACCGTAGATTTTGCTGTATTAGAATGTGCACGTGGTGGTATTTTGCGATCGGGATTAGGTTTTCATAATTGTGATATGGCTATTGTAACGAATATTGCAGAAGATCATCTAGGACTCCAAGATATAGATACGATTGACCAGTTGGCGCGCGTTAAAGCAGTTGTTCCCAATAGTGTTTTGCCTAATGGTTATGCCATATTAAATGCAGATAATAAGTATACAGCAGCAATGGCAAAAGGCCTCAATTGTAAGCTTGCTTTTTTCACTATGGATGAGCACAATGAATTGGTTCAGGCCCATATGAAAGCAGGAGGTTTAGCAGCGATTTTTGAAAACGGGTATGTTACTATTTGTAAAGGAACATGGAAAATTAGGGTTGAAAAAGCGGTGAATATTCCGCTTACCTTTGGTGGTAGGGCTAGTTATAATATTCAAAATATCTTACCTACACTGTTGGCAGGATTTATTAGAAACTTTAAAATAGAGGATATGCGCATTGCCCTGCAAACCTTTATTCCTGGTCCGGCACAAACCCCAGGCAGGATGAATATTTTTAGGTTCAAGAATTTTGAAGTGATGGTAGATTATGCACATAATGCTGCTGGCTTTCAAGCCATAGCAGATATGTTGCAAAAGGTAGATGCTAAACATGTAGGAATTATTGCAGGAGTAGGAGATAGAAGAGATGAAGACACGATAGCATTAGGAAAACTGGCTGCAAAAATGTTTGATGAAATTATTATCCGACAAGATAAAAATTTAAGAGGCAGAACCGAGCAAGAGATTATAGATTTAATGATGAAGGGTATAACCGAAATTGATTCCAACAAAAAAGTTACCATCATCAAAAAAGAATCTGAAGCTATTGATTTTGCTATTAAAAACGCCACTAAAAATAGTTTTATTACCATTTGTAGTGATGTTGTTCCAGATGCCTTGGATCAAATCATGCGATTGAAAGAAATGGATGATGTAGGCGAAATGGAATTTGGTAAATTTTAAAAATTTGGGGTATTGGTTACATGGAGCATTCTGCCGCTCATGGTAACATAATATTGCCGTAAAGGTCTATCGGCTGGACCTTGCGCTTGGCTCCCATTACTCGCAAAAAATTTAGAATTACAACAAGGAATAAAACTCCCTTTACTGCCCGTGTATTGTCCGCATCTGTAATATAAATTAGTGCTATCCATGCTTACAAAGCTGCAAGAACTATCTACCTTAAAGGGGCAAGATCTATCGAATGCTACGAATTGGTCTGGACCACTGAAGCCTGTATTGTATACAATAACGCCACGTTGTCTGTATCCATAATTTGGTTCGTACACATAATTATTGGGGAAGTTTAAATCGGAGTACAAGGGCAGGTCGAGGTTTATGTAAAAGTCTACATTTACTGCCGGAAAGAAATCTTGATTAGAGATTTGTCTTTTATCTTTTTTACAGGCCATACCTATGATGAGGAATAGGCATACTATTTTTAGTAAGATATTTTTTTTATTCATACTTCCTTATTCTTTTTTATCGAAAACCCATTGCATTAGCGTTACGTCTAAGAACTTTCCAAATTTGAATCCCACTTCACGCATCACGCCTACCACTTTGAACCCATATTTTTGATGCAAACGTATGCTTGTATCATTTCCTTCAGTAATTCGAGCAAGTAAACAATGTAATTGTAAGTATTTCGCTTGATTTACCAAATGTTCAACTAATAGGTTGCCAAGTCCACGACCCCTATATTGATAATGAACATAGACTGAAACTTCGGCAGTAGCGGCATAAGCGGCCCTATCGCTGTATTGAGTTAAAGAGCACCAGGCTACTAATACATTTTGATAATAAGCAACCCAAACTGGGTATTTTCCTATGTGTTGGTTGAGCCAAGTTGTTCGATCGGCAATGGTTTTAATCTCTGTATCAAAGGTGGCAGTTCCGTTTAAAATAGCCTCATTGTATATCTCTGTAATGGCAGGGATATCAGTAAGTGAGGCAAGGCGAATTGTAATTTCTGATTTAAGGATATACATAGAAACCCCGTTTGGTTTTTTTACCATGAAAACCTGCATCTACCAGTTGTTGCTGTATGCGGCTTGGTCTAAATTTCGCATCTTGGTGAAAGAGTTGATACATGCTACTGGTAACAGAAAAATTAGTATCAACACCAATTAAATCCATGAGTTTGAACGGCCCCATTTTAAAGCCAGAACTCTCCATAAGGGCATCAATGGTTTCAAAATCGGCAACATTTTCCTCGAGGGTTTTTAAGCCTTCAACATAATAATGGCGTGCCACGCGATTTACAATAAAACCTGGTGCATCTTTGGCCATTACACATGTTTTACCCATATCTTCAATTAATTTTTTACAGCTAGTAGCAATGGTAGGATCAGTTTGAACCCCACTAATGATTTCTACTAGCTTCATAATTGGCGCAGGATTAAAAAAATGTATGCCTAAAAAGCGCTCAGGATTGGGCACTTTAGCTGCAATTTGAGTTATTGGAATGGAAGAAGTATTGCTGGCTAAGATGCAATTTGATCCATTTAGTTCGGCAACTTGTTGAAAAAATTGATGTTTAATTTCCAATTTTTCTAGGATTGCTTCAATGATTAAATCGGCTTTTAAATCTGATAATTGATTTGTGTATGTAATATTGGTTAAAATCGTTTCCTCTTCGGCTGCAGAAATTTTGCCTTTACTGGATAGAAAAGCTAAAGATTTCTTGATATTTGTTTCTGCCTGTTGAAGCATCTTTGGTTCAATATCAAATAAAATGGTTTTGTAGCCTGCTGTAGCAGTAACTTGCGCAATTCCACTTCCCATCGTTCCAGCACCAGCGATAGCTATTGTACGTATGTTAGTTACCATAATGAATTATTTGTGTCAAATTTAATCAAAAACAATTTAGCCATTAGCATGGCTTATTAAATAAACTTGTATTTTTGTAAATCAAAATGCAGACCATATGATTACCGTAAGTGAAAAAGCAAAAAACAGAATAGCGCAATTAATGAGCGAACAACAGTACGACAATTCTTATTTTTTGAGAGTAGGCGTTGAAAGCGGAGGATGTTCGGGATTATCTTATAAATTAGACTTCGATAACCAAGCAAAAACTGGAGATGAAATATTTGATGACAACGGCGTAAAAGTTGTAACAGACAAGCGTTCAGTACTTTATTTGTTTGGAACCGAATTAGACTTCACAGATGGACTAAATGGGAAAGGATTTACTTTCAACAATCCAAATGCCTCACGTACATGTAGTTGCGGTGAAAGTTTCTCAGTTTGAGGATAATTTTTATTTGGGCTTTTGATTTTATTTACAAAAGCCTATATTTGCCCTCCCTTTAAGCGAGTAAAAAGGGTATTGAAAAAGAAAAGTAATTAGAAAATGGCAAACCATAGTTCAGCAAAAAAGAGAATTAGAAATAGCGCTACAAAGCGTTTACGTAACCGTTACCAAGCTAAAACTACACGTACTTTAGCTAAGCGCTTACGCGAGAGCACTGTTAAAAGTGAGGCAGAAACTTTACTTAGAGAAGTAAGTTCTATGTTAGATAAATTGGCAAAGCGTAGCATTATCCATAAGAATAAAGCTGCTAACCAAAAATCTAAGTTAGCTAAGGTGGTTGCTAAAGTTGGAACTGCTGTTGAAGCTAAGAAGAAGGCTGCACCAAAAGCTGCTGCTAAGAAAGCTAGCAAGAAAAACTAGTAATTCGTTCTATCAAAATAGTAGAAAGCTGCCCCATGGGCGGCTTTTTTCGTTTATCCTAATTTCCTGATTTCATTTATGCTTGCGCTTGTGACTGAGTAAAAAGGCAAATACATTTGAATCATGGAACAATCAAAAAATACCCCATCATTCGGAATTAAGCAATTAGCAGAGGATGAGAGGCCTAGAGAGAAAATGTATGCACATGGCGCTTCAAGTTTACATATTGCCGAGTTACTTGCCATATTAATAGGAAGTGGAAATAAGCAGGCTTCAGCCTTACAACTTGGTTATGAAGTTTTCAATCGTGCCAATCAAAATTTGAGTGAATTGAGTCGCATGACACTTGCAGAGCTAACAACTGTTCATGGTATTGGAACTGCGAAGGCAATTATTCTGAATGCTGCTTTAGAGTTGGGTAGAAGAAAGCGTGAGGAAGAAGCGAAGAAGATTACCAAAATTTTGTGCAGCAGAGATGCTTATAATTATTTTGAACCATTTATGGAAGATTACAGGCATGAAGAATTTTGGATTCTGCTCCTTAATCGCAATAATATGGTGCTTGGTAAAAAGCGCGTAAGTGTTGGAGGTGTTGCAGGCACTGTGGTTGATCCAAAAGTAATTTTTAAACTGGCTTTAGACCAATTAGCCAGCAGCATTATATTATGTCATAATCATCCTTCTGGCAACTTGCAGCCTAGTCAGCAAGACATTAACATTACTAAAAAGTTAAGAGAAGGCGCTCGATTTTTAGATATTATTATCAGCGACCACATTATTATTGGAAACAAAGCGTATTTCAGTTTTGCCGATAAAGGCTTGATTTCAAATTAAGTAAATTTAAAGAATAATTTTTTGTTTGGCATAATAGTATGCAGGCAAAAACAACTATTTTTGACACTTTATGTTGATGCACCAAATACAAAAGTTTAGGATGTGGCTGCGCCAATATCCCACCATACGCAAATTTTTAAAATTTGGGATAGTTGGGGCTACGAGTGCGGGAGTTAGTTTAGGTGTTTTTTGGCTTATTTCTCTTCAATATCCTGCCTTAAACTTGGTGTCTAAGGCCATAGGATATATCATGGGTTTCTTTGTAGGCTTTACCTTAAACAAATTTTGGACCTATATAGACCAAACCGAAGAAGACGAAAAGTACCTACTTAAATATATAATGGTATACGGTATTACCTTTGTGGTTTACTTGCTTGTAAATTTTGTATTCGATCATATTTTGCACCCCAACCAATGGTTTGCTAGCATGGCCACCCAAATGGAATTTGATTTTATTGCTACTTATTTAACGGAGAATGGCCCTTTGGTATCGAACATCTTGGCCATTTTCATTAATATTTTTTTAAACTTTTTTGGAACCAACAAATTGGTTTTTAAAGTTCCAGAACCAGATCGTTTATTTGAGTAAATACCCAGGCAATTATTTGCTTAGGTACATACTCTTTTCTTTGTACAATTGTCTGAAGTATGGGTCTTGAAGGTCTTTTATGAACCTAATTGCTTCACCTGTTGATTTCATTTCTGGTCCGAGCTCCTTTTTAACCTCTGGGAATTTTTCATATGAAAACACGGGTTCTTTAATGGCATATCCAACCAATTTACGCTCGAAGGTAAAGTCGCTCAGTTTATTTACGCCCAACATAATTTTAGTAGCAATATTAATATATGGTATTTGGTATGCTTTGGCTATAAAAGGCACGGTTCTACTGGCTCTTGGATTGGCTTCAATTACATAAACCTTTTCATTTTTTATGGCGAATTGAATATTTAATAAACCAGAAATATTCATTTTAATTGCTAATTTCCTGGCGTATTCTTCCATGGTATCCTGTACTTTTTGGCTCAGTCCGAAAGGTGGTAAAACTGCGCTACTATCTCCACTATGAATACCTGCTGGCTCTATGTGTTCCATCATGCCAATAACGTGAGCATCTTGACCATCACAAATTAAATCAATCTCGGCTTCTTCTGCCCTATCTAAAAAATGGTCGATTAAAACGCGGTTACCCGGTAAATCTCCCAGTAATTCTATAACTGCTTGCTCTAATTCATCGTCATTAATTACAATCTTCATGCCTTGTCCGCCCAACACATAACTTGGTCGAACCAATACTGGGTAACCTACTCGATTGGCCACAACAATGGCTTCGTCTGCATCTTCGGCAACGCCATAATCTGGGTATGGGATGTTTAGTTCTTTCAATAAATCTGAGAAGCTACCGCGGTCTTCAGAAATATCCATATTTGCGAAGCTGGTACCAATAATTTTAACCCCCATTGCTTCTAGTTTTCTAGCCAACTTTAAAGCTGTTTGTCCACCCAGCTGCACAATAACCCCAACAGGTTTTTCAAGCTCTACAATTTCACGCAAGGCTTCCCAGAATACAGGCTCAAAATATAATTTATCTGCCATGTCAAAATCGGTACTTACTGTTTCGGGGTTACAGTTAATCATGATCGCTTCAAAACCCGATTCTTTCGAGGCTAGAAGTCCGTGCACGCAGCTATAGTCAAATTCAATTCCTTGTCCAATTCGGTTCGGACCCGATCCAAGAACAATTACTTTTTTGCGATTGCTAGGGATGCTTTCATTTTCTCCATCGAAGCTTGAGTAGAAATAGTTTGTTGGTGAAGGAAATTCGGCGGCACAAGTATCTACCATTTTATAGATTCGGTGGATTCCCATAGATTTTCGTAGATCCCAAACTTCATCTTCTGTAGTATCTCCTCCCAGTAAGTAGGCTATTTGAATATCACTATACCCTTTTTGTTTTAGTTCTACCATCAATTCTTTAGGTAAAGTTTGCAGGTTAAAACGTTTGGTATCGCTTTCTAGGCGCACCATATCATTAATTTGTGTCAGGAACCAACGATCTATGCGGGTAATTTTTTCTAGCGACGAAATGGGCATACCTAAACTTAGGGCATCTTTTACGGCAAAAATTCTATCCCAGCTAGGGTTTTTAAGCTTTTCTACAATGTCTTCTAGTCTTCTTTGTTGGTAGCCATCTGCACCTAATCCATTGCGTTTAATTTCTAAACTTTGTGTGGCTTTTTGTAATGCTTCAATAAAAGTTCTTCCAATGCCCATTACTTCCCCAACAGATTTCATTTGCAGGCCAAGGGTTTTGTTTGCGCCTTTAAATTTATCAAAATTCCAGCGTGGGATTTTTACTATTACATAATCAATGGCAGGTTCAAAATAAGCCGAAGTGGTCTTTGTTACTGGGTTTTTAAGTTCATCTAAGTGGTATCCAATGGCTAATTTGGCGGCAATTTTTGCAATTGGATATCCAGTAGCTTTACTGGCTAAGGCAGACGATCGAGAAACGCGTGGGTTAATTTCTACAGAAATAATGGCTTCATCTTCAGGATTAACCGCAAATTGCACATTACAACCACCGGCGAAATTACCAATAGAGCGCATCATGTGAATTGCCATGGTGCGCATGCGTTGAAAAACCGTATCGCTGAGTGTCATAGCAGGCGCGACCGTTATGGAATCGCCCGTATGAATTCCCATTGGGTCGAAGTTTTCTATGGTACAAATTATAGCCACACTGTCGTTTTGGTCGCGCAGCAATTCTAATTCATATTCTTTCCATCCAAATACAGCTTTTTCAACTAAAACCTCATGTGTAGGTGATGCAGATAATCCGCGTTGGAGGGCGGCATCTAATTCTTCTTTTACCCATACAAAACCACCACCTGAACCACCTAGCGTGTAACTTGGGCGAATAACTAATGGAAAACCAATTTTTTGTGCAATTTCTTTACCCTCTAAGAAGGAGTTTGCCACTTTTGAATCGGCTACTGGAACGCCAATATCAATCATTTTTTGGCGGAATTTTTCTCTATTTTCTGTGGTATCGATGGCTGCAATATCTACACCAATCATGCGCACATTGTATTCTTTCCATAAACCCCTTTCATCGCATTCAATGGCTAGGTTTAGGGCCGTTTGTCCGCCCATAGTTGGTAGTACAGCATCTATTTGGTGTTCTTTTAAAATTTTCTCGATGGAATCAGGAACCAATGGCAGCAAATACACATGATCAGCTGTAACAGGGTCGGTCATGATAGTAGCAGGATTGCTATTAATTAGAATAACTTTAATTCCCTCTTCTTTTAGAGAACGGGCGGCTTGACTTCCGCTGTAATCAAATTCGCAGGCTTGACCAATTACAATTGGGCCGCTCCCAATGATGAGAACCGAGTGAATGCTACTATCTTTTGGCATGAGATTATTTGTTGTTGGTATAAATTATGCAAATGTAGGTGCATTTACACCTATCAAACAAGTTGATTTAACAGATACGTAAATTTGTGAATAAATTTAATTTAAAATCGATGGCGGTTTTTGCTGTTCAAGTAGCGTTTTTACAAAAATGTCGCATTTAAGCGCTTATTTGTCGCAAAACATGCTAAATCCTCCATTAAACTTGAAAATGGGTTAATTGGTGTAATTTTCAAGAACACTATTTTTTAGTAGCTTATTTTCGATGTTCCAAAAATTGACACTTGATCAAAATAATTAGCATATTAACAATGGTTATTACCTCCTTTTTGGGGTCATGGATTATTACAGAATCTGTGAAATCTCCAGAAGATGAGATGATAGAACTATGTAATGCGCATGCTAAACCCTGCATGGATTATTGGACCACGGATACTGCGTTCAAAGACACCATTAGTTTAGAGGCGCAGGCTATGCAATTATTTAATAAGGGCGATTATAACCTGGCTATTGAAGCATTTCAACATTTTGAGCCGCAAGAAAAGGATGAGGCGATGTACAATTTGTACCTAGGTTATAGTTATTTAAAAACGGGATTTACAAATTTGGCAATTTTGCATTTTGAAGAATCAGCAAATACATTTAAAAAGTTTGATTTGATTCAACTGAGTAGGTGGTATTTGGCTATGGCTTATTTGAATAAAGGCGACAAAGAAAATGCCGTTCAAACGCTAAAAGGTATAATTGAGATCAATGCACCGCAGCGATATGCGGCTATTGATATTCTGAAACAAATTGATGTTTCAAATAATCCGATCAAGAGTTTACAATTATTGTTGGGGTTATAATTTATTTAAAATTTTAAGAGACAAGTTTTATTACTTGTCTCTTAAAATTAGTCATACTAAAATACCCAAGTTGCCGTGCAAAAATAATTTACACCAGCGTTGGGTAAAAACAGAGGGAATTGGCCTCTAATTCCTTCACTGCTTATGGTATTAAATCCACCCAAACTGCCAGATGGTGCGTACTTAGCATTTAGCAAATTATTTACACGAAGACTTACCTGTGGCAAGCCTTTTATTCTAAATGATGATGGATTTAAGCCAAGCTGAAAGTCTAATACATTAAACGATGGCAGCGACAAATCTTTGTTACTGGTATTGTCTAGATACTGCATGCCTACGTGCCTAAAAGATAAACCAGCGTTAATTCGTTTTTTCCAAACAGCGCTTTCTAGGCCAATATTGTGTATTTGATTCGGACTAAAAGCTAGGTTTGTGTTTGCATAGGTTTGGGTAATTGGTGTGCCGCTAATTTCATCTGTATAGGTTTGTGTAAATTGCTCAATTTTATTACTACTTAATGCAGAGCTCATCCAAATAGTCAAAAAACTGGTAACTTGTTTTCTGAGGTCAATTTCTACTCCACGGCGATAACTTCTGCCTACATTTCCGGTTATATTATATCCAAAATTATTTACTGCACCTGTACCTACAATTTGGTTTTGAAACTCCATAGCATACACGTTAATTTTACCGTTAACAAATCCACTTAACTCGGTCCCAAACTCAACATTTACAACTTGCTCTGGTTTAATTTCGTTTTGCTTGATATCACGTGGCGCAAAATCGTCTTGAAAGTAATCAAAACGCGTAGGTTCACGCATGCTCATACCTGCCATGGCATATAAAGAAACATATCGGTTCAGGCCGAACCTAGCGCCCGCTCTAGGGTTAACGAATTGCCACTGCATGTCTTCCACCTTGCCATATTCTTTTCTAAATTCCATGTCTTTACCCTTATATGTAAAGCTTGTTTGCCTCACTTGCACATCAGAAAAAACAGATAGCCTGTCTGTGAAGGCATAATTAAGTTTAGCAAAAACACTTAACTCGTTTTTGAAACCCGTATTAAAATAAACTTGATGGTTTTGTTTAAAAGCTGCAGGAATCGTGGTTGCCCAATTTACTTCCATAAAATGGTCGGCTTGAAACTGGTTTACGTGAACGCCCGCAACCAAATCTAATTTACCACGAGTAAGCTGGTAATTGGCAAAAGCACCCATAAACTGTTGTTTTAAACGGTAAGAAGTCATCACATTTCCTGGACTAAATATTGTGTCTCCGGGTGCATTAACATAGTATGTTGTATTGGCCATGTTTAGGGTATTAAAGGTATACCAACCTTCGGCCAAAAATTGAAATTTAGGTGCCGCACCATTTACTAAATAGGCGGAAGCACTAAGGGTTTGACCGCGACCCAAATCGTAGCTGTATTGTATTTGGTTAAAGTATTGGTTGAAAGCATCGCTTTCTCCGTGGGTAAAAGTATTGGCAACTGGATTTTCGTCAAAGATTTTTTTATTTAATCCCAGGTATGCCAATTGGCTTTGCGCGTTGCCGCCAAAGAAATTAAATTTGAGTACCGACCTATTTTTAACGTATCCCAAACTAAAATGATACGATTGCACTTGCGCACCCGAATTCTGCCTGAACCCATTGGTTTTTACCTGGCCAATTCTACCGTAGAACATCCAATGTTTACCTAATAATCCGGTTTGCACTTCGGCTGTTAATCGGCTTGAACCAAAAGAACCCATGCCTAAAGAAACCTGTGCGCTTGGCTTGGCAGATAAGTGTTTGGTTTGGATGTTTATGCTACCGCCAAAAGCTGAGGTTCCGTTGGTAGAAGTACCAATACCACGTTGAACTTGTATTTGCTCTGCGCTACTGGCCAAATCGGCAAAGTTATTAAAGAATACCCCTTGGTTTTCGGGATCGTTTACTGGAATACCATTTATGGTTGTGTTGATACGAGTTTGATCCATACCACGGAGGCGAAAGAAACTGTATCCAATACCAGTTCCGTTATCGCTGTAGGCATTTACAGAAGGTGTAACTTGCAGAAGTGTGGGCATATCTGCACCATAATACAACTGTTGGATACGCTTTTTATCGAGCGTAGTAAAAGTAACTGGCGTACTTTGTTTAGCCTGAATAGCAGAAATTACTACATCTTGTAAATTTCTTTTACTAGAAATGGTGTCGGTTTGAGCCCAAGTAATGCTTGAGAGACAAGCAAAAGAGGCTAATACTAAAAAGTGTTTTTTCATTTTTTTCGGATAATGTTAAACAAAAACAACAAGCAGAGGTGGCTTGTTGATCAATGTTGTTTTACCCGGAAAGGCATACACCCAAAAATGTGCTACTAAAGCCCTTTGTAAAGTGACAGCGCTGTTTAGCTAAAGTAGCTTTCTTTTTCCTTCGCAGGCATTATCCTGTTCAGGTTCCGAGGGTTTGATCTCAGCTTTCTTTGTTTTTACAAAGTAGGCACCCCTAAAGACATTGCAAACTTAAAGAAGTTTTTTGAAATGCAAGGTCAAATTTCATCCTTAAACCTTTTTGTATAGAAATCATCGAAACAAATTGCACCTTTGAACGCTATTTATTTACATGAATTTGAAAACGATATTTTCTTTTGCCATTGGCTTATTCCTTTTTCTACCCTATTTGGGTTCGGCCCAAACTTTTGACCTTTCAGGAAAAGTTTTTGAGAAAGAGAATCTTCAACCAATTATTGGGGCTAGTATAGCTGTTAAAAAAGATGGAAAAATACTAGCTGGTTCGGCCAGTGATGAAAAAGGTTTTTTCCAAGTAAAGAGGCTTCCCGCAGATACCTATCAGATAAGTTTTAGCTATGTTGGACTTAAAACAAAAACCCAGCAGGTGATAGTTGGTTCAGACCGATATATGGGTGCGGTGGTATTAGAGAAAAACACCAATGCCTTAGAAGAATTAAAGATTGAAGCCACGCAAATTAGGGTAGAGCAAAAAGGGGATACTACCAGTATTAATGCGGCTGCCTATAAGGTAAACCAAGATGCCACGGCAGAAGATTTAGTGAAAAAAATGCCAGGAATTACCATTGAAAATGGAACAGTAAAAGCACAAGGGGAAGATGTAAAGAAAATATTGGTAGATGGCAAAGAGTTTTTTGGCGACGATGCCAATATGGCGCTCAAAAATTTACCGGCCGAAATAATTGATAAGGTGCAGATTTTTAATAGGGCAAGCGATCAGGCTCAGTTTACTGGTTTTAATGATGGGAATACAGATAAAACCATGAATATTACAACTAAATCGGGTAGAAATAACGGAACTTTTGGTAAGTTGTATGCAGGCTATGGAACCAATGATAGGTACCAAGCAGGTGGTAATATGAATTTTTTTAAGGGTGATAGAAGAATTACTGTATTGGGTTTATCGAATAATGTAAATCAACAAAATTTTTCGATGCAGGATTTATTTGGTGGTTCGGGTAGTGCCGGAAGAATGCCAATGGGTGGTAGAGGTGGACCAAGAGGTGGTGGTGGCATGGGTGGACCCATGAGTGATTTTATGGTGGGGCAGCAAAATGGGGTAAGTACTACCCAGTCTATTGGATTAAATTATTCTGATAAATGGGGAATTAAAACCAATGTGAGTGGTAGTTATTTTTTTAACAATAGCAGTACTATTACTAATCAGCTATCGAATAGAACGTATTTAATAGACCAAGAAACAAAACAGTTTTATGTGGATAGCACAGGAAGTGAGACTAATAATTACAACAATAGGTTTAACCTAAGATTAGAACATACTTTTGATTCTTCACATGCTATTATTTACACGCCAAAATTTAGTTTTCAAAGCAATGAAAATACGAGTAACCAATTGGCATTAAATACAGTAAATGATACCCTTTTAAATAGTAACTCTACCTATAAGAAACCTATTAATACAGGGTTTAATGTAAATAATAATGTATTGTATAGATATAAGTTTGAAAAGCCAGGAAGAACAATAAGTTTAAACCTAATTCATGATTTAAACAGAAGGAATAATGATACCAAACAGATTTCAGATATTACGGCATTAGTTAAAACTGGAAGTTACGTTAATACCCTGCTAAGGCAGCAGAGTTTAAGTAATAGTAATAGCAATAATTACAATGCAAATCTTACCTATACAGAGAACCTTACAGATAGCACGCAGTTACAATTGAGTTATAATCCAATTCTCAATCACAACTTGGCAGAGCGCGCCACCAATAGATTTGATACCGCCAATGGAGCGTATAGTAGAATAGATACCTTATTGAGTAATAATTTTGATAATACGATTACCACGCACAGGGCTAATGTAAGCATTAATATAAACAAAAATAAGTGGAAGTTTAGTGCGGGTGTAACTCAACAATTCTTAACGATTGCTAGTTTACAAACCTTTCCAGAAAATAGAACTTTTGAAAAGAGTTTTCAAAATCTTTTGCCAAATCTTAATTTCACTTACAATTTTAGTAATGCCAATACATTTAGATTTTTTTATCGAACCAATACCAATAATCCGGGCGTAACTCAATTACAAAATGTAATAGACAATACTAACCCGGTTATGTTATCTGCGGGTAATCCAAATTTGAGGCAAGAGTTTTCTCAGACCTTACTAAGCAGATACGGAAGTAATAATTGGCATAACTCTCAAAGCTTTTTTGTTTTTGCTATGGTTACTTTTACAGATGATTATATTGCCAATAGTACATTTACCGCTACCCGAGATTCTGTATTAGACAATGGTATGTTATTGAGCAGAGGCTCTCAAATTGCCCGCCCTGTTAACTTAAATGGCAATGTAAATGCGCGTAGCTTTATTACCTATGGTATTCCAGTTAAGGCCTTAAAAAGCAATGTTAACATGAACCTAGGTGTGAATTACAGTAAGGTTCCTGGTTTGGTAAATCAATTGCAAAACTTTGCCAATACATTTAATATTAATACAGGCATTGTGATAGGCAGTAATATAAGTGAGCAGGTAGATTTTACGATTAGTCATACCAGCAATATTAACTTTGTAGAAAACACCGTTTTGTCTGCCCAAAACAGTAATTTCTTTATTAATACCAGTAATGTAAAATTGAATGTGATGCCTACTTCATCTTGGGTAATTCAATCGGATATCAACTATACTAATTTTTCTGGTTTAGGAAGCGATTTTAACCAAAACTTTTTCTTGTGGAATGCAGGCATAGCCTATAAGTTTATGAAGCGTATGGCAGAGGTAAAATTGTCTGTATTCGATTTACTGAACCAAAACAATAATATCAATAGAACGGTAACGGAGACCTATATTGAAGATACCCGCTCCAATGTATTAAACAGATATTATATGTTAACCTTTACCTATAATATTAGGAAGTTTAAAGCATCGCCTAAAAGTTAACCGTAGACGATATAAAAATAAAAAAACAGCTTAAGCTGCAGTTAAAATAACTAATGGTTAATATGCGAAAATAACCACCACATTTCTTGCGCAATTTCTAAGCTTCGTTCCAAGTATTTTTCTGTTTGTTGTGGCGTATTATCAAATGCTTTTGGGTCGCTGTATTTCACAGGAAACCTTGCTTCTGCACCTAAAACCATTGGGCAAGCTTCATCAGCGTTATTGCAGGTTACCACCGCACCAAAATTATTTTTAGGATTAAAATCGTGTTGATATACTTTAGAAAAGCAAATAATTGGCTGTTCGTTTTGTGCAAACTTTACCGCATATATGGGGTTTTCTGATTCAGAGAGCATATGCACTTGAAATCCCTGACCAGACAAGGTTTCTACAACTTTTGGAAACATTGCAGTAGCTTCGGTTCCGCCAGAATAACAATATATATTTTTTATACCAAAATGATATGCCATGGTTTGCGCCCATATTTGAGACAAATGACTTCTTCGAGAATTGTGTGTGCAAATAAAATTTAAATTCGTTGGTGCTCCCTTATTTTGTTTTTCTTGAATATATTGTATGAGAGGTTGAAGCGTTTCTTTTCGCTCATCTGCCATAAGATTTGCATTAAAGTTGCCAATTAATGCATATAATTTTTCGTATACCATAGCTTAGCAAATAAAATGATTTTTTGTTAACTATAAATCATCAAATTCATATAATGGATCTAAATGATCTTGATAGGTCATTCGGCAAACTTCTTTAATTAGTCCGTCTTCTAAACTATAAACCCAACCATGTATTTCGGGGCTTTTTTTATTTTTCCAAGACTTTTGAATGATACTTGTTTTGGCAAGGTTCATCACCTGTTCCTCTACATTAAGTTCAATTAATTTATTCAGCCTCTCCTCAGGTTTAGTTTGAAAATCTATGGTTTCTCTGTGCATTCTGTATACATCTTTGATATTTCTGATCCATTTATTAATTAAATCAAAGTTGTGGCGCGACATGGCAGCCTTAACACCTCCGCAACCATAATGGCCGCAAACCAGAATATGACTTACTTCTAAGTGATCAACGGCATATTCTAATACCGCAAGTAAATTCATGTCGGTATGAATAACCATATTGGCAATATTTCTATGAACAAAAATTTCTCCAGGTTGGGTTCCCGTAATTCTATCTGCCGGAACTCTGCTATCGCTGCAACCAATCCATAAAAATTCGGGTTTTTGTACATTAGACAAGCGAGAAAAAAATTCAGGATCGTCTTTAACTACTGAAGCGGCCCATTCTTTATTATTTTCAATGAGTTTATCGTACGATTTTGAGGGTTTAGTTTTCATAATGAGTTAAGTTAATTTTCCTTTGAGTTGTGCAATATTATTAAACTTCACCTAAACAAAAAACCCGCTCTGTCTAGAGCGGGTTTTACTGTATGGAGAAACCTCTTTTTCACTTAAATTCATAGTTAACACCATAAACTTGAGTTAATAAAGTTTGTGGTGCATCTAAAATGATTGCTGCATTAGGTAAAATTGGACTAACAGGTGAGTTAGATTTTAAATAATTTAGCATCACAGAATGCAGCGTATGTTCCGTATTTTTGGCTTCATTTACATTGCGCATTCTGCAAAGCATGTCTGAAGGATCTCCATCGCGTTCGCAAGCACAAATGCTATACTGTCTATCTAACTCTAGCGCCTTTCCTGCTACTTCAACACTTTGAATCCGTTTACCCATTTCTTCATATGCTTTAAAAGTAATTTTCATACCTTTGAATTTAATGACCCAACCACCAAAACGTTTAGAGGCATCTTTGGCAAAAACATTGTTTAATTCTTTTTCTAGCCAATCATGTATTTGTTTTCCGCTTACTTTTCCAATTCTAACTGTACTATCTACAGGTAACATATCAAAAAGGTAACCATTGGTAATAGGAATATTTCCACTTTGGTCTGGAGTAGTTCTAGGTGGGCAAAATCTGAATCCGTTGCTAAGTACAATATCAATATCTTTCATTTGCCATTTTAATGCATCTAGTACAAGTGTATCTATTGTATTTTCAACTACAAAATAGCGATATAATGGCACAGTGCTATATCCAATAACTTTATATATATCATCTGCAAATGGCTTTTCGTTTTCGGCAATTAAAGCAAGCATTTCCTTATCAGCTTTTATTTTGGATGCATCAATTTCATCTAAGTGATAATTAACTTCAGTAATTTTACCATTGTTTACGGTTAAGTCTAGTCTGCCTACGAATGAGCCAAAAGCACCAGGTTCAACTACTTTAGCGTATTTACATTCTATGGGTACGCGCACTCTTTCGTGGGTATCACCACCCAATATAAAGTCTACACCATTGCATTCTGGCGAATTAGCTAAAGCAATTTGTTGCGATAAACCTAGGTGTGATAGTACTATAACAAATGCACATTTTTCGTCATTGCGCAATACATCTACATAATGTTCTATATTTTCCTCTGGTTTGGTATAGATAATTCCTTTACTGTAATTAGGTGATTGCCTTAAAGGAACTAAAGGGTCTGTGTACCCAAGGAAACCAATTTTAATGCCAGCTACATGCCAAATATGATAGGGATGAAAGATAAGTTCACCCTTTTTACCATCGCCTAAATCGTGATACATATTAGCGCAAACTTTAGGTGCATTTAGTGAGCCTAATAATGTTTGCATTGCTTTCTTGTAATAAATCACTTCCCAATTCCCAGGAAGGTAAAGGTCATAAGTAAGTTCATTTAATATTGGTACTATTGCTTTTCCTGTAGTTTTAACTGAAAGCTCACTCCCTTGAAACATATCGCCTGTATCTATAAAAAAGGTATTTGGGTTCTTTTTTCTCTGATTCTTAATATAGCTTGCTAATTGTGCATATCCTCCAGTTTTTCTGAAAACTGCCTTATCATTTTCCCAGAATAATTCGTCATGAGGATGCACTTGACAATGAACATCGGTAGACTGTATGATAGAAACCGTCTGTGGCGTATTATTTTTAGTCTTATTGCTTTCAAATGAATGTGGCGTTTTAGCTTGAGCCAATTCTCCTGAGCCAGCTAAAAGGCTGCTACCTGCGCCTAGGATCCCTAATTTTTTTAAAAAAGTTCTTCTACTTTTTTCGGTCGATTTATTATCCTTATTCATAATCTGTAATTTTAGCCATTAAAAATGGTAATTCAATATAAAGTTGTACAAAGACATATTTACTTTATTAATAACATTTTTATCATTTTCGTATACATTGCCTAATTGACCTTTATAAACATATAAAAATTGGGCTTCTAAACCACTATAGAATCCTCTGAAGGTATATCGTAAATCTACATTCCCTTGAAAATAGGATGGCATAGCATATTTGTTTAATGCAACATTGTTTATATCTGGGAGATAAAAGTGCCCATAAGCAGCTTCAATTTTAAAACCACTTGAGCCTAAAATTTTATTTGCTACAACATTTATTGCATGTACATCTGCATACCCCTCATTCCGCTCTCTGGCCATAAAGGTAAAGAAAGGATCTCTCCCCCATTCGCGTGGCATGAGATACCTTCCATCTTTCGTAATGCGATTATAATTTAGCAGTATTTGCCAGTTCTTTTTTTCTTCTATGCCTAACCTAAAACCAAAGGTTCGAGCTACATTTCCTTTTCTAACATAACTTAGGTTTTGGTTAACATTGCCCCCATTTCCAATCGCATGTTGCTGAATATATTGGGCGCCATAAAAGATATTTTTATTTTTTTTCCATTTAAAATCTCCATTTAATTGGGCAAAAGAGCTATTTAAAACTTGATCAATGTGTTGATTTAATAGTTGTAATTTGGCGTTGATTGGAAGTTGAAAGGTTGCACTGCCTAAATAAATCGCATTACTGCTTATATTTCCTGGATATTGAGATTTCTTACCATCTAACCCTATCCCTGGTGGGAAAATTGACATAGACTCGCCAATGCCAAAATAACTCACCGTGCTGCGCGGTGATATTCCAAAAATCCATCCGCCCTCTAGTTTTAAGTTTTTCACTTCATTACATTCAAAAAGTGCACCTTCTATTAAAGTTGGTCGCATGCGTCCATCTTGAGGGTTTATAAAAGGACTTCTAATATGTTGTTTCCCAAATTTAAGATATGAGTTGTTGGAGGAATATTTCAAATACAAATCTTCCAATCTGTCCATATCCGTTTTATTTCGCGGATTTGTCATATCAAATTGCCCAAGTTCGTATCGACTACCTACTCCTGTTTTTGCGTCTGTTATACTGAAATCTGATGAAAATAGATTATAAATAAAAAAACCACTTATGCCAATTTGAAAACCTTTAAATTTTCCAGTTTCGTATCCAATTCCCATTCCAAAAGCATTGGCATAAAAATCCTTTAAATCATGGTCGTTATCTGTTGCCATAAAGTAGTATCTGGCATGTCCGTAAAACTCTCCATTTCTAAAGAATGCTTGCAGTGTATTTGTATCTTTTTTATTCTTATCGCGCTCTGTATGATGAATATATGGTTGGGCAACTTGGGCTTTTAATTTAGAGAAACCAATTAATAAAAATGAAATGAGAATTAATAGATTTTTCACGTTGTTTTATTTTTTTTCATTTCAGCTCTTTTGATTTTAATGGGTTCAAACGGACCAAGCTTGTGTTGTTTTTCTGAGAAACCATCTGTAAAAGGTCCGAAAGGGTGATCAATTGGCTTGCCAGCAAGATTTGGCCAGTCTTTATTTATATTTTTGCTCGGTCTTTTCTGTGTATTAACAAATGCGGCTACATCCCAAGCTTCTTCATCTGTTAGTAGAGGCGCGCTATAACTTGCACCTAAAGGCATATTTGCTTTTACATATCCAGCAAACCTAGATAACCTATATAATCCAGCACCAGAATTATAACTATGAGCGCCCCATAAAGGTGGAAATGTATAACTCTTTTGGTCGGAATTGAGTATGCCTTCGCCATTGGGTTGGTGACAACTTTGGCATTTAGATTCGTACACAATTTTTCCTTTTTTGGGGCTGGCTTCCCGGTCTAAAAAGGGTAATTCTATAATACCACTTCCATTGGGCTTTTCACCCTTTTTTAGTCCTGAGCCGAGCCATTTGATATAACTTATTATGGCCAGCATTTCCTTGCTGTTTGTATCTAAGGCTTCACCATTTAGGCTGCGTTCAATGCAGTCGTTTACTCTTTTAGAGATTGTTTCTATGGCGCCAGAGCGTTCTCTAAATTTTGGATAAGTACTATAAACTGCTGCATAATTATTGCCCCAGGCTTTAGTTCCTGCCTCTAAATGGCAATTTTGACAATTCATGCCATTGCTAATGGCTTTAACACTTCCCTTTTTACCTAGATATAAGGAGGTGTTTTTGATAAGCTCTTTACCATATAAAATTTCTTCAGCATTAGGCTCCTTGTGTAATAGAGATTCAACAGGCGCCTGCCATAATGTATTAGACGTTATTGTTTCAGTTCTACCAGATTTTTCTTCTATATTTTTGGAGTTAAATTGGCGATTAAAGAGTAATACGATAGCCATTGCAACGCCAAGAACAATGAGCAAAAATATCTTTAAAGAGCGCATTATAATTTGAGTTAGGTACTAAAAATAAATTTGAATTAATGTGGCAGTTTTGGTTTAAAATAACTATATAACCAAGTACCAAAAATGGCACTTATAATAACAACAAATATTAAATAATATCCTGATCCAACTAAGGAATAGAGTGGTCCTGGACATGCCCCAGATAAGGCCCAGCCCATTCCAAATATTGTTCCACCAATTATTTGTCCTTTATTAAATTCTTTATCTGCTATTTTAATTTCTTCTCCATTAACAGCCTTTATTTTGAACTTTTTTATGAGCCAAATAGATAGCATACCTACAGCAATGGCTGACCCAATGATACCATACATATGAAAACTTTGAAAGCGAAACATTTCTTGAATTCTAAACCATGAAACAGCCTCTGATTTTGTAAGTACAGTTCCAAAAAGAATACCTATTAATAAAAATCTAATATTTTTCATTTGTTTCAGGATAATTATAGTTGATAAATAAATGGAGCAATAAAATGTGTCATGAGAAGACCACCGATAAAGAAGAATATGACTGCAATTAATGAAGGCCATTGAAGATTAGAAATACCCATAATTGCGTGTCCGGAAGTACAACCTCCTGCATAGCGAGATCCAAAACCTATCATTATCCCACCAAATACCATTATAAATACTCCTTTGACAGATAGTAAAGTATTCCAATTGAATACATCGGAAGGAATTAGTCCATCAAATGAGTTTATGCCTAAACTTTTTATATCTGAAATAGTTGCTTCTGATATCTTAACTGCTTCGCCATTATTTAGTAATACTCCGCCAACAAAACCGCCAATAAAAATTCCAAGCACAAAAAACATATTCCATATTTCAGATTTCCAATTATATTTCAAAAATTGGATATTAAATGGAGCTACGGCTGCACAGGTATGCCTAAAGGAGGAAGAAATGCCCAGTATTTTGTTTCCAAATATCAATAATAGTGGAATAGAAATTCCGATGATTGGACCACTTATATACCATGGCCATGGTTGTTTTAAAAGTTCTAACATATTATTTATCACATTTATTTTTTTACTGAAATATTTTACAATAAAGTGGAAGGACAAACGTATTCTGAAACCTTAAACTTTTGGGAATCTTTTATGGCTTTAAACCCACCAGCTACGTCAATTAAATTTGTGTATCCTCTTGCTTTTAATATAGAAGCAAAAATCATAGAGCGGTAACCACCTGCGCAATGCACAAAATAAGTTTTAGATTTATCCACTTTAAGCATGCTCTCATTTATGTAATCTAAAGGAGCGTTTATGGCGTTAATTAGGTGTTCTGATTGGTATTCGCTGATTTTTCTAACATCTAAAATATGGATTGTTGGATCGGCTTGTTCTGCCGCTGCAAATTCTTCTACACTTATAGATGTGATGTTATCTATTTCTTTGCCAGCATTTGCCCAAGCTTCAAAACCACCTGCTAAATAGCCAATAGCGTGGTCGTAACCTACACGTGCCAAACGCGTTACAATTTCCATTTCTCTTCCAAGCTCTGCTACAATAAGTATGTTTTGTTTAATATCTGGAATTAAAGTTCCAACCCAAGGAGCAAAACCTCCATCAATACCAATATTAATAGCGTTTGGGATAAAACCTTTGGCAAAATCTTGAGGTTTGCGTGTATCTAAAATTAGCGCTCCTGTTTCGTTAGCAGCTGCTTCAAATCCGTTTGGTGTTAAGGCTTGGGTTCCTCTAGACAATACTTCTTCAATGTTATCGTACCCTTCAATATTCATTAAAACATTTTTAGGGAAATAGGCAGGTGGTGGCATTAAACCAGTAATCACTTCTTTAATGAATTCTTCTTTAGTCATGTTGGCACGCAAGGCATAATTTGTTTCTTTTTGGTTGCCAAGGGTATCAAAAGTTTCTTTACTCATATTTTTCCCGCAAGCAGAACCTGCGCCATGGGCAGGATAAACAATTAAGTCATTGTTTAAAGGCATAATTTTATTGCGCAAAGAATCAAATAAATAAGAAGCAAGCATGTCTTGGGTTAAATTTGCCACTACTTTTTGGGCCAAATCTGGTCTTCCAACATCACCTATAAACAAGGTATCTCCTGTAAAAATGGCGATTTGTTTACCATTTTCATCGCTTAGTAAATAGCATGAGCTTTCAAGCGTATGACCGGGTGTATGTAATAAGGTAAAAGTAATATTGCCAACCTTAAATTCTTGTTTATCGGAAGCAATAATGGCATCAAAACCTAATTTCATTTCTGTGGGTCCGTATACAATTTGAGCACCAGTGGCTTTTGCTAAATCTATGTGACCTGAAACAAAATCTGCATGGAAATGTGTTTCGAAAACGTATTTAATTTTTGCTCCGCTTGCAGCTGCTCGCTCTATGTATGGCGTGGTTTCTCGCAGTGGATCTATCACTACTGCTTCGCCATTTGATTCGATGTAATAGGCACCTTGTGCCAAACATCCTGTATAAATTTGTTCTATTTTCATTTGATGAAATATGTATTGTTATGTTGATTACAATATTGAGGTTTTAATTTTAAAACCTGTGTTACATTTATTACAAAGGCCTTATAAAAATAGTTCTTTAACGATAATATATAGCCCCATTATTAGTACGAACCAGCCAAATCCTTTTTTGAGTTTTGCACCATCAATTTTCAACGACAGGTAATTACCAATAAAAATTCCAGCAATTGCAATACTTGAAACGATTAGTAATAGCTTCCAATTCATGTTGAAATGCCCTAAATCACCAGTAAACCCGATAAGTGATTTTGCTGCGATTATCAATAAGGAAGTGCCTACTGCTTCTTTCATGGGTAGCCCTGTAAAAATTACAAGTGCGGGAATAATTAAAAATCCACCTCCTGCACCAACTAAACCAGTTAACATGCCAACTATTGTCCCTTCTAATAAAATCATAGGATAGTTAAATTTTTGTTCAGTATTTTTTGGATTCGAAACAACTTTTTGGTCTTTAATCATACTTGCAGATGCAAATACCATTAGTGCTGCAAAAATGAGCATCATTAAGATACTTTTTGTTATTATGAACCCATCTATTGTAATTAGATCGGAAGGAATGGCTGGAACTAAAAATTTTCTGGTTATGTATACCGCGATGATAGATGGTATACCAAAAATAATTGCCGTTTTAATATTAACAAGGCCTTGTTTATATTTCGGGTAGGCACCAACTAGAGCTGTTGAACCAACTATGAAAAGGGAATATGCGGTGGCTTCAACGGCATTTACATCCAATAAATAAACCAAAACAGGTACGGTTAAAATTGAGCCACCACCACCAATTAACCCAAGAGATATTCCTATTAGAGCAGAGGCTAAATATCCAATAATTTCCATAAGTACAATATTAACTTTTGTACAAATGTATAATTGTTGAATAATTCATTGCGTTACAAATGTTACATACCTTTTATTAAAGTATTTCTACTGCATTTCGATGTAGTTTAACCTTTTTCTGTGTTTCCATTTGTTTTAGCAATCTTGAAATAACAACACGTGATGAGTTTAAGTCGTTTGCAATTTGTTCATGAGTTAGGGTAATGAGATTACTTTTATATGCATTTTTTTGCTTTACTAAATAGTATGATAGTCTTTCGTCCATGCTGTGAAATGCAACACTTTTTATAACATCTAAAAGCTCTCTAAATCTTGATCTGTAAGTATCCAAAACAAAATAATACCAAGATTTATTTTTAATCATTAATTCATCCATAAGTTCAATAGGAATTAATATTGCTTCTGTATCCTCAATGATAGTTGCATCTAAATCGCTTTTTTTATTTTTTTGAGCACAAACAAAGCTTAACGCGCAAGCTTGTCCTGCTTCCAAATAATACATGAAGAATTCTTCTCCATCCTCGCCTTCAGAAAGTAGCTTTACACGACCCCTTGTTATAAGCATGGTATGCTTTAGAAATTGACCCTGCTGCATAATTGTTTCTCCAACTTTGAATTTTTGGATTCGCCCATTTGTGGCAATTATATGCTTAAGATCTTCGTCGAATTGCGGGTAATAAGTATTTAAATTTTGCTTTATAAGTTCCATATTTTACCTACATATATAAATAAAAAAAATTTCTTATAAAAGATTTAACGAGGCAATTCTTTTTATATGCTATGTTAGTTGGTTTTAAAGCTTTTTTTAAATAGGGAATGACTGTGAAAATTGCCAAGGTATTTCAAAAACCCCCAATCATTTCCGTATTTATTTGAATGTAAAGGGAATCAATTTACATTTTTAGTGCTAGCTCTAGCTGTAAATTGGAAATAAATAATACACTTTGTTTCCATTACCCCTAGCGCATAAAAAAAGCAGCCTCGGTTAAGAGGCTGCTTTTTTTATGTACTGTTGCATTTCTATTCTATTACCAGTCTTACAGTTTTTTGGATGTCATCATTTTTAATTTGAACCAGATAAATGCCTTTTTGAAGTTCTGAAACAGGGACACTGTTTAGCTGTTCATTTATTTCTTGCTGAACCAATTGTTTACCATTTAAATCAAAAATGTGTACTTGGTAAGATTGATTTTTTTGAACGTGAAAATAAATGTTATCAAATGCTGGATTTGGGTACATTTCTATCACACTTTGGTCTTTTATTTTAGCTAATCCTGTGCCTAATTTAATATTGGTTTTATTAAAAATAATTCGGCCAGTGCTAGAACCTTGAAAAGCTACAAACACCAATTTATCTTCTCTTAAACTAGCTGTTTTTGTGAAAAAACTGAGTGAATCATAAACCCTAAAATTGGGTTGTCCTGGTCCTGGATTTTGTTTCCAATCTGTACCAATACCGGTCAGGTTATTTGTGTATATTCCAGGAACTGATACGCTGGTATCAACACCTTGTACGCGTGATGTGAGGGTAAGCGGATGTGATAATACTCCTGTATTGGTTGAAAAAATGGTTTGTCCGAACTGGGTGTAAAAGGCGCCATATCGGGTAAATAATAAATCCCATTTAGCGGCAGGTTCTCTGTCTATGGTGCTATCGTTTAATAAGTTATGGTATGCAAAAAGTTTGCCTGCATATCTTGGTTTATTGATGATAATTGTTTTGCTATTGCTTCCATCAATATTAGCGTAAGTAAATATCCATGAAGTATCAAAAGCCAATTTATCTATTTTCAACTTTTTAAAACTTGTAGTCATGTTTTGTCCGCTGCCTTGAGTTATTCTTACTAGGAACATTTTAGTTGCCTCTAGATCATGCGTTACCTGTGAATATTCACCCCAACCAAAATCAAAGGCATTGGTTGAATCTCTGTAGGCATTGAGTGCACCAACATCCCAGCTATTTTCGCTATTATGTGGGTTTATCCACGACCTATATCCGGTGGTATCAAAAGTGCCAAAATCTTTTAGATCATTAGGCGAAACAAAAACACTTACGCCCCTTCCTTCATTTGCTAATATGCTTGTGCTGCGCATCACATTGAGCGGAGGTGCAGCATTTCTAATAGCAAATGCCAAGTGCCAATTTGAACCTCGTACTGAACTTACTGTTCCCTTTTCCATATTATAAAAAACATCATTTGGATAGGTTTCTAAGGTTACCACTAAAGGCGCTGTATTTGCTCTCTTGAAACTAATTAAACCCGTAGATGAACCTGTAAAACCAGTAAAAATTAATTTATGTTCAAGGTTGTTTGCGTCTTTGGTAAAGTAGCTGAGTGAATCTATGATTAAGAAATTGGGTTGACCCGGACCTGGGTTTTTCTTCCAATCTGTTCCTATTCCTGTAATTTTGTTGGTATAAAATCCTGGAGTGGATGATTCAACGGGGGTTTTTGAAACCATAGATGACAATATAGATGGATGCGATAAAACCCCAGTATTGCTTGAGAATATCGTTTGGTTAAATTGCGTTGCAAAAGCTCCGTAACGCGTAAAAACGAGGTCCCATTTCCCATTAGGCTCTCTGTTGTATGTGGTGTCGTTTAATAAATTGTGGTAAGCAAACAATTTATTTGGGTAATTGGCCTTATTAATTTGAAGAGTTACACTGTCTGTATTGTTAATATTGGCGTAGGTGAATGTATAGATAGAGTCTTTCATTAGTTCTCTAACCCATAATTTTTTAAAATGCTGAACGGCTGTTTGTCCGCTACCAATAGTTACTCTGACCAAATAAACTTTATTGCCAGTGATATTATGGCTTACCATATCATAGGTTCCCCAACCAAAATCTAGCGGATTACTTAAACTTCTATTTGCGTTTAAAGCGCCAATATCCCATGAGCTATCGCTGTTGTGTGGGTTTGCCCAAGAGGTATAGCCCGTTGTATCAAAACCTTCCCAACTTAAATTACTTTGGTATACACTAACACCTCTACCTTCATTGGCAAGAATTGTGGCAGATTGAAGGAAATTACTAGGTGGCGTTGCTTTTCTTATCGCAAAAGCGATATGCCAGTTATAACCAATTACAGCAGTTTTACTTCCATTTTGCATATTGTAAAATACATCATTAGGATAGGAGAATCCTGCTGCTGGTGCTCCAAGAGAGATTGTATCTGAGATAAATGGTCGGGCATTTTGCTGGGTAATAGGTGCTCCTAAAGAAATAGAGTCTTTTACCACAGTTTGAGCCACGCTTATGGCATACATCCAAGTTAATGATACGATTAATAAAAATTTCTTCATACTGAAATATTGTTTTGTTGGCACAAAGAAACAGCAGAGTTATATTCTCTTTACACTTGTATTAGCCATTTTACTGGATTATGACAAAATGCAATAATTTGCAGTATTTAAACTGATTTTTCTCAGGTTTTGTATTTTTTGCAAATTTTCAGGTGAGGATTAGTATAAATAATTAGATTTTTGTCTGAATAGTAGAAAAATAGTCTTATAATCGTGTAACATTAACCATACTATTGTATCAAAATTTATTCACATGAAAAAAGCAATCATTTTAGCGCTCGTATTTTACATTTCAGTTTGTATCACTAGTAATTTGAGTGCGCAGAACCCAACAAAAAAGCCATCTATTGCGGTTTTAAATATAGATACTAAAGGTTTGCCTTTAGATCCAAACCAAATGAGTAATTTGGTTCGTGTTTCTTTAGAAAAGCTTGATCGTTTTGAGGTAATGGATAGATATGAGGTGATTAATATCATTGAAAAATCTAATTTGAATGTGGCCAACTGTTATGGTAAATCTTGTTTGGTAGAGTTGGGTAAATCTTTAAAAGCAGATTACATGTACACGGGAAGTGCTGAATTAATTGGCCAAACCATTTTGCTTACATTTAAATTAATAAACGTTCAAACAGATGCGGTTGAATTAACAGAGGTAATGGAGTTTTTAAATTTACCTCTAGAGCTTCCGGCCATGACAGAGAGTACCATTTTCAAAATGTTTAAAAAACCGGTTAATCAAGAGTTGCTAACCCGTTTAACCAAGAAATTTGATTATGAGAATAGCATCAATAACCCCAATAAGACGTATTTGAACTTGCAAGGTGCGAGGTTTGGTTATGCTGTTGTGGTTGGGCATATGGCAGAACGCATGAGAGCTAGCTCTGAATTTGGAGGTTATGAGGCAAATCCAACCTTATTTCAATTTGGCTATCAATTTGAAAAACAGTATTTAAATGAAGGCAAATTTCAGGCTTTGTTTGAGTTTCTTCCTATGATTAGTGGGATAGAGCAAGAGATGTTTATTCCGAGTTTTACCTTTTTAAATGGTTTTAGGAATAACGTTTCTGGTTGGGAAATTGCTATTGGGCCAAGTTTTGGGTTTTCAAGAATGGCAAGTAGAGTAAATATTGATGGTAATTTTTACTCTGAGGAACAAATAAAAAAGAGCACCATTTTGTCGAATAGAGTTACTGCTGAAAATTTGAAATATCAAGAAGTGATGGATAGAGATGGAGAAACATCTATTGCAACGGCCTTAGTTATTGCTTTTGGAAAATCCTTTAAGTCTGGCAAATTAAACATACCCCTAAATGTTTGGACAACCATCCCAACCAAAGATGGTTTTAGAGTAGGAGTATCCTTGGGATACAATGCCAAGCGCTAAATAATTATCAGATGAAATACCTGAAATTATTGGCCTTGGCAAGCCTATTGCTAACGGCAACACTATCCTATGGGCAAGTACCTGATGTTATATCAGGTCTTACCCGAGGTGATTCTGTAAGAATTATTACAAAAAGCGGACTATATAATTATGGCATATTTCAATTCAAAACTGATACTAGCCTATTGGTTTTTGTAGAGAACCAAAAAACGTCAAGTTTATTTTATACTAATAGAATAGCTGAAATAACCGTTCTCTCTGCACCTGCTGGAAAGAAAAAATATGCATCTGAAAACGGAACAGAGAACAAAAAGAAAACGGAGTATAGTAGCGCCAATCAACAAAGCAGTTCGTCATACGCTGCAAGGATTGCGGCATCCGAAAAGGCCAAAGAGAACTCAGCGATATTTTCACGATATTTATTTGCGCCTTCAGCCATAAAGCACAAAAAGGGAACCTTTGTGTATGATAATTCATATGGTTTTATTAATTCATTAAGTTATAGCGCTTCCGATTATTTAAGTTTAACTGGTGGAGCTGAGCTTATTACTTCATTAATGGGACAACCTATCCTTTTGTTTTCACCTCATATTGGCGTGCCAGTGGGTGATCAACTTTATTTGGGTGGCGGATATTTTTATGGCGCAATAGTGAACACGGATAATACCATAATTAATGCCTTATATGGAACACTTACTTGGGGGAACAATAACAAAAATATTTCTGTAAATTTAGGGTCGGGAATAAATGCTGGTTCCAGCTTTTCTTTGAATGTATCTGGGTATCTTAAGTTAAATAAGAACGTTGCGTTAATTTCTGAAAATTGGTTTTTGGAAAGCAACGAAATTCTTGATTTAGAAGGTATACCACTTGTTGGTTTTGGTTGCCGGGTATTTGGTGAGAAGGTTAATTTTGATTTTGCTCTAATCAATGTAGTAATTCCATATGTAGGCTTTTCCTATAAGTTTTAATAGATTCAATAAATAAAAAAATTATTGAATTAGTATTTTTACCTTTGATTTATTACTTTCATAAAAAATAAATCAGTGAAAATTATTGGCATTACAGGTACCTTAGGTGCGGGCAAAGGAACAATTGTTGATTACCTCACCAAAAATCATGGGTTTCAGCATTTTTCTGTTCGTGGTTTTTTGAAAGAACAAATTGAACAGCGGGGAGAAGTGGTTAATCGTGATTCTTTGACATTCACGGCTAATGCGTTGCGGGCAGAATTTGGTCCGAGTTATATTGCAGAACAGTTGTGGAAACAAGCGCAATTGAGTGGATCTGATTGCATTATTGAAAGTATTAGAACAATTGGCGAGGTACAAGCGCTCAAATCGAAAGGAAATTTCACCTTATTTTCGGTAGATACAGACAGGCGTATACGATACGAGCGTATTTTACTTAGGGGTTCAGAAACGGATCAGGTATCCTTTGAAACCTTTTCTAATAATGAAGATAGGGAGCTACAATCTGCAGATCCAAACAAGCAGAATCTCTCCGGGTGCATGGCCTTAGCAGATTTTCATTTTTTAAACAATGGTACATTTCAAGATTTATACCATCAAATAGATCAAATTATACATACATTTTAGTAGAATGGAAAAAAGCATTGATGAAAAATATATTCGTCCAACTTGGGATGAATATTTTATGGAGGTGATGGAGGCAATAAGCAAAAGAGCCACCTGTGGAAGAGGAAGAAGTGGCTGTGTAATAGCCAAAGACAACCAATTATTGGTAACAGGTTATGTTGGTTCGCCAATTGGTTTGCCTCATTGTGATGAGGTAGGTCATCAAATGAAAAAAATGATTCACGAAGACGACAGTATTACCCAACATTGTGTGAGAACTGTTCATGCAGAGCAGAATGCGATATGTCAAGCTGCAAAAAATGGAGTAGCTTTAGAAGGCTCTACTTTATATTGTAGGATGACACCATGCAGGGTTTGTGCCATGCTGATTATTAACTGCGGAATTAAGCGCGTAGTTTGTGAAAGAAAATACCATGCAGGTGGAGAAAGCGAAGAAATGCTTAAAATAGCTGGCGTAAGTTTGGAATTTTTTCATAATGAGGTACAAGCCTATTAAAGTTTACAGATCAATTTGGGATTACTTTTAATCCATCTTTTTGATTTTGTTACTAATTTTGACATCTTTTTCTATTCTTTTGGCCCATTTTTTTGTCCCAATTATTTTAATCTAAAACTCAATCAATCAATATTTTGCATAAACATGTAGTAGTATTGTAGTAGTTTGTTTTTTCGTATAGTTATTAAGTGAAAGTATTGTAGGGTTGGTAAATTTGTGTGAGGCTTGGTTCGGGGTTATTTTTACACCAATAATTAAAAAAACTATGCGAAATTTTACAAAATGGACGATGTTTATGCTTTTATTGCTAACCTACGGGGCAGTAAAAGCACAAAGCTTCAATGTTACCTTTAGGGTAGACATGTCTCAGTATCAAAACTTAAATGATACAGTTTATGTGAATGGAACTTGGAATTCGTGGTGTGGAAGATGTAATCCTTTGGTAAAGCAAGGGACTACCAATGTTTGGCAGGGCACCTTTTCAATTCCTTCTGGAAATCATGAATTTAAATACACAATTGGCGGTTGGAATGCACAAGAGTCGCTCGCAAGTGGCTCTCCTTGTACAGTAACTTCAGGCACATTTACTAACCGTAAAGTTACTGTTACTGCAGATACAACCATGTCATTGGTATGTTGGAACTCTTGTTCAGCTTGTCCAACCTTGCAGGCTATGACCTTACCCATTAATTTTGATAGCAGTAATGTAAATTACAATTTGTTGGATTTTGGAGGTAATGCAAGTTCAGTTGTGGTTGATCCAACTGATTCAAGCAACAAAGTTGCCAAGGTTATTAAAACCAATTCTGCCCAAGCGTGGGCTGGAACAAGCTTAGGTTCAGGGTTTAACAACTCAATTCCTTTTGCAAGTAATGCCACCAAGATGAAAATTCGTGTTTGGTCGCCAGATAGCGGAATAGTGGTGAAGCTTAAGGCTGAAATGTCGAGCGATGCCAACAAAAGTGTAGAAACAGATACACGCACAACAGCGGCAAATGTTTGGCAAGATTTAGAGTTTGACTTTACAAATCAATCAAGTGGAACTCCTGCTATTAACTTTACTTTTGCTTACAACAAATTGTCTGTATTTTTTAATTTTGGTACAACCGGTGCCATTGCGGGTGAAAAAACATATTATTTTGATAATGTAAGAATGTTGCCACCGAGTGCACCTGTGCTTCAAACTGTTAAATTACCGATTACCTTTGATTCAAGTAATGTGAATTACGTATTGGCTGATTTTGGAGGCAATGCAAGCAGTATTGTTACTGATCCAACCAATAGTCTGAACAAAGTAGTTAAAGTAATAAAAACCAATACTGCTCAGTTATGGGCAGGAACTACTATGAACCCAAGTACTGGTTTGGCAGAAGCTATTCCATTTGTAAGTGGGTCTACTAAATTAAATGTTAGAGTTTGGTCGCCAGACAGTGGAATTGCAGTGAGATTGAAGGCAGAAGATCCTACTGATCCAACAAAAAGTGTAGAAACAGAGGCTAGAACTAAGACAGCTGGTTCTTGGGAAGTTTTAGATTTTGATTTTGCAAATCAAGTTACAGCTACTGCACCTATCAATTTTACCTATACCTACAAGATGTTGTCTATCTTCTTTAATTTCGGAACAACTGGCCAAACAGCTGGAGAGAAGACTTATTATTTTGACGACGTGAAGTTTGGTTCAGGCATTACACCGCCACCGCCTGTTAAAGTAAATGTAACCTTTACGGTAGATGTTAAGAACCTACCCTTAACAGCAAGCGATACAGTTACTATAAACGGAACTTTTAATGGCTGGTGTGGTGCATGTGCAAAAATGACAAAAATACCAGGCACCTCATCATGGACGATTACCATTCCTTTGGATAAAAACACCGAGTATGAATACAAGTATACGATTGGCAATTGGGTAAGTCAGGAATCTTTGGCTACCACATTACCATGTACAAAAACTACAGGAGTTAATACCAACAGGGTTTTAAATACTTTGAATAGTGATATCAATTTAGCACCAGTTTGTTGGGAATCTTGTTCTGCTTGTTCGGGTGGCGCTGTTACTAAATCTAATGTAAGTTTCCAAGTAGATATGTCTAAATATAATTTATCTGCAACAGATACCGTAACGCTTAATGGAACCTTTAATGGCTGGTGTGGCAATTGTACACCAATGACAAAGCAAGGATCAAGCAATATTTGGATGGCTACAGTATTATTAGACAAAGATTCTAGCTATGATTTTAAATATGCAATTGGCAACTGGAAGGCACAAGAAATTTTAGTTGAGGGAAGTTCATGTACAAGAACTGCTTTTGGTTTCACCAATCGTACTTTTAAAGTAGCTAACAAGCCGCAGGATACCTTACCACTTGTTTGTTGGGAAAGCTGTGTAACTTGTGATAAGACCGCACCAAGATCAATGGTAACTTTCAGGGTTAACATGAAAGATTACGTGGGAGATTTGAGCAAAGGTGTAACACTAAATGGCTCATTTAATGGCTGGTGTGGAGATTGCACGCCAATGACATTGGTAGGGAATAATATTTATGAAGTAAAATTAAGATTAGATACTGGTAGCTATGAGTTTAAATATACGATAGGCAATTGGGTGGATGATGAGAAGTTCAACCCTGGCGATCCATGTACAAGAACTACAGGCACATTTACCAATCGTTTTGTTAGAATCAGTGATTCTTCTGCTGTAAAGGTGGGTGCGTATTGCTGGAATACCTGTACAATTTGTGAGGTAATTGGTATGGAAGAGCAAGTATTGGGTGGATTGTCTATTTATCCAAATCCAGCTTCTGGCATGTTTACATTGAGTTTACCAAAAGAATCTAACATGCCGTTAAGCATTGAAATTTTCAATTTACTTGGATCAAGTGTAACTAAGCAAAGTAATTTAGCTGCGGGTAAACTTGAATATGCATTGCCAATTGAAGGCTTAGAAAAAGGAATTTACCTTGTTAAGGTTTCTATGAACCAATCTGTTAAAACAGTAAAATTGGTAGTAGAATAACAGAACTAAAATTTGTTTTGGTAATTGTAAAACGTGCGGCCATCTTGAAAAAGGTGGCCGCATTGTTTTTTATAATTGGCTCAGAAAGTCGCCAATATTTGCCCCATTTTCTAAGCCCATTTTCTTTCTCAGGCGATATCTGCTTACTTCTACCCCTCGCGTGGTAATATTGAGTATAGACGCGATTTCTTTGGTAGATAAATTCATCCGCAAATAAGAGCACATTTTGATGTCGTTTGCAGATAAACTCGGGAAACGTAATTTTAAACTTTGGGTAAAACTATTATGAACTTGATTAAAGTAGAGTTCAAACTTTTCCCAGTCTTTATCAATGAGGGTGTCTTTCTCAATGGTTTTAATGAGCTCACTCATTTCTGGTTTTATCTTTGGGTCGTTGCTGAGGTTATTGATTTTTTTGAGTTTTTCCTTGATGCTCAAGAGCATTTCACTCTTTTGAACGATGTGCATAGTGGAAGAAGCCAATTCTCTGCCTTGATGTTCCAATTCAATTTGCAATTGTTGGTTTTTGAGGGCAATTAATTCTTTTTCTTTATGTTCTTTTTCCAGCAATAAATCTGCACGTTGTTTGTTAAATTGGTCTTGCTTCTCGGCTATAATTCGGCTAGCTTTTTTTCGAACAAGTCGCTGCGGGTAAAAACCAATCAGTAAAATACTAAGAATAGCAAAAAGAGCATAAAATACTTTCGCTATAGTGCTCCAATACCAAGGAGCGGGAATACTAAATTTTAGCAATAATGGCGGGCCCTCTACACCCATACATTTCGCTTTTACATGAAGCGTATAATCTCCGTATGATAGCCTGCTAAACTCTCTGCTGTTGCTTGTTTTATAAGGCGTCCAGGTTTTATCCCATCCGGCTAAATAGGTTGAAAAGCTTAAATCATTATAAAAGTTTCCATTCGTTGAGCTGAACCAAAATTCGATAGACCGATCTGGAATGCTATATTTTGGTGTTGTATTATCAATCCATTTAAAGTACGAACTATCTGCCAAGGTGAGTCCGTTTATTTGAGTTATAATAACCTTTGGCGGGTCTAAGACAAATGTTTCCATTTGCTTCAAATTGAGTTTCATAAAACCAGTTTCTACTCCAAGAAAAAGATTATCTCCTTCGCATTCTTGCAAGAATTCGAAACCACCAACTAAATTTTGATCCATTTTTGGGATAGCTTTTTTCTCATAAGAATAATCTACCCCATTGTAGGATTGTTTAATAAATGAAATTTCTTGATTTTGAATAACCCATAACTTGCCGTTTTTACCCGGAATGATTCGCTTATAGTTTTGATTTTTATTAAATATCCCCCCAAATATTTTAATGGGTTCAAAGCCATCTAAAGCCGAATTGTATTGAAATACACCCTCATTACTGGTAAAGCAAATGCCATTACCTAAGTTAAATACTAAATTCTCTGTTTCAGCCGGTAGTTTTTGGGCTTTTCCATACCGCTTAGCTTCTAGAATTTGCGTAAAATTTGAATTTAATGTTAGTTTGTAGAGGCCTTTATAGGGGTGACCTACCCAAATATTTCCGTTTTCATCTTCCTCAATAAAGCGGCTAGATTCTTTGAAGTTTGAAGGCTTAGCTACAAATGATAAGCTATTGTTAGTCCATTTGTAGACACTAATACCATTATAGGTACCAACTATAAAGTAGCCAGGCTTATTTTTTAATTCTAAAATTTTCCAACAGCCCCTAATGTCTGCAATTTTGATGGCTTCATTTGCGATTACTTCAAACAAGCCTTCATGGTGTGAAACAAATAGTTTTTGTTGAATTTGTTGAACGCTCCAGACTTGACCTTCTGTATTTTTTATCAGTTTAAAATTTTCGCCTGCCAGGTGTTCATATAGTCCGTTATTTGTTCCAAAGTAATCTTTACCTTGGAAATTGGTCATAGAGTAGCCAGTACCCTTTAAAATGCCGTCGGGGTAAATGTATGCAAAAGGATAATTAAGTCGTAGTAAATCAATTCCATTATCTAGGCCGAGCCAAAGATTATTATTTTTATCTGCGAATAAACTCAGCACATTGTTGTTTTGGAGTCCGGTTTGAATATTCATTTTAGAGATTATGTTGCCATTTTCATCTAGAAAGAAAATACCAGATCTGCTTGTTCCGATTACAATTTTATTACCATATTTACAGGCCCTATATATCCTAAAATTTTTCAATTCTTCATCATTGAAAGGTGCTTTACTCAGGATATTGTTTTTGTAAACAAACAAGCCATTTTTATAGGTACAAATAAGTAGGGTTTGGCTATTTAAATCAACGATTGCGGATATGTCTAAGTTGCTAGCTGGAATAATTTGTTTAAAAGCGATATTTTCAAGTTCAAAAACGGCGCCAGCAGCATCATAAACGTATAGTTTTTGATTGGCTATTTGCATTTTTTCTAGCGATTGTTCGCTAGGTTTTAGCAAACTCATTTTATTATTTTGAAATGCAAAAATGGTTTTACTGGTTTGAAAGTAGATGATTCCATTTTTCTGTAAAATGGTCCAAACATCTTCAAAACCTTTATATTCTTTGGGGAGTAAATGAGCGAGGGAAACGAAATGTAAGTTGCCACTTTCGGTATATCCATAATATCCTATTTCATTTTGCCCACCAGCATAAATTCTGTGAGAGATAGAATCATATAAAATAGAACGAAGAATGGTTTTACCGGGTAATGGAAAATTAGTAAATGCTCGTCCATCGAAAAGGAGTAGTCCATTATTATTTGCAAAGAAAACTAGCCCTTTATGATCTTCACAAATGTCCCAAGTTTGTGTTCCACCTTGATACATTTGTTTGGTATAGTTTTTAACCAAGGGAGCTGTATTGATGGGTTGTGATGCCAGTTTTAGTATGCCAAGCACGAAACAATAAAATAGTAAATATATCCCTTTTTTTGGCATTTGGTGGTGATCAATTAGTGGCATAAGGTATGAAAATTGAGCGTCCTTGTCAAGTAATAAATATTTTACAATCAGTAATTTGGCAAATTTTGTAGTAGCAATGTAGTAGAATAATATTTGATTGATGTAAGTGAGTAGGGTTTAAAAAAAATGTTTTTCGAATTATTATGATGAAGTTAGCAGCATAATTCAATGTCATTGAAAGCCAGGCTGCGCATTTATTTTTACATCATTCAGGTGATTTTTTGCCTGATGGGTCCATGTTTTGTAGCTGCACAGGAGCAAGATACGAGTATGCAAGACCGCCCAATTTCCTCGGGCAAGGCAGATATATTACCATTGAAAAAATTAAGCGTTGGGGGCTACTATCGCTTTTTCGGAATTAATCGAAGTTTAGAACAAGCGTTTATCGTTATTCCGGGAAATCCCTACGCAAGTGCGCCAGCTTTTGTGTTGGGCACAGGCGACGTATACCGTGATCCTCCGCTGATGTTACTTAATGTTTCGGTTCAGCCAACTTCAAAAACATACATTGGTATGGATTACGCCCTCTACCATAATTTTTCGGGTAGGCCAGGTGAGAGTCCAATGAATTTGAATTTGGGAATAAACCTTACGGGCAGCATACAAACAGATATTGGGAAGTTTACTGCGCACATGGGCGGTATTAATTGGATTGAATTAAGCGGAATGGTATTTAGTAGTTTTGTTGGCTATCAAAGATTTAGTATTTATGAACGTTGGCCTTGGGAAGGTAATGAAGTTTCATTTGACCGAGCCTCTAACTATTATAACTACGGCAACATTAGCAGAGACATGCGATTTGGTATGCAGCCGTTCAGAGGTTTGATGGTAGATGGTCAGGAATTGCCGGGGAATATTGAACTTCGCTTGTTATATGGAACCACTCCAGCTCAAGCCTTTCTTACCAATCAAATTCCTTCTTATACAATGGGAGGTAGAATCAGGAAAAAGCTAGGAGACCATACTTTTGGCGCACAATTTATAGATTACAGGTTGTATCCAGATTCTATAGCAAAAGAGGAAGCTGGAATACAGTTGCACACCTTAAGCTATGATGGCACCATTAAGGATTTTAAAATAACTACAGAATTTGGAAGGGGAAGGTTATATTCTGAGGTACAAGAGGCTGGATGGGGGAATGCAGCGCGATTAAGTATTCGTTCACCTAAGAAGTATACCTTTGTTCCGATAGAGCTTGAAGGATTTTATGTGAGTCCGGAGTTTATAAATTATTATGGCAATTTTTTAAGCGGCAATACCAATATTGTAAGTTCTGCTGCCGTGAACCAAAGCGGTTCTACCTTAGGAGGAAGCGGCGGTATCAGCAACTTTGCGGGTTCTATTACCGACGTTGGACAGGTTAGTAGTAATCGAAAAGGATTTAGTGTAAATGCATGGTTTGATATAACAAAAACCAGCAAAATAAACATTGGTAACATGTGTGCAACCGAAATACGAAGTTTGGGAAATGAGCTTGCGTTTGGGCATAAAATAAATGCTTTACCCTTTTCTAGGTTTAGTCCGTTTACCAATAATATTGGTGCTTATGGCAATTGGACTAGTTATTTCAGAGGATTCTCTCAAAGTATGTTTATTACTGATACCAACAGTATAGGATTACCAAAATCTTTATTAGGCTTTACCATGCTTCAGGTTCAAATAAAGCAGTATATTAACAATTCATTTCTTCCGTTTTATTTGCTCTACGTGGGTTCATTTGGTTCGGCTCAGGAAGGCTTTAGCCTGATACCTATAAATGGAAATAAAGCGCTATTAAGAACGCATTATCATGAGTTAGATGCTATATTTAAACTGAGTAATTCTTTAAGTTTGGTAAGTACTTATGGTAAAGAATATATTAAAGGAAATAATCAGCTAAATAGAGGTGATAATGTGGATGGAATATTGGGGAGTTTGGCTAATGATCCGGTTAATCAAGAAGGAACTTTATTTGGATTGGGAATGGATTATAGAATAAGCAACAATACCTATTTATATGCTCGAAGAAGGTGGTTTAATCAGCAAGATAAGAGCTTTGTAAAAGACCAGATAAAGGGAACAGAAACCACCATAGAACTTAAAGTATTTTTTTAGTATGAAAAGACACATTACCTATTTTATCTATATACTTCTTATGCTACCCAATCTATTGGTGGCCCAAGAAAAGAAAATAGATTTTTTTGGATCGGGCCGTTTTGCTTTAAATAATGGCAGTATACATGGAGCCTTATTAAACACCGATTCGGTTACACCAAGAAAGCAGATGCGCGGCAGTACCCTGTTTGATTTGGGTTTTCATATTAAGCCTAGCGCCGAAACTGAAATTAAGGCCATAACGCGTGTTACCAATGATATTAATGGGTTTTGGGGAGGAGGTATTGTAATGAATGTGCGTGAATTGTATTTACGTGGCTTGTTGTTAAAAAAGTTTAAATACCAAGTTGGAGATTTAAATACCCGTATGACACCTTTTACCTTGTACAATTCTGAAGGTGAATTATCGCATCACAATCCAGAGGCATTAAACACTTTTTCGGAAGTGATTGCCTATGATAAATTTTATGGAGAAAATTCTTGGCGACAGCAAGGTGCGCAGATAGATTTTGGATTTAAGTTTAATGAGGTATTTAATTCCATGAAAATAAAAGGAATGATTGCCAAAAATCGCCAAACCGATTATTTTAGTACGCCAGATCGGCTATTTTCTGGCGCTAGTGCCGACATCACGCTGTTTAAGAATCTGGGATTACAGTATAATTTGGCCCATATTTTTGATGTTAGAGAATCTGCGATGTTTTCTGATGCTAGGTTTAGTAATACGGTGCATAGTTTCGGACTTACAGAAAGTTTTTCTATCAAACAATTTCAATTTAAATTGAGTGGCGAGGCTGGTTTTTCCAAAGTGGCTTATGAAAATATGCTAGCTGCTCCCAATATTCCAAGGGGCAATTTTGCCACTGCAAGTTTAACGTTTAATCCGTCTAAAGTATGGCATGTAAAGTTGCATGCCAATAGAGTAGAAACCCATTTTAGAAGTATGGGTGCACAAAGTAGAAGGGTAGATTTTAATGCAGTTGCCAGTGAATACGCATATTATACCAATAGAGAAAGTGTGCGACCTGCCAATATGTTAGATATACTAACAGATGGAAATTATTATAACCTATTTTTAACTCCCAATCTTCAAGGGTTTAATCCTGTTTATGAAAATATTTTGCCTTATGGCCATGCAACGCCAAATAGACAAGGTATACAAGGAGAAATTGGATTTAGATCTAAAGTACAACTAGGTTTATTTGTAAGCAATATCCGTGTGGCGCGCTATAATGAAATAAGCGGACAAGGCACGCTAAATTTGCGAAATTTTTCAGAGATTCAATGGGATGCAAACAGCAATATCAACCATTTTTACAATGGCAAACGTAGGCTGAACCTAAGCGTGTTTTATCGCCTTCAAAATACCCAACGTGAGGGAATAAAAAATATTGAGGAAATAGAATTGAATGCAAGTCAGATAAAGCTTGGTGTATCTTATGAATTAGTTCCAAAATTACATTTACAAATGGGCTTGTTATTGGTTCAAGCAAAAGGGAATGAATTTATGCCTACTAGAAATGCGTTTAATCAAATTGTATTTTATGAAAGAAGTAATTACGATTTAAAAGAAACCCTATTTTTAAGTGGATTAAACTATCAATTTAGTAAGCATAATTGCCTTAAAATTCAGTGGCAACAGGTAAATTGGAACAATGAGCTAATGCCACAAAACCAATATGGAATAAATAGGCTTTCGGTACTTTATAATTTATTTTTCTAGAACTATGAAAAAGCTTTTGTTAATTTTTATTGGGGTTTATTTAATTCTTTTCATGGGCTGCAAAAAAGATACAGCAATTGAAGGGCCAGAATTAGTTGATTTATTTGGCCAATTTGCTTTGCTTGAACCTATTCGTGCCTCTGTAAAAACGGTGAATTTTGCGAACCAAGAACAGGTGCTATTTAAGGGTAAATTAAGTATTCGAACACAATGGACAATGGAGGTAATAGGCTTAAATAGCGGTGCTAAAAAAACGTTTACTGGCAATGAAAAAGACTTTAATGCCTTTCCCATTAGTTGGGATGGTACCATTACTTTTGCCCCTTTTTTTAGAAAAAATGAACCCTGTGTTGCTCGCTTGCGATTTGAGAATTATCCCGATACCATTTATTCTGATACGCTAACGATTACAGATGTTCGGCCAACACCTAAAGTAGATATATTAATAGACGATTTTGAGAGTCCGCAAAGGCCTTACAATACTTTTACTGAAGGTCAGCAAACCTTTAATGGAACATCGGTAAATTACCAAGGAGTTTCGCCAACAGAAAAAACAAGATTCTATGTATTAGCGGGTAATAGAGGTCCAACGGCCAGTTTATTTTTATGCGGTATGAACTTGAGTGCGCGCGTAAGTCAGGGTTTAGGATCTAATTATTTTTCATTTGCCACTGAAAATCCGAATAATATTTTTTTTAATGCATATGTGTATGGTTGGGGCGATAATAAGGCGGAGTTGAGTATTGAGTTTCAAGAAGACGACAATAAAGATGGTATTTATCAGCCTGCGGAAGAGGGCGCGTATAACTTTCGCTTACCTGTTAATTGGCAAGGTTGGAAATTGGTTAGCTTCTCTTACGGAGATACCCGAATTTCTACTTCTGGCGGCTTTGGTAATGTAGATAGAACAGGCAAGAAGGATCCCGACAGAATTATTGCTACTCAATTCTTGTTATTATCTCAGCCGGGTACAAGTGGTATTACGCGAGTGGGCATTGATTTTGCAAATTTCACCTATTATAAACCCTTTCAACCCTAATGAAGCGGATCAGTTATCTCACTTGGTGTTTAATTTTTCTGTCTGCATGTGGTATCCATATGCAAACACAAAACTTAGTGGATGAGTGGGGAAATACCTATGATCTAGAGAAGCAACAAGTATTTACGGATAAGGAAATTTTTAGTAACCAAACAGCAGATATTTGGGGCTTAGAAAAAACAGATTGCAAACATTTTAGTAGGATTGATACGCTTGCCTATAAAGGTAAATCGAGCATTAAATTGCAATGGAATAAAACTGGATCATGTGCCTGGTTAGGATTTGGAATTGGGTGGAATGGGTATGCTGCGAAAGACCTTACACCGGTAATGCAAAATGGAAATATTACTTTTTATATCCGAGCTATTAAAGGCACTCAATTTGTGCCTACTTTAATATTTTTATTAGAAGATTATAGTGGCATACAAACTGCTGCCTTGTTTAAAGCGAAATACTTAGAGCGATATCCAATAGATGAAGCATGGCAAAAAGTAATTATTCCATTATCTGCGTTTTTAGAGGCTGCTGGACCAAAAAGTGATTTTAGCAATATTAAGAGTTTAAATATAGAGTGTCAGGGTGAGGGAGCTATTTTGATAGATGAAATATTTATTGAAGAAGGAAATAAAGCGAAGGCTAAAAAGAATCAAAAATTTGGCCAAACCACTACCCAAACATTTCCGGCATTGATTTTTGAAGACAATATGCAATATGCATGGGGATTGGGCACATATTTAGGCAGAACAATACAGCTAGATTCCCAAATTTATTTAATGGGGACTTCTGCCTTACACCTATCATGGGATCTTATAAAAAATAGCCATGTTAATAACCAAATAGGCTTTAATTGGGAACGTTGGCAAGCCATTGCTTTGCCAGATTCTATAGATGCGTATAGCCTAAGTTTTTTTGTTTATACGCCTAATTTATCTGAGCTCAATAAGATACAAATTGGTTTTGAATCGTATTCAGGTGAGCAGGTAAATATTGGATTAAATCAGTCGTTTTTAAGTGAACTACAACAAATAGATAGGCAAGGTAAAAAATGGCAAAAAGTGCGGATTCCATTGTCGGCATTCGACTGGAATAAGGCTAAATTTAATACCCAGAATTTTAAACAACTATTGATAACATTTTTGCAAGAAGGAGAATTATGGATAGATCATATACAATTAGAAAAAAATTAGGTTCGAACCAAATTATTTGGGGTGTATTTACTTTATTATTGGCTATCTCATCGTGTAAGTCGGCCAAAGATAAATTGCCAGAGGAGCGCGCCCAAGCTATTCTAAATGAGATGAGTTTGGAAGAGAAAGCAGGGCAAATGACACAGCTTAGTATTGAGATGATTTTGCAGGGTAAAGACCAATTTAATTTAACAAAGCCGCATGCTTTAGATACTGTTAGGCTCAGAAAAGTATTGGTAGAAATGGGTGTAGGTTCTATATTAAATGTACCTGGTAATACTTTTACATTGGCTCAGTGGAAAGAAGTGAGCGAAGCTTTGCATGCGTATCGGATGCAAACGCGACTTCAAATACCCGTTTTGTATGGGATAGATGCGATACATGGCGCCAACTATACTGTAGGTGCAACCCTGTACCCGCAGCAAATCAATTTAGCAGCTAGTTTTAATACAGATATGATAGCAGATATGGCTACCAATACTGCCAATGATGTACGTGCAAGTGGTTTGGCTTGGAATTTTTCTCCAGTTTTAGATGTAGCTAGAAATCCAAGATGGCCTAGGTTCTGGGAAACATTTGGTGAAGATCCAATGGTGGCCTCATGCTTAGGTTCGAGTATGGTTAAAGCCTATCAAATGCCTTCAAAAAATGGACTACCTGGAGTAGCAGCTTGTTTAAAACACTATGTTGGTTATGGAGATGCCCGCAGTGGAATGGATAGAACTCCTGCTTATATCCCAGAAAGGCAATTGCGTGAAATTTTTTTACCGCCCTTTGCTCAAGCTATTGAGGCTGGCGCACAAACTATCATGATAAACTCTGGTGAAGTAAATGGCGAGCCTGTTCATGCCAGTAAGTTTTTATTACAAACTATTTTGCGCGAAGAATTAAAGTTTAAAGGGATAACGGTAACAGACTGGGAAGACATCAAAAATTTGTATGAGCGACATAAAATAGTATCCACCTATAAAGAAGCGGTAGCCGTGGCTATTAATGCTGGAATTGATATGGCTATGGTTCCCTTAGATACTTTATTTACGCATTACCTAATTGAAAATGTAAAGGAAGGAAACATTTCAATGACGCGCATAAATCAATCTGTTTTGCGGATATTAACCCTTAAATTTAAACTTGGTTTATTTGAACACTCACCTGCAAATAGCAGTAAATATGATTCAATTGGTTCAGACCAAAGTAAAGAGTTATCCTTGGCATTGGCTACACAAAGTTTAGTTTTATTAAAGAATTCAAATCAAGCTTTACCATTATCTCCAACTGAAAAGATTTTAGTTACAGGTGCCAATGCGCATTATATAAATGCGTTAAATGGAGGTTGGACACATACTTGGCAAGGTAGAGATACCACTTATAATTCTGAGGTTCCAACATGTTTGGAGGCATTGCAAAACATACATGGGATGGATAAAGTGGTTTATTTGCCGGGTAATACTTATGATACCAATTTGTCTGATGAAGCATTACTTGCAGCGGCAAAAAATATAGCTTCAGTGGTATTATTTTTAGGCGAAGATACCTACACAGAAAAACCTGGAGATATATTGGATTTAGAACTTTCTGCAGCTCAACAACACCTGATTAAAGTATATAAGCAAGCAGGGAAAAAGGTGATTGTAGTTTTATTGGAAGGAAGGCCTAGAACCTTTGCTAACACCGAGTCTTTATGTGATGCTATTATTTTTGCAGGTTTACCTGGAGATGCCGGTGGAACTGCTATAGCAAATGTATTATGTGGCTTATCTAATCCTTCAGGTAAATTACCCTTTACCTATCCAAGATATTCGAGTTTTCATCTAACATACGATTGTAAATATACGGAGGTGTTGAACAAAGATTTTAAACCATTGGGCTTTAATCCATTGTTTGAGTTTGGTTCAGGCCTTAGTTATACAGGGTATGTTTACAGCAATTTTACTTGTGATAAAGAAAGTTATACACTTTCAGATACCATTAAAATGAATGTTACCATAAGCAATATAGGTAACATGGAGGGTTTGCATACCGCATTGTTTTACAGTAAAGATGAGGTGGCAAGTATTACACCTTCGGTAAAAAAATTGCGGGCATTTCGAAAGATTTTTTTGAGGCCGGGAGCAAGTGAAATTGTTTCAATAGAATTACCTGTGCAACATTTAGCATTTGTTGGACTATCAAACAAATGGGGCGTTGAACCCGGTTCATTTAAACTTTCAGTAGATACCTTAAGTCAAAACATAACTATTACAAACCAATGAAATACCTAAAAGCATATATATTTTTAATAGTTGGTTTGAACCCAATTTTTAGCCAAGCACAAGCGTTTTTGCGTTGGAGTGATGAGTTTAATGGGAACAACTTAGATACCAATTTTTGGAGTTACCAAATAGGGAATGGATGTCCTAACTTATGCGGTTGGGGTAATAATGAACTCCAATTTTACAAGCAAGAAAATGTGAAGGTTCAGAATGGTATGTTGACTATTTCTGCTAAAAAAGAAACGGTGGGTTCAAACACCTATACCTCTGCCCGCATTAGAACATTAAATAAAGTTGATTTTGCCTCTGGTAGAATTGAAGTACGTGCACGCATTCCTGTTGGACGAGGATATTGGCCAGCGGTGTGGTTTCTACCTTCGGAGAATCATTATGGTATTTGGCCATTAAGTGGAGAAATAGATTTAATGGAAGCGAAGGGTCAAGAACCGCAAACAACGCATGGGACGATTCATTATGGCGCCTATGTGCCTAACAATAGATACACGGGTACTACCTATACCCTGAGCAATGGAAGTTTTGCAAATGATTTTCATGTGTATACTTTACAATGGAATGAAAATACCATTGAGTGGTACGTAGATACTATTTTGTATAGCACTAAAACGCGCGTGAATACCAATCCTTTTTGGTGGCCTTTTGATAGAAATTTTCATGTTATTATGAACTTAGCAGTTGGTGGTAATTTTTTAGGTTATCCTGATGCTACTACTCCTGATACGGCTACTTTACAGGTAGATTATATTCGCGTATATCAAGATCTTTCACATATTTTTATTAGTGGTCCGGATGCTATTTTACGAAAAGACACCAACCAAATATTTTACACACAAAAATTGCCAGGCGCCACTTATTTATGGGAGGTGCCTGCAGGCGCAAGTATTAGAAGCGGCGCTAGTTTGGATCAGGCTAAAATAGATTGGGGATTAAAAAGTGATTCTATTTTTGTTACGATAACCCATAATGGAAAATCTAAGAAGATAGCAAAATGGGTTCGGGCCCTTCCAGATACCTGCGAAGGAGTAATAGATAATTTGGAAAAACAAAGAAGTATATATTGGGTGGGTAGCACAGGAACCTTTGCTGGGAGTATAACCAATCCGGCAAAAGACAGTGTAAACGCTAGTAACGGTGTAAATAGGTATTATAGAAATTCGGCTGTTTCCTATGATGCATTGTGGTTAAAGGCGATGCCAATAAAAAATGCGAGTGATTTTGAGCGTGGAAATTTGATTTTAAAAATGAAGTTATATACTACTGCTCCTGTAGGTACAGAGATAAATATCAATTTTGAAAACAGGCTCCGTGCTGGGCAAGATTATCCTATTGGAAGGCGTTGTGTTTTGCAGGCTAAAACCACCAAATCTAGGTCGTGGGAAGAGCTTACCTTTAAATTAATTCTTAGGCCCGATCCAAATACTTTAGACGGCAGCATAGATCAATTGGTGATGTTGTTGGCACCAAATACAAATACAAATGATGTGTATTTTTTTGATGATTTTGCCATTGAAGAAAAGCCATGTAAGGATATTCAAAGTGCCTTACTAGATTTAGAGCAAAGTAACTGGGGGATTAAGGTTTATCCCAATCCGATTTTGGATGAACTACAATTGGATTTACCATTTGTACCCAATGCCTTTGAGTTATTTGATATTCATGGAAAATCTATCATTTCTGTTGGTAATTTAACAGATTTAAACAAGCAATTACCAGGCATTTCAAGCGGCATATATTGGTTGCAAGTAGGAAATGGCATTACACAAGGGCGAGTTAAATTAGTAAAAACACAATAGGTTTATGAAACAAGTGCTAGTAATTTGTTTTCTCTTTCTTTTATTCACTTGTGGGGTATATGCGCAGCCAGTGCCTGTTACCATTAAAACAGATGAAGCAGGTAATTTTACAATGCTCAGAAATAATACACCTTATTATGTAAAGGGTGTAGGCGGACATGTATACATGGATATTGCACTTGCTTCTGGTGCTAATTCTGTTAGGTTGTGGGGAGCAGAGAATGCAAAAGAGGTTTTAGATGAAGCGCATAAGCGTGGGTTAACGGTAATGCTTGGTTTATGGATGCCACCAGAGAGGCATGGTTTTGATTATAGTGATAAGTTGGCCTGCTTGGATCAATTAAATCAATTTAAAAGTATCGTGAAGCGTTACAAAGACCATCCAGCATTATTATTATGGGGTGTGGGTAATGAGGTTGATTTGTTTTATACAGATTTTGCGGTTTGGGATGCCGTACAAAACATAGCAGCAATGATTCATGCAGAAGATAAGAATCACCCTACTTGTGTTGTAACAGCTGGTATTGATGCGCCAGAAGTTTCATTAATAAAAGAGAAGTGTAAGGACATAGATATTTTGGGTGTAAATACATACGGAGATTTGCCAGCTTTGGCACAAAAAATTCGTTTGTATGGTTGGAATAAACCCTATATGGTAACAGAATGGGGTCCGAATGGCCATTGGGAGGTTGCTAAAACGAGTTGGTTAGCTCCCATAGAACAAACATCTACAGAGAAGGCGATTACTTACCAAAAACGGTACCGGGAACATATATTGGCAGATAGTGCCATTTGTTTGGGTTCTTATGTGTTTTTATGGGGACAAAAACAAGAAACAACCCCTACTTGGTATGGTGTTTTTGTTGATAATAAATATGGTGAATGTGTGCAGGTATTGCAACAAGAATGGAGCAATAAACCGCTTGAGCTGGTGGCTCCAAGAATTAAGCAATACACTTTAAATGGGATGGAAGCTGCAGCTAGTGTAAAGGTAAGCAAACGCGCCCAAGTATTGGTTCAATTGGATATTGAGCATAGCACCAAAGGAGGTTTACAATATAAATGGGAACTTATGCCTGAAAGTGAATTTACCTTATCTGGTGGAGATGCTGAACGTAAACCAGATGCCTTGCCTATTCATATAGTTAAAACTGGAGATGCTTTTAGTTTTAAAGCTCCCATGCAAAATGGGGCTTACAGACTCTTTGTATATATCACCGATCATCAAAATCAAATTGCCTATGGCAATTTCCCGTTTTATGTGAAGTAAGCTTACTTAACGTATTCTTTACAATCAGGTGTTATTTTAGTAATCTAAAATTTACTTTGTAGTAGCATAGCAACATCAATTTGCGAGGGAAAACAATGTTAAACATTTATTCCCAATCAATTATGATGAATTTAATACACAAAAAATCACTGTTGCTGGCGGCAGCACTGGTTTTTACTTGCTTTTTGCATGCCCAAATAAACATGCAATTTGTTGGCCGCTATGCTACTGGTTTTTATGATAAAGCTGGAGCAGAAATAACCGCTTACGATGCGCAAAGTAAGCGAATTTTCATTACTAATGGTCCTGATACCAGTATGAAAATCGTAAATGTTAGTAATCCATCTTCACCCGTTTTAATTAGCTCAATTAGCATAAAGCCATATGGTATAGATTTAACATCTATTGCTGTAAGAAATGGTGTTGTAGCCATTGCAGTTATTGATTCTTTGGGTAAAACAGAAAATGGGAAAGTAGTATTTCTAGACATTAATGGTAATTATTTGAACCAAGTTGATGTAGGTCCGAACCCAGATATGCTTACCTTCACGCCTAATGGAAAAAAGATTCTAGTAGCCAATGAGGGTGAGCCAAATGTTGGTTACACCATAGATCCTGAAGGCTCTGTTTCTATTATAGATGTTTCGGGTGGAATAGCTGGTTTGAACCAATCGCATGTAATACATGCAGGCTTTACTCAGTTTAATTCTATTCCCTTAGATTCTCGAATAAAGATAACTGGAAGAATACAATCTGCTGGTGTTTTTCTGAGAAATTCTACCATTGCTGAAGATTTAGAACCAGAGTATATAGCTGTTTCTGATGATGGAAATACAGCATGGATTACCTGCCAAGAAAACAATTGTTTGGCAGAATTAAATATTGCTACAGCCACCATTACGCGATTAATTCCACTTGGGTTTAAAAATCACAATTTTCCGGGGAATGCTTTAGATGCTTCAGACCAAGGAGGAACAGTGAATATTCTTAATCGTCCTGTTTTTGGCATGTATCAGCCAGATGCAATTGCTAGTTATAAAGTTGGTAATACTACTTTTTTAGTTACCGCTAATGAAGGCGATGCGCGCGCAGATTGGGGTGCTGCAAATACCGAAGAAATTAGATTTGGTAGCAGTACTTATTTATTAGACACAAATAAATTTGGAGGTGCAGCAGCGGTTGCAGCTTTAAAAGTAAATACTGCATTGGGGAGGTTAAATGTAACCAACCGATTTGGCGATTTTAATAATGATGGTTTATTTGATAGTGTGTTTTGTTACGGAGCAAGATCATTTTCTGTTTGGAATGGTACAACTGGTCAATTGGTTTGGGATAGCAAAGATGAATTTGAACAAAGATTAAATACTTTATTTCCAAGTAATTTTAATGCGAGTAGTACGAATAATACCTTAAAAAATAGAAGTGATGATAAGGGTCCAGAGCCAGAAGCCATTACTATTGGTAAGATACTAGACTCTACTTATGCATTTATTGGTTTAGAGCGTATGAGTGGTATTATGATTTATAATATTACTAATCCTGCTAATCCATATTTTGTTCAATATGTTTCTACTCGAAATTTTGCTCAAACCCCAGCTTTGAATAGTGGTGGCGATTTAGGACCAGAAGGCATAGTATTTATTCCAGCTAATCAAAGTCCCACAGGTAAACCAATGCTAGTTGTATCTTATGAAATTAGCGGAACGGTTTCATTGTTTGAGATAAACAGCAGAAGCGATTTTCAAATGCAAGTTTTGCATTCATCAGATATGGAAAGCAGTGTGAGCGCTACCCAAGATGCGCCAAATTTTGCAGCCATTGTAGATAAATTAGAAGATGAGTATCCGAATACCCTATTACTATCATCGGGCGACAATGTATTACCGGGACCGTTTTTGTCATCTGGTGAAGATCCATCCTTGCAGACTCCCCTGAGAAATACAGCGGTATCCTATTATGCCGGAAATGGCAATCAATTGCGCGCGGCAATTGGAAGAGCAGATATCGCCATGATGAATATAATGGGTTATAATGCCTCTGCAATGGGCAATCATGAGTTTGATTTAGGCACCTCAGAATTGAACGGACAAATTGGTGTTGATATCAGGAATAATGGTGCCGATAAAAGATGGGTTGGTGCACAGTTCCCATTTGTTAGTTGTAATTTAGATTATAGTCAGGATATTAACCTAAGCTATTTATTTACGAATCAAATATTAAGAGATACAGCTTTTAAAGCAGCAGCAAATATTACCAACAATAACCAGAAAAAAGGAATTGCTCCATCTGTAATTATTGAGCGTGGTGGCCAAAAAATTGGTATTGTGGGAATTACTACTCAGATTTTGGCCCAGATTAGTTCACCGGGCGCTACCAGTGTAATCGGACCTAAACAGAATAATATGCCAGCTCTAGCTCAAATTATGCAGCCATTTATTGATTCACTTAGGTTTAAAGAAGGTATAAACAAGATTATTGTATTATCTCATTTACAGCAAATAAATTTAGAGATGAGTTTAGCCCCTTTATTGAAAGGTGTTGATATTATTATTGCTGGCGGAAATCACGAGTTATTGGCCGATGGAACAGATAGATTAAGAGGTGGCCAGAGTGTTTATGGAACGTATCCAATGGTTCTAAATAATTTTGATAACGAGCCATTATTATTAATTAATTCAAGCGCTGAATGGAAATATGTAAATAGATTGGTAGTAGATTTTGATGCGAATGGTAAAATAATTGTATCCTCTTTAGATCCAAATATAAATGGTGTTTATGCCTCAGATACTGCGATGGTAACTCAATTATATGGAAGCTATGCTGCAGGTTTTACTGCAGGAAGTAAAGGACAAATGGTAAGAAACATTTGTTCGGCAGTGGCGAATGTTATCAATTCAAAAGATGGAAATGTATTGGGTAAATCAAAAGTATTCTTAGAGGGCCGTCGCAATTTGGTTCGAACCGAAGAAACCAATTTAGGAAACCTATCTTCTGATGCAAACTTATGGTATGCACAACAGTACGATCCAACTGTAAAGATTTCAATTAAAAATGGTGGAGGCATACGTTCTGCAATTGGCTATGTAAATGCGGTAGGAAATAATGTTGATTTGGAACCAAATCAAGCTAATGTTGGGGCAGGTAAATTGGCTGGTGATATCTCGCAGTTGGATGTAGAAAACTCATTACGTTTTAATAATAGATTAGTTATTTTAAGCGCTAATGTAGCCGGTATAAGAAGATTGGTTGAACATGGAATCTCTGCAACCAGGCCTGGTGCTACACCGGGTCAATTCCCGCAAATTGGTGGACTATCTTTTAGTTATGATAGCGCATTAACTGCTGGTTCAAAAATACGTTCATTGGTTACCATAGATGGAAATGGTAATCGTTTAGATACATTAGTAAGAAATGGCCAATTATATGGAGATACCAATAGGGTGTTTAGATTGGTAACTTTAAATTTCTTGGCCAATCCTTCGGGTGCTGGTTCTCCGATAGGAGGAGATGGGTATCCATTTCCATCGAATACATTTAATCGTGTAGACCTAGATACAGCCCTTAAAAGTACAGGAACCTCTAACTTTACAGCAATTGGTAGTGAGCAAGATGCTTTTGCAGAATATTTGCAAGCGCGTCATGCTACCGCACAAACTGCCTATTCAGTGAGAGATACCAATTTAATTGGCGATAGAAGAATACAGTTGTTAAATGCAAGACCTGATGCAATTTTCCCAGAAACTAATCCGGCAATAAGCATATTATCTGCCAGAAATACCTCAGCAAACCAAATGGTAAGAGTTCGTGGTGTAATTAGCAGAGCGTGGGGAAGGTTTATATATATCCAAGATGCTACTGGAGGCATTGGTGTAAGACAAAGCAGTGGTGCAATGGTTGATGCCATTACCGCAGGAATGTTGGTAAAGGGAGATAGCGTAGAAGTAATTGGTTTACGAAATGAGTTTAACAATTATGCACAGATACAGTTAAATTCTGGTGTTTATACAAGTACAAATACCATCATCAAATTAGGTTCAGGAAAAAGTATTGTGCCCGTTTCTTTAAGTATCAAACAGATATTGGCAGATCCAGAAAAATATGAAAGTGTATTGGTTAGAATTAGTGGATTACGCACTTCTGCTGTTGGAAATTTTGCTGCGAGTACAAACTATACCATTTGGGACGGCACAACAACAGGTGATACTACCATTTTAAGGGTAATTGCCGCGGCAGACACAGAAATAGAAGATGCACCTGCACTAGCTATTCCAACAGATACTTTTACTTTTGAAGGAATAGTGGCTCAGTTTTGTGCGAGTCCGGCAAGTAATTGCGGAAATGGATACCAATTGTACGGAGTTAGAAAATCGGATATAATTTTTACTCCAACTTTAAAACCGTTCAATTTAATTTCACCAAACAATAATGCCAGTGTTTTTGTAACAGCTGGAACCACCACGCCAATTCAAATCACCTTTGGTTCGGCCAAATTGCCTGCTGCCAGATATAAGTGGAAAGCAGCATTAGCATCGGGAAGTTTAAATTTGCCAATATTAACCCTAAATAGCAACGGAAATGGTGCTGATACCAGTTTAACTTTGTTATCAGGTAATATAGATGGAATATTGGCTTCCTTGGGATTAAGAAAAGGAGATTCTGTAAACTTAAAGTGGACAGTTTACGCATACAATGGCGCAGACTCATTGAAGGCAAACCAAGAGTATTTTATTACTTTAGGAAGAAATAGAACCCTAACAAGTTTTAATTTAGTAGGTCCAACAAATAACGCTAGGATAGAGGTTAAAAAAGCGAGTACTGATCCAATTATTATTAATTGGGAAGGTTCTACAACAGCAACACGTTATGCTTGGTATTTAGATTTACCAAGTGCTAATTTTACTAATCCAATTGTAAAGCTTAATTCAGATAGTAGCGGGATCCAAAATAAACTTAGCTTAACTAGCGGTGCTGTTGATGCTGTAGCCGAGTCTGCTGGAGTTGCAGAAGGAGATAGTATTGTTTTAAAATGGACTGTTAAGGCTTATGAAGGAACCGACTCCTTGTTCGCTAATTTACCATTTAGTATAAAAATTGTTAGACAGAAAACGGTAGGTTTAAATAAGATAGATTTTTCAGATAGAGTAGTTCTTTATCCTAATCCAACAGAGAACTATTTACACATCTATTCAGGTTTACCTTTAAATGGTGCTCATTTTGAAATTGTAACCTTAGATGGTAAACAGGTATTGCAGGGAACCTATACAGGTGATGAAATTTCTTTACATGGAATTCAAACAGGGGTATACGTTTTAAAAATTACCTATGAGGAAGAAACCATCTGTAAAAAAATAATCAAACAGTAGCCCTATTTTAGCATTTAGTTAAAAAGGGGAATAACTTAATGAGTTATTCCCCTTTTTTGTCTGTTGATTAGTCCTATATTATTTAGGTAAATAGGCATAATTTATTAGTTTTGTTTCCTTTGATTGATTACAAACTAATTGTGCTTTTTATACGCCTATTATCTATGAAAAAAACCTGTTCATCTTTTTACTTACCGTATATTTGGGTATTTTTATTGTGTATTTTTTGTTCTACCCAAGTATTTGCGCAAAAAGGGTTGCTTTGGGAAATATCAAAAAAAGGGTCTACTAAAAAGTCGTATTTATACGGTACAATGCATGTTAGCGGTAAAATAGCCTATCATTTAGGAGAAGAATTTTTTACAGCCATTAACCAAGTAGATGCGATTGCATTAGAATCTAATCCTATAATATGGCTTGATGAAATTTTTAATTCGGAAGGTGCAGATGATTATTTAGGGAAATACCAGATAGCATCTCAGGTTTATCAAGGTTTCTATGAAGAGTCTTTTAAGTTAGAATTGCTAGATAACAAGGATTGGGCAAATCAATTGGCATCTAATCATTACCTTACTAATTGGATGCTGTATAGGGAAAATAGCGCCAGAAAAGATTTTGAAGAAGAAACATTTTTAGATTTGTTTATCTATCAAATTGGAAGAAAAAACAATAAGCCAGTGTATAGTTTAGAAGATTTTAATCAGTCGGTTGTTTTTTCTAATTTGGCGAAGATACCAGATACAGAGACCAAGGAAATGGCTTCTTGGTTTACAGAATTAACCAAAGAAAAAAGAGTATTTGATTTAATCCAAGAAGCATACAGAAATCAAGATTTAGATTTTTTAGATTCTATAAATAGAGAAAGTTCTTCATACAATAATTTAAAGTACCTTATCTATGAAAGAAATTATGTGATGGCCAATAAAATCGATTCCTTGATGCAATCGAATATTAGCTTGTTTGCTGGAATTGGTGCTGCACATTTGCCGCATGCCGAAGGCGTTATTAATTTATTACGTAAAAAGGGATATGAATTAAGAGCTATTTTACCTACCATAAGCGATAAATCTAAGTCTGAAAAAGAAAGATTAAGTTTAATGAAATCTGCTATTCCTTTAGCTAATACCTTTGAAAGTGATTTGTTTACTTTGCGTGTGCCAAATAAAATTTACGAGGCACCCGCTGCTACTTTTCAGCGCGAGTTCTTTTCGCCAGAGCTTACCAATGGCACATTTTATTCTGTAAATGAATTAAGCACTTACCACTATTTTAGAGGAGATATACAGGAAAACTATTTAGTCAAAATGGATAGTCTTTTATTCGAAAATATTCCTGGTAAAATCATCAGTAAATCTGAGATTATAAAAGATGGGTATAAAGGCTTAGATATTATTAATAAAACTAAATCTGGTGATTTTCAACGCCATCAAATTTACATTACCCCTTTAAAGGTTTTTATTTTTAAGATGGGTGGGAAAGATGAATATGTAAAAAACAATTCGCAATCCTTTTTTAATGCAATTACCTTGCATAAGTCTACCGGAAATTGGATTACCAGAACTTCTTATAAGAATGATTTTAAGGTAGAAGTTCCAGATTATTCTGATATTAAAAATAATACGCAAATTACTTCATTGTATGGACATCCAGAGTTAGAGGCCTTTGACAGTAAAACAAAAGATTATTATTTTATTAGGCGTGCCTCCTTGCATGATTTTAATTACATAGAAGAAGATTCATTTGAGTTGTATAGAATCATTGATAAATTTGCAGAACAATTTAACGCAGATTATTCGGTTAAAAAAACCATACTTCCTGAAAGCATATATCCTACTGCTACTGGATTGGTTCAGCTTAAAAATAAAAAATACTTACAAATAAAGGTAATTATTAGAGGGGCTTATTATTATGTGTTGGCCTCTGTTTCGGCCATTTCAGGGTTTGATAATAGATTTTATTCTTCCTTTCAGCTTCAAAATTTTGGTTATGGTTTCCCGTATACCCATAAGATAGATTCTAGCCTTCAATTTAGCGTGAATTCGAATTATTTAACGCCTAATTATTATAGTCAGTTATATGAGAAAGTAAGTGATCAAAATAGAAATAAAAAAGATAAAGAAGATAAATCATACCTATCTAAAAATGAATATGAGATTTATTATTCAGAAAATTATGAGCAAGTTAGGGTTGATTTTTTAAAGTTTCACAAGTATACGTATTACGCTAATCCAGATAGTTTGTGGGCCAAGCAAATTAGGTCATTTCTGGAGAAGAAGTCGGTATTGGTGAAGAGTAAGACAAGCTATCAACACCAAGATACAAGTTACTTAGAAGTTAGTTTTATAGATACAAATAGTTGCAGGCGTATTTATAAAAAGTATATTCAGTTTGATGATAAGATGTATACCCTAACAGCTAGTTTAGATACATCAGGTATAAAAAGTAAATTTATACAGGAATTCTTCAGTAGTTTTAGGCCATTGGCATTTACCCAAAAGCAAGCTTCTGTTTTTTCAGATAAAGCAGAACTGTTTTTTAGTGTTTTAAAACAAGGAGATAGCCTTTCTAAAGAGATTGCATATAAATCTATATTAACACACTTGAGGTTTGAAGATAAACATGCAAGTTCACTAATGGATGTGATTCAGAAACATCCATTTCCAAGAGAGCATATCCATTCTAAGGCCCAACTAATCCGAGATTTGGGTCAGATAAAAGACAATCGCATTGTGCCATTTTTAGAAAATTTATATATGGGGATGGAAGATACGGCCTTGTATCAAGTTGCTATTTTACGAGCGCTTGCCAATCAAAAATCTAAGGCTGCCACTTTATCCATGATTCAATTGTTAGCGCATGATATTCCAATTGGTGTTAGTAAAGATGCTTTAAAGGGTGTTTTTAGCTCGTTTTCTGATTCTTTGGAATTGTGTAAGTATCTATTTCCTGCCTTATTAGATTATACTTTTATCAATGATTATAAATTACCTATCTATCAATTACTAAGTGAGGCATTAGATAGCAATGCCATTTCCAGTAAACGCATTAAAAATAATTTTGAACAGCTATTGCGAGAAGCCAAAATGGTTTTAAAAAGTCAGATTGGTTATGAGCAATCTGAAGGAGCGAAAACGGTTTCTAATTATTATTTCACCAGTTATCTAAACAGAGGAAATACAGATTTAGTGATGTATAGTAAAATGCTAATACCTTTTTCTAAAGATAAAAATGTAAAAGTATATTTTAATAAGTTAAAATTAGTGAATGACTTTACTGTAAGAACTGATATTGCTGTTGAGTTTTTGAAGCATAAAATGAAGGTGGATGAAGCAATTTGGCGAAGCTTATTAAAAGACCCACTCAATTATGCATACGTGTATAAGCGTCTCTCTCAAATTCGCAGATTAGATGTATTTCCGAGTGATCTGATTGATCAAGAAAAGATGGCCAAATCGCTACTTTATAAAGATAATTTTAATTTTAAAACAGATAGTTGTGTGTTTGTTAAGAAAGAATTACTAACGATAAATGGAGTAGCAGGTTATGTTTACTTTTTTAAATCTAAAAAGGAAAAAGATGAAAAATGGTCGCTAGATTATATAGGTTTACAACCTGTAAATGTGAGCGAATTAAAAGTAAGTTTCGACAATAAAAGGAACGGAGTAACTATTAGTAAAGGTAAAAAGTTAGATGATTTAATGGCAGAGCATATCAAATCACTGCTTATTTTAAATAGAAAAAGAGCTACTGAAAAAACGAGTGCGTATTCATATAATTACTATGATTAACACCTACCAATCGTTTTTATGCTTACTTAATTTTAAGTAAAGTACTTTGGTCTGCAAAACGTTTTTTGTTGGCCGAAAATTCTTTGGTAAAGGCTACTTGTTTTGCTTTAAATGCTTCACTACTGCTGTCTATTACTTTGGCTCCCGAAACCCATTTTATTAAGGTTTCTTTATTAAAATAGTACCAGTTTTCTGTTGTATTTTTTAGCTTAGTACGCGGATTTGTTTTAATAGATTCTTCGTATTCAGAATCTTTCGAATAAACCAATATTACTGTATTTCCACTATAATAATGATCTGCTTCTGTTTGACCCAAATCTTGGTAATAGTTACAGTTTAACATTTTAAGGGATTTGCCTTCATAAAACCCAATAAATGCCATACCCGCTTCTTGCGTTGGAGTGGTATATTGAGTATAAGATTTTCGTTTGGCATCAATGGCTAAAAATTGCGTTTTGATACCTGAAATATCAGGACCTTTACTTCCTTTATGTTGAGCCCAAGCGTTTGGTTCGGCCAGAAACAAGAAAGAGAAAAATAGAATGATGTATCGCATTAATGTATAATAGGTTTGAATCATATAGGTTAATTATTATTGGGTTTCTGTGCTTCTTTGCGTTTTACATATACGTATAAACTTTCCACTTTGGTTCTGGCCCATGGTGTTTTTCTTAAGAATTTAAGGCTAGAAGCAATACTTGGGTCTTTCTGAAAGCAATTAATATTTACTTCTTCGCCCAAATATTCCCAGCCTTTGCTTGCTACTAAATATTCAAGGATAGCTTGCAAAGTAACACCATGAAGCGGATTGTTTTTTTGAGTTTGTTCCGACATATAAGCCCTATTTCTTTTTCTTCATGGGATTATCTTCTGTACTTTGTCCGCGAACTGCAGTTTTTGCCTTAAAGAGTTCTATTTGGGTTGGTACTACAGAGGTAGGCCAAGCATTATTCCCTTCATCTATATCTGCAGTTTCTTTAAAAGGATCAATTAGAATACTTTTAACTTTTTTAGATTTAGCAAAGGTCTTTATTACTTTATTTTCATCTTTTCGCCAGATATATGCGCTAATTTTATCTACTTCAGTTGAACCATCTTCGAAGGTCCATTCTACAATTAGCGGCATTACTAATCCACCCTTATTTCGCAGATGAAGTTCATAATAGTAGTTTGATGCAAAAGCATTTACTTCTTCCTCTGAGGCAGGCGTTATGTTTTCAAACCTATTAATTGTTTTGCTTGTTTCTGGCTCTAATTCTGGTTTATAGTAGTAATAAAAATCGCGCAAACTAGTATCTTGGTTGATTAAGAATGTCATCCCACTTTCTTTGTTTTTAATTCTTGAAACGTGAATATATTCTTGTTTTTCTTTTTTACCTCCACGCTTCACTACCTCATTTTTTTCTAAGGCTTTTTCTGCTTTACTTGCTTGCAAAACCACTACACTATCTAATGCAATATCAACTGGTTCTATGTCGTAAAACCAGCCGCGCCAAAACCAGTCTAAATCTACGCCAGAAGCATCTTCCATGGTTCTAAAAAAATCTGCTGGAGCTGGATGTTTAAATGCCCATCTTCTGCAGTATTCTTTAAATGCATAATCAAATAATTCTCTTCCCATAACGGTTTCGCGCAGGATATTTAATGCAGTAGCAGGTTTACCATATGCATTAGAGCCAAATTGGTTAATATTTTCACTATTTGTCATAATTGGCTCAAGTTGCTCTTTGGGCAGTTTCATGTAATCAACAATTTTATGCGCGGGGCCTCTGCTACTTGGATAATTATTGTCGAATTCTTGTTCAGTGAGAAATTGGACAAAAGTATTTAATCCCTCATCCATCCAGCTCCAATTTCGTTCATCACTATTAATAATCATAGGAAAGAAATTATGTCCCACCTCATGTATAATAACGCCTAGCATGCCATATTTGGTTCGTTCTGCGTAAGTGCCATCTTCATCGGTTCGGCCAAAATTGAAGCAAATCATTGGGTATTCCATTCCACTTGCTGCCTCTACACTTATAGCAACGGGGTAAGGATAAGGAATAGTAAATTTAGAATAGGTTCTAAGCGTGTGTGCCACCGTTTTTGTAGAATACCTTCTGTACAAAATATAGGCCTCTTTTGGGTAATAGCTCATGGCCATTACCTGCTTTCCTTCAATAGGAACTGCTAGTGCATCCCAAACAAATTTGCGCGAGCTGCCCCATGCAAAATCGCGTACATTTTGCGCTTTGTATTTCCAAGTTTTGTAGGCAGATAAATCGGTTTTAGGATTTAATTCTTTCTGCTTTGCTTCTTCAAGTGTCACAATTTCTATTGGGTCTATGGCAATATTTTTATCATCAGCAATGGTTTTTTGAGCCAACTTCCAACGCTCAAACTGGGCAGGAGAAAGTACTTCTTGGTAATTGCTGCATGTTCCGGTTGAAGCCACAATATGATCGGCTGGCACTTTCATGGTTACATCAAAATTTCCAAACACCAAAGAGAACTCGCCTCTGCCTGTAAATTGCTTATTGTTCCAACCTTGGTAATCGCTGTATACACACATTCTAGGGTACCATTGCGAAATGGTAAAAACGCAATTACTGTCTGAACCAAATCGCTCGTAACCGCCTCTACCGCCAATTTTCATACGTTCTGGAATTTTATAATTCCACTTAATTCTGAATGCAATTTTTTGCTTTGGTTTCAGTGCTACCGGTAAGTCAATACGCATCATCGTGTAATTAATGGTATATTTTAGCGGTTTACCTGTTGTATCTGTAACAGATAAAATTGTTACACCATAGCCAGCTAAATTTTTCTCTGGATTTAATCCTTCCAATTGGTTTGTGGTTAGTGGTTTGCTTAGTTTATTCCCATCAAAAAAGTTTGATTCTGCATTGGGTTGATGTTGATTTTCGTCGAGTTGCAACCACAAATAGCTTAGAACATCTGGTGAATTATTATGGTATGTAATTACCTCATCACCATGTAAACGCAAATCTTTTTCATCTAAAAAAGCATTAATTTTATAATCGGCTTGTTGTTGCCAATACCCTGAACCTGGCGCTCCAGAAGCGGTTCTATATGTATTGGCATCTGGTAGAATGGTGCTTAACTGTTCAAATTTATTACCATGATTCGAACTCGGATTATTCCTTACATTTTGTGCTGAAACCAAGCTTAGGTTTAAACCGAAAAGAAATACTGAAAGTATATATTTTTGCATAGATTAAAATGATTGAATTGCCTGAAAACGTTCTATTAATAGCCATAAACTAAGTATGGCACCTAAGCCAGAAAATATTTGCATACGTATGTGATCTTTATTGGGAAATAGTTTTAAAATTCCTGTTGTAATGAGCAATAATACCAATAAAATCAAAATTTGTCCTACTTCTAGTCCAACATTAAAAGAAAATAAAGGGAATGCCAAGTTGTTTCCCTGACCCACCAAAGAACGCAATAGAAATGAAAATCCTAGTCCGTGTACACATCCAAAAAATAAGGTAAATAAATAGTTAACCTGATTTGAAATGGTTTTTTTCTTGAATTGCAGTATGAAATTTGCACATGCCGTAAGCAAAATGGTAAGTGGAATTAAAAATTCTACCCATTCAATATTTGGCTTGAACCAACCTAAAACAGCTGCTGCAAGCGACAAGCTATGTCCAATAGTAAAGAAACTTACCAGCCAAAAAAGGGGCCATTTTTGCGCCCAGGTATACGGCGCGCAAAGCACCATTAAAAACACAATATGGTCGAACCCATTTACATCAGTTATGTGGGTTAACCCAATTACAAACCACATGATAAAATCCTGCATCTTATGTATATTTGAAACGTGCAAACTATAAAAAAATCTTTACATCTGATACTGTTCCTATTATCGCTTGTTTTCTGTTTGGGTTTTACACACAGCAAACATCCATTTTATTTAAGCGTAACAGACTTAAACATTCAAACAAAAACGAAATTGGTTCAGGCAAGCTGTAAAATTTTTACTGATGATTTGCAGGGTGCCTTGTTTAATTGGTATGGAAAGCCAGTAAATCTTGAGATAAAATCTAAAGCCAATGATTCTTTATTAGCTGTTTTTGCAGGTAAGCATTTAGCGGTTTTTATTGGAAAAAATGAAGTACCCCTTACCTATTTAGGGTATGAAATTAAGGAGGAAGCGGTTTGGTTTTATTTGGAGGGGAAAGCAAAAAGTAGTAGTCCAACTATTCAAGTAATGAATAAATTTTTGTGCACCTATGTTTCAGCGCAAAGTAATGTAATTCATTGCACCTATAACGAGTCACGCAAAAGCTATAAATTAAATTGTCCGGAGCAGGAATATGTATTTAGATTTTGATGTTTTTATGCAACATCTGTTACACAGTGGATCAAAAATCTGAATCAAATTTGCAGTAAAAATAACAATAGTACTATGCAAAATATAGCAAAAGAGTTTGCCACAGGCAATTTAAAAATTGTAGATGTAAGAACGCCTCAAGAATATATGGGCGGACATGTAGCAGGAAGTATCAATATTCCATTGAATGAGCTTCCTAATAGGTTAGATGAGTTTAAGTCTATGCAAGATGTTTTATTATGCTGTGCTTCTGGTGGAAGAAGCTTGCAAGCTACAGCGTATCTGCGTAATAAAGGAATAAAATGCGAGAATGGTGGGTCTTGGTTACAAGTAAATTTTGAATTAACCGCCTAATATGAAATTATTTTCTTTTGACAATTTAAAAAGTCATTGGTCTTTTATTAAAATTTTTAAAGTTGTTTTAGCACTTATGATTTTGGTTCAAGCTTTAACAAGTAATGAAGTTTATTTAGGAATATTCTCTTTGTTCTTTTTGGCTCAGGCACTATTCAATGTTGGTTGTGGATCTCCATCTGGTTGCGCAGTTCCGCATACAAATAAAATTGAAAAATCAAGAGAAGACATTACTTTTACAGCGCTAACTTCAACAAAAAAGGAAAATTAATATGAATCAATTAAATCAAAAATTAGGGGCACTGTTTTTTATGGCAGTTGTATTAGTAAGTGCTTGTTCGCAACAAAGCAGCAAAGGCGGAAAGGTTTCACCCGATGAGTTTGAAAAATTAATTACAAATACAGCGGGTGCTCAGATTATTGATGTGCGTACAGCTGAAGAATATGCATCTGGCCATGTTGCCAATGCTATTAATATGGATGTGAATGCTTCAGATTTTGAGCAAAAAATTGCTACGTTAGACAAAACAAAAGCGGTATTTGTTTATTGCCTATCAGGCGGAAGAAGCGCAGGTGCTGTTGCTACCTTGCAAAAAAGTGGGTTTGCAACCATTTATGAAATGCCCGGTATTATGGCTTGGAATAATGCCAAAAAACCGCTTGTTACCAATCAAGCTTCAGCAGAAAATGGAGCGCCTATGGTAAAAGGATTAACGGAGGCCGACTATTTAAAAACGATAGCATCTTATGGCGATAAGTATGTATTGATAGATTTTAATGCCGTATGGTGCGGTCCATGTAAAAAGTTATCGCCTATTTTAGATAAGGTAGCAGAAGAGAAAAAAGATAAATTGGTTCTTATTAAAATTGATGCCGATGATAATCCAGATTTACTTCAATCTAAAGGCATTGAAGGAATACCTTATTTGGAACTGTATAAAGAGGGCAAATTGGTGTGGAGCAATAAAGGTTTGATTAGTGAAGCTGATTTGCTGGCTCAAACGAAATTGTAGCTTTTAGAATATAGAGTCCAGAGTCCAGAATCCAGAATCCAGTCTTCTTTAGAGACGAGAAGCGAGAGGCGAGAGACGAGAATAAAAAATATCTCGCTTCTCGTCTCTCGCTTCTAAAAATCTAAAATCTGGACTCTGGATTCTGGACTCTTACTCCGAAATGGTATGAAACTCAATATCCGGGAAATCGTTCTTAGATAGGGTAATATTCCATTCACTTTCTGCCAAGAAAACGGGATTACCTTCTTTATCATGTACAATTGCGTAGGCTTTGCGGTGCATGAAGGTTTCCAGCATTTTTTTATCGCTACAGGTAATCCAGAATGCCTTCCAAAACTTGAGTGGAATAAAAGCACATTTGGCGCCGTATTCGTGTTCAAGCCTAAATTGGATTACCTCAAATTGAAGTTCGCCTACCGTACCAATAATTTTTCTATTACCGGGATTTTGAATAAACAACTGTGCAACGCCCTCTTCACTTAATTGTGAAATGCCTTTTTCTAGCTGTTTGGTTTTCATTGGATCTCGGTTCTCTAGCTCCTTAAAAATTTCGGGTGAAAAACTAGGTATACCTTTAAAATGCAGATTTTCTCCTTCTGTAAGGGTATCGCCAATTTTAAAGTTGCCGCTATCGTATAAGCCAATTACATCGCCCGGAATTTTAGCTTTTTGTTGGTACGCGTATGGTAATAAAACGTATTGCGTTCAAACTTGCCAGAGCAAATGCGCATAAAGGCAATGCGATCTCTATGGTTGGGATCTAAGTTGGCATGAATTTTAAAAATAAAGCCACTTAACTTGGGTTCATCTGCTGCTACCATGCGTTCTAGTGCTTCGCGGTTACGCGGACTAGGAGCAATTTCTAAAAACGTTTCTAGTAATTCTTGTATCCCAAAATTATTAATGGCTGAACCAAAAAATACAGGTGCCAATAAGCCACTTTGGTATAATTCAACATCAAAGGGTTCAAAAACGCCATTAATTAACTCAACATCTTCGCGTAGTTTTTGGGTATCTTTTTCGCCTACGTATCCAACTATTTCATCTCCATTTAAATCGGCTATATTAATTACCTCATCTGCCAATTGCGTTTTATTTGATTCAAATAAATTTAGGCTGTTTCGAAATAAATTGTAAACCCCTTTAAAGGTTGCTCCCTGGTTAATTGGCCATGTAAGTGGCCTAGTTTGTATGTGTAGGGTTTGGTCTATTTCTTCTATTAAATCAAATGGGTCTTTACCTTCTCTGTCCATTTTATTAATAAAAATAATAACGGGCGTGTTTCGCATCCTACATACTTCAACCAATCTTTTAGTTTGTTCCTCAACACCTTTTACAGAATCAATCACCAATATTACACTGTCTACTGCTGTTAGCGTTCTATAAGTGTCTTCAGCAAAATCTTTATGTCCAGGTGTATCTAAAATATTAACGCGTTTATCTTGGTATTCAAAAGCCATTACCGAAGTTGCCACAGAAATTCCACGTTGTTTTTCAATTTCCATGAAATCTGAGGTAGAGGTTTTTTTTATTTTGTTGCTTTTTACAGCACCTGCCACCTGAATAGCACCGCCAAATAATAAAAACTTCTCGGTTAAGGTAGTTTTACCTGCATCGGGGTGAGAGATAATGGCAAAAGTTTTTCGTTTATCTATTTCTTTTTTGAGACTCATGGTGGTTTAATAATTCATTGATTGAACATACAACAGTACAATCAACTGGGCGGCAAAAGTATTGCTTTTCAATCTTTTTTTTACATTTGTAGCTCACGCTAAGTAATGAAACGCATAATTTTCAGCTTATTCCTGCTCTTTTTAGTAATGGTTGATGCCCATGCCCAGGAATTTAATTCAATCGCTGAACCTATTGTCAACCCAACAAATCCTGATGCCGAAGAAGCTATCGATAGCATAGAGAAAGACCTGAGTGATGTTTGGAGTTTATGTAAATCTAGTCCTTTAAAAAAACGCGATAGGGATTCTATTTTGATGCATAAAAAATTACACCTCGCTGTAATACCCGGTATCGGCTATGCGCTGCAAACCGGTTTTTCAACTTTTATTGCCGGAAACGGGGTATTTAAAACTGCAAAAGGTGCTTCTACCAACCCGTCTAGTTTTTATACGTTGATTTCTTATACGCAATATAAACAGCTTTTACTTCCTTTGGTGTTGAGTATTTGGACTCCCAAAAATAAATATCACATTACGTCTGATAACCGCTTTCTTAAATATCCTTCTTTAACTTTTGGTATCGGCGAACGTGCATTAGATGCGCCTCCTTCAGCCCTTAATTTTTTGTATTTGAAAATGCATGAAACAATTATGCGAAAGATAAGGCCTAATGTGTATGTTGGACTAGGATATTACTTTGATAGGTTCTGGAAAATTAGAGAAGTAAGCAATACCAGGCACCGGGGAACGCCAGCATTTATTGGTTTAAACTTAGATGAAGAGGCCTTAGCATCTGGATTGGTAGTAAAAATTACCTATGATAGCAGACCAAGACTCATTAACCCACTGAAAGGATTATATGCCTCTTTATTGGTGCGCGATAACACTCCGCTGTTGGGAGGGGATAGCAGGTGGAGGAGCGGACTCATAGAAATTCGAAAGTTTTTTACCTTACCTGGAAGGGCCAAAAATGTACTCGCCATTTGGAGTCACAATTGGTTTACCTTAAATGGCAACCCACATTATTTAATGCTGCCTAGTACGGGTTGGGATGATAATTTTAATACGGGTAGGGGATACATTCAAAGCAGATTTAGAGGAAGCGATATGTTTTATTTGGAAGGAGAATTTAGGTATCGAATTTTACCTAGCGGAATTCTTGGCGGGGTGGTATTTGGCAATTTGCAATACTTTACAGGAAATCCTATGCGCTCAGATCAAATATTGGTGCCGGCTGGCGGTTTAGGTCTGCGTATCAAAATGAATAAAAAATCTGCAACCAATTTAGCCATCGATTATGGTTTTGGCATAAATGGTTCGCAAGGCTTTTTTATTAACCTAGGAGAATCATTTTGATGCGTATTTAATTTTTTATTAATAGAACCTGAACCAATATTTTATTAGTAGGTAAGTAATTAAAGCAATTGCAACACCAAATACTATTGCAAGTTTCCAAAGTGGCACCCTTTGCTTACTAAATGGATCATTTAAATTTAGCTCTGCATCCAATGGTATACTTGCAATTTGGGTTAATAAATTTCCAAATCTTATATTTACCGTAGCGCGTGCATTTATGGCCCAACCATTTGCGTCTAACAGTGGTGCTAAGTTTCGTTTACGTAATTTAAGGTAAGCCATTAACATTGATGGTCCGGAAATGAGCAGCACAACACCCAATAAAGCCAATGGCATTTTCCACCAGATTAACGACATAAAACCGCCAACTATCGAGGTTAGTGCACCTCCTAAAGCGCCTAAAGCCAAACTTATGGCTGCAAAAATTCCAACAAACTTACCAATATCAAAAGGTGTGGGATTAGAACTGTTTTTATCTGCACTAACCTCATGTTTACCTGTATTGGCAGGAGCTTGTTCGTCTATTTTTTCAGTTGTTTTATGGATGGTACTCGCTGCTTGGAGTTGTGCCTTATTATCTTGTGCTGCCGCAAAATGATTGATTTGGGTTCGAACAAATTGGGAGATTTTTCTGTATGGTGTCCAGAATGCTTGTCTAATACTAATGGGATTATCAATAATTTTTATCACAGTTGCATCCCAATCTTGCCCGCTTCTATCATAAAACAAGGCATTTCGGCCAACAATTAAATTGTCTATATCGCCATTGGTGAGCGCAGCAACAATAATAATTTCTTTGGCGGTAGATCGGCAAACACATGTACAATAAATTAAGAACATTCCGCTATGGCTAACCAAGTTATTGTGTCTTTCTAAATCGTTTACTTGCAAACATAAATCGCAACTGCGTTGATCTATGTATAAGGTGCCAGATTGGAAAATGGCTTTTTTCCCTGGCATATAAAAATCATTGAAGCTTACAAAGTTTCTCAGTAAAGTAAATAAGTCTCTGTTATATTGAGCTAATTTATTAACCAGCATGATACTCTCGGCTTCCTGACAAATGGCTTCATCTTCAATAATTAATTGCGCTAAATCCGCTTTGTAATTACTATGCAGAATTTCCTTTATTCGCTCCATGCCTAATGAAGCCACCTCATTTCCTGTTTCTTTATTGCGCCATTGCTCGTAGCCAGTAAAAGTAATTTTGAGTGCATTCCAAGCGGTTTCTGTTAGGGTTTCTTGGTTTGATCCAAAAATGATTTGCGAAAATTGTTTCATTTCGTGTTGCCAAATGGGATTAATGCCAACCCTTAAGTTTAGTGCTTTACCCGCTTCAATTTTTGCTAATGGATAATTGCGAATTTCATCCACTTTATCTGTTAAATCTTCATGAGCAATACTGGCAACGCGTGCGTTTAATTGATTTAAAATATCCGTTGTATTGGGGTCGAATGCAGCTAAACTGCACCTTAAAAAGTAATCATCTATTTTTGCTCTTACTGCTAAATAAGCGGCGTAGGCAGTTGGGGTATCTTGGCCAAATGGTAATATCTCGGTCGACTTTTCTTCAGCTTCAATTTGCCAAGCATAATAATTTGTACAGGTATCAAAAAACGTTTCAAGTAGCGTTCTATCTATTCCGTTTTTTCCTCCTCTGTCTTGCCGAAAACCAATGTTCGTGCAAATTTCTTCAATTAAGCGCTTTAGACTATGGTTGGCGGTGCTGTCTATTGTAATAATACCATCTCCATTAAAAGAGGTGCCTGCAAAAATCTGAACCGTATCAAGGGTATCTTCAATAGCTATAAAATTTTGATTGCCTTTTCCTAGGTTATTTAAAATGGTTTTTGCACTGGCATAAATTTCTTTCCCCTCTTTGGTGTCTGTATTAATCGCATCTAAATACAGTATGCTCGATCCAGCCAATAAATCATCTGGATTTTTTAATAACTGTAGTACCCATTTTACAGCAGCTAAAATTTCAGGAACTCTAATTTTTTGATCCTTGTTGGTATCTATTAACTGAAGGGTGCGAGGGTCTATTTCTAAGCCATTCACGGGGCAGCTTAATGCTGTCCATAGTTTTTGATCTAAGGTATCCAATGCCAATAAATCTGCACCCGAATCTAAATTAACGCGCTTAACTCCGCCAATGGTGGCGAAACGCCAAATATGATTTGCTGAATTCATGTGAGAACCAAATATGGAGCAAGGTAATCTTTGCATTGTAAATCACCAATTGAAAATAAAAATGCATACGCAGCATAGGCTTGAATGTTGTAATTAGGATTAAGCCCTTTACCTTTGTAAGCTAAAATAGATTGCAATTGAAATTTGATACTGCCCAAGTAAATTTGCCTATTACTGCCATTATTCCTGATGTAAAATTGCAGTTATTAAAACAGAATACCCTTTTGGTTCAAGCCCCGCCAGGAGCCGGCAAGAGCACTATCTTACCGCTTGCATTAATGGATGAGCCCTATTTACAAGGTAAAAAAATTATTGTTTTAGAGCCACGCAGATTAGCCACACGCAGTGTGGCTTACCGAATGGCAGAGCTTTTAGGTGAAGAAATTGGAGAACGTATTGGATATCAGATTCGCTTCGAGAATCGGGTAAAGCCCAGCAATAAGATTATTGTAGTTACTGAAGGTATTCTAACCCGTATGCTTCAGTCGGATAACGCCCTTGAAGATATTGGCTTGGTTATTTTTGATGAGTTTCATGAGCGCAGCATTCATGCCGATTTATCTTTGGCATTATGTAGAGAATCGCAGCAAGTTTTGCGGCCAGATTTACGCATTCTTATTATGAGCGCAACCTTAAATGCGCAGGCTATTAATGAACAATTACAAGCCCCGGTTTTAACCAGTGAGGGCAAACAATATCCGGTAGATATTTTTTATGCAGGCGATCAAGATGAGCGTTTGTTGCCAGAGATTACAGCACGTTTGGTGTTAGAATCTGCTAAAAAACATGCAGGTGATATTTTGGTCTTTTTACCAGGAGAAGGAGAAATAAGAAAGACTGCAGAGTTGTTAAAGCCTGATGCCAACACATTTGCGATTCATCCACTCTATGGCATGTTGCCGCAAGCACAACAATTTGCCGCGATAATGCCCAACAAAGGGGGTAAACGAAAAATTGTTTTGGCTACTTCCATTGCCGAAACAAGTTTAACCATTGAAGGGGTGAAAATTGTGGTCGACTCTGGCTTTAGTAAAATGCAACGCTTTGATCCTAAAAGTGGTTTGAGCCGATTAGAAACCATTCAAATTGCCAAGGATTCTGCAGACCAGCGCGCAGGAAGGGCAGGTAGGTTAAGTGCTGGTGTGTGCTATAGAATGTGGACACCCGCTACGCAAGCGCGATTAAAATCTCATCGGGTGCCAGAAATTTTGGAAGCAGATTTGGCATCCCTTGTATTAGACTTATTCGTATGGGGAATTCAAGATATTAATCAATTGTTTTGGATCAGCCAGCCACCTGCTGCGCATGTTGCTCAGGCGATGGATGTGTTGGTGCAAATTGGGGCCATAGAAAATGGGAAATTAACCGCACATGGTAAACAAATTCACCAGTTGGCTTGTCACCCGCGTATTGCCCATATGTTACTTTTAGCACCCAATTTAGCTGCCAAACAATTGGCTTGTGATGTGGCTGCGGTGCTCGAAGAAAGAGATCCGCTGGGAAGAGATGCGGGTATAGATATTAATTTACGGGTGGAGGCGCTGCGCAGGGCTAGGCAAAATACTATGCTTAGTAAGGGATTTAGTAGAATAGAAAAAGTAGCAGAATCGTATCGCAGGCTATTGGCAATTGAGGCAAACAATGAGGCGTATGATGCTTTTGAAACAGGACTCTTACTTGCATATGCCTATCCAGAGCGTATTGCATGTGCAAGGCTTGGCAATAATGCGCAATTTCAATTGGCCAATGGTAAAATTGCTGCTGCTGGACACAAAGACGACTTGGCACATGAGCCTTGGTTGGCGGTTGCTAACATGGATACGCGAGATGGTTTGGGTAAAATCTTTCTAGCTGCTCCGCTTAACCCAATCGATTTAAGGAGCCTGGTTAAAACAGTAGAGGTAGTTACTTGGGATACTAGGAAAGGGGGCTTAATAGCCAGTACAGATTTGCGTATTGGGAGTATTGTATTGCAATCTAAACCATTGGCTCAGGTAGATAAAAATGTAGCAGTGCAGGCGATTTGTAAAGCCCTGCAAAATGAGGGCAAGCAATTACTTGATTTTGATGAACAGGTAACCCAACTCCAAAACAGGATATTGAGTTTAGGCATTTGGAACCCCGAAGAAAATTGGCCAAATGTGTGCACAGAAAGTCTATTACAAAATCCGGCTTCATGGCTTACTCCATTTTTACAAGATGTAAAGCGCATTGATGATATGAAAAAAATAGATTTGGTTCAGGCCATATTAAGCATGTTACCTTACGAAAAACAGCTTGAACTAGATAGGTTAGCCCCTGCAAAGATGCATGTGCCAAGTGGATCGGGTATTGCGCTTATGTATTTTGAAAGGGGCGAAACGCCTGTGCTTGCTGTTCGTTTACAAGAGGTATTTGGTTTGCAAGATACCCCCAACATAAATGCAGGTAAAACGGCGGTCGTTTTGCATTTGCTTTCACCCGGATTTAAACCTGTGCAGGTTACATCAGACCTCAGAAGTTTTTGGAATAGTACCTATCATGAAGTTAAAAAAGAGCTTAAACGTAGGTATCCCAAACATGCTTGGCCAGAAGATCCATGGATTGAAAAACCTGTGGCAAAGGGGCGTCCAAAATATTAATCGGGTAGTTATCAATTCCCATTTTTTCAAATGCTTTTCATAGGCTGATTTTATTAGCTTAAGTAGAAATTCTTGTTTTTTTATGCGGGTATCATTACTTACTTTTTAACAATAATAATTTGAAAATCAGATATTAATTACTAATATTGAGTAAGCAATTAATTTTTACATGTATGAAAAAACACCTTACTCAATTATTATTTCTGTGTTTGTTTTTGCTTGTTACAGCTCAGGTAAAAGCACAGTTAAACTACCTTCCAGGTGGTTTTACAACTTCTCTTGGTTCTTATGTTGATTTAGGGTCAAATGGAAGTGCTATTAGTGTAAGTAATACGGATGATGGTTATTCTTTACCATTACCCATTGGTTTTACCTTTAACTTCAATGGCGCCTCTTACGATTCTTTTACGTTTAGCACAAATGGCTTTATTAAATTGGGGAGAGATACGGCTTCTCGTCAGTTTTTATTTACCACCATGGCTCAACCACCTGCCAATGGTCCGTTTACCGCAGCCACAAGTCCTGCGCCTTTGGGCAGAGACTCAAGTTTTATCTTTGCTTTTGGTCAAGATTTAATTCCGTTAAATCCCACTGATGCATTTAGATATGAGGTGAGTGGTTTTCCGGGTACACAGGTGTGTACCATTCAGTGGAAAAATGTAAAAGATAAATTACAAGGAGGCGTTGTGGGCTTATGGGATACTGTAAATTTCCAAGTAAAATTATATGAGGGAACCAATGTCATTCAAGTGGTTTATGGTAAGTGGACAAGTACCTCTAATGTAAATGCAGCGCGATTTTCGGCAGTTGGACTTGTGGGAAATAGTATGACAGTTGCCAATCAAAATTTGCACTTGGTAAAAGGTTCAACTGTAGCTTGGAGCGGTGCTGTTGCGAATACGGGTTTTTATTTAAACAATGCAGTTAATTACCGGAATCCTACCAGTACTCCTGCTGGGCCAGCACCTGGTATTGGAAGAACATATACTTTTACCCCACTCATGTTAAATGATGCATCAGTAAGGGCTGTTTATGCCCAAGGGAAAGTTGCCTTACCGTATTACAGACCAGATTCTATCAGAGCAAACATTGCTAATACAGGCATTAATACCCTAACAGGTTTGGTGGTTACTTTAACCATCAGTGGGGCAAATACTTTCACTACCACTGCAACCATTAGTAGTTTGGCACCTAATGCCAATACCAATGTTGCTTTTGCCCCTTATTATCCTGCTTCTTTAGGGGCGAGTTTAATTACTGTTTCTGTTCCTTCAGATGATAACCCAGCCAATAATAACAGGTCTTATAGTTTATCAGTGGGTCAGCATGTTCAATCTTATGTTGATACATTGGTGCCATCTAGCGGGGGTAATGGAACCACTATTCCTAATTTTTGGGGTGCTAAGTATTTCATCCAAGGTGGCGGTATGGTAACCCAAGTGCGCTCACTTTTAGCTTCTAATTCTGAGGCTTTAGGGGATACGGTGTGCGGACTTGTACTAGATTCTACAGGACGCGTATTGGCTCGGTCTCCCAATTATATTGTACAAGCCTCCGATTTGGGTACTACCTTAATTTTTAATATGACTATGCCTGCTGTAGTTAATAATCAATCTGTTATTGTGGGCATTGCTGGGGGTCAATCGGTAGATGGCTTAAATTATTTTTTAGGAACTTCACAAACAGAGGTTCCAATTAGACCCGATGTGCAGTTTTATTTTATGACACAAACCTTTCCCGGTGGAGTTACCTCGCTAGGTGTTGGCAATGTTTATGCAGCACCTTTGGGTTGGGCAACTACGAGATTAATGATGGAATGTAAAGTAGATCCATTGCCTCCAATAGATGTGGGTGTTTCTGCATCTGGACCAAATGCATCGGTAAAAGTGCCTACCAATATTGCTATTCCTTTGCGCGCTGTGGTAAAGAATTTTGGAACCCAAATGAGATCAAGTGGTATTCAAGTTAGATATCAAGTAAATGGTGGTGCCATTATTGGGCCGCTCAGCACTTCTGTTTCCTTAAATCCGGGAGATACTAGCTCGGTATTATTTGCCGGTGCTACTGCGTTAAATTTTCCTTCAGCCGGATCTTATACAGTTAAAATATTTACCAGTTTTCCTGGAGATGGATTATTGGGAAATGATACATTAATTGCTGTTTTCCAGGCACAAGCTGCCCAAACATTACCGTATTTAGTGGCAAACAATTTCTTAGGCACTTTTACAACCCTAGGTAATACGCCGGCCGTGTGGAAACAAGGTTTTGCTATGCAGGCAAATGGCGTAAGCAATTCATTGGTTACTTATGCAGATAATATTATTACTACCAATGGTAGAACCGCTTGGTTAATTTCGCCACCTATTAGTTTGGTAGGCACAACCAATCCTATGCTGCACTTTCAATTGGCCCATGGTCCAAATACTTTCGCAGGTACAGATGATACCTTAGAGGTTTTAATAAGCACAGACGGGGGATTTAATTTTACCAGTTTGTATTTAAAATCATCACAATTATCTGCACCAACCTTGGGTACAGATACGCCAACTACCGGAACCTATGTTCCTAATTTTGCTCAAGATTGGCGTTCAGAATCGGTGAATTTAGCTGGCTTTGCGGGTAGTCCGTTTGCCCTTATTGCCTTCAGAAATAAATCGGGTTCGGGGAATAGTATTTACTTAAGTGGATTATCTGTTTCAAATGTTCAATCTACAAGTAATCAGGCCGTTAGTTTTGCATCTAGTTTTAGTAATGGTGCCATGAGTATTACATTTACCAACATAGGAAATACGGCAGGCAGTATAACTTTGAGCAGATATAACTCGGCTCCATTTAGCAATGCATCTCCTGTATTTGCAACCAATACCAGTGCTACCACCAATAATTCTAGTATATTCACGCCGTCTAATGCCAGTATCACACATTGGTATAATTTATCCTACTCTGGAATAGGTGTAGGAAATTATTCTCCTGCCATTTCTTACAGCATAAATATTGATTTAACCGGCATTCCTGGAGTGAGTAGCGTAGATAGTTTGTACATTATTAAACGATCAGATTTCAGTGGTTCTTGGCAGGCTGTAAACACCAGTGTTTCTGGGTTAAATTTATATACAGGCTTATTAAGTGGTTTTGGAGATTTTGGAATAGGCAGTATTGCAAGTAGAAATGCCTTACCAGTGGAATGGGTTTCTTTTACAGGTAGCATTTTAAGCGAGCAAAAGAACCTGTTACAATGGCAAACTTCTCAAGAAATTAATACAGCATATTTTGAATTGGAGTTTGGTACAGACCAGCACCATTTTATTCCTGTGGCTCGACAAAAAGCTGCGGGAAATACAAGTACTTTGAAACAATATGCCCTGGTTCATACCCATCAAGAAACAGGTCAATCAAGTTATTTTTATCGGGTAAAACAAGTAGATATAGATGGCACATTTAGTTATAGTAAAACCATTGCCTTAACAAATGAAAAATTGGCTCAGCCTAATACAAGTATTTCAGTGATTAATCCAGTAAGTGGGGCCGTAAGATTTGGTCTGAACCAAAGCGAAGCTGCTGAAATTACGGTACGAATTTTAGACAATCAAGGTAGCTTGTTGGTGAGTAAAAAATTAGCTACGGCAGCTGGTTATACCACACACGAATTGCCTGAAACTAGCCATTTGTCAGCTGGCTTGTATTACATTGAAATACAAGAAAATGGCAAGCAACTAAGCATTCAAAAGCTAGTTAAAAGCGGAAACTAATACCCTCGAATACCCAAAAAAGGAGTTGCTAAATAAGCAACTCCTTTTTTTTGTTTAATGCAATTTAAACCCATGCATTCAAAGCCTTTATGTGTGTGAAAGTCATTTTTTACACTCCGTTTTTGCCTGCCAATGGCTGCATTTTTGTATTTGTAATTAGCACAAATTGAATACGTTGGTGTTTAATTGGAAATATATCTTAATATTTTTTGGATAAATGCCACAAAACATTACTTTTGCAATCCCCTATTGGTGCGGTAGCTCAGTCGGTAGAGCAAAAGACTGAAAATCTTTGTGTCGGGGGTTCGATTCCCTCCCACACCACAAATAGCCCCTGTAAATAATAATTTGCAGGGGTTTTTTTATGTTGGGTGCACTTTGGGGTACATCTTCTTTGCTTGTATAAATATCTTTTTTATTTAGGTATTTTGCTTTCATTTAAGTACGAAGTGTTAGGAGAAGAACACGCTATTCATACCTTACAGCCCAAAGTATTTGTATAAAAACTAATACTAAATTAAGTTTCTGGCTCTAAAGTTATCGAACTTTGTTATTAAACACAGTTCCAACTAAGGTTGGAACTACTAAAAACAATGGAGGGAAAAATACACTAACCATTGAACCTAAAATTACACCTCCTGTGGCAAGAAAGAAATTACCTTTTATTCCACTAACTTCTGATCCCACTCTCTGAATCAAGTAACTACTTAAAAGTAAACTTCCTGTGGCGGCACCAATTCCAAGTCCAATAAATTGATCAACTTTTGGATCTGGCCCAACTGCAAGACCAACAATTAAACCTCCCACACCACCAACAATTGCACCTAATAATAATCCACCTGTACCACTAAACACCTGACTCATTAAGGCTCCAAAAGGGATAGGTTCAACCTGTTTAACATTACTTGTATTTATATTTACGAAATTGAGTGAATCTAGCATTTGAGTTTCTGAGCACATACTAGAATCTTTAGATTCAATTAGATTGTTTGGTGCAGATAAGGTGTCGTAAGTACTATTATACACAATATTGGTAGCACTATCGCATAATTCTAAATCAACATGTGCCATTGTTTTAAGCGACATTACTACTAAAACAACTAATAGGAATGGACCTTTTGTGCTAATTTTATTAAAAAATTCTACTATCATATTTTACTAATTAAAAATCACAACTATTTCAAAGAAAATAAAAATTTTAATTAATAAATCGCGAACAATAGATTTATATATTATGAAATGGAAAATTGCTTTGTTCATGAGTAAGTTTGGTAATCGTGGTTGTATCTGACTAAAAACTACAAGAGCAAATTGACCCCCTAAAATGCTGGCAAAAATTGTTCTTATTCATCCGCAATGAATAACAGATTAATGCCTAGACATTAATCTTCACAATTATTCACATTAGTTTTATTTATTTTTTAAATAGATTGAAGTAAAGGTAAATTTGATCAATTTAACTGTATTGCAAAATGAAATTTTTTTTTAACGTATTTCTTTTTTTCGTACTATTAACATCCAATAGTTTTGCCCAAATTAATAAGGGAAATTTTTTAACAGGTGGTTTGTTGGGTGGTAGGTTTTCTCAAAGTAAGAGTATCGGAAGTCCAATTTTTAGTACCCAAGAAACAACCGAACGCGAGCTTAATTTTATTGGCCAAATTGGATATTTTTTGGTAAATAAATTTGCGTTAGGAATAAATGCTCAGTATTCCTTAACGCAAGAAACAACGGTAATTAAACTTTATTTCCCTAGCCATTTGTCTCAGCGATATGAGTTAAATAATAAAATTTTTGCGATAGGGCCATTTGCAAGATATTATCTTTTATCTCCAAAAAATAAGTTTAATGTTTACTTTCAAGGAGCTGTTTTAGCAGGAAATATTTTACGCAACAACTTTTCTTACATAGATCCTGCTATGCCAATTGATGAAGAAAGTAAAAATTTGATGGCTTATCAAATTAGTGCTGCACCATCCTATTTTATAAACAAGAACATATCTTTAGAATGGGTATTTATGTATTCACGCTATAATCATGTTGAACAAGTGAATAATTTTTCATCTGCTATTGGTTTGCAAATACACTTGGTAAAATAATCACGCCTCGTTTACATTCATTTTTTATTTTCATTTGTGTGTATTCAAAAAAAAACGAGTCCTCTTGCGAAGACTCGTTTTTTTGTACGGAATGTTCGTGTATTACACGTTTAGTTATCCCACCATACAGGCAGTCTGATGTCTGTGATTTTTGGTGCTTTTGAGTTGTATAAGCGCTCGTCTAATACAGTTGGCAATCTGCGTGGCACAATTGGATCATTCGCATTCGCATTGGCTTTTAACTTAGGGATATTTGTCCTTCTCCAATCATTATAAGTTTCAATCTGACCAAATAAAGACAGGTATTTTTGCCACATAATTTTTTCTAAACTTATAGAAGTGGCTGTTTCATTGGCATAGGCTGCTACGTAATTTGTATCGGCATTAGCGCTGGTTACTTGCTGAATGCTTGCCTTAACAGCATCATTAAACGCTGAAGCGGCACCTGCTGCATCAGATTTTCTTAACTTAGCTTCTGATTCAATAAACTTAGCTTCTGCATAGGAAACAAGCGGGAAAGAAGCATTTTGTTTAGCTAAATAAGTTCCAATATCAGAAACTGTGGTATTGCCTTCATCTACGTCGCTTCCGGTATAATTTCCACTGTCGTCTGGTTGGGCATAAAAATCTAAACGCGGATCGTTCATAGCATTTAATGTATCTGTTACCATGCTTCCCATTCTAATATAGCCTCTGCGGTCAACCTGAGTATACGCATACCATTGGTTGTACTCATTACTATTGGTTCCAAAATTAGCATTACAATTCGCAGCATTACTTGTAAAACCCGCAGCATATGCATCTGCTAAAGCGGTTAAAGCATTGTCGGCAGAACCACCAGCATCGCGTTTACTTAAGCGGTTGTAATAACGTGCCTTCAACACACTGGCTGTTGCTTTCCAAGCAGCAACATCTCCAGCAAAAATTAAGTCGTCGTTACTAGGTAAGATTGCATTTTCAGCTTCAGCTTTACTTAATAGTGTAATTGCTTCATTTAAATATAACTGAATATCTTTGATCACCTCTTCTTGCTTATCATAAGCCGGATTTACAGTTCCTTCTAATCCATTTACTGCCTCTCTGTTGGGAATATCACCCCATAAGTCTGATGCAGTGCCTAAAAACATAGCTGTTAGTACCCTAGAAATTCCTTGGTAATATGGATTTTTGGTTCCTGCTTGGGTATATAATTGCTTAAGATTAACTAAGCCATTGGTATAAATTACATCCCATTCATTTCCATTTGTATTTTCATCAATTTGGTAGTCGTTTACATCTTTTGCCTGAAATTCTAATCCAACAACTTGTTGCGTTAAAATGGCAGATTGACGAGATAATTGACCATTCATGGTTGAGAAATAGGCCACTTGCGCATTAGACAATAATAATTGTGGCGTAACTGCAGATGGGCTGTTTGGACTCTCATCGTATCCATCTACAAACTTCTTACAACCCGTTGTGGTAAGAAGCGATATTGCTATTAATACTGATATTATTTTTTTCATAATATTTTCCTTTATAAATTAGAATGATGCTCTTACAGAGAATGTGTATGATTTTGTACCTGGGTTATTAAAATAATCCCATCCGCCAATGTTTGAACCTGCACCTGTTAAACTCGTTTCAGGATCAACACCTTTGTATGGAGTACTTAACCAAATATTTCTTCCAAGGAAACCTACTGTTAAGCTTTTAACTACCTTTTGTGCTTTTGCGTTTAAGTTAAAGGTATAGTTGATACCAATATCACGTAGTCTGAACCAACTACCATCTTGAATAGCATTTTCAGCTGCATAGCTTCCACCATCACCTTTAAAGGTTCTGAAGTAATTAAATGCTGAGATGTATTTGGTATTGTCTGCATAAACCGGAGATCCATCTGGGTTGGTTCCTGTAATTACTTTTCCTGGGATTAAGTATGCTTCTTCTCTGCCTTCACCCGACTCATCTGTTTGTCCAATTTGGTTCAAACGAGCCCAAGTACCATTCCATACTTTACCGCCACTACGTCTGTCGATTAAGAAAGTAACCGAAATGTTTTTGTAAGTAAAAGTGTTTCTTAGTCCGCCAAACCAATTAGGGTAAGGATTTCCTAAATTTCCATTGGTACCGCCACCTTCAAGGGTAGGTAAGCCATTGGCTGCATTAATAATAAGTTCTCCATTGGCTGTTCTTGCCCAACGTGTTCCATAAAATACACCATAAGGTTGACCTTTGATAGCGTAGTTACCGATAGAAGCAAAACCAGCTTCGAGGTTAATTTCATCTACACCAGGCGCTAAAGTTAATACCTCGTTACGCACGCGGGTCCAGTTTAAGTTTACATCCCAAGTAAAGTTTTTCTTTTGAACAGGGGTTAAGGTTAAAACCAACTCGTGGCCTTTGTTTACCATTTCTCCTAAATTTTCGTAGCTTGAGCTAAATCCAGAAGAAGGCGCAATGGGTCTGAACACCAATAAATCGGTAGAAATTTGGTTAAAATAGGTATAATCAATGCCAATTCTATTATCGAAGAAGCGTAAATCTAAACCAAACTCTCTTGCGGTATTTCTCTCTGGTTTCAAATTTTTATTACCTAAATTAGAAGAGTATCCGTATCCATTAACTCCTAAATACGGGAACGATAAACCATCTGTAAATCCATCTGTATAAGTAGATCTGGTGAAATAAGTTCTTGTTCCGTATGGACTAGGATTGATACCTGCTTGTGCATAAGCAACCCTTACTTTACCAAAAGACATGGTTGGGATGGAAACGAGTTCAGAGAATACCAAGGATAAGCTTGTTGATGGATAAAAGAAATTATTTTTAGCTGTTCCAAATGTAGAAGCCCATTCATTTCTTCCTGAAACACCTAAGAATAAATAGTTCTTATAGGATAGGTTTAAATCAAAAAACAAGGCTGCAGTTCTCACGGTAGCATTTCCTTCGCTCGCATATAAATTGGCAGCATTGCCTAAATTATAATTGTTTGGAACACCTAAATCGCGACCTCTGCTGTATGAGTCTTTGTTGAAGCGGTGATTTAAGTTATTACCTACTAATAAAGACGACTTAATATCTTTGGTTAAGTCCTTCTTAAAAGTAACCAATAAATCTGAATAGTATTCCTGATAGGTTAAAATATTTTCATTGATTTCTCCACCTGGTGCATTACTTGGTTGGTTCGAACCAACAGCAAATACAGATTTACGCACATCTGTGTATACATCTGTACCTACGCGATAGGTAACCGACATCCATTCAACAGGATCTATGGTTGTATAAATATTACCTAAAACCCTGTTTACATTATCTACTGCAGGATTTTCATAAACAGACCAATATGGGTTATCGTAAGGTGCAAAATAGGTACGTTGGGTTCCATCTGGGTTTTTCCAACCTGGTGCATCTAAGTTATCAAAAGCGCCAATTGCATTATCATTTAACTTGTATGAGTTAGGTGTGCGTAACAAAGCCAACATTACTCCAGACAAGTTGCTTCCGTTTTGTGCACGTGTACCACCTGAGTTAATATAGTTAATGGTTCCACCCATAGAAATTTTCTTATTCAAACGAGTATCAGCTGTTAAACGCACAGAGGTACGGTTGAAATCTGTATTAGGTACCACACCATTTTGGTTTAATCTACCCACAGAAAACCTAACAGAACTGTTTTCACTGTTATTGGTAATAGAAATATTATTGTTGTAGGTGTAGGCATTTTGGAAAAACTCTTCCAAATTATTAGTTGGGTCAATACCAGCAGTTTCTTTGGTTAAGGCACCCCAACTTTGTGGTGTAATGCCTGGCTCATATTTACCCTCTGCAATAGAATAGTATCTTTTTGCTACCGAATCGTATGCCAATCTGCCTCCACCTGTTGCAGTTGCACCGCGACCTTGGCTGTATTTATTTTGGAGGTTGGGTAATTTGTTTACCTGGCTCATTTCAACAGATGAGCTTACATCTACAGTAAAACTCTTAACCCCTTTTTTGCCTTTTTTGGTAGTGATAATAATGGCACCCGCACCCGCGCGCACGCCGTAAAGAGCTGCTGCAGCAGGTCCTTTCAAAATATTAACACTTTCAATATCTTCTGGATTAATGTCGATACCACGGTTTGAATTGTTTACTCCCTGCAGGTTTGAGTTGAATGGGTAATCTCCAGGTGTAGTTTGAGTGGTGCTGTTATCAATAGGCACACCATCAACTACCATTAAAGGTTGGTTGTTTCCATTAAAAGTTACATTTCCTCTCAGTAATACTTTTGAAGAAGCGCCTGGTGTTCCACCAGAACCTTGTACAAGCACACCTGCAGCCTTACCTGATAGCGATTGTACGAAGTTTTGTTCACCCGACTTTCGCATTTCATCTCCAGAAACCTTTAACATCTGTTGCAGTCCCATTTGAGCTGCCCTTCACTTGAACTGATGAACCAATTACTGGCTCTTTTCCATCTGTAACAAGCCCGGTGATTTGCCGTGTTTGTGCCCATAATGCTGTCATGGAAACCGCCCATGCTAGCAATAAAGTTAGTAGCTTTTTTCTCATTTGTGTTTGTTATTTGAAAAATAAAGTTAACTTATTGTTAAACAAACAGCAAGGTCTAGGAAATCGCCACTTCGTTTTTTAATTTAAATTTAATGCATATTTTTAAGGGCTGTTTTTGAGATAATTATGCAGATTTTTTTTTGGTCTATTTGAAAATTACACTAGCATATTTTCTTGTATAAACAAGAACGATGCTTCACCATTAAAAAAATTTATCTATTTGAAAGGGTAAAAGTGCGCTAGAATTTTTGTTTTACAATGGACTTAAATTCCGCGAATTCCTAAACAAATTTTTTCCTTAAAATTTACTAATTTATCTCTTTTATAAACTAAAGCAATCAAAATGAGTTTGTTGCAATTACAAAAGAATCATGAAAGCGGTTATCTGCAGTTTTAATCCAGTACATTCCGCCTGCATAATTTGAGACATCTAATGTGTATGCCTCATTTCCATTTAACGTTATTTCACCAAGGGTTCTCCCCATTACGTCTATGATTTGGAGTTTTTCAACAAATTCTGTTTGATTCGTTTGTTGAATATAGAGGAAGGTATTAGCAGGGTTTGGATAGATTTGAATGCTTGGATTTATGCTTTGTTCGGCGAGCGAGGTATTAATTTGAACTTTCTTATATGTAGTAAGTAATTGTACACACGCGGTATCGTAGGTGGCGAAGTTTATGAGTCCACGCGTAAAGTCGTCGTATCCGTCATAAATAAGGGCTTCAATAGCAGCAGAATCTTGAAGGCAAAAGCAATTTTTTTCTAGACCCAAATTTAGGTCCGATCCATTTTCTACATTGTATTTGGTATTGTAGCACAACCTATTCTCATTAAAATTTTGAACGGTTTGACCGGGAGAAAATGCACCTGATATTTTAACACCTACTTCATTAACATTAATATCATTATTAACTACCGTGCATGGTCCGGCAAATTCGATTCCTATGGTATTGGCTAAAATTAAATTTTGTTCAATGGTGCATTGATTGGCGCCAATAATTGCTGAACCATTTCTCTGGAAAAGACTATTTTGAACTACAAGCTCATAACAATTCTCGAGTCCAATTTGGTTTTCTTGAAACAAACAATTCTCTACTTTACCAGTACATTCTAGAATGGCAGTTTTACCTTTTAAAAATTGAGAATTTCTAATGAATATGCCATTTGCCATTCTTGGGAAGCATACATTATTTTCTTCAAAAGTACATTGGTTCACATCTACTCCGCCATAAGAGGGCATGGCGGTTACTGCCGCGCCATTATTAACAAAACTACAAGAATCTAACTTGAGATTTGCAACCAGGTAGATGCCAAACATATTGTTTTTGAAAGTACAGTGTTTAAAAGAAAGCGTATCATAATAAATCTTATCGCTGCCAATGCCATATAAGGCATTTTGCAATTCAAAGTGTGTTCCAGTAAAAGAACCACCCTGCACAGATTTAATTTCTATGCCACGCCAAGTATATTCTTGCGTAGGTAATTCTGCTTCAAACCTAATGGGTGCAGTTTTGGTTCCATTCGCAATCATGTTACCTCTCAGTTCTATGTACGACATGAGTCCGGTATTAAACCCTTTAAATTGCACTTTGACAGTAACTCCAGGCTCAATGGTTAGGGTGTTTCCCGGGAACACCACAATGGGTCCGGTGAGGATATATGGACTGTTTGCTATAGTCCAACTTGTATTAGCAAAAATACCTCCGCTAACAGGCGTTTGTGCTTGGCAAATTTGAGCAAGTAATATAAATAAACCAATAAATAAACTTTTCATACAGACATTTTATATGATAGACAAGCTAAGCCTAAATAAGTTGTCAAAAATGCCTGATTTAGTAATTTTATTTTCGGTTCAATGAAAAACGTAATTTGCCTTATAAGAAGAATTACTTTTTATTTTGAATGTGTGTTTTCAAAAAGTTAACTTCTTCCTGTAATTGAATAATGAGCCTTTCATACAAACTATCCTTTTCTTCAACGTTGTAGTAATTGACTAATTTTGTGGCTGCACTTCCTCCTTGTTGGTTAAAATTATTTTGCACATATTCATTTTCAATTCCCAATAATGTTATTAATTC
>JAJTEN010000029.1 GCA_021298155.1 Sphingobacteriales bacterium | reverse complement strand
AGTTGCAGTACCTGCGTTATACAATTGACGAATTGTTAAATCTTTAAAAGTAACATAACTTGAATTTGGTCCAAAACCTAAAACGAACTGATTACCAGCTGCCGAGTTATGCGCTAAAGTAACTGAATCACGGTTATTGGCCATAGATTTGAAGGTAATGCTATTTGAAGCACTAGCACCAGTAACACCATTTAAAAATACCGATTCAGTGTATGTTCCAGTTCTTACGTTGAAGGTAACCGGACCACCAACACCGCGTAAATTTAAGGCATTCACAGCCGCATTGAATGAAGGATAATCTCCTGCCACATTACCAATGGTATAGTTACCATTTAATGGAGTAGCGATATCTACAATGATGGTATCATTGCTCGTATTCGCATCAACACCTGCATTTGGATTGCTGGTGTAAACCCTTAATGTATTGTTTACATTAAAAGGCACATATAATTGCTGAATACCAGAGAAGGTGATTACAGCAGTATCGCATGGCGCTAAAGAACCTGTCCAAGCTTGAGTTACTGGTGTTGCAGTATTCATTCTATAACTAACGTTCATAGAGGTGATTGAGGTTGATCCATTGTTTCTAACACGAACAACCACATCTTGCCATCCAGAATCAATAGGGAAAGAAGGATTACGAACTAAATCCATTGCCATATCAACCGCACCAGAAGCATTTTCATCAGCACCAATTTGTGGTGGCACGTTACGCAATTGATTATCAACGTCTGCTGGCACATCCATAGTTAAATCAAAACCTCTTTGTGCACAAGCACTGGTTAAGCGCAAGTTTCCTGGCAATGGTAATCTACTTGCAAATACAGGAGCATAGTTGTACGAAGTATCTCCTCCCCTAGCATTGTTCAAGTAATTAGATGGATTCCAAAAACCAGCATTATTATACACCAAGTTACCTGTAACCAAATTTGTTGCATTAAAGTAATTGTTGTAATTCACTTTATTGCCTGTAATCGCAGTAGCAGTGTAGAAAGGAACACCAGCACCACCATAATAAGCAAAAATATTATTTTTAACTTCTGCATTGGCTGAACCCGACATCCAAAATGCACTTGAGGTTGTACTTGTATTTCCGGTGTTAACAACAGATGTATTGTGATAAATCTTTGCAACCGCACTGGCAGGTAAAGTTAAATAAACAGATTGTTGTGTTTGTGTATATCCATCAGGTTGACTATTGAACATATTATTATAAAACTGCATAGGAGCAGCTGTGGAAGCCGACACAGGTAAGGTAATATATGCACCATAGTATGAGAATCCTGTAACTTTATTGTTATTAAACCTAGTTGGAATAGTTGGATGTGCAGAGCTGTTATTTAGGTAGTACAATCCATAATAACCATAATTCTGACCTTGTACATCAATTTCGTTACCTACAAAATCTATCGGATTGCTAATATATAAGATATATCCACCCATGTAATTTGCTTTGATAACCTTATTACCTCTGAATAATAGTCCCCTATTGTACAACGCATTTGTGGCACCATAGAATACTAAACCATATCCACTACCAGTAATTGAGTTACTATCCACAATACATGAATCTGAGCGCAATGCTGCAACACCTGTGGCACCTACAGTTCCTGTAAAAATAATTCCGTATCCATTAGAAGAAGTACCTGATAAAATTGGTACTTCAATTATATTCTTTCTCAACCATACCTTACTTGCATTCGAGTTAGCATTTGAACCAACTACACCAATTCCTGAGAATTGACCTGTTGGAGCTAAGTTAACAACCTTTAAATTTTGAACCGTTACGAAACTAGCTTGGTTAATTAAAATAGTTGGACCAGCCACATTCGCCTGAACGGTGCGGTTTGCAGAATTATTACCTTCGAAAGTTACACGAGAAGAATCACTGGCACCAATAATTGGACCATTAATAATTACTTGACCCGAATATGTTCCTGGACGAATATCGAATGTTACCGGACCAGAAACCCTAAATTGCAATGCCTCAGCAGCAGCAATTACAGTAGGAAAATCTGGTGTTGTTCCACCTACAGTATACGTACCATTAAGTGGAGTAAACAATGAGGTTCTTAATGTATCATTGCTTGGATCAGCATCTGGCGCCGCATTTGGAGCAGATGTATACACTGTTAAATGGTTTACAGCTCCAATAGTTACTTGGTTTAAGCCAGTAAATGTAGCTGTATCTGTGGCACAAATACCCATACTTGTTGTAACAGGTATAGAAACCGGAGTGCCGGTGCCATGGCGGTAAGCTGCATTGTAACTGGTTACCGTGTTGTTACCAATATTTTTAACCAAGAAACGTAAATCTTGGGTACCTGCAGTTACTGGGATACCGGGATTTAACAATGCTGTAACGCGCAAATTGTTGGCAGCTGCTGAAGTAAATTCGTAGGCACCAATACTTGGAATTATTGCACGCAAAGCTCCATTAATGTCTGTTGGTACATCTGCAGATAAGTTAACACCGTATCCATCGCAACCATCAGCTAATGCTAAATTACCTGGCGTTGGAATTCTGCTTAAAAATGAAGGATTAGTAAAGTATGAAGTATCACCACCACGTACATTCGTATTAAAATTGGTTCTATTCCAATAGGCACCGCTATTGTATACCGCATTTCCTGTGGCTGGATTGGCTCCATTATAATAAATATTATAGTTAACTTTATTACCTGTTATAGCAGTAGCTGTATAGAATGCAGCACCAGATCCGCCGGCATAATAGAAAATATTGTTTTTCACTAAAACATTAGCTGAACCAGTAGTATAAAAACAAGATGCAATTGTACTGGTAGAAGAACTATTCATAACAACCGTATTGTGGTATACCTCAGCAATTGCATTAGCAGGATTAGTAAGATACATACCATATTGGTTTAATGTATAGCCACTAACTCTTCCCTCTGAAACGTTATTATAAATCTTAGTTGGCGCTGCAGTTGAACTGAGCACGTGGGTAGTCATAAATAAACCAGTATAACTCCAATTCCTGAATTGGTTTCCTATAATTTTATGTCCAACTGTTGGGTTAGAATGAGAATTTGCAAGAAAATACATCCCATAATAACCATAATTTTGTCCTAGTACTTCTACATTATTATTTAAAACATCAACAGGATTGTAATTGTATGCAATATATAAACCCATATAATTGGCACTAATGATTTTATTATCAAATAGTCTCATACCTCTGTTGTTTGCTGCAGAAGTTGCGCCATAGACAACAATACCATAGGCACCACCTGTAACAATATTACTATCAATTACAAGTGAATCTCCTGGGTGTCCAGATACACCACCACCATTTGCGGTTCCGGTTCCAATAATACCATAGCCATTTGAAGAGGTACCAGTTTGAAGTGGAACAAATACCCTATTGTTAAATAAAGTAATTCTGTTATAAGCACCAACAGCAGCTATACCCGCACAATTGCTTAATGAGGTGTTTACAACCCTGAAGTTTTTAAACGTTACATACCTTGCTGCATTCAAGATAACTGTACCTTGTGTAGCATATGAACCTGTAATAATACATGAATCTGGATTTACCCCGTCGAAGGTAATTGGATTAGCAGGTGAAGCACCCAAAATATTTGGGATGATAACTTGCGTATTGTAGGTTCCAGGCGCAACAGTAAAATTGGTAGGACCACAAATACCGCCAGCAAGCATAGCATTGATGGCAGCGGTAAAACTAGTAAAATTAGATGCTCCAGTTCCTGAAGGATTTATGGTGTAATTTCCAGAAATAGAGGGAGTTTTTAAAACAAAACTGGTATCATTTACCCGAATCGTATCTGTACTGGCATTTGGTGATGATGTCCAAGCCTTAATACTAGTCATAACACCACTTGGAAACGTTATTCCAGTTGCTAAGGTTACCTGGGCAAAGTTAGGGTTAGAACCACCAACAGTATCCAAAAATGCAGTGGAAGCAACAGTGGTTTGCGAAACTCCTCCTAATTCCCAATGAACATTAAAACCAGTTACCTGATTAATACCAAAATTTTTAACGCGAGCAACTATATTCTGCGGACCACCACAGAATAAACCCGGTGAATCAATAGCTAATACACCTACATCATTATTAGACAGTGAACCTTGCCAAATTTCAACTTCACGGAAGTTTACATTAGAAGTTTGTGTTCCACCAACTGTCATATCTATGATACGCACTGCAGAACAAGCTACAGTTGGGAAGTTAATTGTGTATGAACACAAAGTGGTATTGGGCTGCGTAAACGGTTGATGATTTACCCAAGTTGTGCCATTAAAAATTTGAACGGTACCACCTGTTAAATAGCGACTACCAGCCTGACCAGCATGAATAGTAATCTTTTCAATGATCTGCATTGAAGACCATGTAAACGTAATGTGCACGGTTGAACCTGGATTTGTAGCTGCACTGGTTAACCACATTTGCTGTGTACCACAAGTTCCAAAATTCAGGTCATTTAACGTTGAGCAGGCTCCCGTGTTACAGGCAGGACCGCCAGTAGCAACAGCAGAGGGTGCAATGTTTGTTTGCGCCACTGCCCAGCTAGAAACGAATGCCATTATACACAGCATCGCCATCATTCTAACTTTTTGTAAGTGTTTATTCATAATATAGATATTTATTAATTTATTTAAAATTTTTTATATTTAAACTGAAAATGGAAGCCGCTAATGTATACATTTTTGTAATAATACAAATAACCTAATGCTTAACATACAATGTTTTATATAAAAATAAACCAAAATAAAACATAAGTATAATTTAATCAGTCAATTAAATTTTTAAATATTTTTTAACATTTTAATAAATCCTCAAAGAAATTCAAAAGTGCTAATCGGTAATTAAGAATGGAAAGCTAAATTTTTTATAAACGAACCAAACAATCTGGAAGCAGTTAAAAGTATTCACTCAAATAATTATGTTTGCGCATGCCCTTTACCCATTTAAAAGATGTAATAAAAAGTTTACCCGACTCGCCAGGGGTATATAAATACCTCGACGAGCAGGAGCAGATCATCTATATAGGAAAGGCAAAAAGCCTAAAAAAAAGGGTGAGTAGCTATTTTGCAAACAAACACTACGACAACAAAAAGACAGCTATTTTGGTAAGTAGAATTGCGTCTATTCAGTATACTTTGGTTGAAACCGAAATGGATGCCTTGTTGCTTGAAAATGTGCTTATCAAACAATACAAACCTAGGTTCAATATTTTATTAAAAGATGATAAAACCTATGCCTCTATTTGCATTAAAAATGAGCGTTTTCCGAGGGTTTTATCAACCAGAACACTAGAGAGAGATGGCAGTGAATATTATGGCCCATATGCCAACAGTTATCTTAAATATACCTTGTTGGATCTAATTAAAGCTGGGTTTCCACTCAGAAATTGTAATTATAACCTAAGTAAGGAAAATATAGAAAACGGCAAATTTAAGGCTTGCTTAGAATACGATATTGGTAATTGCATGGCGCCTTGCGTGGGCAAACAAACAGAGGAAGAATACCATGAAACCATAGTAGCGGTAAAAAAAATACTCAAAGGAAATTTAACAGAACTCAGGGCCGAATTGAGGGATCAAATGCTGGAAGCTGCAGAAAAATTAGCATTTGAAAAGGCAGATCGGTTCAAACAGAAATTAACCTTGCTTGAAAACTACCAAAGCAAATCAACGATTGTGAATGATATTAAACACGATGTAGATGTGTTTAGTATTGTGAGTGATGAGCGTTTTGCGTTTAGTAATTATTTAAAAGTATCGAACGGAATTATTGTTCAAACGCAAACATTTGAATTAAAGAAGAAATTGGATGAAAGTGACGAGGAGCTGCTGAGTTTAGCCATTGCAGAGGTGCGTGAAAAATATCAATCTCGTTCGAATGAAATTATTGTGCCCATTGCTTTAGATTGGGAAGATTCTGGTTTAGTAATTACAGTTCCAAAGCTGGGCGACAAAAAGAAATTACTCGATTTATCGATGAAAAACGCGATGTATTACAAGCGTGAAAAACTTACTCAATACGAATTACTCAACCCAGATTTAAAAGTAGATAGAATTCTAGGGCAAATGCAAAAAGATTTGCGCCTTACAGAATCACCAAAACATATAGAATGTTTTGATAACTCAAACCTGCAAGGCACCAATCCGGTATCTGCTTGTGTGGTTTTTAAAGATGCCAAACCTAGCAAAAAAGATTACCGCCATTTTATTCCTAAAACCGTTGTTGGTCCAGATGATTTTGCCACCATGCGCGAGGTAGTTTTTAGGCGCTACAGGGGATTAATAGAAAACAATGAAACCTTACCAAACCTCATTATTATTGATGGTGGAAAGGGCCAACTGAGTGCTGCAGTAGAAAGCTTAAAAGAACTAAATATTTATGGCAAAATACCCATTATTGGAATTGCAAAAAGATTGGAAGAATTATTCTATCCTGAAGACGAGTTTCCACTCTACTTAGATAAAAAATCTGAAACCTTAAAAGTAATTCAACAATTGAGAGACGAGGCGCATAGGTTTGGAATTACGCATCACCGAAACCGCAGAAGTAAAAATGCCCTAAGTAGCGATCTATCGGCCATTAACGGCATTGGGTCGGCCAATGTTGCCTTATTGTTAAAATCGCTGAAAAGTGTCAAAAAAATTAAGGAAAGTTCATTAGAGACCTTAGAAAATGTGATTGGAAAATCTAAAGCAAAATTGGTATTTGATTATTTTAATCGATCAGAATGAAAGCTAGCAAAGAAAAATATCTAATGCTTTTGGCAATTTTATGCTTGTGCTTAGTTTGTTTACCACGATTTAATGGCAATACAAGCTTCGTTAAACAAACACCTTATGATGCGCAATATTTTAATGCCTATGTTCAATATTTTAGAGGAGAAATTCCTTTAGCACCTATAAGACCCATGAGTAACGCCAGGTTTTTATTACCTTTATTAGCAGCTCCCCTGCCCTTTGCTGCAGATACTAGTTTAAACCTCATAAACTTTTTTTGCATTGCCCTAAGTTTATACTTTTTATATGCTATTTTAAAACACATTGGAGTAGATCCAAAACATCGCTGGTGGGCGGTTTTCATAGGCATATTTTCTTTCCCCACTTTTTATTACGCCTGTATAAGTTACGTAGATGCAGGAGCCATTCTATTTGTATCCATGGGCGTATTTGCTTGGCTTAAAGAAAAATATTGGGCCTATGTTTTGGCTATACTATTGGGTTTAGCGGCCAAAGAAACGAGCATTATCTTATTGCCCTTTGCAATGGCAAGCAGCATTTACAAGAAACAATATAAAATACTTATTACGCTGGTAGCAGGTGTATTTCTATTTTTATTGTTGCATTATTTTATTCGTTTATATGCACCCGTAAGTGTTGGAGAAATCCGCTTTAAACCATTGCAATTGAGTTTGGAAGCCGCTCAAAATAACCTCAACAGATCGCATACCTTGGGATCTTTTTTTCTCAGTTTTGGCATTCCCGGTATCCTTTTACTTCGAACAGGTTTAAAAAATAAATGGCAAATTTATAGCGCTGCAAGTATGGGTGCATGGGGTGGAATACTAGGCATATTAAGCTTATACCTATTCAGCTTTTTTACTACTGTTGCCGATGGTAGAATTATCTGGCATGCCTATGTATTTATGTTTATCCTTATTTTTGAACGCAGAGCGTTTATAATTTCAAAGCAAGAAAGCAACTAAATGGAAGAACAACATATACCTGCTATCGTTTCAACAGATCAATTCAAGAAAAAGGCCTGCACCTGGGCACAACAATTTGATACAATCTGCATTTTAGACAATAACCACCTAGAAAATGCCCTTCAATTACAAGAGATAGAATTTGCTGTAGCCGTGGGCAGTATTGATGAATTGGTTGGTTCAGGAGAAAATGACTGGGAAAAATTTAAAGCATTTGTGGATAAGCATGCAGGAAACACACCCTTATTTGGTTATTTAACCTATGATTTAAAAAATCAACTTGAAAAATTAAGTTCCAAACATCCCGACAATATTGGGTTTGACCCCCTATTTTTCTTTGCTCCTTTGCATGTTATTTTAATGGATACCAATGGGCAACTTATGGTAATGAGCGAACAAGGAAATGAAATACTTGAAGCCATAAAACAAACAGAAATACAATCTGAACCAAGGGTATCCATTCAGATGCAACAGAGGGTTAGTAAGGAAAAATACATAGAAACCGTAAAAAAAATACAGGCACACATTGAAGCGGGAGACGTGTATGAACTTAATTATTGTGTGGAGTTTTTTGCAGAAAATACAAGCATCAATCCCTTAAACACCTATTTTGAATTACAACAAATTTCGCCTACTCCATTTTCATGTTTTGTAAAGCACAATAAAAGGTATGTGTTGTCTGCTAGTCCGGAACGATTCATTAAAAAATCACTGAATAAATTATACTCGCAACCTATAAAAGGCACTGTTCGTAGAGCACAGGATGATGCCGAAGATGAAAAGTTAAAATCAGCCCTATTGGCATCTGAAAAAGAACGCGCAGAAAACTTAATGATTGTAGATTTAGTAAGAAATGATTTGGCCAAAAGCAGCGAAACAGGCAGTGTAGAAGTGAATGAGCTTTTTGGAATATATAGTTTTAAGCAAGTACATCAAATGATATCTACGGTATCGAGCACCATTATAGATGGATTAAATCCGGTAACAGCTATTGCAAATGCCTTTCCTATGGGTAGCATGACGGGTGCACCAAAAGTAATGGCCATGCAATTAATAGAGCAATATGAAAACAGTAAACGTGGTTTATATAGTGGAGCAATTGGCTATTTTGCACCAAATGAAGATTTTGATTTTAATGTAGTTATCCGCAGTATTCAGTACAATGAAGAAAGGCAGTATGTAAACTTTGAGGTTGGTTCGGCCATAACCATTGATAGCCATGCGGAGCAAGAATATGAAGAATGTTTGTTGAAAGCAAGTGCCATGTTACGTGCATTAGGAGGAATAAATCATGAAGCATAAGTATAGAATTCTATTCGTTTTTTTATGTTGGACAGGATTAGCATGTGCTGAAGACAGCACAGCAATTAGGTTCAAGGCATTTCCGAATCAGAAACTTGTAGGTATTTTTAGCGCTGATGCGCGCGCGCATAGATTAGGATTTAGCAGAAACTTAGACCAACAAAGTTACGGGGTAAGCATGGGTAATATTTTCCCAATTGTAAATATTTTTAAAGGAAAATTTACGGCACAACTCAATGCTGCAGGTTCCACCTATATTACTTTACTTAGGCTGAACCAAGCCGGTTCTGTATTAAACTCAGATTATTTTTCAGACATCTATGTAGATATATCTTTTCAATCGCCATTTATATTGCGCTTGGGAACCGGACATAGTAGTCAACACCTGAGCGACGACGCCATTATTGCCGGAGCAAATTATCAAAACTATGCCAAAGATTACCATCAAGTAATGGGCATTTATCAGAACAAAAAACAACATTTAACAGCGTATGCTGGATTATTTTACAACTATAATTTTAAAACCAGCGGTGATATTTCGCACAAGCAATTGTGGCAATTGGGCATTATGCACTACCCCTTTAAAAACAAAAAATTAGCCCCTATTTATTACGGAGCAGATATTAAATTTAGAGAAGAATTAAATTTCCAGCACTCATTTAATTTACAAATAGGATATGCCTTACGGAATGAGTATGATCATGCCATTAGATTAGCCGCAAATCTCTCACAAGGCACCGACGAAAGGGGTTATTTTCACCCCAATATGCGCAATTTTGCACACATTGGAATTTACTTTGAGTATTAATGAAAACGCACTGCCTATGCCTATTGCTATTTTTTTATTTCCTTGGTCAAAAGGCCTATGGAACAGACAGGCCATTAACATATGAAATAACAGTTAACGATAGCAATACCGAAAAAAAATCTGTCTTAGATGCTAGGCAAAAATGGATTATTGGGGGACTCATTACGCAGCAAGCAGCAAGTTTGTATTTAGAGTATAAATGGTGGTGGAAAGATGATTATCATCCATTTGTAATGCGCAGTGATGGTGGCTTTGGAAATTATAGTTTAGGACTTGATAAAGTAGGTCATTTTTACACCAGTTATATGTATAGCAATTTGCTGTACGAATTAATGAAATGGGGTAATTTTAATGAAAAAACCAGTGAATGGGTTAGTGTGGCCTTGCCTTTTGCTTGGGCATTGAGTATTGAAATAGGTGATGGGTTTTCTAGTTTCGAGTTTTCACCTCAAGATTTATTAGCCAATAGTATTGGAATTGGTTATGCCGTATTGCAGCGAAAAATACCCTACCTTCAACACTTCAATTGCAAATTCAGCTACTTTCCGCATGCGTATTACCTAAACAACAATTTCAAGGGCTGGTCGCTTACAAGTGATTATGATGGACATATTTATTGGGTTACGGCCGACATACACGGAATACTTCCAAAAACTGCAAAAAAATACTGGCCAAAATATATTAATATGGGACTAGGATATGGGATAAATAATTTTGCTGCAGTGATACACTATTGGGAACCAAACACAGTGGTTCAGCGAGAATTTATGTTGGGATTAGACATCAATCTTAACCGCCTACCCATCAAAAATAAATCATTAAAGACCTTTGTAAAAATGGCTGATTATATTCATTTACCCGCTCCAGGTTATAAAAATACAAACCAAGAAAATTGGAAATTTAACGGATTACTACTTAACTAAAATAAACGATGAGAGACAACAAACACATCTTCATTTGTGCCAATCAAAAGCCCGAAGGCAAAGCTTGCTGCGGTGAGCAAAGGGGACAAGAAATTCTAGAGAAATTTAGAGAAATTCTAAAAGAAAAAGGATTAAATGGGAAAATTAGAGCTCAGAAATCAGGCTGTTTAGATGCCTGCAAACATGGTCCGGTTTTAGTGATTTATCCCGAAGGAACCTATTATAAAAATGTTCAAGTGTCAGATGTAGAACGCATCATAGAAAGCCACATCTTGCAAGATCAAGTGGTAACAGATTTAGAACTGAGTTGGGAAGATTAAAATGAATAGTTAAATTGAATAATGCTCAGGCGTGGCGGACGAATATCTGCAGGCCTGGTCATTACTTCTACATTCAATACATTACTTATTACTAAGGCCATTTTCATGCGTGCATTTATTTGGTAAGCAAAACGCGCATCCATGATTGTATTACCCCCGCGATTGGCATCTCGGGCTTCCTGCATGCCGGCCACTATACTCAGAAAAACACGATCTATATTTTCCATAAAACTATTGTATCTTAAACTGTATCCAAACTGCCAAGCTTTGTATTCAAGTTGAATATCCCATTTTACTAAATGCTTGAACCTATATTTGAGTACATCTGTGCTATCACTTCTGGTGCTTTTAAAAGTATAATTATTACCAATAGAATCTGTGGCAAAAGGCTTATTTACATCTAACATAATTGGATTGGTATACGTGTAACCAACAATAGTTTGAACCTTAACTGGACCCAATTTCCCATTGGCATTCATACTCAAATCCCAACCCCTTATTTTAGTTTCTCCTATATTTAGGGTTTTAAATCCAATCCCAGAAAACGGATTTAAAGGATCAACTTGCCTCCAAACACCAAAATTAAAATCAATCATATTTTGGTACTGGGTATGAAAATACGCTACATCAACAAATCCCTTCACCCCAAAAAAAGAAAAGCCCTGTTTAAGCCCCATTTCGGCATTCCAACCTGTTTCTGAGCCCAGATTTGGATTAGGAAAAATATTTAACAAGCCCACACTGGTTTCAATGTACCGCTCGGCAATAGAAGGAAAACGATACCCTTGTCCGAAACTAGCACGCAAAAAAGTAGCTTTACCTATTTCGTAATTAGCGCCTGTCCTAAATACCGGTTTACTTTCGCTGGTTTCATTCATTTGAAAATATTCCCAACGAGCGCCAGCATTTAAGGTTAATTTTTTTCTTATGGTTTGATCCAATTGCAAGAAAGCTGCATGATTTCGGCTCGACTGCACCCCTTGATATAAAGGAGAATTGGAGTAACTTAAACTATTAGACATACCCGCAGTAATTGTTAATTGCAGTTCTGTTATAAATCGCTGAATCTGGTATTCTGCAAAGGTATTGCGAGAAGAATTATCTTGATTTATGTTTGGGTCAGGATTTGTGATATCATTTTTTATATACATAAAACGACCACGAACATTATGTTTAAAAGCACCAGTATAAAAACTAATTTGAGGATCGGCATAAAAGTTTGAAGATTTGGTTGTGGTGATTTGACCACCCAAAACGCTGTAACCCTTTTGGTAACTATCCCATAGCAAGAAAGACCCCCCATCAGAAATTAATGTACCTAAATTTAAACCATAGCTTACCCTATTTTTCGATTGCCATTTAAGGTTGGCATTGAAGCGCAAGCGGTGGTCGCTTTCGCCCTGCCTATAACCATTATCTTTAAAATAATTTCCAGAAAAAGCATACGTCAATTGATTCTTTTTTGCTGTATGAAAAATGCTTAATCCGTGTTGCATTTGCACATTTGAATTCCAAATCAAGCTCTCTCTTTGCGGCTTGCTATACAAACCAGAAAAAGTAGAAATACGCGTAATTGGCTTATCTGTGGCCATTTCGGTTCGCAGGTGAACAATACCACTTAACGCACTAGATCCATATAAAACAGAGGAAGCACCTTTTACCACCTCTACCTGTTTTACATTTTCTATAGGAACAAAATTCCATTTTACCTGTCCAGCATCGCCAGTTAAAAATGGCATATCATCAACCAATACCATCACACGAGAGCCCGCTCCGTATGTCCAACCACTGCCACTTCTAATATTTATTTGCCCATCAATTACATTTACACTTGGCACTTGATCCAATAATTTATCCATCATGGTGGTGTTTCTGTTTTGAATGAGATAAGGTTGAATCACTTCGGTAGACACAACCATTCTCTTAACAGATTGCTCGAACCTACCCGCGCTAATTACCGTTTGATTCAGTAATGTTTCGCTAGGCTTTAAAAGTATCACGATGGTGTTTTGGTTCGAACCGAAATGAATTGCCTGAGAATAATCTTGATACCCTACAAAAGAAACATGTAATTGGTTTGAATTCTCCTTATTTGTTGCATCATAAGCGATTGTAAAAGCCCCATTAACATCAGTAATTACGGCTACTTTACCCAACCTAACCACAGCACCTTGAAGTGCCTCTTTATTTGAATAATCTTTAACAAAACCAATTAGTTGAGACGATTGTGCCTGTAAGACAAAAGGAGTAATAAGAGAAAATATAATACAATTTAAAATAATTTTATATCTTGCCATGTAAATAAAAGTTTATGAGAAAAAGTTTACTTTCAATATTAATGATTTGCCTCATTAGTTTTAGCAATAATTTATTGGCGCAATGTACGCCTGATCCAAACTTAAAATCTACAGCCACCTTGCCTGCTGTGTTAGATACTGCATTTGTAGGAAAATTATATACACAAGAAATAAAGTATTTTATTACCAAAGACACCAATGTTTTTGTTCCGCAATTAGGCACAAATTTAAATGCAACAATAGACACATTGCGCATAACGGGCGTGAGAGGTATGCCAGATGGATTTACGTATTCATGTCACAATGCAGACTGTAAAATTGTGGGCGGAACTGCGGGCTGTGCTACATTAACAGGAACACCCACGCAAGCACAAGTAGGTATTTATCCTTTATTGGTATTAATTACAGTAAGAGCTACCGCATTTTTGGGTCCAGTTCCCATTAGCCAGAACGCCAGCGACACCAATGCCAGATACAGTATCATTGTAAGTGGAACTACCAGTAAGGCAGAGATTAGCGAAGGCGATGGTCCCATCTTGTTTCCAAATCCAGCAAAAGAAGAGTTACAGGTTTATGTGCCTGCGTTAAGCACAGAAGCCCAATTTGAAATTCAAAACATACAAGGTAAAACCATGCAAACAGGTAGATTGGTAAAACATGAAGTTTCTCATGTATCCTTGGCTGGATTTGATTCGGGTGTATACATCATACACATTGAAAAAGGCAATGAAAAAATAAGCAAGAAATTTGTGGTTCAATAAGCGGGCATCCCGCTTATTTGCCAAACAAGTTTCCTAGGCCAGGCATCATGGTGCTCATCATGGCGCGCATTTCACTTTCAGATACATTTTCAGCAGAACTTAGCACCCTATTTACCGCAACAGTTAATAAATCTTCCAATTCTTCTTTATTTTCTGGAGCCAATAGCTCTTGAGAAATAGTAAAACTTTGCACTTTCCTATTTCCATTAGCTAGCACCTTAACCTTTCCATTCCCGGCTTCGCCAACAACAGTGATGGTTTCCAATTTTGCTTTTACATTTTCTGCCATTTCTTTGGCAGCACCTAATTTATCAAACATAGTTCACTATTTAATTACTTACAAAATAAAACAAAATTACCAATATAGTCTAACACATCTTTATCCTTTTGCATATCCATACCCAAAAATTAGCACATAAAAATTTGCACTTGTGTTTTTAATTTTATGTGCTTTATTTGTTAAAAAAACACAAGTTATTTTATGAGAAAAAAACTACTGATTTTTACCAGCATGTTAGGTTTAGGTTTCGGACAAGTTTGGGCTCAAAAAGATAGTACTGCAGAGGCTGAAATTGACTTTAGCGAATTTGCAGACGCAGAGAGCGCCGAAGGAACAAAAAGATATTGTACCAACAAAGTATTGGGAATTAGTCCGAATAAACTAATCTCTATTGGTTATGATTTTCAGGGGAAACATAACTTAGAAACAAGTCATAATCCTAATTTCGACAAACAACAAGGAGATCCTATGGTATATCCAAATAGCAGTGCTACCCTTGAGCATGCATCTGGATTAAGATTACTGGTGAATTATCCAATTGTATCCAACACAAAACTATTATTAACTTTGGGTGGCAATTATTGGCGCACCAATTATGGTGTTACCCAGCAGCCAAGTGCCAGCGGAGGAACCAATTACATAGCCAATGCACTTGAGCAGAGGGGTTTAACTACAATAGGAATTAACTCAACTATTTTCAAGCCATTTAATGAAAAGTATTTTACCTTAGGATTTGTGAGTGCAGATGCCAATGGAGATTTCACCTTAGGTGATGAAAAATTGGGAGATTATTTGAGTCGGCCTAAATACTCTGCGGCCTTATTTTTTGGAAAGAAGAGAAATGATTATTCTATTTTGGCCTTTGGAGTTTCAAGAACATACAGACCGGGCGCCTTGGGCTATATTCCACTCATCTTGTTTAACCATACCTTCCAAAACAAGAAATGGGGTATTGAATCTATTTTCCCGGCAAGGGCAGCTGTTAGAAGAACTTTTAACCCTAGAAATATTTTGTTTTTTGGATATGAGTTAGAAGGCCAAAGTTATGCCTTAATTAACCGCGGCAACGATCCATTTTTTAATAATTTAGAGCTGCGCAGATCTGAGATTAGACCAAGAATTACCTATGAGTTTGCGCTTTCGGGATTTATTTGGATGTCTGTACAAGCAGGGTACCGAATCAATTATAATTTTAATGTAGACGTAGGCGATAATTTAAGATTATTAGGTTCAGACAACCCATACTTTATAGACAACAAAATAAGTAATCCCTTGTATTTTCAGGTTAGCCTGAACTTAGTAAGTCCATAGTTTGAATTACGAATTAAAAATTACGAATTACGAATTCATACCTCGTAATTCGTAATTTTTAATTATTGACTACTTCTTCTTTTTCATTTCTAGGCGCTTCCACACGTCTGTTCTACCAAAAGCGGCAATACCAATAAAACCGCGAATATTCATGGTATTTTTATCATCCATGGTAATTTTACAGTTGTAGGTACTACCACTTTCTGGGTCGTAAATAGTGCCATCTTCCCAAAGGTTATCACCTTTGTATTCGAAACTACTTAACATACGATACCCCAAAAGAGGCGTTGTACGCTTAGATTCATCTGGGTTATTTTTGTCTACTTTTGGTTTACCTTCCTCATTAAGGGGCTCTTTAAGCCAAACAATTCTACCATAAAAGTAATTACCCGATTTAATAATATTTACGCGGGCTTTTCCGCTACCTGTTTCCCAGAGTCCAACAATATCATCTGATTGAACCCCTTGGGCCGAGGCTAAAAATGTGAGGCTGGATACAAGAATTCCAGCTAATAATAGGATGTGTTTTTTCATGGGAACAATTTACAAGAAAACTTAAATAATACAAATTGGTTTAGATTTTGAGTTAAAATTTACAAAAAAGCAGCGTTTTCACTTTTATCTAATTTTAAAAAATGTTGATAAAAATTAAATAAATGCTAACAAAATAAAAACCAATAAAACCTTTTTAAAAGATAAATTTGCCCCGAAATCGAGCATCAGAAAATAATATCAATATGCAAATAAAAGCTAATCACCGCGACGCGTTTATAAACCGTCACAATTCATCAATGGCTAATGATACAGAAGCCATGCTAAAAACCATTGGAGTAGCTAGTTTAGATCAACTCATTGACGAAACAATTCCTGCGCATATTCGCTTGAAGAAACGTATGGATTTACCAGAAGCTTTAACAGAAGCGGAGCTTTTAGCCATGTTACATCAAATAGCCTCTAAAAATAAAATTTTCAAAAATTACTTGGGTCAAGGGTATTATGGCACTTTTACTCCTAATGTGGTGCTCAGGAATATCTTTGAAAATCCAGGTTGGTATACCGCTTATACGCCATACCAAGCCGAAATTGCACAGGGCCGTTTAGAGGCGTTACTCAATTACCAAACCATGGTTATTGAATTAAGCGGAATGGAAATTGCCAATGCATCTTTACTAGATGAAGGCACTGCCGCAGCAGAAGCTATGCATATGCTTCATGCAGAAACAAAAAAGGCAAATGCTACGAAGTTTTTTGTTTCAGAATTGGTTTTCCCTCAAACGATTGATGTTTTAAGAACCCGCACCGAACCAATTGGTGTAGAATTAGTAATAGGCGACCACAATACAGTGGTATTTGATGAAACGTATTTTGGTGCGTTGGTTCAATACCCGGCCGGAGATGGCAGCGTATATGATTACAGCGAGTTTATGGCAAAAGCCATTTCTCAACAAGTAATGGTTGCCGTTGCTGCCGACTTATTAAGTCTTACTTTATTAACACCTCCAGGTGAATGGGGAGCAGATGTAGTGATTGGTTCAGCCCAAAGATTTGGTGTACCAATGGGATACGGTGGCCCACATGCTGGATTTTTTGCCACTAAAGACGCCTATAAACGTCAGATGCCAGGCAGGTTAATAGGCGTATCTATAGATAGCCAAGGTAACAGAGCTTTGCGCATGGCTTTGCAAACGAGAGAGCAACACATTAAACGTGAAAAAGCAACCTCTAATATTTGTACCGCGCAAGTATTACTATCTATTATGGCAAGTATGTATGGGGTATATCATGGACCAAACGGACTTAAAGGCATAGCGGGTAGAATACACGGATTAACCCAAACCTTAGCAGATGCATTAACTGAAAATGGATTACACGTTGTTAACAAAACCTATTTTGATACCATTACCGTTGCCGTTTCTGATGCAGATAAAGCTGTAGCCAATTGTTTACAGGCCGAAATTAATATTGCTAAAGTTAATGCAACCCATATCAGAATTTCTATTGATGAAACCCACGCTATTGCCGATATTAATACATTAGCTAGTTTATTAACGGGTAAAACAATTACAAAAACCCAAGCAGAAACTGTTCAATTAAAGGCCGCTGGCATTAATTCACGTAAATCTGAGTTTATGACACACCCTGTGTTTAACTCATACCACAGCGAACATGAAATGTTGCGTTACATTAAATTATTAGAATCAAAAGATTTGTCTTTGTGCCATTCTATGATTGCCTTGGGTTCATGTACTATGAAATTAAACGCAACAGCAGAAATGATTCCTGTTACTATGCCTGGGTTTGGACAATTACACCCGTTTATCCCTAGAGACCAAGCTACAGGTTATACCCAAATTTTTGAAGAATTAACCCATGCATTGAAAGAAGTAACTGGTTTTGCAGGCATTAGTTTGCAACCAAATGCAGGTGCACAAGGAGAATATGCAGGATTAATGGTGATTAGAGAATACTTCAAAAGTATTGGGCAATCACACAGAAATATTGCCTTAATTCCATCGTCTGCACACGGCACAAACCCCGCAAGTGCTGCTATGGCAGGCATGAAAGTTATTGTAACTAAAACCCTAGAAAATGGGTATGTAGACATTAACGATTTAAGAGAAAAAGCTATTTTACACAAAGATAATTTAGCTTGCTTAATGGTAACCTACCCTTCAACCTATGGCGTTTTCGAAGAGCAAATTCACGAAATTTGTAACTTGATACACGAAAATGGTGGTCAGGTTTATATGGATGGTGCCAACATGAATGCCCAAGTTGGGTTAACTAGCCCGGCTAACATTGGTGCAGATGTTTGTCACCTTAACCTACACAAAACATTTTGTATACCGCATGGTGGTGGTGGACCTGGAATGGGACCAATTGGGGTTGCTGCACATTTAGTTCCATTTTTACCAGGACATTCAGTAGTTGATATGCAAGGTGGAGACAAGGCTATGACGGCCATTTCTGCTGCACCTTGGGGTAGCGCTTCCATCCTATTAATTTCGTATGCTTACATCCGCATGATGGGCACTGAAGGATTAGAAATGGCCACCAAATATGCTATCTTAAACGCAAATTATATTAAAGCACGATTAGAAAACGATTACCAAATTATGTACACAGGTAGTAAAGGTCGTTGTGCCCATGAAATGATTTTAGATACCCGCGTATTTAAAGGAGCAACAGGTGTGGAGGCAGAAGATATCGCCAAACGATTAATGGATTATGGATTCCATGCACCAACAATGAGTTTCCCTGTAGCAGGTACTATTATGATTGAGCCAACAGAAAGTGAACCTAAAGTAGAATTAGATCGTTTCTGTGATGCCATGATTGCGATTAAAAAAGAAGTTAATGCCATAGAAAATGGTATGGCAGACAAAACAGACAATGTATTAAAAAATGCACCACATACCGCATCAATGGTCATTGCAGATGAATGGAATCATACTTACAGCAGAAATGAAGCCGCCTATCCATTGCCATATGTAAGAAGTGCAAAATTCTGGCCTACTGTTGGAAGGGTAAATAATACGCATGGAGATAGAAACTTAATATGTGCTTGTTTGCCAATTGAAGCCTATCAAGAGAATTAATTATTAGTATACTTTCTTTCAAAAAAGACCAAAGTCTAAAGCAATTCGGACTTTGGTCTTTTTTTTATGCTATAGCTTACACTTGAACCCAATTTTACAAGTAAATGGGTATTTATTTAGGTCGATACGCGCTTTCCTTTAAAATCAAATCCCACTGCTGATTTTCCATTAATTGTTGCAGTGTTTTATTTCCCCCATTATCCATAAACTGCTTAACAATTTGGTATCCTGTAAATACACCAATAGCTGGAGCAGATTCTTGCGGAACCCCATTTGCAATGGTAAACGGCCCATCATTAACATACCTCATATACACCGAAGGTTCTTGATTAAACAACATTTTATTTTCTAAGAAATGCGCCCATATCATCGCTTCATTAGCATGTGCCCATTGCAATTGAGCTTGAGAATAACCAAATAAAATAGTATCTGGAATTTGAGGAGCCAGCTCTTTTATAAAATATCTTATTTTACCCTCAAATAAAAGCATAGCTAAAAAGCGCTTATCCTTCAATTGGTATTCGTATTTACCGATGGCCAAAGATTTAAGTGTGTTTGCCAGCATATATTCCTTTCGCAATTTTGCCACCATAAAGCTGGGAAAATCTAATGCGGGATAGATGGCATAATTAGAACCCAAATACATATCTAAACCAATAGCCAACACCGTATCAAAATTTGCATGCGCATACCCAAACTCCGACAAGAAAGTGAGGAAAGTAGGCACACGCTCTGCTGGAAATGATGCTTTATAATTAGCCATTGCTTCACCAAGTTCAGCTTCAAAAAAATGTAAGTCGGGAAACACACTATCTACCTCAAATTTTAATTGCTTTATACTTGGAAAAGCGACAAACTTCTCCAGAGAGGGCTGATAGGCAAGCTTATTTTCCTCTGCGCTTATATTAAGCATTTCTTCTGCAAACGTTTGGTAGAACGAACCATACTTTTGCTGCAAATTCAGGTAATGCTTGGTATTTTTAAGCGATTCAGGATTAAACAAATCTTGTTCAAAACGTACTAATTGAATAGGGGTAACTTCCTTTTGGCAAGAGGTAAATAATAGCACCACTATTACTAGATAAATATTAACTTTGAAAGAATGAAACATAGCGTATTGGTAAAGTTTATTATGATAAAACTTTTGGCAATATCTGTATTTGCAACTAAATTTGGCATCAAATAGTTACCAATTATGAAACAAAATTTATTTTTATGGAACAGTGTATTCGTAATTCACACATTTGCGTGTGCGAATCACACCCTAATTGGTAAAAAAAACTGTGAACATCTAGCAACCAAATTCTAACGCAAATTCAGTGAAGATTACCCTTTCCCAACTAAGTTTTCATACCGGAAATTTTGCCGAAAACACCGCTAAAATCATTTCAGCAATTCAGGATGCGAAACAAATAGGTTCAGACCTCATTGTATTTTCTGAATTAGCCACATGTGGTTATCCTGCCAGAGATTTCCTAGAATTTGATGATTTTATTCAACAAGCCTTAGATAGCATTTTGGCCATTGCCTCACAGTGCACCGATATTGCCGCCATTGTGGGATCGCCAAGGGTTAATACCCTATCCAAAGGGAAAGCATTATTTAATTCAGCCTATTTTTTGAGCGAAGGGAAAATTACACACATTACAGATAAAACACTTCTCCCTAACTACGATATTTTTGACGAATACAGGTATTTTGAACCCAATAAAAGATTTGAAATCATAAGTTATAAAGATTTTAAAATTGCCTTAACGATTTGTGAAGACTTGTGGAACATCATTGAGAATCCGATGTATCCAACTAGTCCCATGGACGAATTAATTAAACAAGGACCAGATTTTATTATCAACATAGCGGCCTCACCTTATGCTAAAACACAAATTGCCGACAGACAAAAAGTTTTAAGTTCAAATGCCAGAAAGTATCAACTACCTGTTATTTATGTAAACCATATTGGCGCCCAAACGCATTTAATTTTTGATGGAGGTTCTTGCATTGTTCAAGCAAACGGAGAAATTTTGCAGGAATTAAATTATTTCAAAGAAGACAGCAAAACCTTTGATCTAATTAAAAAGAATCAAAGCATACACATACAAGTAGACAATCCGAACCCAATTAAAAGTAGAAACCATTATGAAGACATTGAAAATGCCTTGGTTTTAGGAATTAAGCAATATTTTCAAAAATTAGGTTTTAAGCAGGCAATACTTGGTTTATCGGGCGGAGTAGATTCTGCTTTGGTTAGCTATTTAGCATGTAAAGCATTGGGCAATGAGCATGTTTGGGCCATTTTACTACCCAGTCAGTTTAGCTCTCAACATTCTATTGACGACAGCCTTGCATTGGTTCAAAACCTGAACATACAACATGAAATAATACCCATTGAAAACACCTTTCAATCGTTCTTAGACACCCTTGGTCCGTTCTACAAAAACACCCCATTTGGCTTAGCAGAAGAAAACCTTCAAAGCAGAACCAGAGGTGTAATTTTGATGGGATTAGCGAATAAATTCGGCCATATTTTATTAAATACCAGCAATAAAAGTGAATTAGCTGTTGGCTATGGAACCTTATATGGCGACATGTGTGGCGGATTATCTGTGATTGGGGATCTGTATAAAACTGAGATCTATGATTTGTGCCATTACATCAATCGGGAAAGAGAAATTATTCCTGCAAACATCCTCAGCAAAGCACCATCAGCCGAATTACGTCCTGATCAAAAAGACAGTGACAGTTTACCTCCTTACGAAACTTTAGATGCCCTATTAAACCTGTATATAGAAGAAGAAAAAGGACCAGCACAAATTATTCAAGCAGGCTTCGACCCAATATTGGTTCAGAAGATATTGCGCATGGTAAACATCAACGAATGGAAAAGATGGCAAGCACCGCCTGTGCTCCGTTTATCTAAAAAAGCCTTTGGTCCAGGCCGGAGAGTACCTATTTCTGGCAAGTACCTCAGCTAAGCCATTCTATTTAAGGTAAACACAGTAATTTCGGGCAATATCCCAACCCTACCTGGATAGCCTAAAAAGCCAAATCCTCTGTTTACATATAACATCTGCTTTTCAATTTTGTATAAGTCGGCCCAGTGCGGATAAATAAACTGCGAAGGACTCCACCTAAAGCTTCCAAATTCTACTCCAAATTGAAATCCGTGGGTATGACCCGAAAGTGTTAAATCAATATCCTGATGTTGTTTAGAAATGATAGAATCAAAATGACTCGGATCATGAGATAACATTATTTTTACGGGCACATCAGGCATACCTGCTTTTGCTTTATCTACATCGCCAAAACGTTGGAACCTTCCTCTATCACCCCAATTTTCAACCCCTAAAATCGCTATACGTTTATTTTCTTTTTCCAGCAAAACATGTTCATTCCTAAGCAAATTCCAACCCATATTTTTGTGCACCTCATATAAATCGGTTAAATTTTTTGCTTTGGCCTCCGGACTAGCCCAGTCGCTCACATAATCGCCATAATCATGATTACCTAAAATAGAATAGACTCCCATAGGCGCTTTTACCTCACTAAACATATCAACCCATTCATAGGCCTCCTCTGTTTTGTTATTCACAAAATCGCCGGTAAAAACGGCCACATGAGCCTTTTGTTCTTTAATTAATTGAATCCCTTTATACACGGCATCTTTATCGAAAAAGCTACCTGTATGAACATCCGAAATTTGCAATACTTTTAATCCATCAAAGGCCTCTGGTAAATTGGGTAATACAAGGTTAACCCTTCTCACCTGATAGTTGTAGGCACCAGAAAATAAACCACGAGAGAGCATTACAAAAGGTACAGCACCTGCTACCAAACCCGCACGAGCAATAAACTGCGAACGCGAAATTTTATTTCCATCAGATTCCAAGGCTTCTTCTTTTTCTGCATCCTCGGCCGGTACCTTTTTCTTTAAAATTGTTTGATTAAAACTGCGCCATACCCAAATACCTAATCGCTTAACATCATCAATTACAATAAAAAGAAAAGCAATTAACTTAGAGGCATACAAAATAAAAAAGAAACCCATCACATAGGTTTTAACTAAACGATTGGCAGCCCAGGTGCTATTTATTTGAGATAAAAATAAGGTAATGATAATGAACACAGGAACTAGCCAATAAATTACTTTTATTGTTTTTTGATACCAAACAGGTTTATTCTTAATGAGTATTTTAATGGCTTGCCATAAGTATAAATCGATAAGAAAAATAAACAGGCTAAAGCCCAAAAACATTTTAATTTTAAAGGAGTGCATGAATAGCTATTGAAAAGATTCCTTCAAATAAACAAAAGAATTAGGGTTTAGTTCCTATCATGTGATTAAATAAAAAGATACTTAATCAATTTGTAGAAAAAAAGCTGTAAAAATTCATGAGAATCTGAAATACTTGCTTAAAATTGTAAACGAAAGATGGGAAAAACAATTAAAGCAATTGCCAAAAAACTGAATCAGCTAAAAATTTTTCTTGTAAAAATTATATTGTTGGCTTTTCAAATAAGTTTATTCTTTATCATTATGTATCGGGTGGTACCTGTGGCTATTACCCCGCTTCCAATAAAAAGATTATTTGAACAAGCATTTGGTGAAGATCCCATTCGTTTAAAAAAGGATTGGGAAAGTATTGATCAATTGGGCAAAAATATTTGCTTGGCCAGCGTTACCTCCGAAGACCCAAAATTCTTCAAACATTATGGATTTGATTTTGAGCAAATCTTGGCATCTATTAAAAAGAGTTTTGATAAGGGTAAAAAACCAAGAGGGGCCAGTACGATTAGTCAGCAAACCGCAAAGAATCTTTTTTTTACGCCAAATAGAAGTTGGATTAGAAAAGCATTGGAGGTATATGTTACAGTGGCCATTGAATTATTGTGGACCAAAAAACGAATTTTGGAGGTATATTTAAATATAATAGAAATGGGCAAAGGCATATATGGTGCAGAGGCGGCAGCCCTATTTTATTTTAACAAACCAGCCAGCAAGCTAACTGCACAAGAAGCCGCAGCTATTGCCGCTTGTTATCCTAATCCAAGAAGATGGACGGCCAATAAACCTTCAAGATACATTAGAAAAAAGCAGCAAATTATAGCTCGTTTTATGTATAGAATCGGGCCCTTGCCTTGGGAAACAGAAAAGAAAAATAAAACAAAAAAGCCTGCATAGCAGGCTTTTTTGTTTTATTTAGGTAATACTTCTTTGTCTATTCTAGGTTGTCTTTTTTGAACCGGACGAATAATTCTAAATTCAACCTTCCTATCTAGACCCTCAGTGCTTAATCGATATTTTTCTACATAAGGATCTTTATATGAGAATACCAACATACGGTGTTCTTCAATTTCATATACCTTATATAATCTTCTTTTCACTTCTAGTGCCCTTCTTTCAGCCAATGTGAGTTGGGTAAGGTTTGGTTTATTGTTGTCTGAATGACCAATAATTACAAGCGAAGCAGAAGAATCTACCATCAAAATCCGCGCAATTTGTTGTAACAAACTATATTGCTCAACATGCACTGTGAAATGGTTTGGTGGAAACACAATAGTAGGCAATCCAAAACCACTTTTAGAAATGGTTACAAACTCTGTTTTTGGAATCGAATCATTAAGTCTGTAAATATTTCCTGCGCCATCTTTGCCATCAGATCCATCAGGAAAATACAAACCCAACGACTTACTAAATCCATATGGATCTGGGTCAATAGAATCTGGTATACCATCCTCATCACTGTCTAAAGTTACCCCCTTATTATCTACCTTATATCCTTCAGGCGTATTGGGTTCTTGGTCTAAATAATCTGGTATACCATCTTTATCTGTATCTACTTTCATGGCATCTGCTTGGTCTTTGGCATCTTTTAAATCACGGTATATCTTATCGATAGGATTACTCCAATCTAAGTGATTAGGCTTATTTTTAGTTGTAATATTATACGATAAATTAAACATAAAATAGCCATTCCCATCAGGTAAAGTACTCGGGATATTCGATATATCGATATCCTCATTAGACCCAATAAAATAATCAAATTCAACCCCAATATCAATATTTTTTGTCACCTTCCGTTTAAAACCAACCAATAATGGAACTGCTAAACTTGTATTGCTCAACTTGCTAATATTGTCTCTTTGATTGGTACTTGAATTAAAGGTATCTTTAGATGATGAATAAGATAATCTGCTTAAACCCACACCAAAATAAAAGTTATTCCTTGGGAAACTCTGACGGTAATCTATTGTACCTAAATTAAAAATAGCTTGTAGTGAGAGGTTGTTTAAACTGCTATTGAAATAAATATTTTCTTTGGCATTGGTTCGGCTATTTGCCCCCGAAATTTCGCCCTGCAAATACTGTAATCTTAATCCCATAATATGGTTTAAAGAAACTTTTGCATAAGCACCATAACCCGGTGAAATACCATCTGCAGGAATGTCTGTGGCACCAAACGCAATTCCAAAATTTGCACCTAAAGAAAATCTACTGTACATGGCTGGCGGAATAATGTTCATGGTATCTGAAACTTTTTCCTTTTTTGCTGGCTGCTTTTTAGATGAACCAGATTCATCTAATACAGAAATATCTGGCTCAGGCAATCGCCCAACAGCGCCCTTTTCAGGGGCTTTCGGAGTTCTTTGGGCAAATGTATTACTTGCCAGCAAAATGAAAGTACACACAAAAAAAATAGTTCTCATACAATGAATCCTTTGCAGTAAAATATCTGCTAAGATAATCCATTGTATGAGAACTCTATAATTTCTAATTATCAGTTATCTACAAACTACTGTGCATTGTATAGGTACAACCAAGCGTCTGCCTCAATTTCTTTACGCGCTTTTCTTAACACCCGTCTAGCCTCTGCTTTATCATCTGTTGAAATAACTGCCAATCTCAACATTTTAGAGTTTGTTGAGCTTCTATAAATACTCGGACTATAGCCTTTAAGTGCTAAACGATCTTGTGTATTTTTGGCAACAGATAGCTTGTTTACGCTATAACAACCCACAATTACATTGTATTTAGCAGGTGGAGGCGCTACCTCATAAGTGGCCATATATGGCTTAGTTTTTTTCTTAATGGGTTCAATAACTGGTGCTGCTTCATTTGCTTTTTCTGAACTTGGTTTT
>JAJTEN010000028.1 GCA_021298155.1 Sphingobacteriales bacterium | reverse complement strand
TTCGTGGTCAAAAAGTGATGCTAGATTTTGATTTAGCAACTTTGTATGGTACTGAAACAAAAAGGTTAAAGGAAGCTGTAAGAAGAAATATTGAAAGATTTCCTGATGATTTTATGTTTATGTTAACTACCGATGAATATCAAGTTCTAAGGTCGCAAACTGCGTCCTTGGAATCTGGTAAAGGTAAGTTCAGCAAATACCTACCCTTTGCATTTACTGAACAGGGAGTAGCTATGTTGTCTAGCGTTCTAAATAGTCAACAAGCTATTCAGATGAATATTAAAATTATCAGAATTTTTGTGTTTATGCGCAATTATGCCTCCACTCACAATGATTTATTATTAAAACTAAAAAATCTAGAAAACGAACACGATAAAATATTTAAAAACATCTTTGATGCTATTACTTATTTGATGGAAAAGGATAAACTAGAAATAGCCCAAGAAGATAGAAAGCTTATTGGGTTTAATTCTTAGCTAAATTGCTTTGAATTATGAATGATGAAAAAAGGGGAAATTGTTAAACCAGTTTCCCCTTTTTTAACTAGCGTCATCAACTATGGACCATGGTCTATGGACTATGGTCCTCTTCTATATATTTTTAAACCTCACCCTATGCGGCGATACATCACCCAAGCGCTGTTTTTTGTTCTCTTCGTATTCTGAGTAATTTCCTTCAAAATAGTAAATCTGACTATCGCCTTCGAAGGCTAAAATATGTGTGGCAATTCTATCTATAAACCATCTATCGTGGGAAATTACCACCACGCAGCCTGCAAAGTTTTCTATGGCTTCTTCCAACGCACGCAGCGTATTTACGTCTATATCATTGGTAGGTTCATCCAGTAACAATACGTTGCCACCTTGTTTAAGCGCCATGGCCAAATGCACACGGTTTCTTTCTCCACCAGATAATACGCCAACTTTTTTACTTTGGTCGGTACCACTAAAATTAAACTTTGAAATATAGGCACGGGCATTTACTTGTTTGCCGCCCACTATCATGGTTTCGGTGCCACCGCTTATTACCTCGAATACACTTTTCTCTGGTAAGAGGTCTTTATGACTTTGGTCTACATACGAAATTTGCACCGTTTCGCCCACTTTAAAATCGCCACCATCTGGGGTTTCTAGGCCCATAATTAAACGGAATAGGGTTGTTTTTCCTACGCCATTCGGACCAATAATACCAACGATACCGCCACGTGGGAGCGAGAAGTTTAAGTTTTCATAAAGCAATTTGTTGCCATATTTTTTACTAACATTATTTGCCTCAATCACCACATCTCCCAAACGTGGTCCGGCCGGAATAAACAATTCTAGCTGTGCTTCTTTCTCTTTTTGTTCCTCATTTAACAACCTATCGTAGCTATTTAAACGTGCTTTTTGCTTGGCTTGTCTGCCTTTCGGACCTTGTCTTACCCACTCTAACTCTCGCTCAAGAGCCTTGGCACGTTTGCTTTCCGATTTTTCTTCGGCTTGTAAACGCTTCGCTTTTTGGTCTAACCAACTGCTATAATTTCCTTTCCAAGGAATACCTTCTCCACGGTCGAGTTCCAGAATCCAACCTGCTACATTATCCAAGAAATATCTATCATGCGTAACCGCAATTACGGTTCCTGGAAAATTCTTTAAATACTGTTCGAGCCAATCCACGCTCTCGGCATCCAAGTGGTTGGTAGGCTCATCGAGTAATAAGATGTCGGGCTGACTCAAAATTAACCTACACAAAGCCACACGGCGGCGTTCTCCACCTGAAAGCACTTTCACCATTGCATCCGGCTCTGGGCAACGAAGGGCATCCATGGCTTTCTCTAATTTGGTGTCAAGTTCCCAGGCATCAAAACGCTCTAGTTCCTCCATAACAACGGCCTGGCGATCGAGGATTTTCATCATGTCATCTCCATCCAAATTTGGATCAGCCAGTTTATTGTTGATGTTTTCAAACTCCTCTAGCATATCTGTAATATGCTTTACACCTTCTTTAACTACCTCTACAACGGTTTTGCTTTCATCTAAATTGGGCTCCTGCTCTAAATAACCAATTTTATAGTTTTTAGAGTCGAATACTACCTCACCCGTATAGTTTTTATCTATGCCGGCAATAATTTTTAGCAAGCTAGACTTACCCGAACCATTTAAACCCAACACGCCAATTTTAGCGCCGTAGTAAAAGCCCAGGTAGATATTTTTTAATACTTGTTTTTGCGGCGGAAACGTTTTGGAAACGCCTGCCATAGAAAATATGATTTTGTGATCGCTCATGTGTTAAAAATTGTAGGTGGCGAAAATAGCATCTATTCTGCCTTTTCTAAAATAAAAAATAGCTCTTTTCCCAAACGCGGTTTTATGGAGTTGTGACAAGGTTCTAGCGTATGTATTTTAAAAATCGGTTCAAACAATTGTTGGTAGCTAGTGGCATCTCCGCCAAAAGGCGGACCTTCATCGGTTAATGGAAAGTTAAATAATAAGCCAGCCAAAGTTCCGGTTTGAACCAAAAGCGAATGCATGTGTTTGGCATAATCTGCGCGTTGAGCGGGATGTATGGCGCAGAAAAATGTTTGTTCTAGAATTAAATCATAGTTGCCTTGGTGCGCAAAAAAATCTGCGCAAACTAATTTTACATGGCCAGATGCCATGGCTGTTGGATTTCTGGCGGCAATATTTTTGAGCGGACTCTCAGCAAAATCTAGCACCGTTATGTTGGTAAAACCTAGGTTCAGCAAGGCTTCTACCTCATGTGCGTTGCCGCAGCCAGGTATTAAAATGCGCAGGTTTTTGTTAGTCAATTGCTGGCAAAAAGTAATGAGAGGTGTGCTGGCCGAACCCATATCCCAGCCCGTTTCTCCTTGTTGATATCGTGTTTCCCAATAATTTTCATTGAATGTGGGCATAGTGTGAATAGTTTAATTTTGAGTAGATTATATTTGCACGAAAATAACAGCAAAATGAAATTTTTTATAGATACAGCCAATTTGGCTCAAATTAAAGAAGCCAATGATCTTGGTATTTTAGATGGTGTAACCACCAATCCATCGCTTATGGCCAAAGAAGGCATAGTTGGAGAGGCAGCAGTAATGCAGCATTACTTGGATATTTGTAATATCGTTAATGGCGATGTAAGCGCAGAGGTAATTGCTACCGATTTTGAAGGAATGGTTGCCGAAGGAGAGAAATTAGCCGCATTGCACGAAAATATTGTGGTTAAAGTTCCTATGATTAAAGACGGAATTAAGGCAATTAGTTATTTTACCTCTAAAGGAATAAGAACCAATTGCACCTTAATATTTAGTGCAGGCCAGGCGCTTTTAGCCGCCAAAGCCGGCGCTACCTATGTTTCTCCATTTGTAGGTAGATTAGATGATATTAGCTACGATGGTATGGAGTTAATTGCTCAGATTTCGCAATTGTATTCTATTCAAGGATACCAGACTCAAATCTTGGCTGCATCTATTCGCAATCCAGTTCACATTATTAAATCGGCGCAGTTTGGTGCACATGTAATAACTAGTCCGCTACCTAGCATACTTGCCCTATTAAAGCACCCATTAACAGATAGTGGTTTAGCGCAATTCTTGGCCGATCACAAAAAAGCCAATGCATAATAAAAAAAAACCAGCGCCTTGGCGCTGGTTTTTTTTTGAACTTTTTAAAGTCCCATAAATCTTGGAAACATATAATCTTTGGTCTTTTGGGTTCAAGCCAAAAACAAGCTAGCACGCTCTGAGGTTAAATTTTTGAATTGTGTTTTATGAGAACTTTTCTCATCCTTGTTTTCCGTTTACTGACCCTAAAACATGGCCAAATATTTTCAATACCTAATTTACCTTAGATAAATTCAAATTTTCCTTTCTCTGTTTAATTTTTCTAACTACAGTTAGGCGCCACGCGCTTTAGAAGCAAATTCTTCCTGTGTAAGTTTTAATTGTTTTCGCCTTGATTTAACAAATTCTGTCATGGCATTCATTTTATATGCTTTAGCATACAAAAGTGTTCGATAACAAGTAATTATATGCAATTAAATATAAAATCTTTTGTTTGCGCAGATATATATTGATCGCCTCAAAATGGGTTGGAGGAATTTTAAATTGATTGTGATTGATTGCTCTGCCTTTTAAGTTAGATGTATATCCAATATAGATTTTATCAAAGTATTTTAAATACAAGGCGTATGTGTAGTAGATTTCCAGAGGTAGAAAATTAAAAAACCAGCCGAAGCTGGTTTCTTTTAGTTGCGGAGGCAGGACTCGAACCTACGACCTTTGGGTTATGAGCCCAACGAGCTACCACTGCTCCACTCCGCGATATATCTTTATCTTAATTGAAATCGTGGTAACCAAATAAAAGTTTCTCTCTTTCTTTTTGGGACTGCAAAGATATTATTGTTTCTTTGTTGTGCAAATAAATAAAATAAAAATGTCGTTTAAATCTGGTTTTGTGTCGATTATAGGTAAACCTAACGTTGGAAAGTCTACATTATTGAATGCTTTGTTAGGTGAAAAGCTATCCATTATCAGTGAAAAGGTACAAACTACCAGACACAGAATCAAAGGAATTTTGAATAATCCCAATTATCAAGTTGTATTTTCAGACACTCCCGGTATAATAGATCCCAAATATAAGCTGCAGGGAAATATGATGAAATTTGTAAATGAGAGTTTACAAGATGCCGAACTTATTGTATTCGTTACCGACTTTGACATTAGAAATGAAGATGAGGCTATTTTTGAAAGGTTGTCGGTGATCAAAACGCCTATGATTTGTTTGCTAAACAAAATTGATGGAGTTAGTCAAGACCAATTAAATGCCAAGTTGAACTTTTGGAATGAAAAGAAATTGTTTAAAGAAATCATTCCTATTTCTGCCTTAAACAAATTTAACATAGACGCCCTGTTGAAAAGCATATTAAGTTACATGCCAGAGGGCGCACCATATTACGAGCAAGACCAATTAACCGATAAGAGTGAGCGATTTGTGGCGGCGGAAATAATTAGAGAAAAAATTATGGTGCGTTACAAGGAAGAAATTCCATATAGCGTGCAGGTAGAAATTGAGCTGTTTAAAGAAGAAAAAGATATCATTCATATTCATGCGCTTATTTATGTAATGCGCGATAGCCAGAAGGTGATATTAATTGGCAAAGGTGGTTCAGCCTTAAAAAATGTTGGCATAGCTGCGAGAAGAGACTTAGAGCTATTCTTTAAAAAGAAAATATTCTTAAAAACTTTCGTGAAAGTAAAAGAAGATTGGCGCGATAATTCGCGCACCCTAAAAGAATTTGGATATGATAGCGAATAATCTCTGCACTCTATTTTTGGTTCAGCCCGAAAAAATAGGTGTTGAAAATGATTATTTGTTGAGGGAAATTTTAAGTCCGATTTGCAACAATAGGTTTGATAGGGGTAAGTTGATTCTAGCCGATTCTTTTGCCTGATTTGGATTTGGGATATTGCCAGAGTCAACACGGGTATATTTATCAGAAAATTCGGTGATTTTTTCGCGATTTGAGTAGGTGTTTAATATATCGTTTCCATTTAACTCAGCTTCCACCAATTCTGATTTTTTTGGTTTGTAATTTATCGACTGAATACTAGCTTCAGCGTATATACTAATTTGTTGGTTTAATTCATGCACCACACCAATTGCGCCATTTGCGCCCCAAGCAAGGCCTCCATTAGTAATAAATTTGGTGTATTCCTTGCTGCTGATATTATTCATTGAACTTTCTGTGGTATTCTCAGATCTTACACTTCCAATGCCCATTACTATTCCAAGTCGCATATATGGATTAAGTTTTGTAGCACTCGATTTTAAAATGAATGAAGGATTTATAAATAACATTCTGCTATAAATAGTTGAGATTGAATTATTGTAGGTGTTATTCATATTGAGATTGGTGCTTTCATCAGTTAATTCGTATTTGTTTCCCAATAAATAGTTAACACCTATCTCAGTACTTATATTTTCTGAGAAATCATATCCAATGGCAGCTCCAAAATTTAAGCCGGTTCCTAAGCCTATATTTTTACTCGTTGTGGTAGTAGTGGTAAATGTAGAACTTGTATTTGAAACTGTATTTTGGCCTGAGCTTGGATTTGAAGAAATCTGGTAGCCTGTTTGAAATTTTAAATATACATTTTGTGTATATAATTTGCTAGATGCAAGAATTAAAATACCACATAAAATTATTGATTTAAAGTTCTTGTTGAAATTAGTTGGTGGAACAGGTTGTTTGTTATTCTTTATCATACAACAAAATTATTAAATTTTGATTTAAATGCCATATGAAAGTCTTATTCAGTAATGCGATGATTCCAATGCGTTTAAATCAATGTTAAATCCTATTTACCTGATTTTCTTCAATCCCTTTTGTGAATTGGGTTTGCAGGATTTTTAGATGATTTAGACGCCACTCAAATGCAAGCATCAAGATTGATAGAATAAATTTGTTTATTTTAGCTGTTGATTAATCAAAAAACAACAAGGCCTTGAAACTAATTTATTTTTAACTATTTATTAAAAAACCAATGAGATTTTCTACCCTAAGTGCAAGTCTATTTGTCCATACCATATGTTTTGGGCAAAGCACACTCTACAAACAGACCAACAAAATCATGGAATATCAATTTGCCGTAGCAGATTCTTCTGCTATAAGGCAGATGAGTGAAAGTGAAAAGATCAAGTTCGAATTGAAGTATGTTGAGAAATCATACACCAGAACGATTAACAGCAATTATGAGTCGAATATTGAAGTAAAAATTGATAGCAATGATTTTAAAAAAGACTGGATGACCCTGCCTAGCAAATATCGATATACTCAAAAAGGAATTGATATGATTGGTTCAGATAATTTAATTAAAAAAACCTATCCTTATTCTTCAGAAGATTTAGCATTTATTGCAGAAGAAAAATTGGGAATTGAAGAAAAAGGGTTTCACCCCGGGATTATAACTTTCCCAAGTTTTGATGCTGCCGCTATCAATGCGCTGGCTGCCGAGAATATTCTTGTAAGTAATATGCCCAATGGAGAAGTTAAAGTTACATCTGGCGCTAATTCTACCATATACAATAACTTTAAAAAAACCATTGTAACTGATTACATCGATGGAGATGGAATTAAATGCAGAGAAACGCTGGCCTATGAGCCCTATGGTATAGATAAAGGATTTCTGCTTAAAATTAAAAAACTTGAACGTTTTGTAACCACAAATGCCGGGAAGTGCATTACAGAAACACGCTTAACCTATTACACCAATTATGAAATTGCAGATAATGGAAATTTGGTTAATAAGGCGATGGACAAAAAGGATGTGGTGAAACTATATCCCAATCCCAATGATGGTGTATTTACGGCTTCTGTTGCCTTAAAGGATGATGCAAGTATTGCAAGTGTGAGCGTAATACATGCCATTACAGGAAGTACAGTAGCAGTGAATCACAATAATCAGCGCACTTTCTTAGTGAACCTACCCAATTTAACAGCGGGTAATTATGTATTGCAGGTTGTAACCAATAACCAGCGCACCATTAATACCAATTTTATTAAAAACTAAAACCCCTAGATAGCAAAGCCATGAAAAAAGTAAGAATTTTAATTGTTATTAGTTTACTGATAATGTCTGAACCGAGTAAGCTTTATGCCCAATATAACATGCCTCAAGATACGGCCACTGTTTTGGTTCCCAAACAGCAAATGTTAAGTCAAGAATTGCAGAAATTTGGAATGAAGTTATTTGAGTTTCCCGCTGGACAAATTTGCCCAACTGCTGGTCCGGCTCAAATCCATGATTACCCAGTAGAAGGCGTGAATCCGCCTAATAATTATCCAACGCTAAAATTTGGGGATTTTACACCAGGTTTTGGAAAAGATAAAGATGTAAATATTATTTGGTTGCATGGATTAAATGGGAATACCGATAGTTGGAATATTGCCGCACATGCAACTCAATTTGGGTATCCCGGCATTTTTCCTGCCAGAAAAGCCAGATCCGTGCGTGGGCCAGCCAGTTCGAGTTCGCACCCTGTGCAATTTTACAGTGAAAGTTCAGGAATAGTTGGGGCAGCGCGTGATTTAGAAAATGGGGTGCCCCTTTTCATCAACAATTCTACTAAAACAGAATGGGATTATGTTATTGCGCATAGCCAAGGAGGTATTGTGGCGCGGGAATGGTTGAGACAAATGGATCAGTCGCCAGCTACCTTTCAAAAACTTGCTCACGGCCTAGTTACTTTTGGTACACCGCATGCCGGAGCTGAAGTAATTAATAATACAAGGCCTACCTTAAGGAATAAATTGCCGGCTTTCTTTAAAGAAGCATGTGTTGCATTGGGCGGTGCTGTAGTAACACCAAAAATTAATAGTAATTTCTTAACAAGAATGCTCATTTCAAAAAATATGCAACAATTGTTAACTGATGCAACCTGTGGTTTATCAGCTAATCAAATTATACCGTATGCTTTGGATAATTATTTTAAATCTACAACCAATGATTATTATGTTGGAGCTCCTTTTTTGGAGGGTACACCCACAAGCCAAGGTTTATCACAATATGAGTTAAATGTTCCTGTAGTTCAATTTTTTGGGGTTGAGAAGCAGCCAGCGATGTGGAGATTTATGAGCTCTAACCTGAGTATTGGACATGATTATTTAGATAATACCCAAAAAATATTTGGGTACAACCAAGATGATCAATTGCAAAATAAGGTTCAGGATATGATTAATGAATTTGATGCCAATGCCATTTTTGAAGATAGAGAGGCAGAATATCAAAGAAGATTAGAAATTACCTATTATGCCACTTCTATTTTAAATCCATTAATTTTACCATTAGCTATTATTGCCACCAAAAATAAAAATAGGGCTATTGAAAATAAACATGCCTATATAAAAGCAAAAAATTGGCTGGCAGATGCCAATGAAGTTTATCAAGTAGAATTATTGGGCGACAAAAAAACGCAGGTGGTAATGGAGTGCCATTTAATAGAAGAGTTAGACTGCTATGATCCAATTAAAAATCCAAAAGGATTTATGCCTCCTGTAAAATTGAAAATGGAACAAAAATATAGAGGCGTAGGTGCATTCTGCACCGGACCAAGCATTGCAGATAAATATACCAATTATGAATTCCCTGGAAACGATGGTACAACGTGGAAAGGCAATTGCGAAGGAACCCAATTATTTCTACCTACCTTAAAACTAATTCATGTACCATTTGAAAATGATGGTGTTGTTATTGCAAACTCTGCAGCAAGCAGACTTAAAGTTAAAACTGGAAACTCTCATGCGATTAGAATAATGCAAGAAACCAATCATGATCAAATGAAGAATTCTGAGCAAACAAGGGTTGCGCTTACTGATTTATATGAGGGTAATTTGGGTGGTTTTTTCGCTATTCAAACAAGATAATTATGATCAAAGAAAGTAAATGCTTAAGTCTTGTACTTATTATATTATTAATAATAAATCAAGGATGTAAGATGCGGGAGATTGTTTCTCCCGCATCTCCTAGTTCAGCAGTAGATACAACTAATATAGATACCATTTGGCGGAGTGAAATAAGAGACGCAAGTATGACGCCAATATTAAACAGTGAGGGTAATATTATTACCAGTAAGGTTTTTTCAAACCCGATAGGTGAGGTTTTTGAGTTAAGGGATGGTAAAAATGGTAATTTAATTTGGCAGTGGAGTGATTATTTCTTCCCCGAATATGCTTTTCGGGGAGCATCAATCATTTACCATAAAGATGTAATTATTATATCTAAATCGTACAATACATATGCAATTGATGCCATAACAGGAAAAACACTCTGGAGAGACCAACAAAAAGGCTTTCTTGGCGGTAAATCGATGGCAATTGATGAGGATGGGTTTGTTTATCATAGTTTTTATGATCGAGACGATAAAAATAGGAATATTTATGTCTGGCGAACACATTTTGATCAATTAAATTGGGAGCAAGTTTTTGTATATAGTGATACCGTAGATAACAATAAAATCTCTTTAATGAATATGGTTATTACTAAGAATACAAAAGGGGAAAAAATAATCGTTGGAACGCCACTTATGTTTAGAACCATAAATGGGGAAAATAGACATATGTCGAAGGTTATAGCCTATAACATCGATGCCAAGAAGAAAGAATGGCAAGTTGATTACAATCCGGATAAATCTAATATTCAATTTTGGAAAACGGATATGATTGCAAAGCACAATAAAATTTATGTTTTTGCAGTTTCTGGAACCAATTATTATTTAATGGCTTACAAGATTGAGGATGGTTTATTGGCGTTTGTCAAGATTTTGGAGGAATTTGGTGTTGGATTGCATTTTTATAAAGATATGGTTATTCCTTTATTAAATGGAAATGCGCTTGTGGCAGCCTATGATGTAAATACCGGAGTAGAAAAATGGAATATAAGTTTTTTAGATAAAGGTAGGTACATCGTTAATTTTGATTTTTATGATTCCAAAATTTACAAAAATTTTCTCATTTCTACCCAATGCAATAAAATACTAGGCATTAATCTTGACAATGGGAAAGAAGCGTTTTTTGGTACTCCCAAAGCAATGAATGATTGTCTTCAATTTGGACTTGCAATCAACGAAGAAAAGCGCTGGATTTATGTGCAAGATAGAAGATATATAAATTGCTATACCCTTCCAATTCAAATAAAATAAACCTATAAAACAAATATGACAAACAAGATTTCATTATTACTGCTGTTGTTCACTTCACAAATTTTAGCTTATGGTCAAGATAAGCCCAAGATAAATAATTTTTATTTGGGCACACTGCCAGGTTTTACCAGTAAATTTGATCAAAGTCAAATTGCCTCAAATCTCTATTTAAGGAGTAACTTGTATCAACAAACCCCCTTTGAATTTGGCGAATCGTTGGAAGAAAACTATAATCATATTACTATTCCTGTTCTTGCTATATTGGAATTTAATATTCCATTAACATGTATTGCAGATGTGAGACTAAATATGTTTAATTATGAGGCTTCCAAAAAGGTTAGCAATTTTGATTGGACAGATAAAAATGGTTTTAGAAGTGAAGAGGTGAACGGCTTTGGTTTATACTTTTACTATGGTTTGGGTAGGTCTTACCGATTCCTTGAAAATAAAAGCCTTTCTATCATACCGCATGCTGGTATTCTCACGAGCATTATCAGCAGTAAATACAATGCCCAATCTAGATTAGATGGAACCACTTACGAAAAATCTTTCTCTAACGCTAATACTGTAATAGGTGCCAAAGCAGGTATTATAGTTAATTATGATGTTAGCAAACGATTAGCTTTAGGCCTGAATTTAGATAATATTATTGGTATGCAAAGCAACCATGAGATACGCGGAGATTTTGCAAACGAAAATGAGTATTTTAGCCTTCCAAGTCAATTTTCAAATAGCCAATTTTACCTAGCGGTAAAATTTTAATTATTCTGCCAGGGCGCCGTAACTTTGAATCACCTTTTTTTCAAAATCGAGCCATTCTTGCCAACGCTCATCTACTTTTACTCCTGTGCCATATTTTTTGGCATAGGATAAAAAAGTAGTGTAGTGATTTGCCTCGCTTTCCATTAAGTCTCTATAAAATTTTGCGAGTTCTACATCTTTAATATTTTCTGATAGCACCTTAAATCGCTCGCAACTGCGGGCTTCTATGAGCGCAGAAAAAAGCATACGGTCTACAAAAGCCATGGTTCTGCTTCCATCTTTCCTCAAAAACTTAAACAGTTCGTTTACGTATGGATCTTTGCGTTCTCTAGCCAAAGTAAATCCCCTCGATAGTATAATATTATGTACCAATTGAAAATGTTCTACCTCTTCTTTGGCAATAGCCAACATATCTGTAACTAAATCTGCGTGCTCAGAATTATTAGTCACCACAGATAGGGCATTACTGGCCGCTTTTTGTTCGGCCCAAGCATGATCACTCAATATTTCCTCTATATTGCTTTCTACCAGTTGCGCCCAGCGCGGATCGGTAGGGAGTTTTAATCTTAACATATTTGTGCATCAAAAGTACTTAATCCAAATAAAAAATTAATGCTTTTATTTGCATTTGCTATCTAACCATTTCTTTTGCCATCCAAATAAAGGGTATTGGCAAAAAAAGCTGAATGGATGGTAAAACATGTTTTTGCTGTTTATGCGTTAATCCAAAAATTGCTTGAATACCTCAACTTAACAAATGCGTAGTTTACCTGTTTTATTAGTAATTGGCTATGTTTGGCCTGAACCAAACTCTAGTGCAGCTGGCAACAGAATGATGCAGCTGTTATTGTTGTTTAAGCGGGTTAATTATCATATTGTATTTGCCTCAGCTGCACAAAAAAGTGGTTTTGAGTCGGATCTCACCGCATTGGGAATAGAAGAAAAAACGATTCAGTTAAATCATAGTTCTTTTGATGATTTTATTGCCATTTTGCAGCCTCAAGTGGTATTGTTTGATAGGTATTTTATGGAGGAACAATTTGCTTGGAGAATTAGTAAAATTTGTCCCAATGCCCTTAAAATATTAGATACTGAAGATTTACATTTTTTGAGATATGCGCGACACCAAGCATGGAAGGAAAATAGAGAAATTGAAATTTCTGATTTGCAATCAGACTATGCCAAGCGTGAAATAGCGAGTATTTTACGGTGCGATTGCACGCTTATTATTTCTAAGTATGAAATGGATTTGCTGCAAAATACCTTTAAGATAGACCCCAAATTGTTGTTTTACTTTCCGCTTTTAATGCATGCTAGCATTACTGATATTCCTAGTTTTGAGAACCGAAAAGACTTTGTTTTTATTGGTAATTTTTGGCATGAACCTAATTGGCAAGCGCTTAGGTATTTGAAAGATTCCATTTGGCCTATTTTAGCTAAGATAGTGCCTCATGCTTCTTTGCAAATTTATGGGGCTTATGCCTCGCAAAAAGTTATGCAGCTGCATAATCCTAAGCAAAGATTTCTGGTAAAAGGTAGGGCAGGGGATGCGTCTCAAATAATGCGCCAGGCAAGGGTTTGTTTGGCGCCATTGCAATTTGGTGCGGGATTAAAAGGTAAATTATTGGAAGCCATGCAAAATGGCACACCCTCTGTTACAACTTGGATTGGCGCAGAAGGTATTGCCAATGAGAAAGATTGGCCGGGTTTTATAGCCAATACGCCTGAAATGATAGCACAAGCTGCCGCTCAATTATATAACGAGGTTGAAACTTGGCAAGAGTCTCAAAAAAAAGGGTTTGACTGCTTAAATAGTGAGTTTAAAGCAGCTCTATTTGAAACAACTTTTATCGCACACCTAAATGAATTAAGGCAGCACCTTACCCGCTATAGACAAGCCAATTTTATGGGTGCAATTTTACAATATCATACAATGGCTAGTACAGAATATATGAGCCGTTGGATTGAACTGAAAACTAAACATGAGTAAGCCAGTATTTTTTTCCATAGCTGCACAATATTTCTTCGCCAGCCTTAATTTTTTTACTTGCTATTAAACATACTTTACCTGAATCGCTCAATATAATTTTTGCGTTATTTTTTACTTGTGTATTTTCTTTTCCGCAGGCGTCGTTCGCATATCTGGCAAAGCAAAGGCTGTTTATAGAATCTAAAATTTTACCATTTGGCAAATTAATGAAATATTGGTTTTGCTGCTTGTTTGCACGTTTTTTTGCCTCGGCTGAACCAATTATCTCACCGCCATATTCTCCAATTATTTCATCTTTAAAAATGGGTATAGCAGTATACAAGCCCAAACCAGCATCACTGATTTGAGAAGGTTCTACATATAAATAATCTGCCTCTGGAGCTGCAATTTCTAATGAGTGGTATTTGGTTGGCTTCAAAACTTTTATTTTCCTACCTCCAGATGGGTATTGCACAAAGATAGTTGTTTGGTTCAGACCAATGAATTAAATGTTTATTATAACCTTACAAATCCGTATGTGTGCAAAAGGGTATCGTCTTTTAAGCTATTGCCTTTTATTTGGTTGTAGGTTGATTCTAAAGTTTCCATACTTTGAACTAATACTTGGATGGGTAAAGCAGCATTTGTTGCCCTTTCAGATTCTTTTTTACATAGCTTTTGTTTTTTCAGCTGACTAGAAATTAACTGCTTTGTTTCTTTGAGGTATACTGTATCGTATATAATAATTGGCTCAATAGGCTTACTTGCCATCTGTTTTTTAAGATAAGTGCTGTCTGTAAGGCTTAGCAATGGATTATTTTTTGGTGTTTTTTGTTGTACCAGTAAATGAATAAAAAAGGCTGAAACTATGAGTATAGCAGCTGCTGCCTGCCACCAAGGTATCGTTTTGTTGAGCCAAGGTTTATTCTTATTATTCAATTCAAATTGATAGCTTAAGTGTTCTTTTATGGCTGCTTTTCTAGATAAGCTTGCCTGAAATAGACTTGCTTGATTAGCTGCCAAATGTATTTGATTGTAGGTGTCTGGGGTGAACCAAATAATTACTTGTGCCTGCTGCTTTGCCTCTAATTCTTCAAAGGAAAAGGTATTAATCCAATCAAAAATTTCAATTGGGATGTTTTCTTCTTGATTATTCATATGTGTATGCACTAAGTTGTTTCGCTAATTTTTTTAATAGATGAAAGAGTCCAGATTTTACTGAACCTATCGGAATATCTATGGTTTCTGCAATTTCTTTCAGACTCATTTCTTCCTCAAATCTCAATGTATAAATGGTTTTCTCTTTTGGGTTCAATTGTTCTATGCCTTGCGTTAAGTTTTTATTAAGCCAACTTAAATCGTGCTTAGAATTGAGTTCAATGGCTTCTTGTATAACATTATTTTCAATAAGCTGACTGCGGTTTTGGGTGTCACGTATATTATTTTTACAACGGTTGGCTGTAAGTGTAAAAACCCAGGTAGAAAATCGCATAGATGGATTAAATTGTTGGGGTTGTTCTATCAATTTAATAAATACTTCTTGAACGATATCTTCAGCTTGATGTTGGTTTTTAACAAATCCATTGGCAAAATATACAAGCTTATCAAAGTATCTGTCGTACAAAATTTCAAAGGCATGTTTTTGTCCGATACAAAGCCCTTTCATGAGCATTTCATCCGATTGTAAGTGCCCTATTTTGTTCTTCTTTGTCACAATTTGCCTATTGATTCAGGTAATTCTTTAAATCTTTTTCCTCTGCTTGTCCTGCTCCAATCTGCAATAACTTCTCTTTAATGGAATTTGCCTTTTCTTGTTCTCCAGCCAACTTATAATGGTCATATAACTTTATCATGGGAATAATATAATTGAGGTTGGTTCGCGCCACAATATCCTTTGAAATATCCGTATAAAAATGTTTGTCTAAATAATCTAAGGCAAAATTTTGTTCAAAGTTCTTTTTTAATAATGCCATATTATCTATGGGTTTGGTGTTGTACTCATATGCCAATCCAATTAAATAAAGTTCAGATTCTATAGGTTTAGAATATTCTGTATCGCAACTTACCACCAAATAAACAGGATTGTTTTTGCTGTTTGTAGCTAATGTTTTAATTAATTCTTTTCTAAACCAATAATAGTCTTTTTCTGCATCCACAGTGTCTAGGGCAACAAATGGCGTATGTCTTACTCCCAACTCTTTGAAAACTTTATTTCTGTATTCATCAATTAAAAATAGATAGGCATTTATAACGGTAACATCTGTTCTTATTCCTTTGGCTTGCAAAAGCCAAGCCGGATAGGTATCATTATCGCCAAAAGTAAGTAGAATGGCATTGGGTTTTAAGCCAATGAGGGTATTGTAATTGTAATACATTAATCCCGGAGACACATGGCCATTTTCTAGCCATAATTTACAGTATTTATCGCGTTTAGCACGGTCTCTTTCAATTTCGCCCCATCCGGCCATATCTGATAAATGTTCGGTTCTGCCGAAGCCCAATTCATCGGCTTTTTTAAGATGTTTGAGGTAAGCAAAATTTTGTCCGTGATGCATCCATTTGGCTAAATGAAATTCATATGAATTAGGAACTGCTTTTTCCATGGCATCTACTATTTCGGCTTGTTGTTGGTATTTTTCTTCAGATTTTCTGTGGTCGCTGGTATCGGTTCGAACCAAATTTCTAGTGGCCCTGTAATAATTGAACCAGGCGTATGCGTTTTGTGGATCTTTTTGTGTCTCTTTTTGCCATAATCCTGCTTGTTCTTTGTAATAAGCAGATTCTTTTACATACGCAGCAAAACTTAATATGGGCTCTGGCTTTTGGGCTTTTGTAATACTTTGAAAAAATATCAGAAAAAGGAATGTTGCAATTGTTTTCATATTGATTTAAAATTTAAACCTTATACCCATGAATAATAAAAAGGTTCAATGTACATATTTTTTTATGGGCATTTCATAATAAAAAATTAAGTTGCAACATGTCGGCGGCAATCATAAAATTAGAGAAAAAATGGGAAGCACAGTTTTTACAATGTGGCTTGGTCGACCAAGAATCTAGGTTGTTTCAGATTAGGTTTGCGCATCAACTTTTTTATGGCCGACTAGATGATTCATATCCTGCTAACTTTCCTGATGCTTTTCATGTTCTGTATTTAGAAAGGGAAAAATATCCCAAGCCAGATTTAGTAGAAAAGGTGCTTGTTTATTTGCGTTTTGTTGGGATCAGCCTAAAGAAAAGTGTTTTGTTGAAGCACTTAGCAAAAAGGCCACAAGACTATGAAAATTTTTTCAACCATTGCTACTATATCTTTAAAACCTTGGCCCATTATGGTCAATCTTTTGAGATAGAAAAACCTTTCAAGGATATTGGTAGCCATACCTATTTTTTGCTTCGCATTGCTGCACAAGAATCTGAGGAGCATGTTCAATACCAATTATTAGACGAGCTTACTTTGCCCGATTTATATAACCGTTTTTCTGTTTTCCCAGATGGCTATGAAAAGAATGAAATTGTTTCAAAATTATTTGAACAAATAGAGCAGAGCAGTGAGAGTTTTTTTATAACTGGTAAAGCAGGAACGGGTAAGTCTACGTTTATTCAATATTTTGCCAGTAAAACAAAAAAGCGGGTATTAAAACTAGCTTTTACGGGCATAGCTGCCATTAATGTGGGTGGCCAAACCATACACTCTTTTTTTCTATTTCCACTAAAGCCCATGTTGCCCCAAGATGAAGAAATCTTTAGGTTCAAGAGTTATACTAAAAAGTATAAATTAATTCAAAAAATTGAGGCCATTATTATTGATGAGGTTTCTATGTTGCGTTCAGATATATTGGAGGCAATAGATTTTTCATTGCGTATAAATGGGGGTGACCCAAGTAAGCCATTTGGAGGCAAGCAAATTTTGTTTGTGGGCGATATTTTTCAATTGCCACCTGTGGTAGATTTAAATGATGAGGTAGAAAAATTTGTTTTTAAAGAGGTGTATAGAAGTGAATATTTTTTTGATTCTATGGCCTATCGGAGCTTACAGCCTGTTTATTTTGAATTTCAAAAGTCGTACAGGCAGGAGTCGGATTTAGAATTTGTGCGCCTTTTAGATGAAGTGCGTATTGGTAAGGTAAGTGAGGATTCGCTTTTAGCATTGAATAAAAGATATTATCCAAGGTATGAACCCAGTCGAGAAGAATTTGTGATTAACTTGGCGGCTACCAATTTAATTGCCAATGGAGAAAATAAAAAAAGACTATTGGCTTTGCCCTATACCACTTTTGTTTTTGAAGCCCTCATAACGGGTGATTTTAGAGCTGATAAATACCCAACCAGCAGGGTTTTGGAGTTGAAGAAACATGCACAGGTAATTTTTATTAAAAATGATCCAAATCGGAAATACGTAAATGGAACCATTGCAAAAATTGATTTTATTTCTCAAGATTTATTAGAAATACGGCTGCAAGATGGGTCTGTTCATAAATTAGAAAAGGTTACTTGGGAAAATAGAAAGTATGAATACGATCCAATTAAACGCCGTATTGTCTCAAAAACGATTGGTACTTTTACCCAATACCCAATTAAGTTGGCATGGGCAATCACTGTGCATAAAAGTCAGGGTTTAAGCTTTGATAAAGTAGTTATTGATATGGGTAGTGGTGCATTTGTAAATGGCCAGATGTATACTGCACTTAGTCGCTGCAGATCTTTACCTGGATTGGCCTTGAAACAAAAAATTACCCACGCCGATCTGGTAATGGATTCTCGTGTTACCAATTTTTATTTAACAGAAAATATGATAGATAAAGTAAGTAAAGAAAGCGACTAATATTCTTCTTGCGCAAACAATATTTACTACAATTCAACTTCAGCAGCTGCTTCTGGACTAGGATCTTTAACGATTACCTGAATCTTTAATTTGTAATCTGAACCCAAATTTATTTTGAAATAATTTTGTTGGATCATTGCTTTTCCCGACTCTGATGCTTTTAAAACTGCCAATAAATCTCTTGCAACAGCGATAGCGGCAATATTATTAACCATCATTCCTTTGTTTACCTCCATATTAAAGCCATAACCCGAAGTACGTTTACCGCCAATTTGCTCAAACTCATGGCGATAAAGCGGATATTCTTGTGGTTCTACTAAAGCCAGTTTCATTTTGCTTAAGATGGCAGGTCTGTATTTTTGCCAAAGTGGCAAGTAAACGCTGGATTTATTCATGATTTGATAATTGTATTTGGCTAATTTGTTTGCAATTACGTGTATTAATGTTACATATTATAATTTTTGCGTAAAATTAGTTTATCCAAATTCAATAACGCATGCAATTCCCTACTCCTCTAATACCTGAAAGAAAATCCTAAAGCCTATGAGTGGACAGGGAACATAACTAGGATAAAATTCATTGGGGGCCTCTATTTTCCTAAAAAAGGTGTTAGAGCGATAGTTTCCACCTACACAATCACCTTTGCCAGCAATCATTTCGCTTACGTTGCCGGCTGCATGGTAGAGTCCGTTTTTACTTTGTTTGTATGCCCTTTGATTAACCTTTACAGGTAAATTCCTTTTTTGTTGGCGCTGTGTTTTTGCGTCGTTTACTTTTACATGCCTACTGTTTACACTGTCGCCCCATGCATATGCCATAGCCAAATTACCATTACTTACTGCTTGCTGCCACTCGCTTCTGCTTGGCAATTTAAATGCAATTTTTTTGAAAGGTTTATTCGAACTTTTCTCATATTCTTTGGTTAGCCAAGCACAATAAAAATTAGCTTGCTCGTAGCTAATATTTACCACCGGAAATAAAGCAAATTTTGGTTTTCGCAGGTATCCTCTTGCCCATTTAGGTTTGTCTATGCCAGGGTCGTTCCACCTGCTGCTATCTGGCAGCAAACTAGCAAAAACAGCTGGGTTCATTCTGTATTTTACATCATTGATAAACCTGAGGTAATCAGCATTAGTTGTTTCATATTTACAGGCATATGTGTTTCTATTTATCTTTACAAAGTTCTGCTTTAAATCTGCTGCGGCGTGGAAAGATTTTTTTGCGGTTTGGGCCTGAACCAACGCAATATGTAATCCCCAAAAAAAACAAATGAAATTGATTAAACGCATGATAATGGTATGGGCTGAGAACTTATTTTTGGTTGGTGAAATTATGCATTTTTTTGATATCTTCGCAATGCAATATGAAGCAGTTTTTTAAACAATGCGTGTTACTTTATTTAGGAATTTTATTTTTCCTAAGCTCCTTATTGCCAAATTTTACAGAGCAATTGCAGAAGTTACCCTCTTTACTAAAGCATTATGCGCACCATCAAGCCGAACATGACAGCAGCGATTTTGCATCATTTTTATTTTTACATTATAGCGATCAGTCGGCCCACAAATCTGAAGAAGATCACGAAGATTTGCCGCTTTTTCAAATGAGCAATGTTGTTACATTACTCATCATGCAAGAGTTGCCTGTTTTTGCCTTTATAGCGCAAGATATTACCCAAATAGCTCATCAGCATTTTTTGGATCAGACCTATTCTTTTACCCGAATTGGCGGTATATTTCAACCCCCTAGGTTGGCCTAAACAAACCATTACTTTCTATTCTAATGCAGGTTGCTTAAGCAATTTGCTGTATTTCATTGTACCATTTTATGTATTCGTAAATGTTAAATAGAATCATTGGATTTTCTGTCCACAATAAATTAATTATAGCCATTGCCACTTTGTTTTTGTTGGTGTTTGGCGCCTATCAGCTCACAAAACTGCCTATTGATGCAGTTCCAGATATAACCAATAATCAAGTGCAGGTGATAACAGTCTCCCCTTCTTTGGGAGCCCCAGATATAGAGCGTTTAATTACTTTTCCAATAGAACAAGCCTTAAGTAATATTCCTGGGAAAATAGAGATAAGGAGTTTTTCTCGCTTTGGTTTATCCCTAGTAACCATTGTTTTTAACGATGAAACTGATGTTTATTGGGCTAGGCAGCAAGTAAGCGAACGATTGCAATCTATTACCGAACAAATTCCTGCTGGTGTTGGCGTACCAGAATTAGGTCCAGTTACCACAGGTTTAGGTGAAATTTATCAATATGTATTGCGCGCAAAGCCTGGTTATGAAGGTAAATATGATGCACAATCTTTGCGTACTATTCAAGATTGGATTGTACGCCGCCAATTATTAGGCGTGAAGGGGGTTGCAGATGTGAGCAGTTTTGGAGGATTGCTTAAGCAATACCAAGTTGCAGTAGATCCACAGCGCTTGCAAGCACATGGCGTTTCTATGTCTGATGTTTTTACAGCACTCGAAAAAAATAATCAAAACGAGGGTGGTGCCTACATTGAAAAAGGGCCACAGGTGTTGTTTATTCGCAGTGAAGGACTCTTACAAAACATTTCTAGTATCGAACAAATTGTTGTGAAGAGCCTAGCCAACGGAGCGCCTTTGTTTATTAGAGATATTGGTAAAGTAGAAGAATCGCATGCCACGCGCTATGGAGCCATGGTGTATAATGATAAAGATGAAGTAGCAGGTGCAGTAGTTATGATGCTCAAAGGGGCTAATAGCAATGAGGTAATAAAAGCTGTAAAAGAGCGTATCACACAAATAGAATCCACCTTGCCGGAGGGTGTTATGATTGATGCCTTTTTGGATCGAACCAAAATGGTAAATAATGCCATTGGTACAGTAGAAACAAATTTATTGGAAGGGGCACTAATTGTAATTTTTATTTTGGTGTTATTCTTGGGTAATATGCGCGCTGGTTTATTGGTAGCTTCGGTTATTCCGCTGTCTATGCTTTTTGCGGTTTCTATGATGAATCTCTTTGGTGTAAGCGGAAATTTAATGAGTTTGGGAGCCTTAGATTTTGGTTTAATTATAGATGGTGCCGTAATTATTGTAGAAGCTGTTATGCATAATGTTACACATAGCAAGCGCTTACATATGGGACTGTCTGAACCGAAAAATAATATGGATTTGGAAGTGAAAAATGCTGCAGGGAAAATGATGAATAGTGCAGTGTTTGGGCAATTAATTATTTTAATTGTGTACCTGCCTATATTAAGTTTATCTGGCATTGAAGGGAAAATGTTTAAACCTATGGCGCAAACTGTTGCATTCGCGCTCATAGGTGCATTTATTCTCTCATTAACGTATGTGCCAATGATGAGTGCGCTCTTGCTAAAAAACCTATCGGCTGAACCTAATTTTGCAGAAAAATGGATGGATAAGTTGGCGCTGACATACAGCAGATTATTGGCTAAGCTAATGCAATATCCAGCCCGTGTATTAGCAGGAGTAATAGGTTTATTTATTTTATCTATTTGGGTGCTTAGTACATTAGGTGGTGAGTTTATTCCCTCTTTGGAGGAAGGAGATTTTGCTGTTGAAACGCGTGTACTTACAGGTAGCAATTTAAATGTAAGTATTGCCACAGCAAAACAATCGGCTAAGGTATTATTAGAAGAATTTCCAGAGGTTGAAAAGGTGGTTTCTAAAATTGGTAGTGGCGAAATTCCAACCGATCCAATGCCTATGGAGGCGCAAGATTTAATGATCATTTTGAAAGATAAAAGTGAGTGGACAAGTGCGAAGGGTTTTCCCGAGTTGGCAGAGAAAATGAGTGAAGCCTTATCGGTAATTCCAGGAGTAACATATGGCTTTCAGTATCCTGTACAAATGAGATTTAATGAGCTTATGACGGGTGCAAGACAAGATGTGGTTTGTAAAATATTTGGTGAGAACCTAGATAGTTTGGCTTATTATGGCAAACGCATGGGCGATTTGGCTCAGCAAATTGATGGTGCCAAAGATGTTTTTGTTGAACCAATTGGTGGCATGCCTCAGATTGTTGTGAACTATAACCGAGATAAGCTGGCACAATACCAACTTTCTGTTGCTGCAATTAATGAAGTTATGTATACCGCATTTGCAGGTAAGAAAGCGGGTATGGTTTATGAAGGCGAACGTCGTTTTGATCTACTGGTGCGTATGCAAAATAATCAACGTACTAATTTAGAAGATGTACGTAACTTACTCATTCCAACCCAACAAAATACCTGCATTCCCTTACATCAATTGGCAGAAGTAAATATTGTTGATGGTCCGAACCAAATACAAAGAGAAGACGCTAAAAGGCGAATTGTGATGGGTTTTAATGTTCGCGGAAGAGATGTACAAAGTATTGTGGCTGATCTAAAAGAGAAAATGAAAAATGAAGTGAAGTTGCCTACCGGTTATTATGTAAGCTACGGAGGTTCTTTTGAGAATTTAGAAGCCGCTAAATCGCGCCTTTCTATTGCAGTTCCCATTTCACTCTTGCTTATCTTTATATTATTATATTTTGCTTTTCATTCTGTAAAACAAGGTTTACTTATTTATTCTGCTATTCCATTATCTGCTATGGGTGGGGTGTTTGCTTTGGCTTTACGAGGTATGCCTTTTAGTATTTCTGCAGGCATTGGTTTTATTGCTTTGTTTGGTGTTGCGGTATTAAATGGTATTGTACTAATAGCCGAGTTTAATAGGCAAAGAGAACTAGGTGTAATGCGTTTAACGGAGGTGGTTATTGCGGGTGCCAAATTGCGTTTGCGACCAGTATTGATGACTGCCGCGGTGGCTTCATTGGGTTTTTTGCCTATGGCTTTAAGTAACGGTGCGGGTGCCGAAGTGCAAAGACCATTGGCAACTGTTGTTATTGGAGGTTTATTATTAGCTACACTATTAACGCTTTTTGTACTGCCCATTTTGTATGTTTTGTTTGAGAAAAAATCTACCTTAAATAAGGGCGTTCAGTATGCCACACTATTCGTTGCTTTGTTTATTTGGGGTTCAACAGCTGAGGCGCAACAACGTATTAGTTTGTCGGCTGCAATAGATTCTGCCCTCAACAATAATCCGGGCTTAACTGCAGCATCTTATAAAACTATGGCCGCCCAAAAAATGCAAGGAAGCGCATGGAACTTACCCAATGCAGAAGTATTATATGCAAATGGCCAAACCCAATCTTTTTATCAAGATAATTCTTGGGAATTTTCTCAAAGAATGGCATTTCCTGGGGTATATACGGCCCAAAAGAAAGTTTTACAAGCAGATTATGATTTGGCAAAACAGGATTTTCGTTTGGCGAGTTTCTCTGTAAAGGCTGAGCTTAGCGAGGTATATTATCAATATTTACATGTAGTAGAAAAGGAAAAGATCTTTGAAAAGATTGAAAAGCAGTTAGCCGAGCTGCTTAAATTGGCCGATTTAAGACTAGCGGCAGGGGAGAGTAATATTATAGAAAAATCTGCTACTGCCCAGCAAATGGCCGAAACCATAAAGCAATTACAACACGTAAAATTAGCCAAACAAGTGAGTCTAGCTCAGTTTCAAATTTTATTGGGAACAGCGCAAATCTATGTGCCAGATGAGGGTTCAATTCGCATTGCCTTGAGTGAAGAGTTGGCTGTAGAGAATAATCCGCATCTCATAAAGTTTGAAACACAACAACGCGTAAGTGCGGCCAAATTACAAACAGAGCGCATGCGTTTTATGCCCGAATTACTTGTTGCTTATCAAAACATGTCGATTACTGGAGTTGGCAATGATGATCGTTTTTACCCTAGAAGTGCTCGGTTTCAATCTGTACAATTGGGTGTTGGCATGCCATTATTTTTTGGTTCAAACCTTGCCCGAACCAAGGCTTTACAATTGGAATTGAAGGCCAGTGAAATGCAGGCCATGTATGCGCGCAAACAATGGATGCAACAACGCGATAACTTGCGTAAACAAATTTTTGCATTAGACACCATTTGCAGGTATTACGAAAATGGGGTGCTCATTGAAGCCGCTAAAGCTCAAGATGCTGCTTGGCAACAATACCAGCAAGGAGGCATTAATTTTATGGAGTGGATGATGTTATATAACCAAGCCATACAAACCAATATTGCTTATTTAGATGTTGTGCAGCAGTTGAATCAATATATTATTCAGTATCAAAATTTTCAATCTATCATTAAATAATTATGAATCGTTTTATTATATATTTTGTGCTTGTATGTTTAGTAATGTCTTGCACACAAAATCAGCCAAAAGACCCGGAAACAAAGACTGAAGACAGCGAGAATGCCTCGGAAACGCAAGTTAAGCTGAGCGTAGAGCAAGCAAAGAATATGAACTTAAGTTTGGTTCAGGCTACAAAAGAAGAAATCAAGGAACGCATAAAGGTTAATGGAATGATTGATGTGCCTCCACAAAATTTAGTTTCAATTAGCATGCCTTTGGGTGGTTATTTAAAGTATACCAAATTATTACCGGGTATGCATGTAAACAAAGGTGAAGTAATTGCGCTAATGGAGGATGCAGCTTATATAGATTTGCAGCAAGATTTTTTGATGGCACAGGCGCGTTTGCAGATGTTAAAACAAGAATTTGAAAGACAAGCGCAATTAAATGTATCAAAAGCAAGCAGTGATAAAGTGTATCAGCAGGCTAAAGAGGCATATGAAAGTGCCCAAATTGCCTATAAATCTTTATCAGAGAAGCTTCAGCTTATTGGGTTAAATCCAACTAAAGTAAGTACACAAACTATTTCACGAAGTATTCCAATTTACGCACCTATTAATGGGTTTGTAAGTAAGGTGCATGTAAATATTGGCAAGTATGTAAACCCTACAGATGTTTTATTTGAGTTGGTTAATCCATTAGATATTCATTTAAGCTTACATATTTTTGAGAAGGATATGGAGCAAGTTTATATGGGCATGCAAGTTTCAGCGCATACCAATTCTCATCCGCAGCGTAAATACCCATGCGAGGTTATATTAATTGGCAAGGATATTGGTTCAGACAGAAGCATAAATGTACATTGTCATTTTGAAGAATACGACAAACTGTTGGTGCCCGGAACCTACATGAATGCAGAGCTCATGGGTAGGCCAAGAATAGGATATACTTTACCAAATGATGCAATTATACATTTGGGTAATAAATCTTATGTATTTGTGGCACGCGGTAATAATACCTTTGAAAAATGCGAGGTTAAAACGGGCGTAGTGGGGAAACAACAAACAGAAATTAGCCTGCTAAATAGCGAGGAAAAACTAAGTGATATAAGCTTTGTACATGCAGGCGCATATACCCTTTGGATGAAATTAAACAATATTGCCGATGAAGACTAATAGCCGATTAGTTCTTGTAAGGCTATTTTAAATCTTTCTTTTGGCAAGAAGTTTTCTTCTAAATCCATGTTAAAAGGAACGGGAGTATCCAGGCTTCCTATTCTTTTAACTGGTGCATCAAGGTGTTTAAAGCAATGTTCGGAGATGTGGGCTGCAATTTCTGCCCCAATACCACCTGTGAGTGTATCTTCATGCAAGATAATAACCTTACCTGTTTTCTTAACACTGGCCTCTACTGCTTCTTTATCCCAAGGTAATAGGCAACGTAAATCTATTATATCTGCGTCTATATTTTGCTCTTTTACATAGGCGCTAGCCCAATGCACGCCTGCACCATAGGTAATAATGCTCACTTCATTTCCGGCCTGAACCAATCTGGCTTTGGTGAGATCTAACATATAGTAATCGTCGAATACTTCTTCTTCTAATTCGGTGCTTCTGTATAAAACTTTATGTTCAAAATATAATACAGGATTAGGGTCGTTAATGGCTGCAATGAGCAATCCTTTTGCATCAGAGGGTGTAGATGGATATACAATTTTTAAACCTGGCACATGAAAAAACCAAGCTTCATTACTCTGCGAGTGAAATGGTCCGGCACCCACGCCCGCACCTGTTGGCATGCGCACAACTACATCTGCTGATTGTCCCCAACGGTAATAACTTTTAGCCAAGTTATTTACAATCTGGTTGAACCCAACACTCACAAAATCGGCGAACTGCATTTCAACCATGGCTTTCATGCCTTTAATGGATAGTCCGTATCCAGCACCAATAATAGCACTTTCACAGAGTGGTGTATTTCTTACCCTACCGCTTCCAAATTCGGCCAAAAATCCTTGTGTAATTTTAAAAACCCCACCATAGTCTGCAATGTCTTGTCCCATTAATACCAAATTAGGATGTTTTATCATGGCTTGTTTGAGTCCGTCGCTAATGGCATCTACATAGCGTTTTCGCGTTTTATTTTCGGTAGCTGGTTTAATGATTACATGCTGCAAATTGTGGTAACTAGTTACTGCATCTGGAACGTTTGCTGGTTTGTAAACATCCATTAATTCAAATTGGGTATCTGGTATTATGTCTACTTCGTTTTCTACTTCTAAAATACCGGCATCAATTTCTGCTTTTATTTTTTCTTTTATTTCGGTTCGAACCGATTCTGTAAGCACACCCTCTTGCATGAGGTACATTTCATAGTTATTTACGGGGTCTTTTTTACCCCACATTTCGAAGAGTTCTTGCGGCACATATTTGGTTCCAGACGCCTCTTCGTGTCCGCGCATCCGGAAGGTGATACATTCTAATAAAACCGGACGAGGATTGTTTCTCATTGAGGTACTTAGGTTTTTTACAGTATCATATACCTCTAAAATATTGTTACCATCTACTTGGTAGGCTTCCATTCCGTACCCAATTCCTTTGTCTGTAAAGCTTTTGAATTTAAATTGTTGTTCAGAAGGTGTGCTTAAGCCGTACCCATTATTCTCAATTAAAAAGATAACGGGTAGGTTCCAAACGGCAGCTGTGTTGAGGGCTTCGTGGAAATCGCCTTCACTGGCACCGCCATCTCCGCTAAATACCACGCACACTTTTTTCTCCTCTTTTAATAAGTTGGCTAAAGCAATACCGTCTGCAACGCCCAACATGGCTCCCAAATGCGATATCATGCCCACTATATGATACTCGTTGGTGCCAAAGTGAAAAGAGCGCTCGCGGCCTTTAGAGAATCCGCTAAACTTGCCTTGCCATTGGGCAAATAATTTAGCAAAGGGGATGCCTCTGCCGGTAAAAATGCCTAAATTTCTATGCAAGGGTAAAATATATTCGTCTTGATCCAAGGCCTTTACTACCCCAATGCTAATGGCTTCTTGTCCAATTCCACTAAACCATTTACTCACTTTTCCTTGGCGCAATAAGATGAGCATTTTCTCTTCTATCATTCTCGGTTTAATTAGCGCCTCGTAGAGAGAAATTAGGGTTTGATTGGTATATTGTTTGCGATTAAATACTAGCATGATTCTAAATTGAACTGCAAAAATAACTTTTTTGTTTAGATGTGTATCAGAATTAAAAAGGATATTGTTGAGACAAAAACCACCAAGTATTGCTAAATTTTTTTTTGCTTACCGCAGATTTATTTTTTTTTGTTTTATTTGGTCTGTTTATTGTAGATATTTCATAAAAATTCTTGATGATGAAAAAGATACTATACCTAAGTTTTTGCTTTCTACTTTTTAGCTCTTTTAATAAATCTGCTAAGGATGAGCTTACCTGGTATAAATGGAATGAAGCTTACCCCTTGGCGCAAAAAGAAGATAAGATTTTGTTAATAGATGCCTATACAGATTGGTGTGGTTGGTGCAAAAAAATGGATAGAGATACATACAGCAATGCAGAGGTAATTAAGAAAATTAACAAGCATTTTATAGCAGTTAAATTCAATCCAGAGCTCAGAGATTTAACCTATGATATAGATGGACAGACGTTTTCTGCGCGAGATTTTTACGCACAGCTTACACGTGGTGAGAACACCGGTTTTCCCACCACCTATTTTATAAACCCCAAAAAGAAATCCTTGTTTATAGACCCCGGCTACCGCAACGCCGAAACCTTTATGCAAATTCTTGACAAGGTAATTGCGGATAAATAGGGTTGGTCGATAGTCCATGGTCCATAGACCATAGTTTTTGTTCTTTCGAAATTCGAAATTCTGCATTCGGTGTTTTTTGTCCATAGTCCATGGACCATAGACCATAGTTTTTATTTCTGCTTCATTCGCCATTCAGCGTTCGGTGTTCGGCGTTTTTGGGATTTAGAGTTTTCTCTTCTTATATTTGATTTACAACCCAAAATAAACTGCCATGAAAAATATCTTTTACCTAACAGCCGAGCAACTGGCCAAAACACCCTATTTTACCAATCCAGCTTTTGATACCCTAACTTTTGTAAGCAACCAAAACGATACGGTGGTGTTTGCTAAAACTAGGGTGGATAGTGGGTGGTATAGAGAAATAGAATTTGACCCTGGAGTTGAATTTACAAAATATCACTACTACCAACAAATTAGTGCAAACTACCAAACTATAAAAGGGGATGGGAGTTTTGGGGTGGTGCATAGTAAGTACAATTTGGCGTTTAACATAAAGCTACCTGATTTTATCCAGATTTCTTATAATGGTTATAATTTTTATTTAAGGGATTATTTTCTTGACAATATTCATCCTGCAACAATTGATACTATAAAAATTAACAACCAAACATATCTTAAAAACACTAAATTAAATAATAACAGGCAAGATTCAAGTTCTTCACAAGCAAATATAAATACGGATTTCGGTCTTTTTCAGATCTTTGATTACAATAATTCTAAAGAATGGATTTTAATTAACCAATGAAGTATTTATATAGCATAATCATATTATTAGGATTACAGTTGACAAAGGCAGTTTCTCAACCATGCACTAATGTTGAGGAGTTTAATAGGAAAAAACATTGGGTTGGCGGAACTTATGGGCATCCCTATACTTTATTTGATAGACATAATGGATTATCATTACAACAAACCATCAATAATATCAGAATTAGAATAAAAGACGAAAATATTCCCAATAAAGAAGGCCAAGTTTACCTCGCCTACCAACAAGTATACAACAATGCAGTTGGAGCAATGCCTAAAGACGATGGAATGATGACGGCAGATGGAAACGTTAGCGATTTAGCCTTATGGGCAAAAAATAACGCATTTGTATTCTTAATAGGTTTAGATGGAGATGGCAAATACATGGATACCACTGAATATGCAGGTGTAAAAAGTTTTACTACAAGAAATGCATTTAGAGATAGAGCTTATCACCCATACGAACATGATACCACCGTAAATGCTTTCCATCATTTAAAAGGAGATATGCCC
>JAJTEN010000059.1 GCA_021298155.1 Sphingobacteriales bacterium | reverse complement strand
ATTTCAAAACTTTAATACCTATTCTATTGAAAACTATTAAAAAAACACTTGTGCAGATTAACAAAAAGTTTATTTTTGCGCCTCGCTAAGCAATTAGCAGGGCCTATAGCTCATACGGTTAGAGCAACTGACTCATAATCAGTAGGTGCCTGGTTCGATCCCAGGTGGGCCCACCATTTTTGGCTTTTAGCTGTTAGCCATTGGCCTTTAGCTTTTGGTGCTTGAGTTTGAAGTTATATTCAAATCTCAGGAATAATAAAAATCCAAACTAAATTCAAAAATCTCGCATCTCGCTTCTCGTTTCTAAAAAGTCTGGATTCTGGACTCTAGATTCTAGATTCTAAAAATAAATCCGATAAAACGGCACGGGAAAAAATCCAATCTGATAATTTGTTTGCATGCTTCCGGTTGCGGGGTTCCAGATTTGGTTCAGCACATTTTGCGTGTTAAAAATATTCTGGATTTCTAAAGCAAACTCCTGCGTGTACTTTTTGGCATTTTGGCGAAAACTAATTTTGAAATCGCTTCTAAAAAAAGCGGGTAATCTATTTCTATAAGCCTCGTTTTCTATATATACAACATCTCCTTTTTGTCTCGAAGCCATTTCATTAATAGGAATAAATCTTCTGCCGCCGCTATAAACAATCTTTAGGTTCAAACCAAAAATATTGGTTTTTGATTTCCCCACCTTCCATTCTTTCCCCAACAATGCATTTAAAACAAAGTTGCCATTAAAAGCGGTATTGCGCCAAATTAAATCGCTAGCGCGGTATTTGCTTTCATAAAAACTACCCGTAAATAAATAGTAAAACCCTTTATTGAAAAATCTTTCTAGGGTAATCTCTAAACCATAATTATAGCCAGTCCCACTATTCACCAAACTATCTGCATAAACAGGAATAAAATCGGCACCAAAGTTTACAGTTGAAAAATAACTTGGGTTTTGCGTAACCGGTAATTGGTTTAAATATTGGTAGTAGGTCTCCATTTTTAGTCGCGTATTCTCTTCCAACAACCAATCGTAAGTAAGCACAAAATGATGCGCTTCACTCATTCTTAATTGGCTATTTGTATTGGCATAAACCTGGTTTACAGTATCTACTAATGTTTTGGTAAAATAAGTTAACAAAGGCTGTGTTTGACTGTGTTTTCCGTAACCAAAAGCAAGCGCATGATTCGCTCGCAATTGATAACGCAGGCTAGCTCTAGGATCTAGCGAAGAACTCCTATTTAATTGCAAAGTATTGAAGTGTAAACCCGCATTGAGCGTGAGTCGAGATGTAAATCTGTAATTATAATTTATATAAGTCTGAACCAAATATGCATGCTCAGAAAAAAATAAACGGGGAAAATACGATTGCAAAGAATTTACCCACAAACTATCATACATAGCGCCACCAATTCGGCTGCCAATTACCCCTATTTTAAAACTATGTTTGGCGTTTATTTTATGGTTGTAAAAAGTGTGTAGGCTTTGGCGTGAATTGTTGGTGGTTCTACCCAATAAATAAAAAGGTACATTGCTATTGCTTAAAGTATCAACCCGAACCACATTCGATTCGCCCGAAGCAGATAAAATCGTTTTAAGATAAGCTTTATTACCCATACGTAGGGTATGTGTAAAGCCAATAACACCCATAGATGAAGCAAAATCTACATCTTGCGCATTACTCAAAATGGCACGTTCTTGTGACGTTTTTTTACTATCTAATAATTGTGTGCTGCTTTTTCCACCAATGCCAAAAAAGCTTATGGCACCTAATGTAGTCTCAGGAAAATTAAATTTAAAAGAAACATCCTGGTATTTAGGAATACCCGAGTTGCCAAATTGAATTCCCATGGCCTCAAATAAACTTAAGGTGGAATAACGGTAACTGAGCATGTATGAAGATCCTTTTGATTTTTGAATGGGACCCTCAGCCAATAGTTCTAATCCTGCAAAACCAACCTGCCCTATAAACTCCCGTTTTTCATTATTCCCATTGCGCAATTTTAAATCGAACACACCCGCGTTGGCATTGCCATATTCTGCCGGAAAAGCACCCGTTAAAAAATCGGAATTAGACAGCATATTGGTATTTACAATGCTAACCGGACCACCATTGGCTCCCTGACTACCAAAGTGATTGGGATTAGGAATATCAGCACCTTCTAAACGCCACAATAAGCCCATCGGAGAATTCCCTCTAATTACAATATCATTGCGTTGGTCGTTTCCCCCACCTGCTACACCCGCAAAATTTGCCGCCATCCTACTGGGGTCGTTAAACCCACCTGCATACCTATTGGCTTGGTCTACTGTAAAAGACCTACCGCTAACTAAAATAAGTTCATTATTTGCCCTTGATTTATCTTTATTTGCTTTAATTATTACATCGTCTATTCGCTCAATTTTCTCTGTAAGTTCTATGTTTAAAATTACCTCCTTCGCAGAATGCACTAAAATATCAGATAAAGTTCTTGTCTCATAACCAACGTAGGAAACCTTTATGCTAGCCCTTCCTAATGGTACGTTTGACAACTTAAACTTACCTTGTGCATCTGCAACTACACCTAAACTTTTACCCTCTATAAATACCTGAAGAGCAGCACCAATTAGTGGTTCACGCGTATCTTTATCACTTATTATACCACGTATGGTTTGGGTCATTTCTTGTGCCGAACCCACGCTTGCCAGGAGTACTAAATAAATAAAAATAAATGCGGATTGAAAAAGCTTCATGCGAGTAGCAAGTATACAAATTCAGCTGTAACAAATGCAACAAAAAATAATTCATATACAAGTTTATTATCGTAATATTGCAATATAATTATTTGTAGATTATACGAATTGTAAAAAATATGAAACTATCAGAAATTAAAGTTGTGTTACCTGAGCTTGAAAAAGTTGAATTTAGTTGATTTAAACAATAAACACAAATGCACTCCAGGCGGTAATTGTTGTTAAAATGGTAAGTTAAGGGTTACTCCGTATACCAATTTGTTGCTTCTTGTGGTAATTATATCGAAAGTCCAACCCAACGGACCATTTCCATTTGAAATAACACTAAATTTAGTGGCATTATGTAATTCATTTTCTTTAGAGCTCTGAATAATTCCACCTTGCAAGCCAAACCACTTGGCATTTTTAGAACGCCAACCTGTATTAAACATTAGCATTGCCTCAATGGCGCGGGTTTCCTGGTAATTACTAATTTTACCTTCATCAAAATCTGCAAAAATATATTCGGTTAAACCCAAACCAAATTTATATGGCGATGTACCATATTTTCCTTGGTGTTGAAACATAGCCCAAATACCTAAGTTAGGTGCCATTTTACTTCCAAATACAGATAGTCCAACTGTTGGTCCAACCGAAAACGATAATTGCCGTTTGTGTTGAAAATGTGATAGGCTATAGGCACTGCTATCTGTTTTAACCCATAGCTGTGTACTTTGTCGTCTATATTTTTTATTGGCAGTACCCACTTCAATGGCTTGTTTGATATTGGTATTTTCCAATTTATAAGCCAAACTATCTGGATTATTTACATACAATTGCCACTCCATTTTATTCTCCATATCAAGGATTACAAACTTGTGTTTGGGCAACAACAAATCCATGCGCAGCATCTCTTGGGCTACATCTACGCGTTTCTCGGTGTACTCTGCGGCTTCGGCCTTTACTCTCCGCTGTGCGGCATTTTTATAAAAGTAATACACTTCTTGGGCATCGGCAGATAATTTTCCGCTGGCATAAGCAGCTTTTAAATCGGCTATAAAAGTTGTTTTTAAAGCTTCGGCATGGTCGGCAAATAAACTTAATTCTTTGAACTCTTTACCCAACAGTAAAACTTTATCATTACCGGGCAAAATTATATGCAAGGTATCAAAATAAACATCCTCAGGAAAATCCACATCTACATACCATTGCGCTTGTGCCAAAACCTTTTGGTTCAAACAAAACCAAGATAAAGCCAACGCTAAAATTATTTTAATTTTCATACTGAATATTCATTAAAAATTTGTTTTAAACTGAAGTAAAGAAGATCCTCCTTGGGTATTGGTATGGTTGCTAGTTTCTGATTTAAAAAATCGAAATTGCACTAATTTTTGGCTTGAATTGGCTGATGGAAATTTAGCCGCATAAACCTCATTGGTAAAGTCTATTTCTACGTATCGCGGTTTTACTTTTACTGGCTCTTGATTGCTAAGCAACTTAGTTGATTCTAAAGGCAAAAAACTATCTATGGCCTGAACCAAAACAGGTGGCTCATCAGCATTCATTTTTACAACATTTTTTTTCTTGTTTATCGGCTTTAAAACGGAATTTTTTATCACCTTGCTTGGCGACAAATACAGCGGCTTTTCCTCGATTTTATTGGCTACTTGTGCAAGTGGTAAATCTTGTTTGGGTTCAGCCCAAAAGAAAATTAGTACAGCTAAAAACAATGCAGCCATACCAATGATATATACCATTAAGCTCAATTTTTTGGCAGGCTTTTTACCTTGCAAACCCATGGCTAAAATTTCCCATTTACTTGCCACATTGGGGGTATTTTCCAAAGGCAAATCGTCTAAGGATTCAAACTTTTCTTGGAGTATTTTATTTTGCCTTTCCATAGCCATATTGTGTTTTCGACAAAATTAATTGTAAGCGTTGTTTGGCCTTAAACAATTGAGACTTGCTGGTACTTTCGCTGATAGATAATTCGGCAGCAATTTCCTGATGGGTATAGCCTTCTACCACAAATAAATTAAAAACAGTGCGGTAGCCCGTGGGTAATTTAAGCAATGCATCGAGCAAATCTTTAGCCGCAATATGGGCTAGAAAATCATCATCCCACTCGGCTTCCAATTCGTCTGTTATACTTACCAAACTCAGATTTTGTTGTTTACGCAAAGCCATTAAACTTTCGTTTACCATTATGCGCTTTACCCAATGAACAAAACTATGTTCGTGCGCATAGGTAAAAGCATCTAATTGCTGAAATGCTTTCATAAAGCCTTTCATCAAACAATCTTCAGCCTCATCTGTGCGCACCAAATACCGCAGGCAAAGCCTAAACATTTTAGCATACAAAGTTTCAAAAACCCATTGCTGGGTTTTTGCATCGCCTTGCTTTAATAACTTTATTTGTGCTTTATTTAGCTGCATGAACAACCTTTGTTATTGCCATAATGCAGCAAAGTAAGAAAAGGTTGCCTATTGTGAAAAATTATTTTCTGTAGAAGCTATTATAAAAAAAGCCTGTCTTCATAGAAAAGACAGGCTTTTTTTATTTTATTTTGAATTTTCGCCAGCAGAATTCTTAATCTCTCCTTGCTTATATAATTCAGGGTTTAAAAAACTCTCGTATTTGTTTCGCATTTCTTCTGTTTCGTTTTGCATTTCAAGCTTCATTTCATCCAAAATAGCTTTACGTGCTAAAGCATAATTGTAGGCTATTTTAACCTGAATTTGTATGTTTTTACCTTTTACTGTTTTTTGCAATTTAACGATTGGCATAACCCTAGAAAGCTTTTTAGAAACCTTATTGGTAGCAACCTCCATTGTTTTAGAGATTGAAGCGGCAGTTTGCGGATCTATTCTATTATTCCCTTGCTCTGTTTCAACCACCGAACGCATTTGAGATTCTAATAAACTCACTAACCTTAATTTAGCTAATTCTAAAGCATTCATTTCTGCAACCGATTGAAATTCGGCTACTGATTCTCCGGTAGCTACTACCCATTTTGGCAATCCTTCTTCATCTACCTCACCCTCTTTGGCCCAGGCGTTGTTCAATTGTTGGCCAATTGGCATATCACCGGGGAGATTAGTCCATCCTTCTTTTTCCAGTTTTTTTACCTCTTTTTTGGTGTCCCTGGCAATTTTTACAAATTTAAACTTTTTGTTTTGTGCAGTGGCTACCTGGCTCACCGCAACGATGGCCACAGCCACCAGCATAGAAATGATTTTTTTCATGTTGTTTTATTATTATAGGGTTTATTTAATGAGTTGAATTTTATGGGTGAATTTTTCTTCTTGTTCGTTAGTAAATTGTAATAAATAAATGCCTTGTGCCAAATCAGAAACATCTATTGGGCATGTACCTTTTAACCCATTTAGTTTACCGGCATAAAGCAATTGCCCGCTCAGGGATAGTAATTGATAATGCACTTCAGCATTCACCGGCATATCATAGGTAATATGTACAAGGCTTGAGGCTGGATTTGGATAAATCTCTAGGTTGTTAAAAATTTGTTGCTTGTGTATAGAAGCACTAACACCAGTATTTACCAACAAATCTGTGCTGCGACTACCGCAATTATTAATTGCACTTACCCGTAGCAGTGCATTTTGGCTACCGGTTAACACAGAAATTGTATTGGTATTTATTCCACTCAACAACAACCAATCGCTCGGAATATCCCAACTAAATCCTGTTGCATTGCTTGCCGAAATGCTATAACTGCGAATGGAGTTTGTTTTTACGTATTTTTCACCTGCAATGCCACCTAAAAACTGCGGAAGTTTATTCACTGTTACCCCAAGTGATACACTTGAATCACTTATACAGCCATCATTTTTACCCCTCACTGTTACATTCCCATCGTTTGAACCAACCCTTACCTGCACGGTTCGCAAACTAGGATCGCCCATAAAACTCCAATCACTTGGTAATTGCCATTGGTAAGAACTGGCTCCAGCAACGGCATTCACTGTTAAAGTAATGGCAGATGATTCACAAGCAGGCATGCTACTTGGTGTAATATTTTGAGGCTTATTTGCTTTAGCATAACTGCTAAAAACTGAAATATTTCTGCTTGTACTTTTACAAGCGCCTTGCACCGTTTGAACCTGTATAACTCCTGTATTACTTCCCGGAATTACAGTAATATTGGTGGTATTCTGTCCACCGCTAATCGTCCAACCTGATGGTACAGTCCATGCATAGCCTGTAGCCCCGCTTACTGCCGGAATGCTATACGTTTTACTTACGCCAACACAGAATGAATTATCTCCTGCAATTGCAGTTGGCGCACTCGGAACTGTGGTTGAGATTGTTGAAATATTGTAAACCCGTTCAGCACCAACACAGCCATTTGATGTAGTAGCCTTAACAGTAATATTGCCAGCCTGCCCGTTGGTGGCTTGAATCAGGATCGTTGTATCGCTGCTAATACCATTGCTCGGACTCATGTTCCATCCACTAGGTATCGTCCAGATATAAGTGCTTGCACTGGCTATTTTATTTACTCGATAGGTTTCGTATTGCACGCTGCACGCTTGGGTTAAGCCTGTTACAGTAGGTTGCGGCGGATTTGCCTGAATATTGATGTAGCGTTTTGTTTGTGAAGAATTACAGCCTCCCAATCCATTGGCCACAACTCTTAGGGTATCAGCAATGCCATTAAAAGTTATATTTATGCTATTGGTTGCAGAACTACCTGTCCAACCCGTTGGCAATGTCCATGTATATGAAACCGCATTGGTAGCAGACACGCTATAACTTTGATTTGCACCTTGGCAAGTATTCGTTAATCCACTAATTGCACCAATTTGTGGTGTTAAATTATTGGTTATGCCTATGGTTCTCACCTGACTGCTGCAACCTAAATTTGTAGCCTGCACCCCTAAATTAAAAGTTCCCGAGTTATTCCCTGCAAGTATATTTATACTGTTGGTATTAGTTGGCCCATCAAAACGCCATCCAGCGGGCAAACTCCAACTATAGTTAGTTGCATTTGCTACAGCAGGAATACTATAGGTTTGTGCGCTATTCCCACAAATAGAAGTACTTCCGGTAATGTTGCTTGGCAGACTCACCTGTGCATGCACCGTAATAGGCAATTGAGCCACTGCACTGCTGCATGTGCCGTTTACCCCGCGCACACTGATGGTAAAATCTCCA
>JAJTEN010000058.1 GCA_021298155.1 Sphingobacteriales bacterium | reverse complement strand
AAACACCACCACCATTTAAACGATAATATAAAGAATCTGCCGTTAATAATTTATCATAAATATTAAAGTCTAATACAATTGGACCAGATTGACATGCTGTAACATCGCCTGCATTAAAAATCCTAGGAGCCACATTATCTAAATAAGTACCATCAAATTCACGTGCACCGATAGAAGATTGGAAAGCATTACGTGGCGTTCCGTTTATGTCACTTAATACCTGGAACATTGGCTTACCAGCTTGGAATAAGTTAGAAGCTGTGGTTGCAGGAATAAATAAGTTGTTATCATTTGTAAATGGAGCCAAACTCGTTAACGATAAAGTATCTTGGCCGGTAAACGACATAATTTCAAACCACTGGTTGTGTAAAATTGGGGTAGCAGAACTTGCATTTACACCAAAGTTAGTGGCAATAGATGGTGCACTTGCACTGGTAAAGTAATTATTGTAATCACTTGTGGCAAATGGATTATCTAATCCGCCGATTGCAACTGCATATACTCTATTCGGACTACCAGAACCCCCTAAGCGATTTTGGAAAATATTGTTTTGTGAAATTACTCCAGACTTAATGAAAGAAGGAATACCCAAACATGCACTAATTGCATTAGAACTTGTTAAGCTACTTCCACTTCCCAAGTTAATTGAGTTGTAGTAAATACCAACCCCAACAAAGGTATTTGCAGTTCCAATATTTGAGGTAGCATTAAAATAAATACCAAAAGGATTATTAGCAAAGTTAGCGCCTAATGCATTTGTACCAGGAGCAGCAATACCAGAAATCATATTGTTAGAAATTTGAATATTTCTACTTACGTTGGCATTATTATTTAAAAAGTTAAGGAAAATACCATATGCACCACCAGGTACTGTTGTTGTGATATTATTTATCGTATTTCCATTTATTCTCACTTGTGAGCTCAAGATTGGCGCAAGTGCTCAATAGCTCTTGGCGCGCCAAAACTTGGATGACTATTTCTAATGGTGTTATTAGAAATTTGAAGATTAGTTTGAGAGAAAGCAATAATACCCGCTGCATTTGCTACACCACCAAAGTAATTTGTATTACCAGTTGTTGCAGGTGCAATTGTACCACCGATAGTATTACCAAGAATTGAGTTTCCATTGTCCATATCAGCCTCAATACCATTACTTCTCAAATAAATACCATTTTGAACGGCACCAATAAAATTGTTTTCAATGGTGTTTTGACCATTACCGCCAACTACAGAATTAGAAGGTGTATTTAAACCACCCATATAAACACCCGCGAATGTTTGAATGGTAGTTGGAGTAGAATTTCCTACTAAATTACAGTTTTTAATTCCATTATTTGATGTAAATGGTGTGGTAGATGAAATTGGCGCTACACCACTAATAATATCTACAACTTTATTGGTTGATTGGGTAAAGCTCGCAGGCAGTACCAAAGTTAGGTTTCTTTGTCCAGCAGTACCATTATTACCATCAATGGTAAAGAAACGGCAACCGCTTAAACGGAATAAACTCATATTTGGTGCAATAGCAGGGTTTACATTAGAAACTATTCTAATGGTATCACTTCTACCACTTGCAACAGTTAAAACTACTGGACGTGTATTCGACTGACGTGGGTAATCCAAAACCGTGATTGGACCCATAAACGTATCTGTTTCTCCCACATAACCTGCAGCAATTTCTAATTTTATAGTTCTAAATCCACCAAAATTTGGATCATCAACACCTTGAGAGTTCAAATAATCAATTGCATTTCGAACAGTTCTAAAAGTTCCAGAATTCGGGCTAAATGGTGTTGGAGGATTATCAACACCATTGATTTGATATGTTGTATTACCTTGTAAAGATGGATAAGGTAATCCAATTTCAGCAGCTCCAACCCAACGCGTGGTTGTTGTAGGACCACCAGTACATTGGTAACGTGGATTACCATAGATATCATTACAAATACCTGTAACAAATGAAGCACCACCTGGTACCAAACCACCGTATAATAAGTTTACATCAGGTGTAGTATCAGTTCTGAATGTATTTGTCCAGTTAAATGAGTTTCCATCACTACCTGCTAAGGCTGGCGTTGCTGCAGTAAACGCACGCCAATCATTAATATTGATTCTATTTACTGAACCATTATTGTTGGCACCTATAAAGTTAGTACCGTTACCAGCTGCAAAATAATTGTTATTGTTTGAAGCAAATGGCAAAATAGCATTTGTGGTAAAAGGTGTTGTTGTTGAACCAACTAATACAGCATATCTGTTACCAGTTGTAGAAGTTCTACTTAATTGATTTCCGAAAATATTATTACAGATTTCTACACCACCTTGAATGTTAGCACTAACAAATAATGCCGCACTACCACTGTTGTTATTTGCTAAACCAACACCACTTAAGAATACGGTATTATGCGCTAGAGCAATACCAGCATTGGTAAGCGCTGCAGCACCATCTAAGATGATACCTGCAGGATTTAAATTACTGAAATTTAATCCTGTTCCATTACCAATTACCCTACCAACGAAATTATTAATTAATCTAATTCCACGCGGACCAGCTGTAGCATTTAAAAACAAACGTATACCCGTTGTATAAGTACCCGTTTGCGTTACCAAATTATAAGCAAAATTTCTACCTACTTCAATATCTGAAAATACAGGAACTCCAGTTTCTTCCAAAACAATTCCCATAAATCCGTTTGATAGTGCAGCTGTTGGAACACAATTCCTAACTACATTACTATCAATAACACTATTGGTGATTCCTTTAACACGAATACCAACAGAGTTAGCTACACCTCCAATAAAAGTAGTATTTTGTGCAGTTCCAACCGGGATATTACCACCTATGATATTACTTTTAATTAAATTAAATAGAGATGCTCCATTCGCATGAAATTCTATACCACTTCTAACAGCTTCGATGGTATTTCCAACTAGATTAATATTACTAATTCCAGTTTTCAAAGCAGTTAATGGAAAACCACTTGTATTTGGATTTCCAATATAAATACCCATACCTGTGTTCACTGCAGAGTTGGTACTGTTTCCAATTAATCTACAATTGGTAATGGTAATATTATTACTAGCTGTATCTACAGGAGTGATAGAAATAATTCTGGTATTAAAATTAGTTGCCAAAGCTGGCATACTAAATGTAATCCCTCTATTGTTACCACCATCAAACGTAATCCATCTAGCACCCATAAATCTAACTACTGATAAGTTGTTCATAGATGCCTGGTTCGGAACGCTAATGTTTGTAGAGAAATTATTTTGCGTTTTAATAATTACTGGCCTACCTAAGTTTGATCCTGGATAATCTATGAACGCAGGCAGGTGAACCGATTCACCATTGTATCCAGGTTGTAATTCTAAAACAATATTACCCGAACCACCTACACCATAATGATTCAAATAATCTATAGCCTCTGTTAAGGTTGCAAAACTTCCATTTTGATTTAAATTGGTAGGACGCTGTGTAAATCCATTAATTGGAAATGTTCTTGGTCCGTTTAAACTAATATTATTGTTCGTAGAATCACCAGCCCAAACATGACATCCAATGGTTGTAAACCTACCAAAACCACTTCTTGAGGTATTGTTAATATCATAATTTACCCTAAATCTAATATTGCTCCAAATTGTTGGGTAAAAATTAAAGAACATATTTAGGTTAGCTCCTGTATTATATGTCCAGTGACTAACTCCATTATTTACGGTTAAATCTGAATCATTTCTGAATGGTGGAATGGTAGAATATGAAGTTGAATCAGAAAGGTGATTCATTCTATATCCTTTTAATGAGGTATAATCTATTCCACGTAATCTACCCATAAATGCATTTCCACCATCATAGGTAGTTGTAAAATAGTTATTAAAACTACTATAAGTAAATGGTGTTAGAGTTGGATTTGTGGTTAACACGTTATATACGGTGTAAGTAGTTAAGTTACTTGATAAACGGCCCATACTATTCGCGTATGAATTATTCATCATAATGATACCACCTGTTACACCAGGTCCGGTGGCAAAACACGCAGAAAATGAATTGGCAGGTAAAGTTGAACCTGTTAAATTGATTGAATTATGAAACACTTCTAATCCAACATTTGCCGAGTTATTCTCTACTAAGATACCTACTGGATAAGCAAAACCATTTAGAGCTGGTTGAGCTGCTGTAGCAGATAATCTTGATATCATATTATTGGCAAGTAATAAACGTAAATGTTGGGTATGAGCTCCCAAGTTTATACGAATACCAGTAACACCACCTGAAGCGGTAATATTTAAATTGTATATTCTATTATTGATTACTTGAACATTTGAATCTAATGAAAATCCTGCACCACCACCTTCATTGGTCAAAAATATACCTTTATAGTTAGCCGAAGCAGCAACTAAATTGCTAATTGTATTACCAGAAACAACTGCATTAGAAACAGCATTTAAATAGATACCATTTGCATTGGCCGCACCTGTACTCGCGGTGGTTCCTGCTCTGAAGGTATTATTAAAATCTCCGATAATATTATTGCTAATAGTAATGTTTCTATTTTGAAGATTAACCGCGTTGGCCAAACCTCTAAAATATACCCCATTTTGTACACCCAAAATATAATTATTAATAACATCTATATTTTGATTCTGACCCAAAGCAGTTGGTGTAGCAGCATTCAGACCTCCTAAATATACTCCCGCAAATGTTGAATTTGCAGTAAGGGTTGAATGACCTATGATATTACAATTTCTGATACCAACAGATTGAACTCTTTGTCCTGCAGTTGGCATAAAATCTACCACCCTAGATGTTGCTTGATTAGCATTATCAGGCATATAAAATGTTAAATTTCTTTGGCCAACGGTACCCTCACCATCAATAGAGGCAAACCAAGCACCATTAAATCTAACCAAAGATTGATTTGCCCCAATAAATGCACTTGTTGTAATAGTATAATTTTGTCCTGCAGCAGGTCTAATTACAATCGGACTATTTGCATTCCAAAACATATTTGGCCAACCACCTGCACCGACAGTAGAACCAATATTAATCGTATTGGGCTCAACTGGATTATACCCTGCTGAAAGCAAGAAAATAACTTGACCCGTTCCAGTCTGTGTGGCGTTCATCCCAAACTGATTCAAAAAGGTTAAGGCTCCATAAGTTGGTCCAGTAATTGGTCCTGTTAAATTTGCAAATGTGTCAACAGGAGCAACCAAATCGGCAGCACCGTTAACAATGTAAGTTCGGTTAGTAACCAAACCTTGCGCATTCGATCGTGCACTGCTTAGGAGCCCAAAAGCAACTAATAATACAAGGAAGCGTAAAACATTGAAAGTGTAGTTGTATTTCATGTGTTTCTAAATTGTGTTCAACTTTAAAAATCAATAATAAGAATTAATTTTATCTAATCAAAACCTTTAGCCTTTTTTTTAAAAAAATTTTATTGGTTCCAATGAAACCAAAAATAATTAAAAAGAAATTAAAAGCAAGTTTTAATTTTCTAAATTTCTGACTTACAAATTAAATTTATTGATTGTGAAGCTAAAACCTTTTTGGCCTTAGCGCCTCATGCCATTTAAATCCCTTCAATCTGAGATCTTGTGGTTTTAATTCATCTAATGGATATAGGGTTGCATCTGGTGATGAAATAAATATTGCTTTATGAATTTGGCCTTTTCGAAATTCAAAATTCATTTCACTGCAATCAATTACATTTACTCCAATATAGTGCGCACTATCTTCCTTTGCATAAAAAATGCTTTGCCCGTTTCCATAAACCAATAAGTCTTTAAGCGAACTACTATCCATCATACCCACCATATCTTTACCTTTTATTTGATTATAGTGCAACCCCTTTTCTTTACTAATGATCATAGCATTATTTATCAGATTAAATGAATCCAATTTACTATTGTTGATGTAAAATAAAATAGTATCGGCAGTAATTTGATTAACACCACTCCACATAATAGGCTTACTAAAAAGTTGCATCACAGAATCATCTTGCATATAAACCAAACTATCGCATACGGCCTGCAAATCTGATTTATAAATACGTACCTGATGATACGCTTTAAACAATTGCTTTTGCTTATTCAACTTTTCTGTTACTAAAAGGGTATCAGCGTGCAAAAACAAACTATCCCCTTTATCCATAAGCTTCATGGCATAACTATTTCCATTTACATAAGTAATTTTGGTTTTACCATTATATATACCTTTGTTGCCGTACAAATGCAATTTCTGAATGGAATCATACACATGGATTCTTCTAAACGCCTTGCCTATTTTGGCCCTTCTATCGTAAAATAAACTATCAGCCTGTAGCATTTTTCTATCCGTAAAAATAACAGCATTTTTACTAAACTGTGATTGGTCTGTTTGTGTATTATACCAACCATTCTCACACATAATTTTATCTCCGTCGCTTGTAATTTGGGTTGAACCAAAAAAATAAGCTGTTTTTTTTGCAGTTTGATACAATAGCGTATCGCTAACCATTACATAATCTGGATTATTCAAAACCACTTTATGCTTAAAGAAAAATTCGTTTTTTCGTGCATAGTAATAGCCTATTTTACTAGTTAATATGTTTTCTTTACTTACTATTTTTCCTCCATTTGAATAATATCCAAATTGATTTGCTAAATCATAATCCAATTGATCCGTAGTTAATGTCATATCCTTATCTACCAATACCACATTTCCCTTTATCAGCGCTTTTTTTGTATTCCCATCGTAATTAAGAAATTCTCCTGTAATAGTTACACTATCGTTATGGGTGATTTTAACGTTCTGAAAAGCTTCAACCCTATTTTCACTTTCATAAATTAAAGCACTATCACAAAACATATAAGTTTGCTCTTGTTTTAATTGCACAGCCCCAATTAATTTACTGATATTTTTATTTCCTAGCTTGAGGTACTCAAAATTTTGAGCACCCAAAATCTCAACTTTATTCTTAGTTTGTGCAGAAAGTTGATGGGCAAAAATGACCAACACAAATAGCCAATAAAACTTATTTAGATTTTTTTGCATGATTTGGCTCAAAACTAAATATTTTTGAGGTGTAAAATGAATCTTTTAAAAGAATTTCAAACTTATGTGGCAAAAGAGGGCCTGTTTGAACCAAAACATAAACTCTTACTAGCCATTAGTGGTGGACTAGACTCTATGGTTCTGCTGCACCTACTCGAGCGTTTGAACTATCAGGTTTCCTGCGCGCATGTAAATTTTCAACTTAGGGGCGAGGAAAGCATGGCAGATGCACTTTTTGTCAAAGAATATTGCCATAGCTTACATATCCCCTTTTTTGAAACTTCGTTTGAAACAAAAAAATACATCTTGGAAAGTGGCGAAGGCACGCAAGAAACAGCAAGAAAGCTTCGTTATCATTGGTTTAATGAATTACTCAACGCACATTCTTTTGATTTTGTTCTCACTGCACACCATGCCAATGACCAAGCAGAAACCATATTATTCAATCTTTTCCGAGGAGCAGGCGCCAGAGGATTATCAGGGATCTTACCAAAAAACAATCAATTGGTTCGGCCATTACTTTTTGCTACAAAACTTGATTTAGAGGCATATGCCCAAAATAATTGCATTCCATATAGATCTGATTCGAGTAACAATACAGATGATTATGATAGAAATTTTATCCGCCATCAAATTATTCCAAAGGTTCTGGAAATAAAACCGGGATTGATTGGAACCATGGAGCAAAATGCGAAAATCATGCAGGCCACTGCACATTATTTTCAAGAACAAATAAGCAGTATTAAAAAATCAATCTGTAGCAGCACCAATGGAAATCTAATAATTGATGCCAATAAGTTAATTGATTTACCTTTTCCAGCATATGTGCTTTTTGAAATCATTCAGACATACGGGTTTAATATTTCTCAGTGTCAACAAGCTTTAGAAGCATTCAAATCAAACAATATCGGAGCAATCTTCAAGGAAAAAAATGCCCGTTTCTTGGTCGATAGAACATGCTTTATGCTGCATACACAAACGAATATTATTCAGGAAGCAACTATTCATTCTTTGCCTTTTATTTACCAAGTAGGAAATGTGTCGTATACTATAGAGGAGTCTCCCTTTTCAGGCTTTGAAGAAGATGTTTGGTGGTTAAATTACTCTGCCCTTACATTTCCATTAACAGCCAGGGCAATCACCCATGGCGATAGGTTTATACCGCTAGGCCTAAATCACCATCAGAAAATTTCTGATTATTTAATTAATAAAAAAGTAAACCTTTTTGCAAAAGAAGAAGCTTGGGTTTTAACCAGTGAAGAGCAAATCTGCTTTTTAGCACCTTTCCAAATTTCTGATGCATTTAAAATTACTTCATCTATTCAGCAGTTTGTTAAGATTAGTATAAAAAAAGAAGGCTAAGCCTAGAGCTTAGCCTTCTTTTGTATTTTATTGTATTTGAATCTTTCTGGCAAATACTTTATCGCCAGATTCAACCTTCAGTAAATAAAATCCTTTAGGCTGATCCGATAAATCTAGCTCATTAGCCTGTAAATTATTTCCTTGTAACAGACTCTGCTGAACCAATTTTCCTAACATATCAAACACCATTACATTTACTTGTTCTACCTGCGTTGCCGCTAAGCGGAGGTTTATCTTACCATGGCTTGGATTTGGATATACACTCATAAAGTTTTCCAAATTTAACACTTCATTTAAACTGTTTGCTTCCAAAACATTAATGGTACGTTTTGCTTCTTTAGATTCATTGCCAGACAAATCTTTTGCGCGATAAACAATACTAAACAATCCTGGTACATTTCCAAAACGTTTACCTTCTGTATTTAATGGTAAACTATTTTGTGTATTTAGTAATAAATTATCACGAATCTCTTTATCTGTATTGTAATTATCTAAAATAATAATCGGAGGATCAACATATTCTTTCCAGCGAGGAAGATTTACAGTAAACACATTCAATAAATCAATCAC
>JAJTEN010000027.1 GCA_021298155.1 Sphingobacteriales bacterium | reverse complement strand
CTTTTCTAAAAATCGGACTGCGAAAATAGACTTTTTCAATTAAATACAAAAGAGAAGCTAAAAAAAAAGTCGATGGTACATAGTCCATAGTCCATAGTCATTGTTTTACAGATGCTTATACAATAAAATTTAATTCAATTGGCCTATGGTCTATGGTCCATGGACTATGGACTATGGACTATAAACACTACTCTCCTATATTCGGTCGCCTTTCCTTGGTTCGAACCAAACTTTGCTCATGACGCCATTCATCAATTTTAGCTTGGTGACCCGACAATAATACTTCCGGAACCTTCCAACCATTATAATCTGCCGGGCGGGTATATACGGGTGGACTAATTAAATCGTCTTGAAAAGAATCGCTGAGGGCAGAAGTTTCATCATTTAGCGCACCAGGTAATAATCGTACTATGGCATCTATCATGGCAGCAGCGGCAATTTCACCTCCTGTTAATACAAAATCGCCCAAACTTAACTCGCGCGTTACCAAATGCTCCCGCACACGCTCATCTACTCCTTTATAATGGCCGCACAAAAAAATGAGGTTGCTTTTAGTCGATAATTCATTGGCTATTTTTTGGGTAAATGGTTCACCATCCGGACTCATATAAATAACTTCATCGTAGGTACGTTCTGCTTTTAAGGCGTCAATACATCGGTGAATGGGTTCAATTTGCATAACCATTCCAGCCCCTCCACCAAATGGATAATCATCTACATTTTTGTGTTTTGACAAGGAATAATCTCTTATATTGTGCTTTTCAATTTTCACCAAACCACGCTCAATGGCTCGTTTTATAATAGATTCCGTAAATGGCCCATCAAAAATTTGGGGAAATAAAGTTAAAATATCAACTTGCATATATATGGCAAAAATAAACTTATTCCAATCATTCTGCGCATCCAAAATACTTCTTTCTGTTGCTTCTGTACTTCTGTTTACCCCAGTTGGATTATGCCAACATTCGGATCAAGCCAAAAAAGAGAAAGGTAAACCTGTAAGGTATAATGGGGTTGGCCTAGACGTGATGCAAGTAAACAAATTGATTGTAGGTGGAAACCATATTGCCTTCAGAAAAACAGGGTTTGGAGTTAGTTGGCGGGTTAACTTCACAGACGTAAGTGAGGGATTTAAAGGGCAAAATCATGAAATTAGCATTGAAAATGCCTATCAAAATAATTGGCAAACAGGCAAGCAAAAGGAAATTTACCTGGGAAATATTAACCTTAACTATGCCATTGCTATCAGCAAAAAGATCCCATTTTATTTTGGTGTTGGTGCAGCAAACCGAATTATTTTATCTGAGTTCCAACCGCCTATTTTAGGTCAAAATGAAAAGATTTGGATTGAAGAAAAAAGCTATCAAAATGTTAAACTCAATGTAGGCTGTGGAATCTTTGTCCCACTATACAATAGCGTAATTTTAAATGTAGGATATGACTATAGACCACAAACCTTATTTGTAGGTATAGCCATATCCGGTCCGTTTAATTACGAAGATTTAGACATGTGGTAAACCTTACTTTTTATCGGCTAAAACCTTTTTGGCCTGCACATTAGCAGGGTCTAAATCGATAACTTTTTTATAGAATTCTTTTGCTTCAGCATTCTTATCCTTGTTTAAATTATAGTAGCCAAGGTAGCTGTAGGCATTAATTAAACCCGCTTTATTTTTAGCCTTCAAACTTGTTTCAAACTTCTCTGGGTCTTTGGTTAATAATTCAATATATTTTTCATACTGTGCCTTTGGAGCCTCAGTTTTAAAATCTGGATCTAATCCGGATAAACAGTTTCCTCTCCACAAATACGAATCTGGATAATCTGGTTTCATTTCTGTTACACGTATAAAAGCAGAATCTGCTTTTATAAATTGTTTAGAATTGTATAAAGCCTTACCATACAAAAAATGATCGGCCGCAGTTACTTTTCTTGCCAAAGTAATATAGGTTCCATAGCAATAAGCCGCACTATCAAATTGACGCATTTTATTATATGCTTTGGCCATATCAGTGTATATATCTGGGTTATTCGGACTCAATTCCAATGCTCTTTTGTAATTAGCAATGGCAGCAGAATCATCGCTACCAGTTTTAATCTGTAGCTTTGCTAAGTATTCGTAATCGGCACCAATAATTTTCTTTGGGTCAACTTTTGACAAATAAAAATTAAGTGAAACAATACCGCTTTTTGCTTGATCTGGGTTGCTTTTTCCTTCTAAAACCTCTGCGATTGAGTAAGCTCTTAACCTATTTAATAATAAATTTTCTTTATCTTGAACCAAAACAGCTTCAATCCTTTCTAAAGCTTCATCATATGCTTTACTTAAAAACAATATACGCACAAATCTTACTTGGTTGGCAATACTAGGCTCAGAAAAATCAATATACTTACCATAGGCTTCTTTGGCTAAAGCAAACTTTCTTTGGGCATAATATAACTCGGCTTGATATTTCCATGCTTGTGCATAATTTGGATCTTTTTCAAATGCTTTATTTAGGTCTATCTGAGCCTGCTCATAATTTTTCACCCGAATCCAAATAACAGAAACGCGCACAAATGCCTTTGGATTTTTGGGATCAATTGCAATGGCACGTTCATAAAAAGTAGCAGCATTACCACCATCATTCTTTTCTAAATATACATCTCCAGCTGATACTAATAAATCATAGTTTTTACGATCTTGCTCAAAACCCATTTTAATTAATTCTTCAGCTTCGTCGAGCATTTTGGTTGAGGCATTTACCATTGCGCTTGAAACCAAACTAATGGCTCTGATATCAGTATATAATCCTGATCTATTTTTACCAAAACTTAAGGCTTTATCAAAATGAACTTTTGCAGCAGATTTATTCTCTGCAATTAATTCCAATTCTCCTAATCCAGCATAATTACTTGGGTTAGTAATCGCTTGCTGAATCCCCATATCAAAGCAGGCTTTGGCAGAGTCGTTTTGTAATAAATTTATATAAGACTGACCCAAATAATACCAATAATCACCATTCTTAGGTTCCTTTGAACTCAACGCCTTAAATACATCACGTGCCGCTTCGTATTTTTCAGAATCGATATACTTTAATCCGTCTTGTAAAGATTGCGCTTGTATTGAAAAACTTAACCACAACACACTCAAAAATCCAATAATATTCTTTTTCATAATTGTTAATTTAAATTAATTGTTCGAATCGAAGACCGCTGAGGAACGAGTCCACCTTTAAGCATAATTTTTTGCCCAGGTTCGCTTTCCATGAAACTTGCAAACCCTGTGCCAAGTCCGGAACGCATTTCCCTGCTCACCACTTTTATATTTCGCCAATAGGGGTATTGTTTTAAAGCGATATTCCCTTGAATAGGTTTGTTGGTAATTCCGGCCACCCTCATAATAACAGGTTCAACCTCTGCTACCTTTATGTTATTTAGAAAAAATTTCGCCTGAGAATCATCTAAATCGCTAATCCAGCTCACCCCAATAATACCAATTGCATTTTTATTTTCCTGCAAATATTCAAGCACTGCAGGGTTACTCGATAATGCAAAACAGTTCTTTCCAATCTTGCTTCCTTGTAATACGCTGTCTTCTAAATACCGAATTGCGCCCGACTTAGGATGATCAAAAACTATTTGAATTTTACCTAAATCAGACTTTTCTGAAATTTGTTTCCATTCCGAAATTTGACCACTAAGAAGTCCTTTAATTTGAGCCAAAGAAAAACTTGTATCTTTATTTTCTGCATGTAAAATAAAGGCAATTGCATCATAGCCAATTTTATGGTAACGGGCCTTACTTATTTTTTGTTCTCTAAGTACAGCCAATTCACTTTGGTTCAATTCACGGGTAACAATAGCAAGGCGAGCACTATCTTTAAGCATGAGTTGAATTGCATCAAACTCACTTAAATAAACCATTTTAATTTTGGCCTTTGGGTGCAATTCCTCAAATACCATTTGTTCTGCTTCAATAATTGGTTTTAAGCTTTCATCACAACTTACCGTAATTTCACCACTGGTAGTAGTATCTAAATTTACTTGAGCAGGCTCGTTATTGCATGCCAAGATAGTGAGCACAAAAATTAAGCATATCAGATTTTTCATTTCCATAAAGCCCTCTTTAATCGAAAAGCACCATATAAAAATAAAACCGAACTAACTCCAACTTTGGCCCATTGGTCCATTTTTTCAATAAATGGAAAAAAATAAAAAACAACACCAAACACCATGTAGAAGAAACCCATGATGGCACTAAAATATTTAAATATAGTTCCAACTTTTGAATCTCTTTCTTCTCTTATTTCTTCTAAATTTTCGTTCATACTATAAAACATAAGGCCTGAACCTACCCCACCCGATGCATATGCAAAAGACTTGGCAGATTCAGGCCTGAAATTTATTTAATTAATTTAACTGGAAACGAATAGGCAAAGTAAACTTAACCGTAACAGCTTTTCCATTTTGCTTTCCTGGTGTCCATGCTGGCATAGACTTTACTACACGAATAGCTTCTTCATCACAACCCCAACCCAATTTTTTACCAACCTGTTCAATTTGAGAAATCTTTCCATCTGAACCAACCACAAAAGTAAGTACTACCTTACCTTCCACACTATTTTCTCTTGCATTGGGTGGGTACATAATATTCTTACCTAAATACTTATACATTTCTTCCGTTCCACCTGCAAATTCAGGCATTTGTTCGGCAAAAGTTAGAATTTCATTGGCATCGCCATCTCCTCCCTCTGTCAAACTTGCATCCACACCATCTGGATTACCCTCAACAGTGGCTACACCAGCATCCTTCTCCTTCATTTCTTCCTGAATGGGAGGTGGTTCCTCGTCTGGCACCTCTTGATCGGGCTTAATTTCTGGCGGAGTAAACTTCACCGTACTTTTTAGGGGCGGTGGTGGCTCTGCTGGCGGTGGTGGTGGCTCGTTTTTATCGATTGGAGGTGGTTCCTCTAATGTAGTAACATCTGTTACCTTCACATCATTTTCAACCATCAGTTTCGACTTAAAATAATTAATAATTACTGGCGCCGAAATGGTGAGTGAGAATAAAACAACTGAAAGTACAATACCTTTTATTGTGTATTCATCACCTTTTTTACGGAGTACATAGGCACCATATTCCTTATTTCTGTGATTGAAAATTAATTCAACCCACTTACTATCAAATATATCTAGTTTTGATGCCATATCTATTTAGTTTTAGGAGTGGTGCTTGAGGCTGCGTTAGCCGTTGTAGCCATTGCAGTCTTAATTAATTCAATTTCGATATCGGTAATATCAACGATCGCATATCTACCTATATTACAAATTAGCATTTCATCTAAAATATCAACCAAATTGCGGTATTTAGCTTTATCGTCTGCTTTAATGACAACAATCAATGCATCTTTATTTGCTTTGATTCCGGCAATTCTGCGCTTCATTTCATCTTCAGGAATCTCATTACGCCTGTACATGTCCTTTAAGATTGGAATAGAATCGTAGTTGTTATTGTTCGCTTTATCTAATAATTCCTTATTTTTCGACAACAAAGTGGCACGAATACCACCCTTGCTAAAGTTAGTAATAACAGGCGTTTCTGGCTCACCTGTAGTTTCATTGATAAAGTAGTATACGATTTGATCGTTCTCAGCTAACAACAAAGTGATGGCTTGGGAAGCCTTTACTTTTTGTTTTTCTGTTTCTATAACATCCTTAACAGGCATGTTAATTTCCATGGTTTTTGGCTTGCTCATGGAAGTAGTTAACATAAAAAAGGTAATAAGCAAAAAGCCTAAATCTACCATGGGAGTAAAGTCAACGCGAGTCGACATTTTCTTCCCTTTTGGTTTCCCACCTTTTTTATGGCCACCGCCGCCGCCTTCTATTTCTGCCATTTTCTTTTAGTATTAATCAGCTGCCTCAGTAGACATATTAGTGATAAAATTAAACCTATTAACTTTCTTTTCCTGTAATGTAGCAATTACTTGTTTGATAACAGGGAAATTTGAATTCTGATCGCCTTTAATGGCCACCCTTACTTTATTGTTTGATAAACGAGCTTGCCAAATCCAATCACCAAGTTCATTATTAAGCGAATCGCAAGGAATTCCAGTTTGATTAAATTTAGCACGTTCTTCAGATTTCACAGCTAACAAATTTTTTAATTGATTGAATGGAACACCAAAACTAGACATTAAAGAAAATGCTTTTATCTCTTCATTGGTGAAGGGAACTTGTTTTAACGCACTCATTTTTTGAATCAATTCTTGCTTGTATTGTTGCCCTTCCATACTAAAGAAAACACGACTATCTTCACTAATTGTGATTGTCATGATGTCTACATCTGGAATAGGAACCTCTGCTACCGATGAAGGTGCATTAACCGTTACAGGCTCATCAGGTTTGAATTGTGTAGCCAACATAAAGAACGTAAGTAGTAAGAAGGCCACATCTGTCATAGCCGTCATATCTACTGAAGTACTTTTACGAGGTACTTTAACCTTTGGCATAGTATTTTATTTTTAAAAATTAGAATTATAAATCATTTATTTCAGAGCAAATTGGATAATCCAAGCGCTATGATTTATTTGTGTTTAGCTGCAAACGATTGTACAATACTGTAACCAGCCTCATCAATCGTAAAAGTAATTTTATCGATTTTGGTGGTAAATACATTGTACATAATAATTGCAACAGCTGAATTTCCAATTCCTAACGCTGTATTAATCAAGGCTTCAGAAATACCATTAGCCAAACCAACTGAATCTGGAGCTCCTCCTGTACCTAAGGCCGAGAAAGCTTTAATCATACCAATAACCGTACCTAATAAGGCGATCAAAGTTGATACCGAAGCCATCGTAGCAATAATTACTAAATTCTTTTCTAACATTGGTAATTCTAAAGTTGTAGCTTCTTCTAATTCTTTCTGAATAGCTAGAATCTTGTTATCAGTGTCCATATCCGATTTGTTTTCCATCTCTTTGTATTTTAACAAAGCAGCACGAACAACATTTGCAACTGAACCTTTTTGCTTATCGCATTCTTGAATAGCTAAATCAACGCTTCCAGCGTTTAAGTGAACCTGAACCTTGCGAACAAAAGATTCTGCACTTGAAGTACCCTGTGCTTTATTGATTGTTAAAAAACGCTCGATAGAGAATGTAATACTCATTAAAACCAACGATAACAAAATGGGTACAATGAAACCACCTTTGTAAATTAATCCTAAAACATGACCTACTCCCTCTGGAATCGGATGGTTGTTTGGATCACCACCTTCAAAGTTGGAAGGACTACCCAATACAAACTTGTAAATTAAAATACCTGTAGCTACCAGGATTGGAATTGTAAAAGCTGCGAAATTGCTTTTAAATGAGCTTTCTTTTTGAGGTGCTGATACCTTGTTCATGAGAATTATAATTATATTTTATTTGTTTACAAAAAAAGTCAATATTTACGAATATGCAAGTTGCATGGTATATTAATTAATTATGAATAACATTTACCATTCAATACCTGTAACGTTTAATTTTTTAAAATATGTTTAAAATGGGACCTGGAAGAATTCCAAAAAGTATGCTTAGGACTATACAAACACCCAAAACAAGGTTATAGTTAAAGGATTGCTCCATTTTCGCCTCATTTGCTGGCTGACCGTACATCGCAATAATCACCTTGAAATAGTAATAAACACCTATCATTGAGGCGAATATCGCAATTAAGGTAGTGTAAAAGTAATCACTTTGTAAAGCTTCTGTAAAAATATAGTATTTACCTAAAAATCCTGCAAATGGTGGAATACCTGCTAAGCCAATCATAGCCATACTAAGCGCTGCTGCATGAATTGGATTCTTTTTGGCTAATCCATTAAAAGCACTAATATCTTCAGATTTTGCCGCTTTAAAAACCGGAATAGCCACTGCAAAAGCAGCTAAAGTGCTCAATGCGTAGGCAAGTGAATAATAAAACAGAGCACCAGCAGTTTGATTCTTGGCAGTTAAAATAATTAACATTAAGTATCCAGCATGAGAAATCCCTGAATAGGCCAATAATCGTTTAAAATTAGTTTGAGCCAATGCCATTAAATTCCCAACTGCTAGTGTAATTATTGCCGATATTGCAAGTACAGGAGCCACTTTTTCGAAAGCATAAAAGAATGTAGTGCTCATTAATTTGTAAAACGCAGCAAATGCAGCAATTTTTACCAAGGTACTCATATAGGCTGTTACCAATGCTGGAGAACCATGATAAACATCTGGGGCCCAAAAATGAAAAGGCGCTGCAGATACTTTAAATAACATTGCAAATACAACTAAAAACATTCCAGTATAAAACAATGGCGAGATGTTTTGTTGATGTTGAATTGTATAATCAGCAATTTTACTTAAATCAAAGCTACCACTAGCTCCGTAGATGAGTGCAATTCCAAACAATAAAAATCCAGAGGCAAAACTTCCCATTAAAAAATATTTAAAACCTGCCTCGTTTGAGCGAATATCAAATCTTTTGCTGCCAGCCATTACATATAAGGCAATAGATAAGGTTTCAATACCCAAAAATAACATGGTTAAATTGGCATAATTGAACATCATTAATGCACCTACCAAAATAAAGGTAAGAATAGCCATGTAGTCGCTAATATGATTCTGATCATCTGTATAATAATCAGTTGCCAAGATAAAAATTAACAAAGTAACAAAAATCGCCAAGCCACTAAAAGCCACCGAAAAATTATCGATGCGCACCATATTATTAAAGAAGCTTTGGTTGCTGTTCCAATCATTTAGGTTTAGTCCGAATATTAATGCCAGACCTAATACCAATGCAGGCACTATGAGTTTTCTCACATTAAAGATTTCCAGCACCATGCAAAGAAATCCCAATATTGAAGTATAGATTAAAGTATTCACGTGGTATTATTTAATTAAGTTTTTCAAAACTGGTTCCGTTAGTTCCATTATTGGTCTAGGAAAAATTCCCATAACAAAAATTAAAATACCAATGGTAACCAATACAATTTTTTCATTCCAATATAAATCTGGGAAAACCATATTTTCTTTGATTGCTGTGCCCAAAACCATTTTCTGATACATACGTAACATATATACTGCACCTAAAATGATGGTTAAGCCAGCAAATACGGCAAGCCAAGTATTATATTGATATACACTAAATAGTAACATAAACTCACCCACAAATCCATTGGTTAATGGTAGGGCTACCGAACCCAGAATTACAATCATAAACCAAGTGGCGAACTTAGGTGCAATTAGCCTGATACCTCCCAAACCTTCAATTTCATGATGTTTGGTTCTATTTAAAATAATATCTGCGCAATAAAATAGCCCTACAACATTTAATCCGTGTGCAAACATTTGTACCATGCTTCCTTGAAATCCGCTTAGGTTCAGGGTAAAAATACCGGCACTGATTAAGCCCACATGCGCAATAGATGAATACGCCAATAAACGTTTTAAATCTTTTTGCATAATGGCAATTACAGAGGCATAAACAATTCCTATTACACTTAATGTAATGGCTACATATTGCCATTCTGCCACACCAGCAGGAACTACCGGAATTAACCAGCGCAATAAACTATAGGTTCCCATTTTTAACATAATACCTGACAACAACATCGTGCCTTGCGTAGGTGCAGTGGCATAGGTATCTGGCTGCCAAGTATGAAATGGTATAATGGGAATTTTAATGGCAAACGCAATAAAAAACAGCCAAAATAACCATGTTTGGTTACAGCTGCAAGCAGGATTATTTGTTAGGGAGCTCCAATCTAAGGAGTGAGCTGGACTTCCATTATACAAAAATAAAAATGCAAAAAGCATCAACAAACTGCCTGCTAGCGTATAGATAAAAAACTTAAGGGTCACTTTTGCTCTGTTTTCTCCACCCCAATTAAATGCAATAAAGTAGATTGGAATAAGCGCTAACTCCCAAAAAATGTAATAAATAAAACCATCAAAAGAAATGAATACACCATTTAAAGCAAACTGCATAAAAAGCATTAAGCTATAAAAAACATGTGGGCGCTCCATTTCACGGTTATAACCACTTAATACGATCAAAGGCAATAAAAGATTGGTAAGCATAAGCATTACCAAACTCATACCATCCATGGCAAAGTGAATATTCAAAACGGGTTTAACAGACCAGTTGGCAAGAAATTCGAAAGCTGCTGAGCCTTCATTTTTAAATACCGTATAGGCATACACGGTAAAAACCAGTTGCACAAGGGTAAATACCAAGGCAAGATTTCGGCTCAGATTGCCCCTGCTAAACAACAACAGGATGGCAGCAATCAGCGGTATAGATAAAAGAGTTAAACTAAGCATTTAATACACTAATTGAATTAACATAAAAACCATCATTCCAATAACCATCAAAAATAAATATAAACCAGTATTTCCGGTCTGAACCAAACGAATTGTTCGTCCTGTAAAACCAATAATCCACGCACTGGCCATAACCAACAAATCAACAATTAATTTATCAACCAATACATAGAATAAGTCACTTAATACCATCATTGGGCGCACAAACAATTTGTCGTACAACTCATCAACATAAAATTTATTAGCTACCCATTTGCTCAATCCTTTGGTTTCAGCATCTGCTTCAGGTAATAATTTGGAATGAATGTAAAAATTATAAGCGATACCAATACTGATCAATGCCGCTAGCGTAGCAATACCCATTAACAACCATTCTGTGCTGTGATCTACATGCGGGTGCGCACGCATAATTTCTTTAGAATCTGCAAATATTGGGGCCAAATAATTGGCAAACATATGATTCTCTGATAACACAGCTGGTAATCCCCAAAAACCTGCTATTACAGCAAATACAGATAATACCACTAAGGGAACTGTCATGGTCCATGGAGATTCATGCAGATGTGATTGCTGCTGCGCTGTACCTCTAAAATCTCTACTAAAAGTTAAGAAAAACAGCCTAAACATATAAAAAGCAGTTAGCATTGAACTAATGCTTAATAATATCCAAACCAGCGTATGTCCGTTATAAGCATTCGCTAAAATTTCATCTTTAGAGAAAAATCCCGAGAAAGGAAATATTCCAGAAATAGCCAAAGTACCAATTAAGAAAGTAGCCCAAGTAATTTTGATATACTTAGACAAACCACCCATATTTCTGATATCTTGTTCGCCACTCATAGCATGGATTACAGAACCTGCACCTAAGAATAACAAGGCTTTAAAGAAAGCATGTGTAACCACATGAAACATACCGCTTTCAAAAGCACCCATTCCAAGCGCCGCAAACATTAATCCAAGCTGAGAAACTGTAGAATAAGCCAAAACCTTTTTAATATCGTTTTGCTTCATGCCAATCACTGCGGCAAAAATGGATGTGGCCACGCCTACCCACATTACCACATCTAACGTATGTGGAGCCATGGCAAATAAAATATTAGAACGGGCAATCATATATATACCCGCCGTAACCATGGTTGCAGCATGAATTAACGCAGAAACAGGTGTTGGGCCAGCCATGGCATCTGGCAACCAAGTGTACAAAGGCAATTGAGCACTCTTACCCATAGCACCTACAAAAAGTAATAAAGTAATGGATGTAATTAATAGCGTACCTACTTCAAATCCACTAGCAGCTTCATTAACGGTAAGGTAATCTAATCCACCAAAATAAAATAACATGAAAAACATGGCTAACAAAAATCCGAGGTCGCCAATACGATTCATAATAAATGCCTTTTTAGCAGCATCATTATATGCATCATTTTTGTACCAGAAGCCAATGAGTAAATACGATGCTAGTCCAACACCTTCCCAACCTATAAACATAATGAGGTAGCTATTACCCATTACCAATAAGAGCATAAAGAAGATAAAAAGATTTAGGTATGAAAAAAACCTACTAAAACCCTCGTCGTGGTGCATATAACCGATAGAATACAGGTGAATTAGAAATCCAATTCCTGTAATCACAAGCATCATAACCAATGAAAGATGATCAATTAAAAAGCCAAAAGATAAGGTAATATTTCCCCATTTCATCCATTGAAATAGTTCAAAGTTAAGATCTGATTTTCCGGGAAGATTAATAAATAAAAAACAGGTAAGCACAAATGATGCTAAAATCATTGCACTTGCCAACCAACCAGATACATGATTCAATTGTTTTCCAAAAAGGGCAATAAGCAGAAACCCAATCAGTGGAAATAATGGCACCAGAGTAGCAGGTGTAATTAATTTCGTTAGTTCTAAAAAGTTATCTATCATAATTATTTATATGCTCCTACCATTTTAATTTACTTAACACATCAATATCAGTGGTTGCTAAATTTCTGTAGATACTCACCAATAATGCTAAGCCTACCGCAACTTCTGCTGCGGCAACAACCATAATAAAAAATACAAAAACCTGCCCTTCAGAGTTACCTGCATAGGCAGAAAAACTAACCAATAGTAGGTTTACAGAATTAAGCATTAACTCAATACACATTAGAATAATAAGTGCATTTCTGCGCATTAAAACGCCCATTACCCCAATAGAAAAAAGTATGGTACTTAACACCAAATACCAATTTTGCGGATTTGCTTGAATCATATTTGCTTCCATTAATGTACCTCCTTTTTAGCTAAAACAACTGCTCCAATCATTGCAGCAATAAACAATACCGATGTCATCTCAAATGGCAATAAAAACTCTGTGAATAAAACCATACCCACATTTTGAACATAGCCAGATTCTGTGTAAGCTGGAGAAGCATATGCACCAAGCGCTGTAGACCTCATACTGGCTAGTAATACCAATAACATTAATCCACCACTGATCATAGCTGCTAGTTTGTAAAGCATTGGTTTATGTGGTTCTGTAGCTTTGTTTAAATTAAGTAACATTACCGTAAACAACATTAAAACCATGATTGCACCCGCATAAACTATGATGTGCACTATTGCTAAAAATTGGGCATTAAGCATGATGTAGTGTCCGGCAATTGAAAAGAAACAAACAATCAACCAAATCACACTATATATCGGATTCTTAGAAAAAACAACAAACAGGGCACTCATAATAGAGAGCGCTGCAAGTATAAAAAATATTAACTGACTACTCATTACAGATTTATTTTCATTGGGTTTAGTGCCGAAGCTTAAATGGAATACTCTTTTTTTCTCTTACTCACATCAACTCTATCATCTATCCTTTCTACCAACATGTCTTTTCCAAAAACAAATTCACCACGGGTATATTCAGATGGAACAATTCTATCGGTGAGGTAAATGGCGTCTTTCGGACAAGCCTCTTCGCACAAACCGCAATAAATGCAGCGCAACATATTAATTTCATACTTCGCTGCATATTTTTCTTCACGATACAAATGTTCTTCCCCTTTTTGGCGTTCTGCTGCATCCATAGTTATAGCTTCGGCCGGACAAGATACGGCGCATAAGCCACATGCTGTGCAATTTTCTCTTCCTTGCTCATCGCGCTTTAATACATGCATCCCACGGTAAACGGGCGCAAACTCCTTTTTAACTTCTGGATACTTTACAGTAGCTTTTTTCTTAAAAAGATGTTTTATGGTTATTTGTAAACCTCCCAAAATGGCAGGTAGGTATAACTTCTCTACCCAGGTCATTTCTGGCTTGGTTACTACTTTCGATCTATTTGTTAATTGCATAATTCGTTTGGTTCGGTATTAATTAATTGCCAAAAAGGGTTATTCCTAATGCGGTTAGTAATACGTTAACAATAGCAATAGGCATAAGAATTTGCCATCCTAAGCGCATTAATTGGTCGTATCTAAACCTTGGGATTGTCCAACGCACCCACATAAAAAAGAAGATAAAGAAGAAAATTTTGCCAAATAAAACCAACACACTGATAATACTTACAATGTTATGTGGCAATATAGTTCCAAGGTATTCAATCCCAGGAAAGTTGTATCCACCAAAAAATAAACAAGAGATAATGGCAGAAGAAATAAACATATTGATGTATTCACCAAATAAGTATAATCCGAGTTTCATCGACGAATACTCTGTATGAAACCCTCCTATCAACTCAGATTCAGATTCTGGTAAATCAAATGGTGTACGATTAGCTTCAGCAAAGGCACAAATCAAAAATATGAGAAAGGCAACTGGCTGATAAAATACATTCCAATTCATCCCAGAAACATTAATAAACCCGTATAATTTTCCTGTTCCTTGCGCTTCTACAATGTGATTGATACTGAGTGAACCATTCGTCATTAATAATATAGCCACCACACTCATACCCATAGCTAATTCATAACTAATCATTTGACTACTGGCGCGGATAGCACCCAAAAGCGCATACTTATTATTAGAAGCCCAACCTCCAATCATTATACCGTAAACACCTAGAGAAACGACTCCTAAAACATATAATATTCCAATATTTACATCTGCCACTTGCAAGGCAAACATTTCACCACCAATTTCTAGAGGCATACCCCAAGGAATTACAGCTGATACCATTAAAGTAGTTACCATAAACATACTTGGACCCAGAATGAAGAGAAATTTATCAGAAAGAGTTGGAATAATTTCTTCCTTTAAGAACATTTTTACCCCATCAGCTATTGGCTGCAATAAACCAAAAGGACCTGCTCTATCTGGTCCAATTCTATCTTGTAAAAAAGCAGCTACTTTTCTTTCTGCATAAGTACTGTAAGCAGCAATACCCAAACTCACCAAAAACAATACAACAACCAATATCGCTTTAAAAACTAATACACTCATGATTTATCTCCTTCTTGTATTGTTAATGGTTTTACTTCATTTAATTTAAATTCAGTAGGTTTTTTAAATACCTCATAGTGATTGGCCGAAATAACGGAGTGTCTACTGATGGTAGTTGGCCCTTCAATTGTCCAATCAGAAGTACTTTTCTTATCAAACCTGCAAGTATTACAAATAAATTCTTCTACTTCACCCCATTGGTCTTTTCTTCCTGTTACGCGCAATACCTCCTCGCCTTTGTACCATAAGTTTACCTTACCACAACATTTCTCACAGTTTCTGTGTGCCGTAACTGGTTTGGTAAACCAAACCCTGCTTTTAAACCTAAAGGTTTTATCGGTAAGTGCGCCAACTGGACAAACATCTATCACGTTTCCAGAGAAATCATTATCAATAGCTTGTTCTACATAAGTAGATATTTCTGAATGGTCGCCGCGGTTTATTACCCCATGAACCCTACCATCCGTAATTTGATTGGCTACTTTTACACAACGATAGCATAGGATGCAACGCGTCATGTGTAACTGAACTTTTTCACCAATATCAATTTTCTCAAAAGTTCTGCGTTCAAAATCTGTACGTGTTTTACTCGACCCATGTTCATATGAGAGGTCTTGCAAATGGCATTCACCCGCCTGATCACAGATAGGACAATCTAAAGGATGATTTAGCAATAAAAACTCAACCACACCTTTTCTGGCCTCAATTACTTTCGGAGAAGTTGTATTTCCTACTTCCATTCCATCCATAACTGTGGTTCGGCAAGAAGCAACCAATTTTGGCATTGGCCTTGGGTCTTTTTCAGATCCTTTTGTTACTTCAACCAAGCAGGTTCTGCAATACCCTCCACTGGTTTTAAGTTTGCTATAATAGCACATGGTTGGCGGTGCCACTTCTGGCCCAATCATTCTTGCTGCCTGCAAGATGGTAGTTCCATCTGGAACCTCAATTGTTCTACCGTCTATTGTTACTTTTGCCATTTATTTTATATAATTTAGAGATTGATAAATCATTCTCTAGGTATAATTTATAATATGTTTGCTTTATATTTACTATTCGTTATCCTTAATGAGTTTATCTATTTTAACTTTGGTAAATGATTTAAACAATTGCCCAAAGATGTTCATAATTAATAGAATCATATGCATGTACTATTTTATTTCTTAGGCCAATTATCTCTTTCACATGTGAAATCTCGGTTTCTTTATTACTATTTTTAAAATTCTTTACTGCCTCTCCAATAACCGCAAAACAACGTTCCACCGCATATTTCTTTTCTTTGTTTGTATTGAATTCATTAAAAACTTTAAGGTCTCCAATTATTTCCTGAATATCAAGAATTGCTAATTCAATATCTACAATGTATTTTAATTCTTCCTCAGTCATGATTCAAAAATTTTCTTTTTTGTTTCATTAAGTCTTTTAATAAAAATTCTGTTTCTGGGAAATTTTGGAGACATTAAATCTACTTCTCTATTTAACAAAGAGGTTAAACTGTTTTCAAACTCATTGTAATTTTCAGCATAAAAATCGTATGACATGTTATTAAACTCTACCATCAAATCCACATCACTATCCGGTCTGAACCTATTTTCATCCAATACTGAACCAAAAGCATACAATTCCTTTACCTGGTGCTTCTTACAGATTTCAGAAATAGCGTCGATATGTTGTTCTATTAGGTTCAAACCGAAATCATTTATACCGCCATGCGCGTTACTTTGTTGATTACTTTAGGATTTTTAACATACTCCTCAAATTCGCTTCTAAAATGACGGATGGCACTAGCCACTGGCCAAGCTGCTGCATCACCAAGCGGACAAATGGTATTTCCTTCAATTTTAGCTTGAATCTCCCATAACAAATCAATGTCGGCCACCGTGGCATGACCATCAATCATTTTATGTAAAATTTTCTCCATCCAAGCAGTCCCCTCGCGACACGGAGAACATTGTCCGCAACTCTCATGGTGATAAAAACGGGCAAAAGTGAATAAATTTTCTACTATGCTTGTGTCTTCATCCATCACAATAAATCCACCAGAACCCAACATCGTTCCACCACCAAAACCGCCATCTGCCAAACTTTCGTACGACATTAAACGCTTTTCTCCATTGGCTAAATGCAATATTTTATCGGCAGGTAATATTGGCACCGAAGAACCTCCAGCTACTACCGCTTTTAGTTTTTTTCCATTTGAAATACCGCCGCAGTATTCCTCACTGAAAATGAAATCTTCTACACTTATACCCATTTCAATTTCGTAAACACCCGGTTTATTGATGTGTCCAGAAGCCGAAATCAGTTTGGTACCGGCAGATTTTCCAATACCAATTTTAGCGTATTCATCGCCACCTTCATTTACTATAAACGAAACCGCTGCTAATGTTTCAACATTATTTACTACTGTAGGGCAGCCATATAAACCAGCAATAGCAGGGAACGGCGGCTTTATTCTTGGATTTCCTCGCTTACCCTCTAAACTCTCGAGTAAGGCTGTTTCTTCACCACAGATGTAAGCACCTGCTCCCACTTGCACATATAAATCCAAGTTATAACCTGAACCCAGTATATTTTTCCCTAACCAACCATTGGCATAAGCTTCTGCAATGGCTTTTTCTAAAATACTAACTATATAAAAATACTCACCTCTGATATAGATATAGGCGGTATTTACTCCCAAGGCATAACTTGAGGTAATCATTCCTTCCACCAATGTATGCGGAATGCGCGACATTAAATAACGGTCTTTAAAGGTACCCGGCTCACTCTCGTCTGCATTGCAAACCAAATAACGCGGAACACCTTCTGGTTTAGCCAAAAAGCTCCATTTCATCCCAGTAGGAAAGCCTGCGCCTCCTCTACCCCTTAAACCAGATTTTTTAACCTCTTCAACCACTGCCTCTGGACTCATGGTTTTGATAGCCTTTTCTACAGAATTATATCCACCATGCTGCCTGTATACTTCGTAACCCTGTATGCCAGGCACATGATCGTGTGCTAATAATATTTTTCTACCCATGTTATTAATAATTATCAACCACTACACTGTCTAAATACGTTTTACGCTTACCATCCTGTTTGCAAGTATCTATGATGGCATCTAGTTTTTCATGTGTTAAGTTTTCATGAAACTGAGCGCCAATCATCATCATTGGAGCGGTTCCACAACTACCCAAACATTCTACTGCCTTCAAAGTAAACATACCATCTGCGGTGGTTTCTCCTTCTTTTATGCCTAGTTTATTTTCTAAATGCGCAATTACTTCATTTGCCCCACGTAACCAACAACTGCTTGTTCTACAAACCTCAATCATGCATTTACCAACTGGCTTTAGGTTAAACATCGAATAAAACGATGCCACTTCGTAGGCTTCAATATTTTGAATATGAAGTAATGAGGCCACATAATCCATAACTTCAGGGCTTAACCATCCATCAAATTCGGCCTGAGCCAAATGCAATAGCGGAATCAAAGCCGACTTTTGTTTGCCTTCTGGATAGCGCGCAATAATCTGATTGGCAAGTGCTAATGTTTCTTTACTAAATTTTATATCACTCATTATTTGTTATTTAGTCGTTTGTCTTTGGACTTTTTAGGCATCTAATTCTCCCGCAATTACATTCATGCTACTCATGGTTACAATGGCATCGCTTAAAGTAGAGCCTTTAATCATTTCCGGAAAACCTTGATAGTAAATGAAACATGGTCGGCGGAAATGTAAACGGTATGCTGCTCTTCCACCGTCGCTCACCAAATAAAATCCTAATTCACCATTCCCTCCTTCAACGGCATGGTAAACCTCTCCTACCGGAACATCAGCCTCGCCCATTACAATTTTGAAATGCCATATTAAGGCTTCCATATTGTTATATACTTCTTGTTTTGGAGGCAAATAAAACTCAGGAACCTCAGCAAAAAACTTTCCTGCTGGCAAGTTTTCTATTGCCGAAGTAATAATTTTTAAGCTCTCCCACATTTCTTGTTGGCGCACCATAAAACGGTCGTATGTATCCCCATTGATACCCACTGGAATGATAAAATCAAAATCTTGATAGCTACTATACGGATTCATGGCACGCACATCATAATCTAACCCAGTAGCACGCAGATTAGGGCCAGTAAAGCCATAATGCAATGCACGCTCGGTATTAATCGGACCAGCGCCAATTGTTCTGTCCATAAATATGCGATTGCGTTCAAGCAAGTTGGTAAACTCACGCAAAGCTGCAGGAAATTCATTTACAAAAGCACGGATTTTTTGAATAACTGATGGAGAAAAATCTCTTTCTAAGCCACCAATTCTACCAATGTTTGTGGTTAACCTCGCCCCACAAATTTCTTCGAAAATATCGTAGATGCGCTCACGCCATTGAAACACGTAAGTAAAACCTGTCAATGCGCCCACATCTACCCCAATTACTGAATTGCAAACCAAATGGTCTGAAATACGCGCCAATTCCATAATTACAACACGCATATAATCTACTCGCTTGGGTGTTTCAACCCCCAATAACTTTTCTACCGTCATATGCCATCCCATGTTATTAATAGGAGATGAACAATAATTTAGTCGGTCTGTTAGCGGAGTCACTTGATAAAATGGGCGGTGTTCAGCTATTTTCTCAAATGCCCTATGAATATATCCACAGGTTTGCTCTGTATCAACAATAATCTCACCGTCCATGGTAAGAATATTTTGGAAAATACCATGTGTTGCTGGGTGCGTTGGACCAAGATTTAAAGTGGTATATTCTGCTTTATGATCGTAATTTCCTATCGTATTTTCCATGTCATTACCTTCCAAAATAAGTATCGTCTTTATCAGTTCTTGTTTGGTCTTCGAGCGGGTATTCTTTACGCATCGGGAAATAATCCATTTCGTCTACATTTAAGATACGTTTCAAATTAGGGTGACCTATAAATTCGATGCCATAAAAATCAAAAGTTTCTCGCTCTTGCCAATTGGCCGCTCCAAAAATTTCGCTGATGCTATCAATTTTTGGATCATCGGCAGACATAAAGCACTTAATGCGCAGGCGCAAATTGTTGATGAAGCTATGAAAATGATAAACTACACCCAATTCGTTACCCTTTTGATCGGGAAAATGAACCCCACACAAATCAGTTAAAAACTGCATTTTTAATTGTGCATGGTCTTTTAAATATTGCACACAAGGTACAATTTGATTTTTGTGTAACACAATGGTAAGCATTCCATATGGTTCCTCTGCCGAAACAATGGCATCAGAAAACTGCTCATTTAATTCTTTGAGCAAATAGGCGTTGTTTATTTCACTCATTATTGTATCCCGTAACTTGCCATTAATGCTTTATATTCAGGAGAATTTCTGCGGTCTAAAGATTCATTTTTAACCAATTCTTGAATTTTCATTACCCCATCAATTATTTGTTCCGGACGCGGCGGACAACCAGGAACGTAAACATCAACTGGTAATACTTTATCAACGCCCTGTAAAACAGAGTAAGTATCAAAAATACCGCCACTTGAAGCACATGCGCCTACGGCAATTACCCACCTTGGTTCGGCCATTTGAAGATATACTTGGCGTAGTACCGGACCCATTTTTTTGGAGATCGTGCCCATTACCATCAGTAAATCTGCTTGGCGAGGAGAAAATGAAATACGTTCTGAACCAAACCTAGCTAAGTCGTAATTGGAAGCCATAGTTGCCATAAATTCAATACCACAACAAGAAGTGGCAAATGGCAATGGCCAAATAGAATTGGCTCTTGCTAAACCAACTGCTTTATCTAAACTGGTTGCAAAGAAACCTTGGCCTTCTAGGCCTGGAGGTGCTTCTGTTATTTGAATATTCGACATAAATTAATATTTTATTTTCGAGGATATTACTCCCATTTTAAGGCACCCTTTTTAAGGATGTAAACATAACCTAACAACAATAATCCGGCGAACAAGAACATTTCTACCAAACCCAACATTCCCAATTGGCGAAAGTTAACTGCCCATGGATACATAAATACAACTTCCACATCGAACATAACAAACAAGATGGCAGTCATGAAATAACGAATAGAAAATGGCATACGTGCATTACCCACAGCATCTATACCACACTCAAAATTTTCCAATTTATCGGTGGTTTTGCGTTTCGGACCCGCCCAATGAGAAACCAACATGGATACCACCACAAATCCAATAGCAACTAAAAATTGCATGAATATGGCGAAATAATCTACAGGTGTTGACATAAAAATAGATTTTTAATAACCTCGCAAAAATAGATTTTTACCCCTATTCTGCATTGATTTTGGTGATAAATTAGTGTAAATTCTTTCAACATTTATAACGCTATGAAATTGAGTTCCTTACGCGCTCTAAAAAGGCTCTAGTGGCGGTTTTTAGGTCGATATTGTCTTTTTCTACACGCTCCAAAATATCAATTGCACCTAAAATATGCGTCAATTGTTCGCCTTCATCATTGCCCCCTACTTCAAATGGAAGAGGCATTTCATTGCACAAAAGTTCTTCTGCCTGCTTTAATTCAGCTAATGTTTTTGTTTCAGCTAGCGCCTTAATAATTGGAAATTTCATAGCATTAAGCAGTAAGTTGTGCTAGCATGTTTACCAAAAACTCTTCTTTAGAAGTAGTTTCACCCTGCACCAATTGTCCGTGCTTAAAGGTTGCAAAATAAGGCAAATTATTTACGTTAGCTATCTTTCTAGCCTCTGGATTTTCTTCCGCATTTACCTCTAAAAATTTAATATTCTGATAGGTATCAGTATTACTTAATCTGGTAAACTTTGGTGAAAATAAACGGCAACTTCCGCACCAATCTGCATAAAACTTTATTACTACATTTTCATTTCCGGCCAATTCAGCCGCAAAATTTTCATCTGTTATTTTGTGTACCATACTTATTTTGGTAACAAATATAAGGGAGTAAATGTTTGTTTAAAAGAATTAGAAATGATAAAAATTACTTCAATTTTTTTGCCTCATTCCAGATGGCATCCATCTCTTCTAAACGCATATCTTTCAGATTTTTATTAAGGCTTTTGGCGCGTTCTTCAATGAAAGTAAAGCGTTTAATAAATTTTTGATTGGTATATTCAAGGGCATCATCTGGGTTCAGACCAGATTTTCTGGCGAGATTAACCAATGAAAATAATAAATCTCCAAACTCTTGTTCTGTTTTTTCTTTATTTTCGGTACGAACCAATTCTTCTTTAAACTCTTGTAGCTCTTCTTGCACTTTGGCCCATACTTGTTCTCCAGTTTCCCAATCAAATCCTACTTGAGCTGCTTTTTCTTGCATACGATAAGCTTTAACCAAAGAGGGTGCACCCTTAGAAACTCCGCTTAACACAGATTTATTTCCTTCTTTGAGTTTAATTTGCTCCCAATTTTCTTTTACCTGTTCTTCTGTATCGGCCTGCACATTTCCGTATATATGCGGGTGCCTAACAATCAATTTTTCGCACAGGGTGTGTATAATGTGACTGATATCATACTTGCCCAATTCACTGGTAATTCGGGCATAAAAAACAATATGTAATAATACATCTCCTAGCTCTTTTTCTAATTCTTTGAAGTCGTTTTTAATAATGGCATCAGCCAATTCAAATGTTTCCTCAATGGTTAAATGCCTTAAACTTTCTAGGGTTTGTTTTTTATCCCAAGGACATTTTTCGCGAAGCTCATCCATGATGTCTAACAAGCGCGAAAAAGCTTGTAATTTCTCCTCTTTGCTGCTCAGATTATCCATGGTCTAATATGATTAAACCGGTACGAATTTTTGGTTCAATCCAAGTAGATTTTGGGGGCATAATTAAGTTTTCTTCTGCCACTCTTTTTACTTCATCCATACTGGTTGGGTATAAAGAAATGGCCACATCAAAATCACCTTTATCTACCGCGTCTTGCAAATGGCCAATTCCCCTGCCACCATCCATAAAACTCAAGCGTGAATCTGTTTTACTATCAGTAATATTAAATACTTTCTTCAATATAAATTCTTCCACAATGCTTACATCTAAATGAGCCAAAGTGCCTTGTAAAGTGGCTTCCCATTCTGTTTTGAGTTGTAACAAATAGGCTTTACCTTGAAAGTATAATCCAAATTCCTTTTTATGTAATGGTTGAACCGGTAAATGTCCACTTGGTATTATCGTAAAATACTTCTTTATTTCTTCGATAAAATGCGGACTATTAACGACACCTTTATCCCTTACCAATCGGTGATATTCAAAAATAGTTAATTTACTAAAAGGAATTAAACATACCGGAAAGTAATTAAATGTTTCATTTCCGGTATAGTTTGGATTCTCTTGGCGTTTCATCTCGCAAAAGGCGGCAGATCCGGCAGAGCGGTGGTGACCATCGGCAATGTATAAAGTGTGTATGGTATCAAATCGCGATTCTAATAACGCAATATCTTTCTCTTCTGTTACCACCCACATATTGTGTTTTACCTGGTCTGCGCTTATAAAATTATACTCCGGCACATGTTTTAAAATGTATTGATTGATAAGCAAATCAATCGATTCATCATCAGGATAGGTAAGTAAAACAGGATTACCTAAATTATTGTAAAACTTAATGTGTTCGGCAATTTCATTTTGTTTTTCGGTAAGTGTATTTTCATGTTTTAAGATGCGATTATTTAAATAATCATCTACACTGGCCATAGCAATTATTCCGGCATAGGCTTGATGTCCTTTTATTAATCGATATATATAAAAAGACGGCTTTTCATCTTTAATAAGATTCCCTTGCGCTTTTAATTTTTCAAGAAATTCTAATCCGAGTTGAAAATGTTTCTCTGGATTTTTCTTTTCACCTTTAAAATGCAAATGCGGCTTCACAACATGTAAGTATGAAATTGGATTATGCAGCATTTCTGTCAACGCTTGGTCTTTGGATGCTCCATCAAAAGGTGTTGCACTTACCTCTCCAACTTTTTCTTTTGCTGGCCTTAAAGCTGCAAAGGGTTTTACTTTTGCCATTTAATTCGGTTCAGACAAATTAATTATTAAAAAACTCGATTACCTTTTCTGCCAATTCGAGGCTAATTCTATTTTGTGCTTCTTTGGTGCTGCCCCCCACGTGTGGACTCAAAGACACGTGTGGATGTTGAAGGATAGCCATATTTACCGGTGGTTCTTTTTCAAATACATCTAAACCTGCAAAAGAAACCTGTCCCGTTTCTAAAGCAGCCAACAAATCGGCTTCGCCAATAACGCCACCACGAGAACAGTTTATGAGTCCAACCCCTTTTTTCATTTTAGCCATTTTCGCTGCATCTATTGGGGCTTTATCCCCTTCATTAAATGGAATATGAAAAGTAATAAAATCACTTTGAGAAATTACCGATTGTTCACTTACCGTATTAATACTTACTTTCACACGAGAATTAGCGCCTAGCATAGGTAAATTTAGGGCTAAGTCTACCGTTTCTACATATGGATCGAAAGCCAATACTTTCATGCCCATACCTACTGCAATTTTAGCCACCTCCTGACCAATTCTACCAAAGCCATAAATACCCATAGTTTTACCTTGCAATTCAATGGCATTTGAGGCTGTTTTCTTGAGTTCAGCAAAACGCGTATTGCCCTCTTGTGGCATAATGCGGTTGGTATGTTGTAAGAAACGAATACCTGAAAATAAATGTGCAAATACTAATTCAGCCACACTAATTGATGAAGAAGCTGGTGTATTAATTACTTTAATCCCCTTTTGCTTGGCGTAATCTACATCTATATTATCCATACCTACTCCGCCCCTGCCAATCAGTTTCAAATTCGGACAGGCTTCAATTAAGTCTTTGCGAACTTTGGTAGCAGAACGCACCAAAATGGCGTCAAAGTTATTGAGTTCGTTTACTAAATTTTCTTGAGCAATTTTTTCGGTTACTACCTCAAAACCTGCAGCCTCAAGCATTGCTTTACCGCTTGCATCAATACCATCGTTAGCTAAAATTCTTGTCATTTTTATTCTAAAAATTATGCGTTTGCTTTTTCAAAATCTTGCATGGCATCCACCAATGCTTGTACACTTTCCAATTCTAAGGCATTGTACAATGATGCGCGTAAGCCACCTACAGAACGGTGTCCTTTTAATCCACTTAGGTGACGAGACTCACAAAACTTTAAAAAGGCAGCTTCTAAATTTGCATCTTTCAATACAAAATTTACATTCATTCGGCTTCTGTCTTCCGGCACAACGGTTCCTACAAACAAAGAATTTCTATCTATTTCTGCATATAAAAGATCTGCTTTTGCTTTGTTCCTAACTTCCATGGCTTCCAAACCAATAGATTTTATCCAACGTAAGGTATGCATGCAAACAAAAATGGCAAATACACTAGGTGTGTTATACATACTACCATTTTCAATATGCACCTTGTAATTTAACATGGTTGGCACTTTTTCATTTGCTTTTTCGAGCAGCGACTTTTTAATAATAACTAAGGTTGTACCGGCTGGACCCATATTTTTTTGAGCACCGGCATAAATCATATCAAATTGTGATGCATCAAAAGGTCTGCTAAAAATATCAGAACTCATATCGCAAATCATTGGGATTGGCGAGTTAGGAAATGAAAACATTTCGGTACCATAAATGGTATTATTACTGGTGCAATGAAAATAAGATGCATCCGATGGAATGGTATAGTCTTTTGGTATGTAATTAAAATTTTTATCCTCACTACTTGCCAATACGTTTACCTGCCCAAACATTTTTGCTTCTTTAATGGCTCTACCCGCCCAAACACCTGTATTTACGTATGCTGCAGATTGCCCCGAACCTAAAAAGTTCATCGGTATCATATCAAATTGCAAGCTGGCACCCCCTTGTAAAAAAACCACTTCATAATCGGCACTTAGATGTAAAATATCTTTAACCAATTGAACGGCTTCTGCCACAACTGCCTCATATTCCTTGCTGCGATGCGAAATCTCAATTAAAGATAAATTGGTTCCTGAAAAATTCTGTAATGCCTCAATACTTGCATCTATGGCTGATTGGGGTAAAATTGCCGGACCGGCCGAAAAATTATGTATTTTTGTCATGGTTCTTTACGTTAATAGCAGTGCGAATTAATAAAACCTTTAGCGAATTTTATCCATTTATTTAATTTATTTTTGCCCAAAATGAAAAAAATATCCATTATACTATCCATTTTATTTTTATGCACTGCTCCTGTTTGGGCACAAAGAAAAATGCAACAACTGGATGAAGAAGAAGCCAAAAAGCAAGAACAATTAAAAGCCTATGAAGGCAAGAAATATGCATTTGATAAAGATAAAATTGTATTTGGCGGCAATGTTGGCTTGTCGTTTAATAGCATAGGAACCTTTGCCTTGGCTCAACCGATGTTGGGTTATAGGGTTTTCCCACATACCATTTTAGGTGCAGGTTTTATTTATATTTATCAGAGTAGAACCTTGGCTCCAAATTTAAAATTATCCACGCATACCTATGGGCCACTTGTATTTGCCCAACAAGAAATTTTATCTGCAATCATAGCCCATGCAGAATGGCAACCCATCAATTACGAATATTTTAGGACTATTACCACCAGTGAGCGGGTTTGGCTGAACCAATTTTTTGTGGGTGGCGGATATGGGAGCAATGGTGCGCAAATACTATTGCTTTACGATTTATTGTACGATGCCAATTCGTCAATTTACAGAAATAGTCCCTACCTCTTGCGCATTGGATTTATGTTTTAGAATTGGTTCAAGAAGAATTTAAACACACTTGGTTTAAAAACAAGGGTAAAAACTACACCATAAACGGCACCATAGAAATGGGCTTCATGATTAATATTGTCTTTCCCATTTTTGCTCGAATACTGAGAGTAGATTAAATACGCGATACCGGCTAAATAACCTGGTATACCAATTAATCCGTATAGGTAAATTTTAGCTGTTGGTTGAAATAGAATAGAGGCAAAAACTACGGCTGAAACAGCACCCGAGGCGCCCAAACTATTGTATGACGGATTATTTTTTTGCGCATAATACGTGCTGGCATTTGCAGCAATGATGCTACTTAAATATAGCAATACAAACAGATAATTTCCGGCCGAACCAAAGAAATAAGCATAGTATTTTTGTACTACTGAACCAAAACTAAATAATACAAAAACATTTAAGAGTAAGTGTATCCAATCTGCGTGTAAAAAGCCAGAACTTAAAAAACGATACCACTCTCGGTTATGGTGGATGACATACGGATTAAAAATAAGCTTTTGCATAAAACTGGCTTGGTTAAATGCCTGAATACTTATAATTGCAGTAACAATAATCAGTATAATGGTAATGTCTACATTCATGTGTCAAATTAACAACAAAAGTTACAATAAGCTATGAAGCAAATTGGAATTATGAGCGATACGCATGGATATTTTAATCCAGCCCTTACAGATTTTTTTAAAGATTGTGATGAAATTTGGCATGCAGGAGATTGGGGACACATTGGTTTGGTTCAGGAAATTGAAAAAATTAAGCCAATTAGAGGGGTATATGGAAATATTGATGGGCAAGAAATTCGTCAAATTTTTCCAGAAGTAAACTTTTTTGAGGTGGAAGGAGTTCATGTTTGTATGACACACATCGGGGGTTATCCAGGGCATTACTCGCCTTATTTCAAAAAAATTATGCACCAAAAACCAATAGATTTAATGGTTTGTGGACACTCCCATATCTTAAGGGTAATACGAGATGAGCAATTTAAATGGCTTCACATTAATCCGGGCGCATGCGGAAATCATGGTTTTCAGAAAGTTAACACGGCTATTCGTTTAAAATTTGCCAAGCAACGCATGTACGATTTAGAAGTTTGGGAACAGAAAAGAAAGTAAGGCTATGCAACCTATGTTAAAATATGAATTGACTTCTATAAATAAATTATTATTTTGCTACCCAAAAGAAACCGAGTGAACATGTAATATTCTCTCCGTTTTAGTTTACATAGACAAAAAAAACAGAAATAGATATATGAAAAAGTTATTACTAGCAGGAACCTTATTAATGGCAGCCATGAGCGGTTTTGCTCAGGTAAAAAATCACCAGTGTGGAACGGATGAACACCTTCACCAAATGATGCAATCTAATCCAGCATTGCAGCTCGAAAAAGTTAAATTTGAGTCGAACATGCGTGAGGCGATGAAAAACTACAATCCAGCCAATTACCGCACGGAATCTGGCTTGAAGAAAAAATCAGCACCTAAATACATAATCCCTGTTGTGGTACATGTATTTCATGCAAATGGAAATGAAAACATTAGCGATGCACAAATTAATGCAGAAATTGCATTTTTAAATCGTTCATTCAGAAATTTAGATCCAGATAGTACTTTCAGAAGAAAAGGTGAATTTGTTACCCCAGCAGGTGATACGAACTACTTCGATTTTAAAAATCTTGCGGCAGATGCTGAAATTGAATTCAGACTTGCTAAAAAAGATCCACAAGGAAATTGTACAAATGGTATCGTGCGCGTTTATACGCCATTAACAAACAAAGGCAATGATGATTTGAAGAAAACCAGTGTTTGGGATACCAAAAAATATTTTAACATGTGGGTAGTAAGAACCATAAACAAAGGTAATACCATTGGTATTGCGGGTTATGCGCAATTCCCATTCGGACCAGGTGGCGGTGCTTCAACAGATGGAATTATGGTTATGAGCAGTTATTTTGGAACCAACGACGAAACAGTAACGCACGAAGTTGGACATTGGCTAGGTTTATACCATCCATTCCAAATTAGCACAGATAGCTGTGGTTTAGATGGCGATGGAGTTATGGATACTCCTCCTACTTATTTTAACCCAACTACTGCAGAACCTTTGCGCAACAGATGTAATAACAGAAGCTTTAATACCTGCTCTAGCGAAAAGCCTGATTTGCCAGATATGCAAGAAAACTACATGGATTACTTTACAGGCTCTTGTGCAAGCAACATGTTTACCTTAGAACAAAAAGCCAGAATGCATACTGTATTAAATAATATTCGTATTCCACTTTGGTCGCCCGCCAACTTAATAGCTACCGGTGTTGATGGATCAACCACTACTCCTTGTCCACCCGTAGCTGCATTTAACTCCCAAGCAAGAACAATTTGTGCAGGTGGTAAAGCTCAATTTATTGATTTCTCTTATGGTGGACCAATTACCACGTACGAATGGGAATTTGAAGGTGGCGATCCAAACAAATTTACAGGCAAAAATCCCCCACTAATTACCTACAATACTGCCGGAACTTATGATGTAACATTAAAAGTTACTGGTCCAAACGGAACAAGCACCTCAGTATTGAAAGATTACGTAACCGTACAAGCAGATAAAAGTTCACTACCTGCGGGTTATTATACAGCAGATTGGTGGTATCAAAATAACTTTGAAGAGCAAGGTTGGCAATTTGAATATGAAAATCCATTCAATCAATTCAGACGTTATGGAATTTCATACAATCAAAACGTTTCTATGTTGTATCCAAGAGATCCATTTAACATCAATAAATCTGTTGGTTCTGTAAGTTCATTGGTTTCTCCATCATTCGACTTTTCAAATGCAAGCAATCCATACTTTAGATTTAATTATGCTTACGCACAAGGAACCTTAAGTGCTAACTTAGGTGGAGGTAACACCAAAGATGAGCTTAAAGTATTAACCTCTGTAGATTGTGGCAAAACTTGGATATCTAGGGTTACATACTCTGATGGTGGTACCAACGGAATTTCTACTATTGGAACAGGTGCTGCAGGTGCATTGGCTAATAGTATAGACTTCATTCCTGCCGATCAAAGCAAATGGAAAACTGTTACTATTTCTGGAGCGCAAATACCAAAAACAAATAATGTACGCTTTAAAATTGAGTTTAAATACCAAGGTGGAAACAACTTCTATTTAGACAATGTACATACTGGATTAACAACAGGATTAAATAATGAAAACCTCGCAGATGCTATTGGATTTAGTGTGCAACCTAACCCGTTTAACGTAAATACACAATTACAATACGAACTTAGACAAGCCGAAGAAGTAAGTATTCAGGTAATGGATATTTTAGGAAAAGATAAAGGTGTAGTTTTTAGTGGAATACAACAAGCAGGAACACAATCGGTTGAAATTAGCAAAAATGCGATGCAATTAACAACTGGAATCTATTTGGTGCAGGTTAAAATTGGCCAAAATAGCTTCACTCAAAAAATAATTGTAGAATAATTAGACTGATTCTCAATATTAAATCCCCGTAAATGAATGTTTACGGGGATTTTTTATTTTAAGTCATTGTATAAATGAAGTAGAATCCTACTTTTGCAGTGGAGAGTTGGCAGAGTGGTCGAATGCGGCAGTCTTGAAAACTGTTGACTGTAACAGGTCCGGGGGTTCGAATCCCTCACTCTCCGCCAAAGCAAATAAAAGCCTGGTCCCGTTTTCGGGACCGGGCTTTTTTGCGCTAGCACGTCAAAGTCGAAGCGCAGCGGA
>JAJTEN010000057.1 GCA_021298155.1 Sphingobacteriales bacterium | reverse complement strand
GGTAAATTTTTCGGGCTCATCACGAAGTTGTCTATTTAATTCAGGTAAACTTATCCATTGAAAAGTATGCACTTCGGTTAGATTAACCATTGGATTAAGATTATACTTACCAATAAAGACATGATCCAACTCATGCTCGGTTAGTCCATTATCAAAAGGCGCTTTATAAATAAAAGATTGATGCCAGGTAAGCTCGCAATCAAAACCCATTTCTTCTTGTAAACGGCGGTGGGCTGCTTGCTCAGTAGTTTCGCCTTGGCGCGGATGAGAGCAACAAGTGTTTGTCCATAAGCCACCCGAATGGTATTTACTTAGCGCTCTTTGCTGCAAGAGCATTTCGCCCTTATCATTAAACACCATCACAGAAAAAGCACGATGCAATACGCCCTTTCTTGCTGCGTTAGACTTGCCTCCTTAAGCAGAAACAATTTTATTCTCTCTTGCAGGTCTTTATCCTGTATTTTTCGTATTTCTTGAAGTAAAAAGGCCCTGTCTGCAGCTTTGTTTTGGCTATATCCTAAAAATGATGGCACATTTAATTGAATACTATACCTCAAATAAATTATTTCAGCTTGTTTAGGATCTGCAGCAATAGCCTCTTCTAGGTTTTTTTTGCCCGTATTAAACCAAGAAAATTTTTGATTGGGCAAATAAGTAAACTTAGCCATTAACATTTGGGTCGACCCTAAATATGCTTTTTGAATGGCCGAAGGTGATGGAATATTTTTTAAATCAGTTAGCAGAGCTTTTGCCTTATCTTCCTGATAAATTGCCTCATGATAACTTGCCCTCAATTGTTTTGTATTGAATGAAGTAGGCGGCGACAAATGTAGGAGTAGAAATAGGCTAAAATGGGCAAGCATTGTTTAGAGCAGATTAAAACTATGGCGCAAATATGAGCCAAAAAATAGGGCGTATTTTTGTTTATCACTGATGCGTACGCGCTCTTCTAAAATGGCTTGTGGTGGCAAGGTGACAATTTTGTTGAGCAAACGTGAATAATAAATATATGCAACATACACACCAAAACGGGCATCTTTAGGAAGCTTTTTGATACCCTCATACCCATCTTGGAAATCTTTTAACACATCTTCTTCAATTTGGCGCTTGGTATGCTCGTTAAAGGCTTGCGATTGTAGCTGCGGAAAATACATCCGACCTAAACCATCTTTATCTGCTTTAAAATCGCGCAGGAAGTTGATTTTTTGAAAGGCCGAACCCAATTTCATGGCAGCTGGTTTTAAGGTTTGATACATAGCATCATTGCCTTCTGTAAATACGCGTAAGCACATTAATCCAACTACTTCAGCCGAACCTAAAATATACTCTTCGTAGGCCTGTTGGTTGTAGGTTTGATCTTCCAAATCCATTTCCATACTCTTTAAAAAAGTAAGGATATTTTCATGGTCTATTTGGTAGGTATTCACTACCTCTTGAAAGCTATTTAAAATGGGGTTGGTACTAATACCGCGTTCAATGGCTTTGAAAGTTTCTTCTTTTAATTCGGCCAACATTTGGGCTTTTGGGTAACCATGAAAAGAGTCAACTATTTCATCGGCAAGGCGCACAAAACCATATACTGCATAAATCGGATTCTGAAAACGTGTTGCTAAAAAGCGAATACCTAATGAAAAAGAGGTACTGTAAGCTTTGGTAAGCATTTTACTATTTCGAATCGAAATTTTATCGTATATTGACTTCATAAAAAATGGAAGATAAGGTTTAAACTTCTAATAAGTTATATAAATTCATTTTTTACTCATTTTGTTTTAAATTTTCCTCAATATGCTGAAAATTAATACAAATTTAAGTCCCTAATTCTTTAAAAATCTGCGTAGCTGCTACTTTTCCGCTAATAATACTGGGTGGTACTCCCGGACCCGGAACGGTTAATTGTCCGGCATAAAACAAATTTTTAACTTTTTTACTTTTCAAGCTAGGTTTTAAAATAGCGGTTTGATCCAAGGTATTTGCTAAACCATAGGCATTCCCTTTAAAGGCATGGTAATCATTTTTAAAATCACTAACACTATAGCTGCGTTTGTATATTACATGGTCTAAAATGGGTTCAGCCAATTGTTGCTCTAGTCGCTTCATTATTTGAATAAAATACGCTTCTCGAATCGCCTCTGTATCGCCTTCTATTCCTGGGGCAATTGGAATCAATAAGAATAAATTTTCGCATCCTGCTGGCGCCACCGTTGGATCGGTAACAGAGGGAACAGATACATAAAACAAAGGATTGCTTGGCCATTTTGGATCGGTATAAATTTCATGCGAATGAAGGGCAAAGTCTGTATCAAAAAATAGCGTATGATGGACTGCCTTCTGGAGGCGTTTGTTTATGCCTACATAATACAATAAACAAGAAGGAGCAAGCTTGCGTTTGTCCCAATAACTTGCGCTATAACTTCTTTGTTCAGGCTCCAACATTTTCTGATCGATGTGCTGATAATCGGCTGCACCAATAATTACATCGGCTTCAAAATAATCTGTTTGGGTTTGTACCCCTTTAGCTATTCCGTTTTCAGCAACTATTTTGAGCACTTCTTGGTTCAGACATAATTTGGCACCCTGGGCTTGAGCTACCTTTACAAATGCCTCAATAATATTGTACATGCCACCCTGCGGATACCAGGTTCCTAAGGCAAAATCGGCATGATTCATAAGGCTATATAATGCCGGAGTGTTTTCTGGAAGAGCGCCTAAAAATAAGACAGGAAACTCCATTAGCTCTTGTAAAAACGGATGAGAAACCACACTTCGCACATGTTTACGCATATTGCTTAACACATCCATTTTAAGTAAGCCTTTTAACAACCTTAAGTCGGCAAACTCCAGTAAACTTAAACTTGGTTTATATACCAAATCATTAATACCCACTTCATATTTATAGGCTGCTTCCTTCAAAAATTTCCTGAGGCGCAAAGCTGAACCTGGTTCAAACCTTTCAAATAAAGCCTCTAGTGCTTCCATATCGGCGGGAATTTCAACCGCTTCTCCGTTTTTATCTATTACCCTATAACTTGGATCGAGCCTAATAAGCTCATAAAAATCGCTTGTGGTAAAGCCAAAATCTTGATAGAATTTTTCAAACACATCGGGCATCCAATACCAACTCGGACCCATATCAAAGGTAAAGCCCTCGGCCTTAAATTGCCTAGCCCTGCCACCCGCACTAGTATTTTTTTCTAAGATGGTAACTTCATAGTTGCCTTTGGCCAAATAAGCGGCGGCGGATAGGCCGGCAACACCCGACCCAATTACGATGGCTTTTTTCTTTACGTGCGTCATTAAAATTCTAAAATAAATCCAAAGGTAGGTATAACGGTATTATTTATGTTCTCTAACAACAATGGAGTGGCATTAGAGCCATCTACTTTAACTGGATTTCCATCGGTCGACTTCCAATCTGCATTATCGGCGGTGCGCTCAAAGGTATAATTTGGAATCCCTTGCGAAGTATATAAGCCTGCATTGGTAACATCAATAAAAATATCCAAAGTGGTGCGTTTTAAGTTAATCTTTTTATCAATGCGTACATCAAATTGTTGGAATGAAGTTAATCTGAGAGAATTTAGTTGAGTAAAATCTAATTTTCCAGAACCTGTGGTTAGATAATTGGCGCGTGAAGCTTCCATGTCGTATGGAGTATATGGCGAGCCACCCGCATAACGGTATTTTAAGCCCACTTCCCAGCCCTTTTTAAACTTATAACCAAAGATGGCAGATAACAAATGACGGGTATCCCAGGCGCTCGCTATCAAAATATTATTGGCGCCGCTAAACTCGCTCATAAACCAAGTATACGATAAGGTAGCAAATAAATTTTTGGTTAACTTTTGTTGAAAAAATACCTCAAATCCGTAAGAGCGACCGCTACCGCTTGATACTACCGCTTCATTTCCTAATACGTTAAAATCTGCGCCTTGGTTGGCCAAAGAAATACCATTAGATAGCGAGATAGGGTAATTAAAATAATTTTTATAAAATGTTTCAAAAGTAATTCGGGTAGCCGCTGCAGGAATATATTCTATGCCCACCACGTAATGGTCTGAACCAATATATTCATTGTTCTTATTTACGAAATTTCCAGTACTGTCTCTGAAGCCTAATAAGGTATAAATAGGGGTCTTAAAATAACGACCTACCGTGGCGTTCAACGACCATTTTTCTGTAAGCGCATAGCTTGCCGATATGCGTGGAGATAAAGTTCTAAGCGGATTTAAACCGGTATTGGTAAACGTATTTACATCGCTGCGCAAACCCAAGTTAAGGTTCAGCCTACCATCTAAAAAACGATTGCTCACCTCACCAAATAAACCACCTTTAAAAAACTCTATGGCAGAGGCATATTCAAAACTTATTAAGGGCTGAACACTAATTTTATTGAAAGTATAATTATTGTATTTTACGTATTGAAACATTCCACCGTAAGCATATTTCCAATTGCCAATATATTTGCTTACATCCAATCTAAATTTGTTTTCTATTTCTTGAGAATTTAATTGAAAAGCCCTAAAGTCTTCATTGTTTGTTTTGCCCTCGCGCCAGCGATCTAAGCGGTTGTTGAACATATTTCTACTGGCAGAAATATTCATAACACCGTTGCTTATTCTGCGTTTTACTATGGCTCCAACGGTATAGTTCCATTGGTTAATGTTCGGACTATTTCTCAATATATATTCCTTTTCTGGGGAAGATTCTTTAGGAATGGCAAAGCTAAATTCGTCTATAGCACCTACACCTAATGTGGTTAAAGTAGTTTTATCATTAATTTTAGTAGTGGTTTTGAATTGAAAATCCCAATAATTTGGTCGGATTGGCAAATCAATTGCCATAAACAAAAATTGCAAATAACTGCGACGAGCAGAGGCTAAAAAGGTGGTGTTTTTGGTAAGTGGACCATCAAATGTAAGGGCAAATTCGGAAGCACTTAGGCGCAAATTACCTTGTAAACGTTCTTTATTACCTTCTTTTTGTTTAAAGGTAAAAACAGAACTCAGCGCATTATCTACTCCAGCGCTAAAACTACTGCTAGCCAAGGTAACATCCTGAATAAAACTAACGTTTAATATCCCTTGTGGTCCACCCGAACTACCCTGAGTAGAGAAGTGATTAATAACCGGAATTTCAATGCCATCTAAATAAAATACGTTTTCATTTGGCGCTCCCCCACGAATGATAATATCGTTTCTAAAAGCTGCGCCGCCTGTATTTCCGCCTACTCCCGGTAATGCCTGAATCACACGAGAAATGTCAAAGTTTCCACCCGGATTACTTTTTATTTCTTCGGCGGTTAAATTTTGAATAGATAAAGGCGTTTCTGTTTTCTTCCCAAAATTTTTGGTTTTAGTTTTTACCACCACCTCGTTTAAACTTTTAGATTCAGGTTCTAAATCTATAGTAAACGTTTGAATATTACCGGTAGTAACAACAATATTAAAGACAGTTTTGGTAACATAACCCACATACTGAATTTTGAGGTTATATGATTTTGGAATAATCCCTTTAATCAGAAAACGTCCTTCAGCATCGGTGAGGGCTCCAAGATTGGTTCCTTCTAGAAAAACAGAGGCGCCAATGAGCAATTCTTGGGTGTTTTTATCTTGAACCTTTCCACTGATGCTACCAGTGTTTTGAGCAAACAATACATTTGGTAGACATGCAAAAAGTATTACATAGCTAAAAATTTTGATTTGGGTAAGTAAGTTAAACATAATTTATGGGTATCTGTTTAAAAAAGGAACAATTTGAAATAAAGTTTTACAATTGAAAAAAAAAGCGTCCTACATTTGAAAGCAAAAAACAATATGAAGCGGAAATCAGTTGCCATTATTGGTTCGGGCATGGCAGGATTAGCGGCGGCCATTCGCTTGGCAGCAGCCCAATATGAGGTTACCCTATTTGAGGCCAACGCATATCCCGGAGGGAAATTATGTGCCTTTAAGCAAGGAGATTATCGCTTTGATGCCGGACCTTCCTTATTTACTCTGCCCCAATTGGTGCTCGATTTATTAAAATTAGCTAAAATTCCAGCAACAGATTTTCCTTATGTAACACTTGAACAAGGCTGTCATTATTTTTATGAAGATGGTACGCGACTCATAGCATGGGCAAACCCAACTAAATTTGCTGAAGAAATACAGCAAAAACTAGGGGTTGAACCAAATATTATTCATGCCTACTTGGATCAAGCCAAATACAAGTACGAGCATACCGCACCCCTGTTTGTAGCGTCTAGTCTGCACAAAGCTAGCACCTACCTCAGCAAGAAAACTATCAAAGGTGTAATGGCCATTCCAAAATTGAACCTATTTAATACCATGCACAAACAAAATGAAGCTGTTTTGCAGGAGCCACATTTGGTTCAATTCTTTGATAGATATGCCACTTATAATGGATCTAACCCATATGATGCTCCGGCTCTTCTCACTATGATTCCGCATTTAGAGTTAGGTATGGGTACGTATTTCCCAAAAAATGGCATGATACAAATTACAGAAAGTTTGGTAGCCGCTGCCCAAAAACTTGGTGTTAACTTTAGATACAACGAAAAAGTAATACAAATTTTGCATCATAATAATCGGGTTACAGGTTTAAAAACTGCGCAAAACACCTATGCATTTGATAGGGTAATTTCAAATATGGATATCAATCCAAGCTACCGAAAACTTTTGCCAGATGTAGCTGCGCCAGAAAATTTATTGGCTCAAGAAAAATCGTCTTCGGCTATTATTTTTTATTGGGGTATAGAAAAAACCTTTAAAGAACTCGACTTACACAACATCTTTTTCAGCGCCAATTACAAAGAGGAGTTTGAACATATTTTTAAAACAAAGCAGTTTTATGCCGACCCAACCATATACCTAAACATAAGTAGCAAGTACAAGCCAGACGATGCCCCTGCGGGACATGAAAATTGGTTTGTAATGATTAATGTGCCGCCTAATACGGGTCAGGATTGGGACCAATGGATTGCCAAGGCGCGGGAAGCTGTTATTCAAAAATTAAGCAGGATACTAGGAACCGATATCGCCCCATTAATTGCCAATGAATCTGTATTAGACCCAAGGTTGATTGAAAGCAAAACATCTAGCTTTGGGGGATCCTTATATGGCAATGCCAGTAACAATAGATACGCCGCATTTTTGCGCCATGCCAACTTTAGCAGCAAAATTAAAGGTTTATATTTTTGCGGCGGCAGCGTGCATCCAGGTGGTGGCATTCCCCTCTGTTTAAACAGCGGCAAGATTGTAGCCGAAATGATGGAGTAAGGCTAATGAATTTGACGTTTGAGCTAACTATCTCTTTCCAAACCAATAATTTAATTTGTAGCTAAGATATAAGCTACAACTAAAATCTAATATTCTGTTGTTCAAATCATAGATAGGTTCAAACCGAGCCGATGCCATAACGGGCGATTGGTAAAGGGATTTATTATATATAAATCTTGCCATTAACAATTGTCTTTTGCGCTCGTAATTCTGCTTATCTACACTACTAACACTCTGATAAATTTGGGTGCCTCCTGGGGAAATAAAATGGTTCCCTTGCCAGTAACTGATCATAACATTGAACCCATTATCGCAAAAACCTACATTGGCAAAATAGGCTAATCCTTTTTTATGTTCATATAACTTACTGTCACTTATTTCCAGATAACGAAGTAAATTAGCATCAATAAACCAACTAACACCTTTGTTTATGGTACGCTTAAATTTAAGTCCCACCGCATCATTTACTTGCATCAAAAAAGGTTGCAAAGTATCCGAATCTATTTGCCCACCCTGGTGAAAGACTGTTGCCATATAATATCCTTCTACACGCATATCATTCTTCTCAAACAAACGCAAATTCCAATTCATTCCGGCTGTAAAGCGCTCTTTATCAAAAGCACCAGGTTCAATATAATTTTGCCAATTAATCCAGTTATCAGCCTTTAAAGCACCCCGATTAAACTTAAACTGAAATCCGTTTTCTATGCGTTGGCTTATTACTGCGTTAATATCAAGCATAGGTTCAAGCAAGGCGTGACTCAAAGCGCCATCGAGTGTACCAAAAATAAGCTCAGAATAAGTGCCTTTAGCCCGCAATGAAAAGGTGGGCAAAGCAGTTGTATAAGGCGTATTTCCACCAAAATCATGGCGCAACCAAATTCCAGTTTCTAATTTTATGGCAGGGTGAGCACGGTAGCTCAGACTTGGATGTAATTGATAACCAAACAAAGTTCTACCCTCCTCTATGCGGTTAAAATATTCAGTATTTCTGAAGTAATTGGTGTTTTTAACTTCAAATCCAAAAGGTTTTTCCTCGGGCTGAACCCATTGTGTGGAGTCACTTAAAACCTCATTAGGCACTTGCGCTTTGGCTTGAACCAAAAGGAATAGGTTCAAACCGAACCAAAAAAGATGTTTGCTTTTCATAAATCAAATATACAAACTTAAAAACGGGATGAAAACAATTTTTTATCACTTATATTCGTTCCCTCTTAGATATGCAGCTTTCGGTCGTAATTGTAAACTATAACGTTAAATATTTCCTAGAACAGGCACTCCACGCTGTGCGCAGAGCTTGTGCAAACCTTGAGGTGGAAGTATTTGTGGTAGATAACCACTCATTAGACGGCAGTTGCGATATGGTGCGCAAGCTGTTTCCGGAAGTAAAAATCATTGAAAACAAAGACAATGTTGGCTTTGCTAAAGCCAATAATCAGGC
>JAJTEN010000056.1 GCA_021298155.1 Sphingobacteriales bacterium | reverse complement strand
AACATCATACGCAATTAAAATTTTAGCATTTTATACCATCAAATATATCAAAACCTATTGTTAATTTACATTTTGTAATAAAAAACTTCAAAATGTTATCATTTATAGCATAAGGTAACAAATATTAAGTAAACCTTGCAATCTTAATGCACAAAGGTTTAAAAATTAAACTCGCCAGAATTAGTAAGGGACTCACCCAGGAGGAGTTGGCGGAAAAAATAGATAAAACCAGGCCGCTAGTAAGTAGTATTGAACAAAGCGGACAAGGAAATTATTACACACTAAAAAAAATTTGTGAGGTACTCGAACTAGATATTGAAACACTTGAAAACGAATTAAATGAGCCTGCTAAAGGATACAATGGCCTAAACGCAAATAGCCTACAAAAAGAAAATAATAGGTTAGAGAAGGAATTGCAATTATATCAAGAACTTTGCGAATCGCAGAAGGAAACCATCCTTTCATTGAAAGCACAGGTAAAATTATTACAAACTCAAATCCACATTAAAAAATGAGCTTATAGCTCCTTAATTTGCCTAAATGTAAGGTTTATTCTCTCTTTACAGCGTATGGTTGTTTTGGGTATAGCATGCTGCCAATTGGCTTGCATTTCTCCACCCATACAAAGCAAACTGCCATGACTTAATGCTAATTTCCCTTTAAGATTTTTATCCGTTTTGTGCTTCAAATGAAACATCCTAGAACATCCCAAACTTATTGAAGCAATATAGGGGTCAGTACCTAACTCCTTTTCATCATCACTATGCCAACCCATACTATCCTGGTTATGGCGATACAGGTTTAATAGCACACTATTAAATGTATGCCCTGTGAAGCTTTCTACCTTTTGTTTAATAGCTAGTAGTTCAGTGGTAAATGGCAATGGCATTAAATTAATACCAGAATAAGAATAGGCAGCCTTACGTTCGCCATGCCAAGCTGTTAACCTGGGTTGAGCAATCTTTTTACCAAAAATTTGAATATAATACTGCTCCCATTGAATTTCCTTCAATAACTTTTCAAAATAGAAATCGGCCTCCTCAGTAGCAATAAAATTAGGGTGAAATGTAAGTTGGCCGTTTTTGGGTAGTAGCGACCCATTCTCAATAAACATGATCCCCATATTAAGCTTTTAATTCCAGAAATGTATCATTTGCTAACTCCAAACTATGGCTTATTGAAAACGAGCAATCATATAAGATACAACTCCTTTTGTGCGCTTTAAATCGCGAGCAAAATCACCAAAATAATAAAGATCATATTGGTTCTCCCATGACCTTCTTTTTAACTTATTGTTATGGGCCTCCATGCTCAACATAATTCCCTTACTTTTCCTAGAATATGGATACTGCATTCCATGTCCGTAATAGGCCATACCAGAAGAAATCGCTGAATCTACTTTAATGGCAACGGTAAGATTATATGTAGCTTGCTTATCGCTTAACATGTAGCCTTTCTTTCTTAAACTATTTATGCACTGTTCTTTCACAGCAAGCTCAAAATCTAGGTTTATTAACTGAGGAGATAAATTAATTATACTTAGCTCTACACTGCCCAACTTTGGTGCACTTTTTATCTTGGTAAAATCCCTATACCGCACAGAACAAGCGCTCATTATAATCAAAAGAAAGATGTACAGCGTTCTCATTTAAAACTCTTTTGCCTTAGAAACAATTATGCTGAAGAAATGGTTCTCAGCTATCACAAAATTAGGCAATTTAAACCACTATTGCCTTCGTGATTCTCTAAGTTGCCTTAATAATTCGCGCTTAAACTCATGTTCTGCCACATGTAATTTCACCACCTTTTGTATGGGTAAAATTTTCTTAAACTCTGCGGTATATTGCTGACTTATCTCTACCTCTTTACTTCTTATTTGATGCATTTCTTGCAATACTTTTTCAGATTCTGCCTGGGTTAATTGGTCAATTTTTCCATAATGATCCAAATGAAGGGTCTTTAAACTACTTCTATTCTTCTCTAAATCGTCCTGAAACTTATTGTATACAGGCCAAAACTTCTGGGCTTCTTCCGAGCTTAAATCAAGCTTTTTAGTTATAAACCCAACTTTTAAAGCATCAACCTTTTCCCTTCTATCCTCTTTGCCCGGCCGCTGCGCCAAGAGTGGTGCATAAGACACAAGCAACAACAACATAACATAAATAGGCTTTTTCATAATATTTAACTCCTTTTTATAAATCTTCAAACATCAATTCTGATTCTATTTGTTTAAATGCATCAATACTCATACTTGTATCAGGCAAAAGCAGCAATTGATCTAACTCTAAACACCAACCCGCATCACACAATAATTCCTCACTTAACTCTGTATTACTCAACTGATCCGCAACAAATTCAATGTCTACCGAATTCCTAGATTCAATAGTATTAAAATTATCTCTAAACAAAAAAACAAATAGGGTAAGCAAAATGAGTGCTGCTGCCGACATCCAAGCATGAGAAATGAAAGGCAACTTTACAGATTTCTCTTGTACAAGCACCCTTTGCATTATTTGTTTCTCCAACTCTGCAAAATAAGCTTCACCAACAGTCATACCGCCCTCTCTATTGAGACTATGTAAATACGATTCTATTGGTTCAGATTGATTGTCCATATTATTTTGATTCATATTGCTAATAATGGTTTAAAGCCGACTTCAAAATCAATTCAATTTTTTTTACGGCATGATGATAAGATGCTTTTAAAGCGCCTACACTGGTATCTAAAATTTCTGCTATCTCTTCGTATTTTAAATGCTCAAAATACTTCATATTAAACACTAATCGCTGTTTCTCTGGCAAACTCAACACGGCTTGCTCAAGTAATAAGGCTGCTCTGTTTCCATTAAAATACGTGCTAGTAACCAATTGTTCTGAAAGTTGGGCTTGCAAAGTCTCTATCGGAATATTTAAATTACTTTTTTTCTTCTGCAAAAATCCCAATGCCTCATTTGTTGCAATGCGATACAACCAAGTATAAAATAAACTATCTTCTCTAAATTGATCTAACTTTTCCCAAACTTTTATAAAAGTATTCTGAACTACATCATGAGCATCATCATGGTCTACAACTATTCTCCTAACCTGCCAATACACTTTACGATTGTATTTATGCAGCAACTTGCCAAAATTTAACTCCTTTTGTTGGCCCAATTTAAACTGCTTGATCCAAATTAAATCTTCTGAAGTTTCTTCCATGCATGTTATTCACCGCACAAATTACTATTATTTATGCTTACATGTTGATTAAGATTTAAAATAACACGCGAAGGTTTAAAAGAATAAAAAATAATTGTTACGGCAGCATTAGGCCTGACTGAGGACGGTGGATTGAAAAATAAAATTTACTTCTTTAGGTAATCTAAAAATTTCAGAATGATAAATGATATCATATGCCCCCAAATTAACCAATTCAGTGTTTTCTTTGGCATTAAAATCAGTTACAAACAATAAAACCGGAATAGATGGTGCCAATAAATTAACTTGGTTCAGCACATCTATCCCTAAAAAGTTGTCCATTTTTCTCCCACTAATAATAACATCAGGTTTGTTATATTTTAACTCATAGTTTAAATCGCTGATGGTATATATTTTAGTGAAATAATAACTTGTTTTAGTATTTTCAAAAACTTTCTCTATCAACCTTATGGTTAAAAAATTGGTTTCAACCAATAAAACATTAATTTCCCAAAATGGACTATTATTCTCAGATTGAAGTTTAAGTTGTTTTGATTTCATGTGAACTATTTTACTGATATCCAGAAAAATACATGCAAATATTGCTGTACTTACCTAGCTACTCATAAATATATAGTCCAAAGCAAGTGCCAAATTTTAAGATAAAACTTACCTGTACAATGGAAAGCCCTCCATCATATGATTCACTTGTTTTCTTACTTCAAGTAAAACCTGATCATTATCTGCGTTCATAAGCACTTTATCTATAAAACCTACCACACGTGTCATATCAGATTCTTTTAAATTTCTGGTAGTAATAGCAGCTGTTCCAACGCGAATACCAGAGGTAACAAATGGAGATTTATCATCAAAAGGTACCATGTTTTTATTTATGGTAATGTCAGCCTTGATTAAGGCATTCTCAGCCGCTTTTCCACTAATGTTTTTGTTTCTAAGGTCAATTAACATTAAGTGATTATCTGTACCGCCGCTAATTATTTTATACCCTAAATCTACAAATGCTTTTGACATTGCTTCTGCATTTGTTTTAACTTGTTTAATGTATTGTGCAAAGGCTGGAGTAAGCGCCTCACCAAAAGCTACCGCCTTCGAGGCAATTACGTGCTCAAGCGGGCCACCCTGCGTGCCCGGAAAAACAGCTCCATCTAAAATCGCACTCATCATTTTGATTTCACCTTTTGGTGTTTTTAATCCCCAAGGATTTTCAAAATCTTTGCCCATCATAATAATTCCCCCTCTCGGACCTCTTAAGGTTTTATGAGTGGTTGACGTTACAATATGGCAATGTGGTATTGGATCGTTTAATAGTTTTCCGGCTATCAAGCCTGCAGGATGTGAAATATCGGCCAATAATATAGCTCCTACCATATCTGCTATTGCCCTTAAACGAGCATAATCCCAATCTCTGCTGTATGCAGAAGCACCGCAAATAATCATTTTTGGCAACTCGCGTTTGGCAATTTCTTCTACTTTATCCCAATCTATTAAACCTGTTTCTGGCTCAACACCATAAAAACTTGGCTTGTATAACTTGCCAGAAAAATTTACAGGTGATCCATGAGTTAAATGACCTCCATGGGCTAAATCAAATCCCAAAATCTTATCTCCTGGATTCAAACATCCCAACATAACAGCTGCATTTGCTTGTGCACCACTATGGGGTTGAACATTTGCCCAGGCAGCGCCAAATAGTTCTTTTAGCCTATTAATAGCAATATTTTCAACAACATCTACTATTTCACAACCTCCATAATAGCGTTTACCCGGAAGCCCTTCAGCATACTTATTTGTTAACACAGAACCCATTGCTTCCATCACTTGCTTGCTCACAAAATTCTCTGAAGCAATTAACTCTAATCCGTGCTCCTGACGCTGTAACTCTTTTTCAATTAATTGAAATATTTCTAAATCTCTTGTCATATTTATTTTATTAATAGAGCTTGCAAAATAGTATTTTGGAACTAACTAAGAAAATAGATTATTTTTGTACAACATCATTTGGTTTAAAACCGAGAGAAAATAAAATACATGAAAGCAATTATTCCTGTTGCCGGAATCGGAACACGCCTAAGACCACATACCCATACTCAACCTAAAGCACTCATCCCCATTGCGGGTAAGCCCATTTTGGCGCATATTACAGAGAATTTAATTGAGGCAGGAATCAACGATTTTGTATTTATTATTGGCTACCTTGGCGATAAAATTGAACAATATATTTTACATCATTACCCGCAAATCAATGCCCAATTTGTTATTCAAACCTCAGGAAAGGGAGTTGGACATGCCATCTGGTTGGCAAAATCTTGTATTCATTCGGGTGAAGAAATCCTAATTGTTTTTGGCGACACCATTATTGATGCCAACCTGAAGGAAATTTGCCAACGTGATGGAAATTTTTTAGGAATTAAAAAAGTGGAAGACCCGCGTCTTTTTGGTGTAGCAGAAGTAGAAAAAGATGGCAAAATTTTACGTGTGATAGAAAAACCAACTATTCCCAAAAGCAATATGGCCTTAGTTGGTGTTTATAAAATAAAAGATAGCGAAATGTTGCTCGAATTTTTAGATAGTAACCTCGCCCAAAACCTCAGAACACACGGAGAATTTACCCTAACTGATGCCATTATGCAAATGATTCAAAAAGGTAAAGAATTTTACTCATTCGGTGTGTCTAATTGGTTCGATTGCGGAAAAAAAGAGGTGCTCCTAGAAACCAATTCTCTTTTACTTAAAAAACTAAACTCCGATACCACACAATATGCCTTCGAAAATACCATTATCATACCACCAGTTTTTATTGGAGAGGGCTGTAAAATTTCTAATTCCATCATTGGCCCAAATGTGTCTATCGGTGAAAATGCAATATTAAACTACGCAACCATATACGATTCTATCATTGGCCCTTACGCACAAATTGAATTTGCTATTTTACATCGCTCCCTAATTGGAAACGATGCCTTACTAAAGGGCATGAGCCAAAGCCTTAATATTGGCGATAGCACCGAAATTAATTTTGGATAATCCTTTTGCTGATGCTCATTATGCAAGCCCGAGGACTGCATAATGCGTAGCTTTAACTTAATTAGTGCTTAGAAAACTTCTGCACTATCATTCCTTTATCAGTTTCCGCGTATAAAACGTATAAGCCGTTCTGTAAAGCACCTACTTCTATAGCGTTATTGATTACATTGCCCTGCAAGGTTTCTCTTCCAGACAAGTCAATTATCTTAAAGGTAGTTGGATTAGCTCCTTCAATGTGCAATACATTTGTAGCTGGAACTGGAAACAATCTATAGGTGCTTCTTTCTAAGCGCTTGATGCCAACATTTGTTCCATCATAATCTATGATAACACGCATCATATTTCTTTGATACATCAATTGAGAAGCCGTTATCCCTTCATAGTTGGCAAGCAAAATGTAAAAATCTTTCTCACCAAAAAAAGTTGAATTTGGCGTTATGTTATATTTCAACACTTTCTTGTTAGAGGTGTCATAAATATTGGTTCCTGGAGCAAACCACCATTTTTGAGGCTGAAAGTTAAATTCAATACCATTTCTGGCATTTCCATCAACCGCAGAAACGTCTGCACCTACATTAAACCTCAATGTGTCATTGTTTGGTGTCCAAACAACTAATTCAACACCAGCTGCCGTATCATTTACATTCCAGTTGTCATAATTTAATGGGTTGCTAAAACCAAACCTCAATTGCGCAAACGCGCTCATTGAAAATAAAACAACACTACAAACAAGTACTAATTTTTTCATTCTTTTCAATTTTTCCGTTTTCATTCCAAAAAGGAATTACAAGTTTACAAAAATATTTGATGTAAAAAAATCAAAAATAGTTGCATTTGGTCTGATCCAAATAAAAACTATTTCTGAATAGGCTTAACAATTACCAATTTTTGTCCAATTACAACCTGATCTGTAGTTAAATCATTCGTAGCCATAATGTCTGCGGTTTTTAACCCGTATTGCTTGGCAATAGAGAACATAGTTTCTCCTTGGCGTACAATGTGCAAACCTGGAGTAGATTGAGGGTCTTTGGTATCTGCACTCGTAATGGCTGGATTGATAATTAATCGCTGACCAACCGAAATAGTTAATCCTTCTAATAAATTTAAATATTGTATGGCGTCTACCCGTACACTGTATTTTTTACCTATGCTGTACAAGGTTTCTCCGGTTTGAACCGTATGAAAAAAACTTAAGTTTTCTTTAAACTCATGCAAACTATCTGTGGTTTGTATTTCAACGGGCTTTTGGGTTTCAATATTAGCCTGAACATTATCGTACACTTTTTGATTATACAAAGTATCTATCAATACAGTATCTTGTTTTATCGGCGTAGTAACTACCACTTCGTATGAAACCGGAGCAAATAATTTAGGGGCCACATCTCTTTTGTTTCTCAAATAAATTTGCTCGCCAGCAGCAGGCTCCTGACCATCCTTCATCATATTTCTTTCCATCAATTTATCTAACCTAATGGCATATCTCTGGCTGATCCAAAATAGGGTTTGACCAGCAGCAACAGTATGGTACAAGGAATCTGTTTTGGTTTTTTTAGCTTTTAAATAAATGGTATCTCCTTCTTTACAATTTACTTCTTTACCCAAATCATTATACCTGTAAAGCTGGTGTACCTTTAAATCATAATCTAATGCAATTTGGGCAAAACTTTCTCCTTTTTTTGCTCTAATACCAGGCACACCATTATTAATAAACTCTTTACCATAGCTTTTAACTATTTCTGCCTTTTCTTCCTTTAACTCCCTATCTTCTTCTTCACTCAATTTTACTCCATCAAACTTGTCTAATTTATGCCGCTCTATAAAAGTAATCAACAAATCTGCGTACTGCGGATTAGTAGCATAACCAGCTTTTTTTAACCCATGCGCCCAAGATTTATAATCAGTAGGCTCCAAATCAAACAAAAAAGCATAGCGGGTATTCTTCATTAAAAAATCTGAATGATCGCGGTAACTATCTATAACCGCATCGTATTTTCTAAAACATTCCTGAGGTGCATCATCATCCTCATATAGGGTTTTACCCTTCCAGGTATTTTTGCACTTGATACCAAAATGATTGTTCGCCTCGCGCGCCAAACGGCTGTTCCCATTGCCGCTTTCCAATATTCCCTGAGCCAAAGTTATAGATGCCGGTATTTTGCTTCTATACATTTCGTCTACCGCAAATGCGCTATACTGATTTATGTATTGAATAACTGTCATTTTAGGTAGCACAACAACAGAGTCGGTTTGAGCCAAAACTTGCAGGCTAC
>JAJTEN010000026.1 GCA_021298155.1 Sphingobacteriales bacterium | reverse complement strand
GTAAATAGGTGCAAAATTTTTGATTTGATTCCAAATAGGAAATGCAAAAAAGATGAGTAAAATACCAGGCAAAAAAATACCTGCCGTAGCCGAAAGCATGCCTGCTATTTGCCCCAATAGGCCATATTCTTTCATAGACATAGCGCCTGTGTAGGAGGCAATTGAAAATACCGGACCAGGAATGGCCTGCAAAAAACCTAAACCAGCTAAAAATTCGGATCCTGTCATGTAATTTTTGTATTCTACAAATTGATTAAACATGAGTGGTATTAAGGCATTTCCGCCGCCAAACACAATACTGCCATATCTAAAGTTATTTTCAAACAAAAGTACAATCCTGCTTTGCGTAGCAACGCCAACAATGGCCGAAATTAAAAATATGCCAAAAAACCAAGCAAGTTTATCCCAATGAATATTTGTTATGGGAGCAGGCTTTTCTATATTACCGCGTGTATTGATATAACTTGTTGTTAGGCCTCCCATAATAAGCATAAATGGAATTAAGAAGGGCGAAGGTTCTATTATACCCAAGCCTGCTGTTAAGAGTAAAAGCGCCCAATGATAGCGTTTTGTTACAAATAGTTGGATAAATTTATAGGCAGCATAAATCATAAATCCACTTGCCATGGGCTGAAGGTATTTAAAAAATACAATTTTTGGGCTGTCTGCAGGCATATGCGTTAAAACAATGGCAATGGTACCCATAAATAGAGATGCGGGTAATATCCAAATAGCTAAGGTAATACAGGCAAAATAGGGCCCGCCAATTTTATACGCTATGGTGGTAATGGTTTGTGTAGAAGTTGGACCAGGTAGCATGCTACAAAATGAATTTAACTCTATTAAATCCTGTTCTGTAATATAATTTTTTTTATCAACCAATCGCTTTTTAAACAGGGTTAAATGCACTTGTGGTCCGCCAAATGCCGTTAGCGCAAGCTTCAATACATCCAACAAAAAGATGATTTTTTTGTATTGTCTAAATTTAAGCGCTTTCATTGTTTTCAAAACTAATGTATTTAAACAAAAAAAGGCGACATAGTCGCCTTTTTTTGTTTAAATAAGAATGCTTTATTGAATCAATAACTTCTTGTATCCAACCCCTTTAGAAGTGTTAATTTTTACCAAATAGTAGCCCGACTCATGTGCAGCTAATTTAACGGTTGCACTTGGTAAGAATTGATTTTGGTTAACAAATGTTTGAACCAATTTACCTTGTAAGTCTAAAATCTCAATGCTGGTAATCGTTGCTCCACCAAACACATCTGCAATAAAATAAGATTGTGTTGGATTTGGATACAAGCTAACCTGGCTGCTCATCTCAATTTGATTTAATCCTGTAAAATCTGGAGGTAAATCAAAGTTTTCTGTTCCATCAGATCTGCTGCTGGTGCTTCCTTGAATGGCATTGTATCCTAAACCTCTTCTGGCAAAAGCCTTCCATAATAGCTCTCTGTTTTCTCCTTTATTGTTGATTGAATCTGCCATCAAAATCGCATCTCTCGCATCTACAAAACCTGGTGAACATTTTTGAAGTTTTAATCCATCAATAACCAATTGCATGGTTTTATTATTCCCACCTTTTCCAGCATACCAATCAGCATCGTATCCATATTTATCAATCATGTTCCAGTATATGTCATATAACATACTACACCATACTGATCCAACGCCATGTGGCACAGAAAGTGTTTTTATAGAATTGTATGTTACCGGATTAATGGTCATGTTTCTTGAATACCTGTAATTCCTAATTCCTACTCCTGTAGTATCCTGACTAATTAACCAAGTTCCAATTCCTCTTGAGGCATTGTTTCCATTTTCCCAAGTTCTGGTAGTAAGGGCTAAGGCAAAAAAGTCGCTCCAACCTTCACCAGCTTGTTCTTGGTTACCTAAACAACTTGAGTTGTTTGGACCACCAGTTAATCTAGTAGAAATACCATGACCATATTCGTGAGCGATTACGCCATTGTCTAAATCACTGTCGTATATAAGGGCTGTATTAAAATCTGACGAGTCGAATAAAATTACATTAACTGAATCTGTTGCCAAGGCAGTCTTCAACATCACACCTGTTCCAAAACCAACAAAAATAGAAGGGATGGTAATGGTATTATCTGTTCCTGTTACAGCCGTTGGCGTAATGCCATTTGTATTGTGTGCTAAAATTACAGCAATGGCACCTGCATCTTGTGCTCTTTTAATTTTGGCTCTGTTGCTACTCGACATGGTTCCACAAGAACCACCTCTATCTATCAGGGCAATATTTCCTGCCAATTCATTGGCATTAGCAATTAAACCGCAGCCAAAATTTGTGGTGGCATTGCTATCTCTAAGCAATACAACTTTACCGGCAAGGCCAGTTGGGGTTAATCTCTCTCCAACTGCTGATTGTGGTCCGAAATATTTTCCTTTAATACTGCTTGGGTATACTACACCTAAGGTATTATTTGAGGCAGATGCACCGCTTGTTGGCCATAAAAACATTTGCATTCTGCCGCTATTTCCATCAACGGGTGTTGAAAAGTTTGCATTACTGGTTCCACTTCCATCTTGCGCATCTGCTAATACAAAATCTCTTCCTAAGCCTTGTCCACTAAAATTCTTTTGCTGAAAGTTTCCACTTTTCTCATCAAAACCATAATTGAAGAATATATCATGGATGATATTGTTCCAATAAAATAGGTTTACGATGGCAGCATTTCTATTGTCTCGCGGACGAGCAGAAACGCTATATGGGAAATCAAATATCAATGAATCTCCACCATTTGGAGAAAATCCGTTAACGTTGTTTGTGCCAGCAGTGTCTTCTTTTGCCCACACGTTATTACCGCGAGTAATTAAAAATTCTGGTCCAGCAACACCGTTTGTATCATGCCAACCAAATGGAGATGATTTTGCATCAGCCATATTATTCATGAGTGAACGTGGACCTCTAGCTGGACTTTCTAGAGGTAATGGAAATACATTGTATGTACCTGAACTTGATTTCTTACCCAAGTTTATGGTTTGATTTTCTTCAAATTGAAAGGCATGTTTTGCATGGTTTTCAGCAGTTTCATTAGCAGGGAAATTACAATGTGTGGTGTAGGTGATTGACTCAAGTATTTCACCTGTACTTGCATCTACTTTTTTGTTCCACCAATCATTGTTCTCATTATCTAAAAATTCAACCTGGTATACTAATTTAATTACTTCACCTTGGGCAAAATAGGCTTCTTTTACATATAGTTTTTCGCTGGAAATACTTGGTTCAAACCAAAATTGTTTCCCATTTTCTGTACCCAAGGTTTTGTTAGAAATGCTTTGAACCACTATTCCCTCAGAGGCTAATCCTTTAATTAAGGCCTCATTGGCGTTCAATTTTGCTGAACCTTTGCTGGTTTTGTTTGCGGCATTAGGTACAAAGTTGTGGTGCATAACAATTAATTTACCCTCCTTTGAAAAATGCATATCTACAGGCGCATTCAAAATGGCTAAACCGTTTATGGTTTGGTTTCCATACACATGGGTAACACCATTGTGATTTGTTTCATACTGGCTACTTACCTGAATATTGATTTGGTTCGAACCGATAAATTTTTGTTGCTCTAATTCTTGTTTCAACGATTGTTGAATGTGCTCATTTGAAAGTTGTGCTTGAACACCTGAAGACAAAAGGAGGATGCCAAGGAGGTTTAGTAGTTTTTTTCTCATGTTTATGTTGTATGCTTATGGAATTAAGTTTTTTTAAATGATTAATCAATCAAATATTAAGATTTCAAATCACTAAACCAAATAAATGGCAGAAATTAACCCGCCGATCTTAATTTTTTACAAAAGCAGTATCTTAAAATTAAAAATACATGAAAAATTTAGCGATTTCCGGCTAATTTTTGCTGCAATCCCAGCAATAAAAAGCTTAATAAATACGCAACGCCAATCTGAGTAACTAAGGGAGATTCAACTAAAAAATACACGATGGAGAGCACCAGGTGCGTGCCAAGTATTGAATCGGTGTAGGATTTATTTGAAAAATAGACTCCAAAATAGCCAATGATAAATAGGCAAAGTCCAATAAAACCTAATGAAGCAAAATAATATAAAAATTGATTGTGGGGAATGATAGGTTTACTTACATCGGGATATTTCTGCTGAAATATGCTGTTGTTTAGATCTTCAATATCACCTAAGCCGCAGCCCCACCAAAAACTAGATGTTTGATTAATTTCAAGTGCATTTTTATAGCTAATAAATCGGCTCGATAAGCTTTGGTTATTTGCACTTTGATTGTTGTTGATGGCTTGTAAATCGGCACTTGTATTGGTGATTTTATTGCTTACTGTTGGAGATAGATACATGGTTGTTAAGCCAAGCAGAAGCAGACTAGCGCCAATATATATAGCCAATTTAATTTGTTTTCTTTTGAAAATAAGTTTCAAAATTTCTATACCAACAAGGAGATATAAAGCTAAGAGTCCACTACGCACCGAGAAAATATGAATAAAAACAAATAAAAATAGGCCCATGATAATGAGCACTAATTTTTCATTTTTGAATAAGATGAGTTCCTTTTCAATATACAAATAATAAGATAAGTAAATAGCAAAAACAATCATCATACTAAAGGTTGGATGGTGAGAAACCAAAGTAGGCATAACCTTACTCTCTAAATACATTTGGTTTATTAAGTCTTGATGGGTGAGATAGTTGATAAAGGCATAAAGACTTATCAAAAAGGTTCCGATTACAAAAAATAATAAGAGTCTTACATATTGAATCTTGGGTAAAACGGGTATTTTACTAAATGCCAAGGGAAGCAATAAAAAGGGCAATGCAAGTTGAAGTTTTTGATAGAAATAAGCTACATTATCTGAATACAAGTAGGATGGAAGTAGCATCCAAAAGCAGAGCGTAAGTAGTAAATAGGGACTCGTATTTGTTGGTATTTTTGTTTCATCTTTCTGAAGCCAATAAAACAAGCCCAGTAAGGTGATTCCAATCATACTCATACTCGGTAAAATTCTAATCACATCAAGTAGAAACAGTCCGCCAATTAAAAGCAGGCACAGAATAAAGAATAACTGTTCTTTTATAAATTTCATGGTTAAATGAGTTGATAGTTTTTGTATTCCCCAATTCGGTAACCTGTTTTTTGCTCTATCCAAAAAAGAAATTGATCTTTTAAATTGCCCTGTTTCCCTGTAAATTTCGGTTGATAGTTCCAATTTTTTTGAGCAATTCTTTCCTGCATGCAAGCAGGATGTACTTTGGTAAATAGTTTGAGCGATTGTATATTACTGTAATCAAATTGATTGATGCTTGTTTCTTGTTCTGAAATCCATTCATCAGAATGCCAAAGTTGATGAAAATCTTTAATTTTCTTCTTCATGATTTCAGGAACCCTAACCCAACCGTAGTGAAAAATTTCGGCTTTAACTTTTTTTACTTTTAACTTTTTCCCATCTATCCTAAATCCCTGTGCATCTTTGTAAGATTGAATATTGGGAAGATTTTTAATGATCCTAATCTCATGTCTGTAAAATCCCCTTGATTGAGCAACATAGTTGAAGTTTCCAAAAAAATGCTGGTATTCAAATAGAAGTCCTTCTACCTGTGGATTATCTTTATAGTGAACCAATGCTTCTGTAATGTTTGTATAGTATTCATCATTAACCACCTCGTCGGCCTGAATGTAAAAACACCAATCAGCTTTCGGGTTGATTAATTTTTTTGCTTTATCTGTTTCTACAGCCAGAACAGTTCCACCTTTTCGCAAGGTATCGTCCCAAATCGAATGATGGATTTTTATCTTATCAGAAGGAATAGACTGAATTAATTGAAGGGTATTGTCTTCAGATTGGCCAATTAATACAATCACCTCATCGCAAATGGGTAATAAGGATAGAATAGATTCCACCACGGGATAATCATATTTCTCTGCATTTCTTACAATTGTAAATCCACTTACAAACATTATTTCGCTCTTATTGCTTCTACAGGATCTAACTGCGATGCCCTGTAGGCTGGAATAAATCCTGATATAATTCCAATGCTTACAGAAACTAATAATCCTGTTATTATATTGCCACTGCTCAAAAATAGGTTCAAATCTAAATAGCTCTTAACCCCAATTGTGATTAGGAAAACCGCTAATAAACCTATGCTTCCACCCACTAAACAAAGTATAACAGATTCCACTAAAAATTCGATTAATATAAAATAATTTTTTGCGCCTAAAGATTTTTGAATACCTATTTGTTGGGTTCTTTCTTTTACACTCACAAACATGATGTTTGCGATGCCAAATCCGCCAACTAAAATAGCGAAAAGTCCGATAATCCAGCCCCCAAGCGAAACTACACTAAATAAACTTTTGAGGGGTTTAGACAATAAGGTAGTTTTATTAATGGCAAAATCTGCTTCTTCATTCGGACTCAATTTTCTGATAGACCTCATTATTCCTTTTAATTCATTCTCTAATAAGTTAACACTTATTCCATCCTTTGCCTTTACTTGTATTCTGCTATTTACCATATTGCTGTTCAGGCGTAAGAAGTTTGCAGCCGTTTTTACTGGGATAAGAAATACATTATCCATGCTATTATTTAGCATGCTTTCACCTTCTTTTTTAAACAAGCCAATTACCTTAAACTTTTTCCCTTTAATACTAACCATTCTATCTATGGCTCTTAAAGTAGGAAACAAGTTTTGTGCAATATCAGATCCAATCATCACTACCTGATCGCCATTTTTGATTTCATTCTCACTAAAGAATCTGCCATCTTCCAATTCAAAATCGCGCACACCCGGATAACCTTGCGATACCGCCATGCCACTTACATTTTCTGCACTTAAATTGCTAAATTTTAGGGTAACAGAGGGCAGATTTACACTCAAAGCAAGGGCTTTGGCAAGGGTAACTTGCTCTTCTAGTTTTTTAAGTTCATCTAAGGTTGGATTGGGCCTATTCATGTATTTCCACCATTTATAGGTTGACCCAAATTCCCAAGGCCATTTTTCTATAATCGCCACATCTTTCCCTAAACTATCAACACTGTTTTGAAGGTTTTTTTCAAGAGAATCTACGATACTCAATACCATGATGATACAGAAAATTCCAATGGTAATGCCTAAAGTAGATAGAAAAGTCCGAATGGGATTACTTTTGAGCGCAAAAATAGCCGCTATGGCACTCTCCCAGAGTTGTCCAATGATAACTTTCCATTCGTTCTTTTGTTGCATCATTATTCCCTATATTTCGAAAAGTCTAGTTTAATTTCTGTGCTTTTATCGTATGCCTTGATGATATTTTTCACCAATTTATGTCGAACCACATCTTCAAAGGTAAGGTATGCAAACTCTATTCCCTTGATACCTTCTAAAATATTAACGGCTTTAACTAAGCCCGACATATTTTTTTTGGGAAGGTCTATTTGCGTTAAATCTCCAGTTATTATGAATTTAGCATTTGGTCCCATGCGGGTTAAAAACATTTTTAGTTGTAAGTCTGTAGCATTTTGTGCTTCGTCTAAAATAACATAAGCATTGTCTAATGTTCTACCACGCATAAATGCCATTGGTGCAATCTCTATAACGCGTGTTTCTATATATGATTTTAATTTATCTGCTGGAATCATATCATCTAACGCATCGTATAATGGACGCAAATAGGGGTCTATTTTTTCTTTTAAATCACCTGGCAAAAAGCCTAAATTCTCTCCAGCTTCTACAGCTGGTCTGGCTAAAATGATGCGTTTTATTTCTTTATTTTTTAATGCCCTAACGGCCAATGCAACGGCTGTATAGGTTTTACCTGTTCCGGCCGGACCAATGGCGAATAAAATATCATTATTGTTCATTAACGATACCATTTTCTTTTGGTTGGGCGTTTTGGCCTTTATTACTTTGGCATGGTTGCCATATAAAATTACCTCTCCGCCTTCAGAAATGTCTGCCTTTGTTGATGGCGAGTTTTCCTTTTGCAAGGTTCCCAAAAACAGTGATTCAAGTTGCTGTTCCGTGATGTTTCCAAATTGCCTGATATGCTGCAAAAAATGCTCAAACTTTTCTTCAAAAAGTGCTATATCCGATTCGGTTCCTTGCAAAATAACTTGATTTCCCCTGGCAACAATTTTTAATTGAGGGAAGTGTAATTGAAAAGTTTTTAGGTTTTGATTGTGAACACCAAAGGCCTCTGAAGGGTCTATGTGTTCGATAAAGATTTCTTTGTTGTTCAAATTGTGCTTTTTTGCTATTATTTTGCACGAAAATAACAAAAGATTTTGAACTCTGTTATCACAATTATTTCCGATTATGGTTTGGGTAGCCCATACGGGGCAGCACTCATTGGAAAAGGATTGAGCATATTACCCAATACACGGATTGTTGAAATAACGCATCAAATAAATCCATTTGATTTGGTTCAAACCGCTTTTTTACTAAAATCTGTTTATCACAATTTCCCAGCAGGAACATGCCATTTGATTGGTGTAGATACCAGTTTAAGTATGCATAAACGCATGTTATGGGTTACGCAAAATAAACACCATTTTATTGCTGCCGACAATGGGATTTTTTCTCTGCTCTTCGATGAACCATTGCAAGAAGTGTATGAAATCAATCAAAAACACCTTGATGTTACTGATTTGTTTCCAGAAAAAAATATTTTTCTTCCCCTGATAGCCAAGTATTTTTCTGAGCAGAGTGTTCGTTCATTTGCAACGGAATCAAGCATTGGGAAAGAATTGCAAAGTATGAACGCCGTTTTTGATGGTAATTCACTAGGAGGTGCAGTTATGTATGTTGATGCCTATCAGAATGCCATAACCAATATCCATAAATCAGTATTTGAAGCTTCTGGAAAGGGTAGGGCTTTTCGTTTATATTATTGGAGCAAACACTATATAGATAGGGTTAGCAATCATTTTAGTGAGGCTGAACCGGGAGATGATTTATTGATATTTAATGAAAACAATTACTTAATTATTGCGATGAACCGGGGTAAAGGTGCGCAATTACTTGGACTTAAGCCCGGTTCAAAGGTAATTATCAATTTTGAAGAGATAGATTAATTGTGATCGTGACCCTCATTTCTTTTGAGGCTGTACTTTTCAATTTTATTATACAGGTGACTTCGTTGAATATCTATTTCAGCAGCCGTTTTTGCCACGTTCCAGCCATTTTTCTTTAGTTTTTCCTCGATAAAAATGCGCTCTACATATTCTTTAAAATCTTGTAAGGTGCTAAATCTTTCATAGATTGATTTCTCTTCATCTCGGGCGTTAATCGGACTCGCAAATTTTTGTATATCTTCCAAAGTAATTCTTTGGTTTCCTAATATAACAAGGCGTTCAACGATGTTTCTCAGTTCCCTAATATTACCAGAAAAATTAAGTTTTTTCAATTCATCTAGTGCTTGTGGCATAAAGTTTTTCTTGGGTATTCCGCTATCTTCACATACTTCTTTGATGAATTTCTCTGCCAATAATGGAATATCGTCGCGCCTTTCGTTCAAACTAGGTACGTGAATTAAAATTACACTTAATCTGTGGTATAAGTCTAGCCTAAAATTACCTTTTTCAATTTCTTTTAATAGATTTTTATTGGTAGCCGCAATTACCCGAACGTCTACCTCAATGTCTTTTTCTCCTCCAACCCGGGTGATTTTGTTTTCTTGTAAAGCTCTTAATACTTTGGCTTGGGCAGATAAACTCATATCTCCAATTTCATCCAAGAAAATAGTACCTTGATGGGCTTGCTCAAATTTTCCAATTCGCTGTTTTATGGCAGAGGTAAATGCGCCTTTTTCATGACCAAATAGTTCGCTTTCAATCAACTCTGCAGGAATTGCTGCACAATTTACCTCAATGAGTGGATTCTTAACCCGTAAGCTTTTTTCATAAATCCAACGGGCTACCAGTTCTTTTCCGGTGCCATTTTCTCCGGTAATTAAAATGCGCGCATCCGTAGGGGCTACCTTGTCTATGGTATCCAAAATGTTTGTGATAGCAGGAGATTCTCCAATAATATCTCTTGTTTTTGAAGCTTTTCTGCGGAGTACTTTCGTTTCTATTACTAACTCTTTTCTATCAATGGTATTTCTGAGCGTAATAAGTAGTTTATTTAAATCTGGTGGTTTTACAATAAAATCGAATGCTCCTTTTTTAGTTGCCTCAACCGCCATTTCCACGTTACCATGGCCAGATATCATCACAAAAGGTAGGTCTTCATCTATTTCTTTTGCTTTGCTTAGCACAGTCATACCATCCATTTTTGGCATTTTTATGTCGCACAAGACAGCATCGTATTCTTCGTTTTCTATTTTCTGTAAACCTTCTTCGCCGTTTGCTGCTTCATCTACCTGGTAACTTTCATATTCTAAAATTTCTCTTAGGGTATTTCTGATAGATTTTTCGTCGTCTATAATGAGTATTCGTGCCATAACAAAATTAAATTGCTTGGGTGTAAAAGTGAGAAATTTTAGAATCAATAAAAACCGTGTTGATATTTGGTTGATTATTTAATGATTCAAATTTTCTTTAAAAATTCGTTAAACTGAGCTAAGAATGGGTTATTTGGGTAAATCTGCTGCGTCAAGGGTGTTTAGCAGCAAGCCAACGCGGGTCATTGGCCCCACGCCTCCGGGTACAGGAGTGATAAAACTGCACTTGCTTGCAAGTGCCTCAAAATCTACATCACCTTTTAATGAATAGCCTTTTTTATTCGTTGGATTGTCTACGCGGGTTATTCCTACATCTATCACTACTGCGCCTTCTTTTACCATATCTGCTTTTAAAAATAATGGGACACCAATAGCGGCAATAATGATATCTGCTTGCCTCGTAAAATCACTTAGGTTTTTTGTTTTACTGTGGCATACGGTAACTGTGCAATTTTTTTGCAACATAAGTGCGCTCATGGGTTTACCAACTATGTCGCTACGACCAATAATTACGCAGTTTTTGCCACTTGTTTCTATTTGGTAATGTTCAATCAGTTTTAAAATCCCAAAAGGTGTAGCCGGTAAAAAAGTTTTTAGGCCTTTAAACATCATACCTACATTCATTGGATGGAACCCATCTACATCTTTCTTGTAACTAATTGCCTCAGTAATTCTTTTTTCATTGATGTGTTTGGGTAAAGGCAATTGAACAATTAAACCATCGATGTTTTTATCTTGATTTATCTTTTCAACTTCAGCTATGAGTGCTTCTTCGCTTATACTCGCGTCAAAACGTAAAACTGTAGAATCAAATCCAACTTCTATACAATCTTTTTCTTTAGCGGCTACATAGGTCATACTCGCTCCATCTGCACCAACCAAAATGGCCGCCAAATGAGGCGTTTTTTTCCCTTCAGCCTTTCGTTTAAGCACTTCCTCTTTAATGGATGCTCTGATTAAATTGGAGACTTCATTTCCGTTTAGTAATTCCATTGTAGATTGTTTTAAAGCGCTGTTTGAGTTTGAATGACTATTGCCTAATCTAGTTTTAAAACGGCCATAAATGCAGATTGAGGTATTTCAACTGAACCTACTTGCCTCATTCGTTTTTTACCTTCTTTCTGCTTTTCCAATAATTTACGTTTTCTGGAAATATCACCACCATAACACTTAGCTGTTACATCTTTTCTGAGCGCCTTTATGGTTTCTCTGGCAATTACCTTTGCACCAATACTGGCTTGTACAGGAATTTCAAATTGATGTCTTGGTATGAGGTCTTTTAATTTTTCACAAATTCGTTTTCCAAAATCATAGGCTCTGTCTCTATGAATAATGGCTGATAAGGCATCAACATTGTCTTTATTTAATAAAATATCTAATTTAACTAAATCAGATTCTACATAGCCAATCGGATGATAATCAAATGAAGCATAACCTCTAGAAATGGTTTTTAACTTATCGAAAAAATCAAATACTACTTCGGCTAATGGCATGTCAAAAACCATTTCTACGCGGTCTGTTGTGAGGTATTTTTGTTCTTTTAAAATACCTCTTTTACCTAAACACAAACCCATGATCGGACCTACATAATCTGTTGTGGTAATAATTTGAGCCTTAATAAAAGGTTCTTCAACATGCTCTATATGGTTGGCTTCAGGTAAGTCACTAGGGTTATTCACAATGTGCATATTACCCTTCTTATCATAACAATGGTAACTAACATTTGGTACAGTAGTAATTACCGTCATTTTAAACTCACGTTCCAGTCTTTCCTGAATAATTTCCATATGCAACATTCCAAGAAACCCACAACGGAAACCAAATCCTAAAGCTGCCGAAGATTCTGGTTCAAAAGTTAATGACGCGTCATTTAATTGTAACTTGTACATGCTTTCTCTTAACTCTTCAAAATCTTCTGTATCTACAGGATAAATACCGGCAAATACCATTGGTTTAACTTCCTCAAATCCTTTGATAGATTCTGCGGTAGGCCTATCAATATGGGTAATTGTATCACCCACTTTTACCTCTCTAGCTTCTTTTATCCCCGAAATAATATAGCCTACATCCCCAGCAAAAACTTGCGCCCTTGGTTCAGGTTGTAATTTTAATACACCAACCTCCTCAGCAATATATTCGCTGTTGTTCGACATAAATTTAACTTTATCGCCTTTTTTAATTGATCCATCTATTACCCTAAAATAGGCAATAATTCCTCTAAATGAGTTAAACACAGAATCAAAAATTAAGGCTTTTAGAGGTGCCTCTGGATTTCCTTTTGGTGGCGGAACGCGATGCACGATGGCCTTTAAAATATCGTGAACACCAGCTCCCGTTTTTCCGCTAGCCCTCAATATATCTTCGTAATCACAACCAATTAAGTCGATAATTTGATCGCTAACGTCTTCAGGCATAGAGTGCGGTAAATCGATTTTATTTAGAATAGGTATAATCTCTAATCCTTGATCAATAGCCAAATATAGATTTGAAATGGTTTGTGCTTGAATTCCCTGACTCGAATCAACAATTAGTAATGCGCCATCACAAGCTGCAATAGAACGTGATACTTCATAACTAAAATCAACGTGCCCAGGCGTGTCAATTAAATTCAGGATATATTTTTTTCCATCCAATTCATAATTCATCTGAATGGCATGACTCTTAATGGTAATACCTCGCTCGCGCTCTAAATCCATATCGTCTAGCAATTGCGCTTGCATTTCTCTCTTAGAGGTGGTATTGGTGTATTCTAACAATCTATCTGCCAAGGTGCTTTTACCATGGTCGATATGTGCGATGATGCAAAAATTTCTTATTTGGTCCATTGCCGCGAAAATAGATAATTTTAGCTTTTCTTTAACTATTAATTTTTCCCATAGGAAAAGACTCAGTTTCCTTATTTTTGTTGAATGATTTTAAGCGTGCTTCTCCAAACTCCACCTGCTTGGGTGGTATTACCTTTTGTTTCATTACTCTTGTTAATTGCAAGTGGACCAGTACTTTTTTCAAAATTTTGGCATCATCACTATAAAACCATTAGCGTGGTTTTGGGCCTTTTGGTGGGCGTGTTTTATGCAGTAAAACTCAATAATTTGGTTTTACCTGTTGAGGCAGTTGCAGAATACATCTCATTTATCAGTTTACTTTGCATTTTATATATTGCAAGCGGAGGCATTTACTTGTTTATAGATATGGAATCTAAGGCCTCGGTAAATATTTTGTTTTTATTAGCGGCTGCTCTACTAACCAATATTATAGGTACTACAGGCGCATCTGTTTTATTTATTAGGCCTTTTATGCGTATTAATCGATATCGTTTAAAGCCATATCACATTATTTTCTTTATTTTTATGGTTTCTAATGTGGGCGGTTCACTTACACCAATTGGAGATCCTCCCTTGTTTATGGGGTTTCTGAAGGGTGTTCCGTTTTTCTGGACTTTATTAAACCTAAGTTTACCATGGATTGTTGCCATGGCTTTACTGCTCACCATATTCTATTTTTTTGAAAAGAATAACAAGGATTTAGATGAGGTAGATGTTAGCGCACACTATTCAAATTCTATCATTATTACGGGTAAACGTAATGTAGTTTGGTTACTTATAGGTGTTGCCTCTGTTTTTCTCGATCCAAATATTATGGAACTTCCGCATATCCTTTACCACGGAAAGAAGATTTCCTTTTTGCGTGAATGCATTCAATTAAGTGCTGCTTTTTTCTGTTATCGATTTTCTAATCAGAAGGCATTGAAAAGTAATAATTTTGATTTTGAACCTATTAAGGAGGTAGCATTTCTGTTTTTTGGCATTTTTTTAACCATGATGCCCGCTTTGCAGTTGTTAGAGGCTTTTGCAAGTGCTCAAAAAGGACAGCTTACCATTACTAGTACACTTGTTTATTGGTCTAGTGGTTTGTTTAGCAGTGTGCTTGATAATGCACCTGCCTATCTAAATGTTTTTGCAGTGATACTCTCAGATGCGGGTTTAAGTTTAAATAATATGTCAGATGTTAAGCAATTTGTTGGATCAGAAAGTGTTTATCTGCTTGCTGCATTGTCTGTTGGTTCAGTGTTTTTTGGGGCTATGACCTATATTGGCAATGGTCCGAATTTTATGGTAAAGTCAATCGCCGAACAAGCAGGGGTAAAGATGCCTTCATTTGGCCAATACATATATAAATACAGTCTGCCCATTTTATTGCCTGTATTAATTGTTATTTGCTTACTTTTTTTTATTTAATTTGAAACATGCTTAACGGAAAGAAAATTGTTGTGGTTTTACCTGCATACAATGCTGCAAGAACCCTAGAAAAAACGTATAATGAAATTCCATTCGATATTGTAGATGATGTGATTTTAGTGGATGATGCCAGTAAAGACGATACGTCTGAATTGGGTAGAAAAATTGGTATTAAACATATTATTAAACACCAACAAAATAAAGGCTATGGTGGCAACCAAAAAACCTGCTACCAACATGCCTTAGCCCTTCAGGCAGATATCATAATCATGTTGCATCCAGATTATCAATATACGCCCAAATTACTCATGGCCATGAGCAGTATCATTGCTTTTGATGTTTATCCGGTAGTTTTTGGTTCAAGAATCTTAGGAATGGGTGCGCTAAAAGGGGGAATGCCGGTTTATAAGTATATCTTTAACAGACTGCTAACTTTGTTTCAAAATGTTTTAATGGGCCAGAAACTCTCTGAATACCATACTGGTTACAGGGCATTTAGTGCAGAGGTGCTCAAAAGTGTACCTTTTGATACTTGTAGTGACGATTTCGTATTTGACAATGAAATTACGGCTCAAATTTTTATGAAGGGTTTTGAAATAGCAGAAGTTACTTGTCCTACAAAATATTTCCCAGAAGCATCTTCTATCAACTTTAAACGCAGCAGTATCTATGGTTTAGGCGTATTAAGAACAAGTATATTGTATCGTTTGCACAAGTGGGGTATAGGCTCGTTCAGAATTTTTAAGAATTAACAGATTGGGTTTATTTTACAGATATAGGAACTTTTATCATTTCTCTATCCCAATGTAAAATCATATGTGTATTCCCGATGCTATCGGCTTCGCTAAAGCTAATTTCAAATAATTCTTGAAATGGCGCCTCATTGTTAACAGCAAGTTCAGTGCGCAACACTTCCTGACTCAGGTCTGGTTCCTGCGCACCCCATCTGTCCCAATCTTTGTTCACAGCAATTACCCATTTCTCCGCTCCAGGATAGGCATAAATAGCATATTTCCCTGCCGCTAATTCTTTGTCATTGAACCAAACACTTTGATTATTTTCAAAAGTACTTGCTTCATTGGCTCCCATACGCCAATATTTCCCATAGGGTTGAAGCGCTCCAGCTTCCTCGTCTCCAAATATTATTCTGCCTTTTGCAGCAGGCCTGCAATAATTCACATCAATTTTTAGATTTCCATTGCTGTAGCTTGCTGTAGCGGGTGGACTATGTTTTTTAGTATCTTTTTTGAACCAATTAAAAAATACGAGTAAGCTAATGACAACCACTGTACTTATTAGCAATATTTTTTTGAGCATTTGTTATGTATTTACAATCAAACTTAGCTAATTTTTTTCAAAGGTCAAGTCAAATTTCTTAACCATGCTATTTCTGATTGATCCAATGGTTTTATTTCTCCCGGTTTTAAATCTAACAGGCTTATTTCACCAATAGCTGTTCGTTTCAATGAAACTACATAATTACCAAGGGCAAAACACATTCTTCTAATTTGCCTATTTAAGCCTTGGGTTAAGGTAATTTCAAAGGTATTCTGGTTAATAAGTATTACTTTACAAGGGAGGGTTTTTGTGCCTAATATGGAAACACCTGCTTCCATGTGTTCTTTAAAATGGGTATTGATGGGCAATTCTACTGCTACTTTGTATACTTTTTCAATGTGTTTTTCTGGCTGTATAACCTTGTTATAAATATTGCCATCATTACTTAATAAAATTAATCCCTCCGAGTTTTTATCAAGTCGCCCCAAATAAAATAAACTTGAATAGGTTGGACCCAAAAAATTGGAGAGCGCATGTGGGATACTGCTTTGCAAAGTACATTCTATACCCACCGGTTTGTAAAACTTAAAATAGCTATACCGATTTCCGTCGATAATGCATGTGTCGCCCAGATATAAGCTATCGTAATCATTTACTAGCTCATTGTCTGTGCATATTTTTGCGTTCAAACTTACCTGTCCACTTGCTAAGGCCAACCAGGCTTCTTTATGGCTTATTTTTGCTTGTTTAACAAGCTGGTAAATAATTCTATTCCTGGCATTCAATGCAATTAACTTTCTTCTGTGAAATATATTTTGTAGAATTTTCTTCCATCTGGCTCGGTTCCTTTTTCAATTAAATTCTTATTGCCATGAATGTAAATATGAAAATTCTTATCCAGTTTTAAAACACTTTTGAAAATTCTGGCTTGCTTTTTTACCGCCTGATTGGAAATGTCGAATCCATCTTGTAAATCCATTTCATAGGTAAGTTCTGCTTGACTTTTAAAATCCTTAAAAGAAGTGATTAATCCCTCATGGTCTCCAAATACTTCCTTTGAAAACTCTTGCTGGTCGAACTTTTCATGGTCTTTAAAATAACCTACAGACCGGTTTAATAAATCTATTTGCTCTGCCTTACTTACGTCATATTCCTCTGTTATTTGTTTGGTCACAAATTCTTTCGCAAGGGTTAAAAAATTTTCAGTAAAATGATAGTTATCTGCGCAAGGCTTTATTTTTAAAAATTGATCTCTCCAATATAATGCCTCAGCAGATTTACTTAATTTATCTACTACGCATACTTTGAAACCTTTTTCATGTTCAATATTTAAAATCAAACAGCCTTTATCTAATTTATCTACTGGGGTTCCTGCTTCAGAATTTACATCAAAATTTGCCCCATTTCTTTGCATTTTCAGGTAATGATCTTTGGTTTCAGCTTTAAATATTCCGATACAAGCGACTAGATTACCTTCATATTGAACATCATTAAATTGAGCAATGTATAGATCGCCCGGTTTTATATTCTGATGCAAAGCTGTTTCATAGAGGTGTTTGGCCAGATGAATGCTTTGAATATGAAAGTTGTTTGGATTCTCAAAACACTGGGCAGCATAATGGTATACTGGGTTCAATGCATGGTCGTCGTTACTAAAGGTGAGGTGATAATAAGTAGGCTGATGAAAAGGTTTTAAAAAATACTTTAACAAGATATTTTCTAAGTTTTCATCTACATTACTAATGGGTGCTTTGGATACAAGCAAAGGTTCTCCATTGGTTTTATTACCAGTTTGATGAACAGAAACAGTTTTTAGAGTTACGAGCGAAAAATCGAGCATTTTTTTTGCGAAAATTAATGAATCAAAAATGGAATGTACAATTTTATTTTATTGATTAACTTGCAGCCCAATGAATATGATAGAATTTACACCAGCTGCCAAAGAAGCAATTGCGCACTATAAGGCAACGCTACAAATACCGGAAGGCTTCGCTTTGCGTGTTGGAATACGCCAGAAGAATGCTCAGGACAAGGGATTGTTGATTGGTTTTGATGAAAAAGGAGAGAAGGATCGGACGGCAAACATAGATGGCATAGATGTGATTTATCATGCAGGGCAAATTTTCTTTTTTGCAGGTATGATCATAGATTTTCAAGATATTGACGGAAGAAAAGGTTTTAAATTTATAGAAAAAGTTAGGTAATAAATCAAATATGACCCTCCTAGAAAATCTGAAAATAGCCTTTAATTCCATCAAAGGAAATAAATTGCGAGCCACCATAACGGCATTAATTATTTCTATTGGAATAATGGCATTGGTGGGTATTTTAACGGCTATTGATGGAATAAAAGCAGGTATAAACACCTCTTTTTCTAGCATGGGTGCCAATACCTTTACGATAAAAAATCGTGGGCAAAATATTCGATTTTCAGGCGGTGGGAAAGGTCCCCAACGGTTCAAGCCTATCTCAAAATCTGATGCAGATAAGTTTGAAGCAGAATTTACTTTTCCTGCCATTATTTCTAAGTCGGTAAACGCAGGCTTTAATAGTACGGTAAAATATAATAACGTTAAAACCGACCCCAATATAATGGTAATGGGGGGAGATTTTAACTATTTAAAGGTAGCCGGTTATGAGCTTTCGAGTGGAAGAAATTTTACTGAAAAGGAACTGAGTTCGGCTGCTAATATGGTTATACTCGGCTCTGAAATAAAAGATAAACTGTTCCCTTCTAAAAATCCTATGGGTGAAAGTGTGTTTATCGGAGCCGCTAAATTTAGGGTAATTGGGGTATTACAATCGAAAGGATCTAGTATGGGTTTTGGTGGCGATAGAATTGTTATTGTTCCAATCCAAAACGCCTATCAAACCTTTTCAGTTCCAAATATGAGCGCGGTAATTACTGTAGCCGTAGATGATGTAAATAATATAGATTTTGCTGTTGATGAGGCTACCAGTTTGTTCAAGAGAATTCGGAAATTACCATTGCAATCCGACTTAAACTTTAATGTGTATAAATCTGATAATATAGCTAAAGAACTTATCAGTAACTTGGCTTATGTTACGGCTGCTGCAACTGTAATTGGGTTTATTACTCTACTAGGAGCAGCAATAGGTTTAATGAATATAATGCTTGTCTCTGTTTCTGAAAGAACCAGAGAAATTGGTATACGAAAAGCAATTGGCGCCACACAACAAGTTATTAGAAGACAATTTTTATTTGAAGCCATCGTAATTTGTCAATTAGGAGGCATTGGTGGAATCATTTTTGGAATTATAATAGGTAATATTGTTACCTCTCTGGTAGGCGTGGGTTTTATTATTCCTTGGCTATGGATGTTTAGCGGCCTAGCGCTTTGTTTTATTGTTGGTTTAGCAAGTGGCATTTATCCGGCAATCAAAGCCAGTAAATTAGATCCAATTGAGGCATTAAGATTTGAATAGATTTATGTGGTACGAATTTTTGATATCCATTCTGCAAGAAACAAATAGTTTATGGCTTAGTATTTCTCTATTAAGCATGCTTTTTTTGTTTTACTTATTGAAAGTTAAATTCCAAAAAAACGCTTCTATCAAATCATATGGAATACTATTTTATTCTTTTGTTTTTTACTGTATTAGTTGCATTTCCTATGTGCTATTGCAGGCCCAAAATCAGTTTTTTTATATAGAGAATGATTTGTTTAGCAGTTTCTGGTGGTTTTTTCCAATCACGCTTTTGTGTGCGGGTGCTGGTGCTATAATTGGTTGGATTGTTTTTGTGGCAGCCAATAAGCTTGCCAAAGAATATGTATTTCAACTCATGAATTATAGCTTAATTATTATTGCACCCTATTTGTTTTTTACCCTTTTAGTAAAGCCTTTTTACCAAACCCTAGAGGCTTACAAAGTGGCAGATATAAAACCAAAATTGTTTCAAACAGCAAGCACAGATAGGGTAGAAGAGCTTTCAGTTTTGCCCGATTCTACTCCTGTATTATTGCCTGCCATCCCAACTCAATTGTTCGATTCGTTGTTGGTTCAGCCCAAAGGAAATCAAATTTTGTTTATCAATAATAGAAATGGATTTAACTTTTCAATTCCATGCAGCACCTATCCAGTTCACCAAATGTATATTGCTACGAATGCGCCATACAAACAGTTGGTTTTATTAGCATTGGCGCCTGCAATTCAGGCTCAAGCTTCGTTTTTATTAATTGATTCTTTGGGTATGTTGGTATATGAAAAGAAAATAGACCAATCTGTAAACCGTTTAAGTCTTAGCAACAATGGCAAATATGCTGTTTTGCATCAATCAACTGAGGATGATAGTCTTATTTTTAAGCAGGCATTTGCCATTAAACCATAAATGCGGCAGAAGCAATCCCATCGGCTAAAAACCTTGCATGCTCAGCTATAATTAGCGTATTGTTAACTTGCTTAACCTGCTCATGGTTTATATAAACCGCTAATTGTTTCTGTAAATAGCTCATTCGGTCTGAACCAAATTTGTCTTTGCCCTCATCTAGGTTTAATCCCCATATGGTTCGTAGGCCTGTCATAACCCATTCGTTGTATTGGTTTTCAATACTGAGTGTTTCACTTTCTAAAGGTAATATGCCTTTTTCAATCGCATGCATATACTGTTGGTTGTTTGAAATATTCCAACTTCGTTCATTTGCTTTGAAACTATGCGCTCCCGGACCTACTCCTAAGTAGGGTGAACCTTTCCAATACTGTGTATTGTGTTGGGCATAGGCTTTGTCTTTGGCAAAATTTGAAATTTCATATTGCTCAAAACCGGCCTTACCTGCTAGCTCAATTAAATATAAAAACTGCTCCTCACTATCTTCTTCTGGTGTTGTAATAAAATGATTCTTGGCCAGTTGGTTCCCAAATACTGTTTTAGGTTCAATGGTGAGGCAATAGCTAGATAAATGCTGAATGTGTAATGAAAAAGCAGTGGCTAGATTTTGATGCCATCTTTCCAAGTTCATACCCGGAATACCGTATATTAAGTCGATACTAATATTATTAAATCCAATGTTTTGAGCAGTTTTTATACAATTAATAGCCTCCTCTGCTTTGTGCGCGCGGTTCATAAATTGCAAATCAGTATCGTTAAAGCTTTGAATGCCTATGCTCAATCGATTTATTGGACTCTTTTTTAAATAATTTAAAAAGTTACTGTTTAGGTCGTCTGGGTTTGCCTCAAGTGTAAATTCTTTAATGGCCGACAAATCAAATGCTTTGTGCAGGGTATTAAAAATAATATCGAGTTCCCTTGGATCCAACAAGCTAGGCGTGCCGCCCCCCAAGTAAATAGTTTGTATGGCTTGGTTCTTTAAGTAATCTTTTCTTAAAAATAGTTCTTTTGCAATTGCTTCCACAAGCTTTTCTTTGTATGAAAGAACAGTGCTAAAATGAAAGTTACAATAATAACAAGCTTGTTTACAAAAAGGTATGTGAATATAAATTCCGGCCATAGCAACCCTGCGAAGAACGGAGCAATTAAGGAGTTTACAAAACGTTTCTAAAATAATTGAAAAAGATAACGCCAGTATGTTTACTTGTATTATGCATGCAATTTGCGTTTGCACAAGGTACTTATTGGGTTCAGACAAGCTTTTCTCCAGCGCATGAAAAGCTCTATAAACAGTTCGAAAAGGCACAATGGTTAGATTCCAATTCGCTTTCAAATTATGCACAAAAAATTCTCTTACAGTGCTATGAACACAACTATTTAAGTACCCAATATACTATCAAACCTTTGGGGCAAGATAGTTTTCTATTACAATTTAATTTGGGTCGAACCTATGTGTTACATCACTTAGATTTGGGCAATGTGCCTCCAGAATGGCTGGGTAATGAATTAAAAGCGATGCAAGGTAAACCTTTGAAAGCATTGGGTTTAAGTAAATATTTAAATACAATTTTAGATTTTGCTGAAAACAATGGCTATCCATTTGCCCAAATTGGATTAGATTCTGTAAACTGCGATTCGCTTGGGTGCTCTGCTAAAATTAACCTAATCAAAAATAACTTAATTTACTTGGATAGTATCGACTTTGGTGGAACCGCAAAAGTTAATAAAGACTTTCTTCAATTGTTTGCCAATTATAAGCCAGGTATGGTTTATCAAGAAGATTTAATTAGAAAATTAGATAGTAGGTTAAGCGAATTAGCTTATGTGCAAGTGGCACAACCTACTGGTGTTTACTTTTATGGAAATAAGGCCAAACCATATGTGTATATTAATCACCGCAAGGCTTCTAATTTTGATGGCGTTGTTGGATTTGCCCCAAATAGTCAGATCAACAATAAGTTGGTACTTACAGGCGACATGAATTTAAAATTGGCCAATTTGTTTGGTACGGGTAAAAATTTTGAATTGGTGTATCGTGGGTATTTAAACAATTCACAAGATCTGCAAGTTAAATTTCTTTGGCCTTATTTTTTGAAAACGAGATTGGCGGTAGATTATAGTTTTAAGCTAGCAAAATTTGATTCTTCTTGGATTGAACTGGTGAATGATATCGGACTTCAATACAGATTGGGTGGGAATAATTATTTGAAATTTTACTTCCAAAATCAAACCATTAGCAGTTTTACCATCGATACACAGTTTGTTAAAGTAAACAAAAGACTACCCGCAATTCATGATGTATTGAATAACATATATGGCTTAGCCATCAGAAAATCTACCCTCGATTACTTTTTTAATCCCAGAAAAGGATATTTACTGCACATAGATGTAGCAGCAGGTACAAAGAGAATAGTACCTATGACTGAACTCAAAGAGCTTCCCATTTACAAAGGAAATAATGAATTTTACCGATTGTATGATTCTGTTCAATTGTTTAGTATGCAGTATAAAATTCAAGGAAATTTCTCGTATTATATTCCACTAAAGAAGAATTGGGTGCTGTTAAGCCAGCTAAATACAGCCTTTCTCATGAATCAAAATTTATTTTTGAATGAGTTATTTAGAATTGGTGGATTAAAAACCTTAAAGGGTTTTGACGAACAAAGTATATTCGCAAACAAATACTTGATTGGCAATTTTGAATTACGTTATTTGTTTCAACAAAACAGTGGATTTATGATATTTTGGAATGGTGCATGGTACGAAAATTCTGTATTTACAAAACCTATTGCAGATAATCCATGGGGTTTAGGAATGGGCATGAACATTGAAACAGGTGCGGGAGTATTTGCGCTTTATTATGCTTTAGGCAAGCAACTTGGAAATAATTTAGACTTCCAACAAGCTAAAATTCATTTTGGCTTCACTAATTTTTTTTAATTTGCACTACATGTTTAGAGTAATACACTTCTTTTTTCTGTTTGTTTTTTGTTTACAAGGCTTCGCAAATGCACAAGATACAAGCGTTTTTGCAACTAAAGATACCAACAATAAAATGGCGGTAGTGTTAGATTTGAGTCCGAAAAACCTATTAGATAGCCTGCATACGCCAAACAAAATGCGCCAATATTTCTTTAGGAATGAGATCGTAAATAAAATAATAACATCTACTGAATCTAGTGAATCTGTTAGAGATTTACCCTTGTTAAAAGCAATTCAATTGAGGAATAAACCAAGAGAATCTTGGAAATTTTGGACACTCCTCATTAATCTTTTATTTTTAGCATTAATCAGGTTAATTCACATAAAAAGATTCGATGAAATTGTTCAATCGGCTTTCGATTTACAAGCAGATTTTAGTCAATATTCAGATAAAGTTGGCACTTATGTAGCAAGTCATACCGGACTATTTATCAATTTTATTGTTTCTATTTCATTCTTTATTAGTAATCTTCTTGCCGTTAATAATGAATTAGACAATAGTGATTATTCTGGCCTATTTCTTCAATTATCAATAGGTTTGTTTGCATTATACCTAGGTAAAATTATGCTTAATTTATTTATTGGATATTTGTTTAAAGTGAAGCAAATGAGTTCAGTAATTATTTTTAATGCATTGATATTAAATAATGTGTTGGGAGTTGCATTGGTGTTCATTAATTTGTTTTTTGTATTTGTTTCTGACCCCAAAATAGTAAATATTATAGCTAGTATTTCAATTATAACTATATTATTATCAGTTATTTATAGGCAAATAAAAAATATTATCATGATTAGTCAAATTAGTAAGTTCCAATTTATATACATATTTTTATATCTTTGCGCCCTTGAAATATTACCTTGGTTGGTAATATTTAAGGTGTTTTTAAATAGGTGGTAGATTGAAAAAAGAAAAAATTAAAAGTATACTCATCTCTCAGCCAAGGCCAGAAAGTTTGAAATCGCCTTGGTTTGATTTAGAGAAGAAATATAAACTCAAGATGGATTTTCGGCCATTTATTATGGTTGAACCTATTGCTGGGAAGGAGTTTAGACAACAAAAGATTAATATACTTGATTATACTGCCATTATTTTAAATTCTAGAAATTCAGTAGACAACTTTTTTAGAATTTGTACCGAGTTAAAAATTGAAATTCCAATAGAGCTCAAATACTTCTGCGTTAACGAAAGTATTGCGAACTACTTATCAAAATATATTCAAGTCAGAAAACGGAAAATATTTATTGGTAAAGGAACAGAAACAGAGTTATTTCCCTTGTTTAAAAGTCACCCTACAGAAAAGTATTTATTTCCATGCAGTGATTGGCGCAAGCAGGATATTGAAAAGTTCATGAAGAAGAGCAAAATTTCTTTTAAAGAAGCCTTCTTTTACAGAATAATTTCAAGTGACTTATCTGATTTAACACATGTCAATTACGACATTATCGCGTTTTTTAGTCCGGCCGACATACGTTCACTTTTCGAGAATTTTCCTAAGTTTAAACAGAATAAAACCCTAATTGCAGGCTTTGGAGCTACTACCTTGAAAGCGATAACAGATGCAGGATTACTCGCGAATATCCAAGCACCTACTCCACAAACGCCATCAATGATTACTGCGGTTGACAAGCACATTGAAACCCACAACAAATCGGTTTAATTGTGTATAGTTTCTTGTAATTTCACATAATTTTCAACAAGATTTCTTTTTTTTTATAATAATTTCTATATTCGTAAAAACGTTATTGAGTTATTATTATAAATTTAATCGAATGAAGAAAAGCTTTACACGAATTGTTTTTGGGTTATTAATGCTCTCCAACATGCCGTTTTCAAAGGCGCAACAAGACCCTCATTACAGTCAGTTTATGTTTAATAAATTGAATTTTAATGCAGGTTATGCTGGCGCTACAGATGGCAAAATATGTGCTACGCTTATTCAAAGAACTCAATGGATGGGTTTTGGTGGAGGAACCTATGATGCGGGTAATGGAAAAACCTATCGCCGAGGAGATGCACCAAGTAATTTAGTTGGTTCAATAAATGCCGCCTTAGGTTCAAGAATTGGAATTGGCGCTACATTTTCAAGCGATGTAAACGGTTTTTACAATACAGTTATTCCAAGAATGGCGCTTTCTTACCGTCAACCAATTGGCGATGGAATTTTGTCTGCTGGTGTGGGCGTAGGTATGATGCAAATTTCAATTGATGGTGATTTTAATGCAATTGATAAAGACGACCCCAATATCCCCAATGCTAAGGAAACAGGTTCTGCTTTAGATGTAGATTTTGGTTTGTATTATTCAAAAGATAACCTTTTAGGTGTTATCGATGGATTTTATGCTGGTTTGTCTGCCACGCACCTTAACCAGAATAAAATTGAGATGACACATGATACCAAAGAAAGCGAAATGCATATGTATTTTGTTACTGGAGGTTCTTATCAATTAAATTCAACCATGAAATTGCAACCAAATATCTTGGTGAAGAAAGATCCTGCTAAAATTCAGGCCGACTTAAACTGTTTTCTTGTTTGGAACGAGAATATCAGAGGAGGTTTAACCTGGCGTCCAATGGATGCTGCAGTGCTTTTGGTTGGATATGAATTCCCCTTTGGTTTGAATGTGGGTTACAGTTACGATTTAACTACGTCTAGAATTTTAAATTACAGCAGCGGTTCACATGAATTTATGTTACGTTACTGCTTTGGAATTAAAATTCCACCGAGAGAAAAAGTAATTAGATCTAGATATACACCGAGGTTCATGTAATAATTTACAACACGTTTACGTTTAACTAACAAAAAAAATATTTTAGGCAAAACTTGCATTATTCTTAGGAATTTATATTTTTGCCACATTACAGTCATTATATTTGAAATAAAAATGAAGCAATTTAAATGGTTTTTCTTCTATTCTTTAGCAGTTATCCTAAGTGGATGCGGCTTGAGTAGCGACAGAGGGGAATTAATGGGAGTAGGCGGCAGGAGCACTTGGTTTCACCCGCAGCCATACGGTACTGTTTACATTCCCTCAGGTACCATCCATGTGGGTTCAAATGAGCAGGATATTCCTAATCAAATGATATCACCTAATAAGCAGATTACAATTACTGCTTTTTACATGGATGAAACAGAGATCACCAATAACGAGTATCGTCAGTTCGTTGATGAAGTGATGGACTCTATTTTTCGTGAGAAATTGGGCGAAAAATATTGGAATGCGCTCATTGATCCTATCACCGAAGAAGAAACAGGTGAGCATGAGATCAACTATCGAATTAAAATGGATAGGGAAGACATGAAAGGTGGCGATGTTAATGATATGTATTATCAAAATAACGAGGTGTATTACCGCTCTAAGCAAATAGATGTGCGTAAACTTAAATACCGTTACGATTATATAGATCTTCGCGCTGCTGCAATGCTTAAAAAGCAAGAGTCTTATCAAAGAAACCGTGGCGAATTCAAACGTGAGGAAATTGTAGAAATTTACCCTGACACATTGGTATTCATGCGCGATTTTACCTACGCATATAATGAGCCTATTTCAACAATGTACTATTGGCATCCAAAATATGATGAATATCCAGTTGTAGGTGTAAATTGGAAACAGGCCCGTGCATTTGCGCATTGGAGAACTGTTCACATGAATTCATATTACGCTTATAATGGCGAAAACGGAGTAACTGCTTTCAGATTACCAACGGAATATGAGTGGGAATACGCCGCTAGATCAGGAAGAGACCAAACGATGTATCCATGGGGCGGACCTTATGTTAGAAATGCAAAAGGTTGTTCTTTAGCTAACTTTAAACCAGGCAGGGGAGATTACGGTGCAGATGGTGGTGTTTATCCAATACGTGTAGCTTCTTACTTTCCGAATGATTTTGGTTTATATGACATGAGTGGAAATGTGGCAGAATGGACTGTTACCTCTTTTGCGGAATCTGCACACTTATTTACGCATGATTTAAATTCAGATTACCAATATGATGCGAAAGAGGAAGATCCTGAAACTTTAAAACGTAAGGTTATTAGAGGCGGATCTTGGAAAGATATAGCTCATTACATTCAAAATGGTACACGTACCTATGAATACCAAGATAGCGCAAATTCATATACTGGATTTAGAACAGTTCAAACCTATATCGGTCGTTCAAACAGAGATAAAAAATAATACAAATAATTTAAACAAACATTCAAACGTAAAATTTTAACTAAAATGAAAAACAGTTTATTAGAAAGTAAAGGATTTAAGTCTTTCATGGCAAAGGCTTATGGTATCGGTGCAGCAGTTGTAATTGTTGGTGCTTTATTCAAAATTTTGCACTGGCCTGGTGCTGATGCGATGTTGATGGTAGGTTTATTAACTGAAGCTGCGATTTTCTTTGTTTCTGCGTTTGAACCACCTCATCAAGAACCAGATTGGACATTAGTGTATCCAGAATTAGCAGGTTTAGAACCAAAAGATAAGAAAACAGCCAATAAGGGATCAATTACCCAGCAGTTAGATAAGATGATGGAAGAAGCTAAAATTGGTCCAGATTTAATTAATAGCCTAGGTAACGGTATGCGTACATTAAGCGAAAACGTAAGCAATCTAAAAGATTTATCTACTGCCGCAGTAGCAACTGATACTTACACTAAAAATGTTCAGCAAGCTGCTGATTCATTAACAGGAATCAACACTTCATATACCAAAGCAGTAAATGCAATGGAAGGTTTAGTGAATGCTTCAGAAGGATCACGTGAGTACGGTGCGCAAATTGAAAAAATGACTAAAAACTTAGCTTCATTGAATTCAATTTATGAACTTGAAATTGCTGAATCAAACAATCATTTAAAAGGTATCAATGAGTTTGTTGGTGGTTTATCTAAGGTAGTTAGTACATTAAGCGAAACAAATGCCAATGCTGAGCATTTTAAAGGTGAAATGGATAAGTTAAACAAAAACTTAGGTTCATTAAACAGCGTATACGGCAACATGCTTGCTGCTATGAACGTGCGTGGTAACTAATTATAATTATAAACTTTTGTAAAATACAAAGAATAAAGAAATGGCTGGAGGTAAAGTAAGTACAAGGCAGAAGATGATCAATATGATGTATTTAGTGTTAACTGCATTGTTAGCATTAAATGTATCTGCTGAAATCTTGAAATCCTTCCACATGGTGGAGATAAGCATGGACCGCGCGGGTATGAACATTGATAAAAAGAATGATGGTACCATGGCTGCAATTGCAAAATATCACAAGGATATTCCTACCGATCCAACCGGGACAGATGTTTTTAATAAATCGTTACAGGTTAAGAAAATTGCAGATGAAGGTGTTGCCTATTTTGCAGACTTAAAAGAACAGTTAATTACTACTGCTGGTGGACGTAAAGATGGTAATCCTGAAAATGAGATTGCACAAGCAAGTAATATTGAATTACACGCTAACCTAATGATTAACCAAGGTAAAGGTGCCGAGGTTAAAGCTAAAATTAATGAGTTAAGAGAAAAATTATTAGCCATATTGCCTAAAGAAAAACAATCACTCATTAAGAGTGATTTAACAACTGAGGATCCTAAGAATTCAAACAAAACTTGGGAGTCTGAAATGTTTGAACATACCCCTTTAGCAGCTGTTGTGGCTTTGATGTCAAAAACTCAAAATGATATTAAGAATACCGAGGCGCAAATTTTAGATGAGTTAAAATCATCTTTAACTGCCAACGTAATGATTATTGATCAATTAACTCCTCAAATCATTCCAGTTAACGGTACAAACATTACTTTAGGTAATAAATACCAAGCTGAAATTTTCTTGGCTGCTTCAAGTTCAAGATCTGAAGCTTCTATCACTGTAAATGGTACGCCGTTAAAGAATGAAAGTGGTATTGGTAAATATGAAGTGACTGCTGGTCGCGAAGGTGAAAATAAATTTAAAGCGGTTATTACAACCACTAATTCTAGTGGTAAGAAAGAAACTTATGAAAAAGAAGGTTCATTCTTTGTAGTAGCTCCTTTAGCTGTAATCTCTGCTACAAAAATGAATGTGGTATACATTGGTTTAGAAAATCCTATTTCAGTTTCAGTTCCAGGCTTTAGCGCCAACAAGGTGGATGTTAAATGTGTGGGTGGAAATTTGAAAAAAGTAGGTAGTGGTGGAGAATATATGTTGGAAGTAGATGGTTCAAATAGAACTGTTAGCATTTCTGCATCTGTAGAAGGAAAATTAATGGGTACCAAAGAATACCGTGTGCGTCAGATTCCAAAGCCTACTCCAATGTTAGGTTCAATTGAGCAATCTGGTTCAGTTTCTATGGGGCAATTAAAATCTGCTAATTTCGTTTTAACTGCATTAAAAGATTTTGCTTTTGAAGGAGTTAAATTTACACCAATTAGCTGGAATTTAGTTTATCAACCGAAAACAGGTCAAGCGCAAGTGGCTAATGGATCAGGAGAACAATTATCACCAGAAGCAAAGAGATTCTTAAATGCTGCAAAACCTGGAGATCGTTTTATCTTGATGAACATCAAGGCTAAAGGTCCTGCCGGTGCAGTTCCAATCCCTTCTTCACTTGCATTAGAAGTAAGACAATAATATACGATATATAACATGAAAAAATCAATTGGTCTCATTGTTCTGTTGTTACTTTCTTTAAGTAATTTTGCCCAAGGGGTTTATGATAACTTCATCTATAACGGGCAACAAGTAGCAGAGCGTAAAGTTATTCCTTGGCCATATTTGCGTGAAGCTGATGTAATGACTGCTAAACGTGTGGTTAGGATAATTGATGTGCGTGAAAAGCATAATCAGCCAATGGCTTGGTCTAAAAGTCCTTTAAGTGTTGTACTATACAATGCTGTAAAGGAAGGTAAGTTAACGCCATATGAAACTGATTCATTAAATACTCAAATGAGTATTGAAAAGTTTCTTACGCTTGGAACAGATACAGAATATGTAGACGTGCCAATTGATCCAGATGATCCAACCTTTACCAAAACGGATACAATTATCAACCCAATGATTCCTGAGCTACGTATTGTTAAATACAAGGTTATAGAAGATTGGATTTTTGATAAGAAACATTCTCAGATGTATGTGAGAATTATGGCAATCGCTCCGCGTTACCAGGTTCGTTTAGGTGGTGTTGATCTGGGTGAACAAGATATGTGTTTCTTCAAATATCATTCTAGTGATGGAGTTGATTTGAGACATTTCTTTATTCATAATGATATCTTCAACAGGCAAAATGATGCAGCTCGTCTTACCTATGATGATTGGTTTGAACAAAGATTGTTTAGTAGTTATATCATTAAAGAATCTAACGCGCAAGACATGTACATTAGAGATTATGCAGAATTTAAAGACAATGGTGTTGCGGCCATCTTAGAAGGTGAGCGCATTAAACAAGAGTTGTTTGAAAAGGAACATGATCTTTGGGAATACTAAATCCACATAAAAAACTTTAAAAAGCTTACTCATTCAATTGAGTAAGCTTTTTTTTGTCATTTGGGTTTCAGTTCTTACAGCCATATCCTAATTTGTTTTGCCTCTGTTTTCGTACTACTCATTTGATATTTTAATTCTTTGATTATGAGTATTAGTAGTATGTTTGGCGTATTTATTTTAGAAATTACTTGCAATTAATCATCTTGTTCATATCTTTGCACTCCCCTTTAGAGAAAGCTACCTTTGTACATGAATTTATGACATATCAATATACAATTATTGGCGGTGGTATTGTTGGTTTAGCAACAGCCTATCAAATGCTTCAGAAGCAGCCAGATCTTAAGTTGTTAATCTTGGAAAAGGAATCTCATGTTGCTGCGCATCAAACTGGGCACAATAGTGGTGTTATCCATAGTGGTTTGTATTATAAACCGGGTAGTTTAAAGGCTAAAAATTGTATTCTCGGTTATCAGCTATTATTAGCGTTTTGTGATACCTATCAAATTCCATATGAGTTGTGTGGTAAATTGGTAGTTGCTACAGATGAAAGTGAACTAGAAGAATTAGAAAAGTTATATCAGCGTGGTTTAGAAAATGGCCTTGATAAGATAACTAAAATTACCAAAGAAGAGGCCAAAGAGATTGAACCGCATTTAAATATTGTAGCGGGCATAAAAGTCCCTTACACTGGTATTATTGATTATACTGCTGTGTGCGAGAAATTAGCTGAATTGGTTCAATCAATGGGTGCTGTAATTTTAACAAATCACAAGGTTGAGCAGATTGATGTAACAGATGATGCTGTGCATGTGCAGTGTGCCCAAAACACATTTACAACTGAAAGGTATATAAATTGTGCCGGTTTATACAGTGATAAAGTTGCCGAATTATCTCAAAAAAATATAGATACACGCATTATTCCATTTCGTGGAGAATATTATATGTTGAAGCCTGAGAAACGTTATTTGGTTAAACATTTAATTTATCCTGTTCCTGATCCAAATTTTCCATTCTTGGGTGTACATTTTACCCGAATGATTAATGGGGGCGTAGAGGCTGGTCCGAATGCTGTTTTTGCATTCAAAAGAGAAGGGTATTCAATGTCGGATATAGATTTAGAAGAAATGTTTGAATCTCTGGCTTGGCCAGGATTTAGAAAGGTGATGGCTAAATATTGGAAAACTGGTTTGGGTGAATTTCATAGGTCATTTTCTAAACAGGCTTTTACAAAAGCTCTTCAAAAACTTATTCCTGAAGTACAAGAAGATGATTTAATACCAGCTGAAGCTGGAGTTAGGGCTCAGGCATGCGATAAATTTGGAGGATTGATCGATGATTTCAAAATTATTGAGGGGAATAGGGCTATTCATATTTTAAATGCCCCTTCACCAGCTGCAACCTCGAGTTTAAGTATTGGTTTAACAATTGCAAACATGGCATTAGATTAATTATGTTCGTTTCAGAAACAAAAATTCGCGTACGATATGCTGAAACAGACCAAATGGGTTATGTGTATTATGGCAATTATGCGCAATACTATGAGGTTGCAAGGGTAGAGGCATTGCGACAGGTAAACCTCAGTTATAAAATGTTTGAAGAGCAGGGTATTATGATGCCTGTATTGCATTTATCTTGTAAATACATTAAGCCCGCCTATTATGATGATTTACTGACCATCAAAACGATTATTAAAAAATTGCCGGGAATTCGCATTGAGTTTCTCTATGAGATATATAATGAAGAGGGCGTATTGCTGAACCAAGGTGAAACAGTATTGGTTTGTATTAATATGAAAACACAACGACCTTGCCAAGCGCCTGCCCATTTAATGGATGCCTTGGCAGCATATTTTAATTAATTATTTGATGATTGTAAGGAAAGCACTTCTGCAAAAACCAATAAAGTGGCTTGTTAATAAGGCTTCTTCTATTAGTATGCCCGGAACTAGAGAGGTGTCGTTATATGCAGTGATTGAGTTTTTTGTGAGAAATATGGGCAAGAGTGAACTGAATTTGCGCGCCTCTGCACTGGCATTTAATTTTTTTTTAGCGCTGTTTCCTACGGTTATTTTCTTCTTTACGCTCATTGCCTATTTGCCTCTCAAATATAAGCCTGATGAAATTTTATTTTTTATTGCACAAGCCATTCCACCAAGTACTTTCGAAACCATTAAAGAAACCTTAGCAGATATTTTGAAAAATCAGCGCAGTGGTTTACTCTCTGTGGGTTTTTTATCGGCTTTGTATTTCTCTACTAGCGGCTTTCATAATTTAATGGACCTACTCAATAAATTTACCTATGAAAATGAAACTCGTCCGTTTTGGAAACAAAGGTTATTAGCCATTGGATTGTCTTTGTTTATTACTGTTTTGATTTTGGTTTCGGTATTAATGGTTACTGTAGGAACTGTGCTTATTTCGTATTTGGAAAAAGTGAAATATTTCCCCGGATCTACTATCCCAACCTTAATTGCAGGATTTAACATTTTGGTAGCTGGATTTATTGTGTTGGGTATTGTGAGCGCTATCTATTATTATGCCCCTGCACGGCACCGTAAATTGAATTTTTTTAGTGTTGGAGCCATTAGTGCAACCATCATAATATTATTAACCACCTACGGTTTTTCTCAATATATAAACCATTTTAATTCTTACAATAAATTGTATGGATCTATTGGTGCCCTGCTGGTTGTATTGATGTTGATTTATATTAATACCTTTATACTCCTGCTGGGTTATGATATTAACGTAGCGATTGAGCGTGCTTTAACCCAAGCTAAAAAGAAGAAAATTACGGTAAATGAAGAAAATAGAATCATCTTCTTGGAGGATTCTGGTGGTTTAAAATCGGAATAGTGTAAATTTACCTGATATTATTGACATTATTGTAGATTGATATAGTTGTTAAAATCAATTTCTTGTTATACGTGTTAGATACAGGTAGAATCATGTTTTATGGATTTACTAGAACAAATTAGCATGAAAAAGAAAGTTCGAGTTGGTGGCGTGCCCGAGCATTTTAACTTGGCATGGCACTTAGCTAATGAAAATGGCTTATTCTCTCGCAAAGGAATCGAAATTGAGTGGCATGATGTACCGGGTGGAACAGGAGCCATGTGCAATGCGCTGAGAGCAGGTGAACTGGATATGGCCATTGCGCTAACAGAAGGCATTATTGCTGATATTCTCCGTGGTAATCCAAGTAAAATTGTTCAATTCTACGTTAATTCTCCACTTCGTTGGGGCATTTATACAGGGGTTAATAGTGCTATTAATTCTTTAAACGATATTAAAGGTGCAATTTATGCGATTAGCAGATTTGGCTCTGGTTCGCACTTAATGTCGCTCGTTAATGCCAGAAATCTGGGAATTCAAATAGACCATTCCAAAGATTTTTTACCAGTTGGAAATTTAGTAGGCGCAAGAAAAGCACTGGCTTTAAATGAGGCACAGGTTTTTATGTGGGAAAAATATACAAGTAAACCTTTAGTGGATAGTGGTGAATTCAGATTTTTGGGTGAATGCAAGACTCCTTGGCCTTGTTTTGCGGTGGTGGCGAGTAATCAATTTATTGCCCAAGAACCCGCCTTATTGAAGTCGGTTTTAGAGATTGTGAACAAAAGCTGTTATGAACTGAAATTTCAGCAGGAAGAAGCAACAAATATGGTTGCTTGGCGCTATCAATTAAAACTTGATGATGCCAAACAATGGTTTACTGAGTTGGAATATGCCTACTCAGAGGAAATAGATGAAATTCAATTGCTCTCTATTCTGAATGATTTAAAATCTTTAGATATGATTGATCGCTTGCCGGCAATCGAGGAAATATGTTACGAGCCCAATATTTTAATGCATACCAATATAGACTTTTAGGGGCTGTTTGAACCAAAATAGTTGTTTTATAATACTTAATTTGGATATATTTGCGGGCGAATTTTGGAGAGCTACATGGCTGAAAAACAAAAAATAGTTTATATTACCAGAAGAGAGCGTTTTAATGCTGCTCATAAATTATACAATAAAAACTGGTCGGAAGCCGATAATGAGGCTTTCTTTGGGAAATGTGCCAATAAGTATTTCCATGGTCACAATTTTGAACTATTTGTTACCATAAAAGGTATTGCCAATCCTGAAACAGGTATGGTAATGGATTTAAAAAAGCTCAAAACCATCATTAAAGATTCTGTTACTGAACAGCTCGACCATAAAAATCTGAATGAAGATGTGCCTTTCTTGCAGCACATGATGCCTTCTATTGAAAATATAGTGGTGGCGGTTTGGGATATAATTGCCCCTCAAATCGAAAATGGTCAATTACATTGCATAAAACTTATTGAAACAGAAAATAATTTTGTAGAATACTACGGCGAGTAAAAATAAAATTCTTAGCTCGGTTTTCATTTCGCTTTCTCTCTCTGTTTTTGTACTTTCGTTTTTTTATCAAAAAGTATGATTGTTGTAACAGGAGCTGAGGGGTTTATTGGTAGTTGCTTGGTAGCATTACTCAATAACCATCAATATTATGATTTGATTTTAGTAGACGATTTTAATCAATTACCTCAAAGGTCTCTTAATTTATTGGGTAAAAAATTCAAGGCGAAAATCAATAGAACTGATTTTTTTTCTTGGATGGACAACAATGCGCATGAAGTTCAATTTGTTTTTCACATAGGTGCTAAAACAGATACAACTGAAAAAGATGAAGCAATCTTCAAAGAATTAAATCTTCGGTTCAGCCAAGAGTTGTTTACGAAATGTGCTATGGAGGGAATTCCTTTTGTATACGCATCAAGCGCAGCTACGTATGGCGCAGGTGAGTTTGGCTACCAAGATGATGAGTCGGCATTAGATGAGTTAAAGCCACTTAATCCATATGGCAGATCCAAAAATGATTTTGACAAATGGGTTTTAACCCAAGCGCATAAACCCTCTTTTTGGGCGGGACTAAAATTCTTCAATGTGTATGGTCCGAATGAGTACCACAAAGCCCGCATGGCAAGTGTTGTGTTTCATGCTTATCATCAAATTAAACAAACAGGTGAAGTGAATTTGTTTCAATCGCATCGCCAAGATTATGCACATGGTGCTCAAATGCGCGATTTTATTTATGTAAAAGATTTATGTGAGGTTTGTTTGTTTTTAATGCACCATAGAAAAAATAGTGGAATTTATAATCTCGGTTCAGGCAAGGCCAGAACATGGAACGATCTGGCACATGCCTTATTTACGGCCCTAGACAAGCCGGTAAAAATAAATTACATACCTATTCCGGCAGATATCAGAGATTCGTATCAATATTTTACTGAAGCCACTATGGATAAGTTAAGGCAAATTGGATATCGCACAGATTTTACGAGCATTGAAGATGGGGTAAAAGATTATGTATCTAATTACCTTGAAAAAGAAACTTGGCGATAGTTTGTATACACAATAAAATAACCGCTAACTCTTGAATAATACCATTAAATATATTGTATGGCTCAGCATTAGCTTGGTTATTTTTATGTCGCTCTTGGGCACAGAATCTGGCATTTTGCAGGATACTCAGTTGCAAGCACAAAACAATTATGAGCATATCCAACAAGTAATTTTAGATAAAGAGGCAGAATGTAAAGACTTATTATACCAGGTATTGCAAGATACTTCGCTTATTTCGCGAAAATGGACAGATTATTTAGCCTTAGCCAATAAGCAAAAAGTTATTATCCATTTGTTTAAGCAAGATACCTTGGTATTTTGGACAGATAATACCATTAATTCCATAAAATACTTACAAGCATTAAAACCAGGTTTCTTTTACCTTAATACGAATAATGGATCATTTTTGGTGAGCTTTTTACAGCAAAATTCATACAAGGTTGCTGTTTTTTACCAATTAAAAACCAACTACCAATTTCAAAATCAATACATACAGAATCATATTAATAGTGATTTGAGTTTTTTAGGTTCAGCCTTATTTAGTCCTTCACCTATTGCAGATTTTCAAGATTTATTTGATAGAAAAGGGAATTATTTGTGTTCCATTCAAATATTTGGCTTCCCTAAAATTACACCCAACTGGTTGCGGTTACTGCTTGTATTAAGCTTGCTTTTTTGCTTATGGTCGTTTCATTTATTGAGTAAAGAAATAATTAGAAGGCATTTCTTTCTGGGAAGTGTTTTTTTTATTGGTGGCTCTCAAATAGCGCGCTGGCTTTTACTCATTAATAAGCTGCCTTTGTTTATTTATAATCAAAAGCTATTTGGTCCAGAAATATACGCCTCTTCTATATACAATCCATCTCTTGGCGATTTTATTGTATCAGTGGCACTTTTGCTTTGGTATTTTATCTTGATTAAGCAAATAGCCATTCAAGTAAAATTCTCTAAACTCACCCTTTGGCTTCAATTGGCTTTTATTTCTTGGATTAGCATAGTTTTAGCTGATGCCTGTTTTGATAGCATTAAAAGTTTGGTGTTTGATTCCCAAATTTCATTTGATGTGAAAAATATTTATAGCATCAATGAATATACTTTACTAGGCATTCTGCTCGCTTTTATGTTGCTTATCCTAAGCTTTCAATTATTCAAGAAATGGTACTATTTACTATTAAATAATACCTTATTGTTTTATGAGAAATTCTTAATTGTTTGTTTGGTCTTCTTCTTCTTGCATCCTTTTCTGGTAGTAACTTTGTTTGAAAGAAATAGCTCTTATACAGTTACCAGTAGCATTTTACTTGGCGTTTTCTTTTTATATCAAAGGTTCTTGGTTCCAAGATTAAAAAGATTTCAAAGGTATTTTGTGTTTGTAATTCTGTTGAGCAGCATTAGCTCTATAAGTATTTATCACTACAGCGCAATAGAGGAAGAGGAGAGTCGTTTTCTTTATGCAGCTAAATTGGTAAGTCAGAACGATGTTAATGCCGAATATTTTTTAGAAGATATTGAAAAAAAAATAATTGCTGAGCCAATTCTATCAAGCTATTTTAATAATCCCATTGCGTATAAATCGCAATTGGTTAAAAGATTACGGCAATTATATTTTTCTGGTTATATGAGTAAATATGATATTACAGTGTATGATTTTGATGCCAATAAATCGCACTATGTCACACGTAATATTTATAATTATAGGCAGGTAGATTATATCTATAAAAATTTAGGTAGTAATACCATGAATCAATACTTTAAATTTCTTAAGAATAACGCCTATTTAAAAGGGTACTTAGGGAAATTTATTGTAAAGGATAATCAAGGTATTTTAGGTTATTTTTTTATTCACCTCCAGCCTAAATTGGTTCAAGACGAAACCCGATTTGATGAATTGTTAATTGATGGGTTTAGAACCAATACCAATAAAAATAAGAATTACTCTTTTGCCTTATATCGAGACATGCGTTTGCTAAGCCAGAGCGGTGAATATGCTTATAGAACAACTTTTACATTTGATGACATTATAGGGAAAAGTGGACTTTTTGAAGAAAATGGTTACAGTCATCTATTATTCAAAGAAAATGATCAATTGTATGTAGTGGTTAGTATTAAACTGGCTGCCTGGTATGAACCCCTAGGATTGTTTTCACTTTCCTTTGTATTTTTTACCTTTATACTTATTCTATTTGTTTTTATATATACAATTTTTAACAATAGATGGCTTAACCTACATTTTATTAAACATCACCCTTTTGGGTTATGGGTTCAGACACAGCTTAATGATGTTCTTTCAATTAAAGATGCTAATTTGTCTTTAATCAGAACACGGATTCAATTAGGAATTGTTTTAATCGTTTTTCTAACCTTAGGTAGCACTGCTTATTTTACCATAAATTTTATAAGCAAACAAAATGCCATTAGGCAGGAGGAGAAATTGGTAAAAAAATTGAAAAGTGTGGTCAGTGCGATTGAAAATGAGAGCCAGGAAATTAATTTTAATAATCAACAAGCAGACGCGGAAGCCAGTATCAATCAAATAGCTGATTTTTATAATACCGATATTACCTTCTTTAATGTTAATGGAGAAATGTTAAGTTCTACCATTAAAAAGGTATATACCGAGGGAATTGTGGCCCCTTTGATGGACGCTCAAGCCTATTATCATTTACATAATTTGCGTGAATCTCAGATTGTACAAAGAGAAGCTATCGCTACATTTACATATACGGGTGCATATGTGCCTGTTTTCGGTAAGAATAGGTCGTTATTAGGGTATGTACAATTACCCAATTTTTATCAAAACCTAGATTTAAACTCTGAAATATCAAGTATTATCATTGGTTTTATCAACCTGTATGCGCTACTTTTTATAAGTATTGGATTAATTGCTTGGGTGGTTTCAAGAAATATTTCTTATCCACTCATGTTGGTTCAAAAACAAATGGCTAAAATTACATTCGGTAAGCAAAATGAACCCATTCTTTGGAACAGAAATGATGAGATTGGTGAACTCATAAAACAGTATAATCTAATGATTGATCAGTTAGCCGAAAGTGCTGAAAAGTTAGCTATTAGTGAGCGTGAGGGTGCTTGGAGGGATATTGCACGGCAAATTGCACATGAAATAAAGAATCCACTCACGCCAATGAAACTTAGCGTGCAGCATTTAGAACGTGCATGGAATGATCAATCTCCTAAATTGCCCGAAACATTTAAGCGTGTTACACGCACCCTAATTACGCAAATTGATACCTTAAGTGATTTGGCAACAGAGTTTAGTAGTTACGCCAAAATGCCAATACCTCGCTATGAACAGATCCATGTAAAAGATTTATTAGAAGAGTTAGTTTACCTGCAACAAGAGAGTTTTACAGGTAAAATTAGCTATACCTGTAATGAATTTACCACGCTTTGGTATGATTTGAGTTACCTAAATCGAACCCTAACCAATTTAATTAAGAATGCCTGTCAATCTATCCCAGAAGATAGGGAAGGTGAGGTTTTAATACAGGTTTATTCGAAAGACGGCTATTTGTGTTTTGAGGTGAAAGACAATGGCTGTGGGATTGATGAGGAGCAAAAGGCCAATATTTTTATGCCTTACTTTAGTACCAAGGTAATTGGAATGGGCCTGGGTTTGCCTATTGTGAAAAGTATGATAGAAAGTGGCGGTGGCGATATAACTTTTTCTAGTTTACTTGGGGTAGGCACAACTTTTCTAGTTAGAATACCGTTAAAAGAAGCGGAATGAAATGGCCTTTCTTGATTGGTTTATTGCTGTGTTTTAACCTTGGATTTACCCAAGTTTTACCAACACCTGTACATGTAAATAAGCAGGTAATATTGCAGGCAGATACCTTTGTTTTGGATACCCTACTTCTGGTAAAGGGGTCGGTAAAAATAAACCAGTATAAAGAAGGTGATGATTTTAGAATTAATTATTTCAATAGTACATTTATAAATGTTCGGATTCCGCTAAAAACAATTCTATTTATTCAGTATACACCCATTACCTATATATTCCCAAGTAAAATAAGTAGGAAGAGTATAACACTGATTCAGCCCGAATTTATGGAAACGCGCAATCCATTTAGGTTAGAGGTGGGCAAAAGCGGCTTTAATGCCATTGGAAGTAATGAGGGTTTACAAACAAGCGGAAGTATCATGCGTGGGTTAAGTATTGGAAATACCCAAAATGCCATCGTTAATGCAAATTTGAATCTTCAATTGGCTGGGAAACTAAACAATGAAATTGATGTATTGGCAGCCATTAGTGATGAAAATAATCCCATACAGCCCGAGGGAAATACACAAGAACTGCAAGATTTTGACCAGGTGTTTGTGCAGTTTAGCAAGCAAAATAAAAAGCTTATTGTGGGCGATTATTTAATGACTAAACCAGAATCTGCTTATTTTTTGAACTATTACAAAAAATCGAGAGGCTTAGCCAGTTATAATTCTTTTCTGCTACCCAGTAAAAATGTACTTCAAGTAAATGCACAAGCGGCGCTCTCTCGTGGACGATTTGTTAGAAATATTATTCAAGGCCAAGAAGGAAATCAGGGTCCGTACCGCTTGCAAGGCTCCAATGGGGAGTTATTTATTATTATCATTTCTGGAACCGAATCGGTGTATTTGGATGGTCAAAAACTTACCCGTGGAGAACAAAATGATTATACCATAGATTACAATACGGGTGAAATAGTATTTATGCCTAAACGTTTAATTACCCAATTCTCTCGAATTATTGTTGAGTTTCAATATTCAGACAGAAATTTTGCCAGAACCGTGTTAGGCTTTAATACAGAATGGAAGTCTAAAAAAGCTAGCATTTATTTTAATTATTTTACGGAACAAGACAATAAAAACCAGCCTTTTCAACAAAATTTAAGCGATAGTAATAAGTTAGTATTGGCCAGTGTGGGCGATAAACTTCAAGATGCAAAAATACCAAGTGAGGTACCCGTGAAAGATTTTAATGCACAAACAATTCTTTACAGAAAGGTGGATACCCTAGGTTATACAGGTGTTTATTTTCATGCCAAAGAAAAAGGAACCGATAGTGTTTTTTATGAACTTAGGTTTTCTTTTGTAGGTAATAATAAGGGTAATTATAAACAAGGTGCAAGTGCCTCCAATGGAAGAGTGTTTATTTGGGTTGAACCTATAAATGGACTTCCACAAGGAGATTTTGAACCCGTAATTCAATTAATTGCACCTAATCAACAACAAATGCTGAGTGCTGGTGCTATTTATAATTGGAAACCTAAGCAGCTTATTAAAGTTGAAGTAGCCAAAAGTATTTTCAATAAAAATTTATTTAGTGAGTTTGATAAGCAAAATGATGCTGGATATGCGTTTCAACTTCAAGCAAACAATGAAATACCTTTAGGTAAAAAAGGCGCACGCATACAGTCTGAATTCAATTATGAATATACTACCGCTCAATTTAAATACATAGAACGATACAGAAATGTTGAATTTAATAGAATTTGGAACCGACAATTAACGAATATGTCAGAATCTGAAAATGGAAATAATGAACATATTCTATCTGCATTGGTAAAATACAAAACCCAAGAAAACGGATTTATCCATTATCAAATTGCATATTACAATCGAAATTTTAATTTTTTTACCGGGCTGAACCAAATTCTTTCAAGCGATTTAATAAACAAAAAGAACAGGTTACAGGCGCAATTTGAACAGCTGTTTGGTCAGCAACAAGCCCTGCAAACGCTTCAATCATACGCGTCTAAAGTGAATAATTTACAGCTTACGTATACCCGAAATAGTACATTCTGTAATGTTGGCTTTAGCTTAGTGAATGAAAAGAGTGCCTTTAAAAGAAGCAATGATTCTTTATTAAGTGGGAGTTTTGCTTATCAGAAGTATACTGTTTTTCTTAGGAGTAAAGATAGCAGCTCCTTGAGGTATTATGCTGAAATAAATATTCGGTTCGACCAATTGCCATATCAGCAAATATTTCAACAAAAAAGTATGGCTAAAGAGGCAAAAATTGGACTGGATGTATTTCAGAAAAATTTCAATAAATTAAATGTAGACTTGTCTTTTAGAGAGTTTCAATGGTTAGATACCGCGCGTCAAATGTTGCAACCTGAGCGTGTTTTATTGTCACGTTTTACCTATGATTATGCTTTTTTTAAGCGACTAATAACAGCGAATACCTATGTTCAACTTGGTTCAGGAAATGAACTGCGAAGAGATTATCAATTTATTGAGGTGCCTGTTGGGCAAGGACTTTATATCTGGAAAGATTTTAATGAAGATGGTTTGCAACAAATCAATGAATTTCAATTGGCTTCATTTGCCGATAAAAATTTAGCAAACTATGTAAAAGTTTTTCTTCCAACCACTAGCTTAATAAGCGTTCAAAGCACACAGTTTAGTCAAACCCTCAACATTAATGGCTTTAATGCTAAAACCTATAGGGGATTTAAAGGCTTTTTGAATAAATTTAGCAATCAGGCGGCCCTTCGAATTGAGCGCAAATTAACTACTTCCGATTTTAATCCTTTAGCGAACGCACTGAGTTGGAATTGGAACGATACGTCTATTGTTAGCTTATCTTCTTTTATTCGTAACACCTTATTTTTTAATAGAAACAATCCTAAATATGGTTTAGATTTTGCCTATGTAAAGCAACGCACCAAGGCTTTTCAAACCAATGGTTTTGAATCGCGCGACAAGGTAGATTATACCATTGGCGGTAGATATGCCTTTAATGGAAATTGGACCCTTAATGGGGCGTATACCTTAGGAGAAAAAAGGAATGCCTCAGCGTTTTTTAGCAATACTGATTTTAGGTATACATACACCGAATATAAACCCAAATTGAGTTATCAATTTGAGCAAATTTGGCGCTTAAGTATTGATTATACGTATCAAAAATCTTTTAATTTACCTGAACTAGGAGGAGAGGAGAGCGCCATTCAACAAGCTGGTTTAGAGTTGCGCTATTCATTTATAAAGATTGGCGTTATTACGGCCAAATACAGCTTTTTTGATGTTCAGTATGCTGGAAACTTAAATAGCGTGCTAGCCTATGATATGCTGCAAGGTTTAAGTAGAGGTAATAACCAACTGATGAATGTGCAATTGCAACAGCGTATTGGTCAATACCTTCAAATAAACATTACCTATGAAGGAAGGAAATCTGGTGAAATTCCCTTCATTCATACGGGTAAAATGGAAGCCAGGTATTTGTTTTAGCGCTGCTTGAAGGTTTTGGTTCAGGCCAACACTATTTAAACAACAATATTGATTATTTTACCTTTAACCACAATGATCTTCTTAGGCGACTGGTCTGCCAACCACTTTTGAATGATTTCATTAGCCAGCACGCTTGCTTCAATTTCATCTTGCGCTGCCTCTAAAGAAAATTCAATGTTGGTGCGGTGTTTCCCATTGATAGAGATAGGGTAAGAAAAAGTAGATTCTATCAAATATGCAGGGTTAAATAGTGGGAAACTAGCTTTTGTTACGCTTTCAGTTTCACCAATTACATGCCACAATTCTTCAGCAATATGTGGGGCATATGGCGATAAAATAATTATGAAGTCTTTTAAAATTTGTTTGTTGTTGCACTTCAGTTCAGTAAGTTCATTTACACAAATCATAAAGGTACTTACGCTCGTATTAAAAGAGAAGTTTTCTATATCTTCAGCTGCCTTTTTAATGGCTTTGTGTAAGGCCTTGAGTGCAGCTTTATTGGGTTCTGTTTGATCCAAATTTACTTGGCCATTTGCATCAACAAATAATCGCCATAACTTTTTAAGAAAGCGGTGTACCCCTTCAATACCCTGTGTATTCCAAGGTTTACTTTGCTCTAAGGGACCCAAAAACATTTCATACAAACGAAGGGTATCAGCACCATATTGATCAATGATATAATCTGGTGTTACCACATTCCATTTAGATTTAGACATTTTTTCTATTTCCCAAGCGCATTGGTATTTGTTGTCATCTAATACAAAAAGGGCATCTTTAAAATCGTCTCTCCAATGTTTAATTGCTGCTACATTTAGGATATCGTTTTCAACCAGATTTACATCCACATTCATTTTTACTATATTAATTTTAGTAAAATCAAGTGTAATTTTTTGATTGTGTTGAATGCTAAATTCCTCAAATAACAATGGTAAGTTTTTGATTTTTTCTTCCTCGTTTAAATAGGATTTAGAGGCGAAAAAACTTAATTCCTTTTCTTCTCCTTTGTAACAGTCTACTCTAAATACAAAATTGCTTCTTCCTTGGATCATACCTTGATTGATCAGTTTTTTGGCCGGTTCGTGACAAGGAATGATGCCTAGGTCGAATAGAAATTTTGTCCAAAAGCGAACATATAATAAATGCCCAGTTGCATGTTCACTTCCTCCCAAATATAAATCAACTTGTTGCCAATATTGTAAAGCTTCTTGGCTGGCAATTTGATTCAAATTTTGCGCATCCATATACCTTAGAAAGTACCAACTACTGCCTGCCCAACCCGGCATAGTAGAAAGTTCGTAATCATATTCGCCTTTGTATTTCCAGTTCTTGGCTCTTCCTAATGGTGGTTCTCCATTTTCTGTTGGCAAAAAGGTTTCTATTTCTGGCAAAACCAATGGCAAGTCGCTTTCTGCAACTGGATAGGGAATTCCATTTTTATAATAAATAGGTATTGGTTCGCCCCAATATCTTTGTCTGCCAAAAATGGCATCTCTTAACCTAAAATTGGTTTTACCCTTTCCAAGTTTTCTTTCCTCTATTTCTTGAATGGCCTTTTTTATGGCTTTTTTTACACCCAAACCGTTAAGGAAAGAAGAGTTGATGCAATTTCCTTCTTTGGCATCAAATGAGGAAAGTGTAAAATCATGTTTGGTATTGCCTTCTACAACCGGTAGAATGGGTAAATCAAAATGTTTGGCAAAAGCAAAATCTCTGGAATCATGGGCTGGAACCCCCATCACAGCACCTGTGCCATAGCCACCCAAAACGTAATCTGCCACCCAAATTGGAATTTCTTTACCAGTGAATGGATGTATGGCATAAGCACCTGTAAATTCTCCACTGATGCGTTTCACATCTGATTGTCTGTCTCTTTCGCTTCTATTTTTAGCAGCCTCCACATAATGCATTACTTCATCCAAATGCTCCGGAGTAAGCAGTTCTTTAAGCATTTCATGTTCAGGTGCAATGGCTAAAAAACTAACCCCGAAGAGGGTATCTGGCCTGGTTGTAAAAACTTCAATATCAAAATTTTGATCTTGAATTTTAAAGTGGAGACTCGCGCCTTGAGATTTTCCGATCCAATTACGCTGAGATTCTTTTAAGCTTTCTGTCCAATCTAGCTCATCTAAATCTTGCAATAAGCGATCGGCATAGGCGGTAATGCGCAAACTCCATTGGTTCATTTTTTTGCGTTCAACCGGAAAACCACCGCGCTCACTAACACCATCTTTTACCTCATCATTGCTAAGCACAGTGCCCATGGCTGGACACCAATTTACGTATGCTTCACTTAGGTAGGCTAATCTGAACCCAAGCAATATTTTTTCCTTTACCTCCTCTGGGAAGTTTTGCCACTGTTCAGCTGTAAATGGTGGATAATCAAATTCAATACCGCCAGTTATAATGCGATCGTCGCTTCCTTTAAATCCATCTATGTTGAATAGGTTTATAAGGGTTTCAATTGGTTCAGCTTTGTTATTGATGGGATTATACCAACTATTAAATAGCTTTAAAAAAATCCATTGTGTCCATTTGTAATAATTAGGATCAGAGGTTTTTACTTCTCTACTCCAATCAAAACTAAAGCCAATTTTATCTAGTTGCTCTCGGTATTTTAATCCAAATGCATCATAACCCATGGGATGCAGTACATTATACCCTTTTAAGCGTTTGTATCTGCTGTAAATATCGCTGGCGATATACCCCAAAGGGTGACCAACATGTAATCCAGCACCACTTGGGTAAGGAAACATATCTAATACATAAAACTTAGGTTTATTGGGGTCGGCGCTTACTTCATTTATTTTATTTTTTTGCCAATAAGCCTGCCATTTCGCTTCAATTTCTATGTGGTTGTATTCTCTATTCATACTTTATTTCGGTTCGAACCAAACTGTTTTACGGTTTATCTTTTTATTTTAAAAGTCTGCAAAAATAGACGGCTTGCAAGGCTTTTCCAAAGTTGTGGTTTAAATAATCTTGCAAGCTAGTTATTCCTTATTAAATTTGTTCCATAATTAGCAATAATAGTGAGCACAACCATAAAACGTAAGAAAAAATTTAGTTATGCCTTTTCAATTATCAGTATAGCCATGGTTTTATTGATGATGGGTATGTTTGGCTTTTTGGTTTTGGCCAGCCAGAATATGGAAACCTATTTGAAAGAAAATATGGTGGTTCAGGTGTTTTTCGACTCAGATGCTACGCAAGAAGATATTACAGAAGTTCAGTTTGCAGTGGCAAAAGAGCCTTTTTTAAAGAGCCTTAGTTATATTTCTAAAGAACAGGCGGCTACAGAATTTAGTAATGAGTTGGGGCAAGATTTTGTTAACTTTTTGGGTTTTAATCCACTCATGGCATCTCTTCAAATTAAATTGAACCAGGCCTATAATACACCGGAAGCTTTGCTTCAAATTGAGCAATTCATTCGCAAATATCCAAAAGTGAGTGATCTGGCTTACCAAAGAAGCGCATATGAATTGGCTCAAAAAAATATTAAAAATATCGCTTTGATATTTATGTTGCTGGCTTCAATTTTCGGAGTTATTGCAGTGGTTTTAATCCACAATACCGTAAGGCTGAACCTATATGCTCAACGTTTTATTATCAAAAGCATGCAATTGGTTGGTGCCAAACCCTGGTTTATTACCCGTCCATTTGTATGGCAAGGGATTAAAAATGGTTTCTGGGGTTGGGTTATAGCCTGGGTTTTATTGGTTAATTTAAATCAATTTTTGCCCTTATTTTTTCCTGAATGGTCTAATTTTAATAGGGCAGAAGAATTAGGAATTTTATATGTTGGCTTATTATTTTTAGGATTGATCATTAGCATGGGAAGTAGCTTTTTTTCAACCAGAAAATACTTATACCAACGCTTAGAGGATTTGTATTAACGAGAGATTGATTTAATATTTTTAATTTTAAAAGATAATTTGAATATTGCAGGCATGAGTAAAGATAGATTAAGCGCAAAAAAAGAGGTTCAAACACCTAAGAATTTTGTTTTCGGAAAAGAAAATTACATGTTAATGATTGCCAGTGTTGCAATCGTTTTTATAGGATTTGCCTTAATGGTTGGATCAGAAGATATTTTTGATTTTCGTAAACTTACCTTGGCACCAATAGTGGTTTTATTGGGATTTGTGCTGGGTATTTTTGCAATCATGCGCAAGTCAAAAGCCTAAGATATGAATATATTTCAGGCTGTTATCCTTGCGATTATTGAAGGTATAACAGAGTATTTGCCTGTTTCATCTACGGGGCATATGATTATTGCATCTTCTGTTATGGGGATTGCCAGCAATGATTTTGTGAAAATGTTTACCGTTGCCATTCAATTTGGGGCAATTCTTTCGGTAATTGTATTATACTGGAAGCGTTTTATTCAATCATTTGATTTTTATTTTAAACTTGCTATAGCTTTTATTCCAGCTGCTGTATTGGGTTTTCTGCTCAATGATTATATCGATGCCATGTTAGAGAATGTGATCGTTGTGGCCTTTTCATTGTTGTTGGGTGGCATTATTTTGTTATTTGTAGACAAGTGGTTTGAAAACAATGACACGCACTCAGAAGAGGTAAGTTATCCCAAGGCATTGGTTATTGGTTTTTTTCAAGTAATTGCCATGATACCTGGTGTTTCTCGCTCTGCCGCAACCATTATTGGTGGCTTAAGTCAGAAGCTTAGCAGAAAAGCTGCAGCCGAGTTTTCCTTCTTTTTAGCTGTACCAACCATGTTTGCAGCCACTGCCTATAAAATGCTTAAGTACTATCTAGCCGGAGGGTTTAATGCTAACACTCATTCATCAGATTTACTATTACTGCTCATTGGCAATATTGTAGCATTTTTAGTGGCTATGCTTGCCATAAAGGGTTTTATAAACTTCCTTACCAAAAATGGTTTTAAGGTTTTTGGTTATTACAGAATTGGACTAGGGCTTTTTATTTTGCTTATGCATTTCATGGGCTATAATCTTCAAATTTTATAATTTATCTTGAAAGATTTATTGGATTTAGAAACAGGAGCTGTGCTGCGTGTGTACAAGCCTTACACGTGGACAAGCTTCGATGTAACTAAGAAAATACAGCGTTTAGTCCTCAGGAAATTGAGTAAAATGCCTAAGCCCAAAGATGGAATTAAACGAAAAGTAAAGGTAGGACACGCAGGCACTTTAGATCCTTTAGCCACCGGGTTATTAATTGTTTGTATTGGTAAAGAAACTAAGAATATAGACCAATACATGGGTATGCCTAAAACATATACTGGAAGCTTTTATTTAGGTGCGTACAGACCTAGTTTTGATAAAGAAACGGAAGTTACCGAAACCTTTTCTATTGAAGCCATTACGGAAGAAATGATATACGCTGCTGCCCAGCAATTAACAGGCGCCTTAAGTCAAATTCCACCTTTATTTTCGGCAATACAAAAAGATGGCAAACGTGCCTATGAATATGCCAGGGCTGGAGTAGACATGGAATTGCCTGCAAGAAATGTATTGGTGCATTCTTTTGAAATAACCAGCATTTCATTGCCATTGGTTTCTTTTAAAATTACCTGTAGCAAGGGGACTTACATTAGGTCATTGGCTCGCGATTTTGGTAAAATTCTACACAATGCCGCCTATTGCACCCCGTTAGTCGTTAGTAATTAACTAACACAAACGATTCCGTAGCTCAGTTGGTAGAGCATTACACTTTTAATGTAGGGGTCCTGGGTTCGAGTCCCAGCGGGATCACAGAGAACATAAAACCTTTGACAGTTTAATTTGTCAAAGGTTTTTTTGTTTTTACTAGGTTCAATAGAATAATACGCTCCATATTGCTTTTGTGAAGAAAATCGAATCCAAATGCTAAAAAATAATTATTTTTAGTTAGTTTGGTCGAAAAATATTGGGTGAATTACAAATAGCCCTAACAGTATGAAAATTAAATCTGCACAAACAAAGCTAATTCTATTTACGCTGTGTTGGGCATTGTTGCCCAGCCTTATTTTTAGCCAAAACCTAAATTATTATGATGAGGTTAAAAGTAATGTAAGCTTCCCTAAGGGTTTTGATGAAAATAAATCGAAACAGATTATTGCCACAGTAGCCATTGAAAAACAAAACCTATTCAAAAAAGGTAAACTTGTTACTGATCAAAATTGGGAGGTATACCTCAATGCCATTGCCGCGAAACTATTACAAAATGAACCTACTTTGATTCGAAAAATTAAAGTATGGTGTGTAAAAGATTTAACAGCTAATGCCTTATCTTATATTGATGGTAGTATTTTTATTAATCAAGGATTAATTATTCATTTAAAAACAGAATCAGAAATCGCATTTATCATTGCGCATGAAATTGCCCATGTTATGAAGCAACATGCCTTAAAAGAAATTGAGTTGCAAAATAAAATCTTAGCAGCAGAAATAAATGCAGATAACTATATAGGCAGAAATTACCGTAATCTTGTTCATTCAAAAGAAAACGAATATGAGGCTGATGGTGTAGCCTTAAAATTGATTATTCAGGCGGGTTATCAGCCCAATATTGCTATTCAGGCACTTAGTGTCTTGCATTCAGATTCTAGTTTGTATCCTAGGCTTAATATTGCCCAAACACTTGGTCAATTATTGAATAATCCATTGACCCAATTAGACAGTACTGAGTGGATTAAGAGCAAAAAGCGTGATGAAAAAGTATTGTTAAACATTCAAGTTAGTAGTGAAGACCAATTTGAAACTCATCCTGATATCTCGAAGAGAATTATTTCCCTTCGCGAACAATTAGAAATTTATGATAAAGTAGAGAATAGTCAGCTTTATCAAATAAAAGATAGTGTTCAATTTCGAAGCATACAGCGTCAATTAAGTCAGTCTGTTTTAACCACAGCCATGGAAGATTTTGAATACCAAACAGCCATCATGCTTGTGCTAACCAATACCTTCCAATTTGAGCAAGATGTAAGAAACATTACACTGCTTAAATCTTTGTATTTTATTGCACAATCAAAAGAAAATAAATACGATGAAGAACTATTAAACAAATGTACTATTACAGTTGATTCTAATTTGATAGATATAAATAAAATAGTGTATTCTTATAATACTGATAAGTTTAAAAAGTTAGTCTATGGATATGCCAAAAAATTAGTTGATCAAAAGCAAAATGAAGACAACTATTTTTACTATGCACTATGTAATGAAGCCTATTTAGGGAAACAAACCTCGCAAATTATTTTTCAAAACCTATTGAATAAATACCCTAATGGGAAATACGCAATAGTTGCTAAACAAAAGCTTTCTCAAAATGAAAACAAATAGATTTTTAATATTTTACATCATTTTGCTCGTAGCAAATGGATGTACATATACCATAAATAGTTCGATACAGAAATCTGAATCTTTAATTTCTCAAGCAAACAATTCAAATAACATCTTTTATTTGAAGCCACAGGTTTCTATTTTTAGGATTGATGGATATAAAAAAGACGACTACTCGCTTGTAATTGCCGCAGAAAATGAAATCAATACAAGTATAAACGGACTAACCAAAAAGTTTGATATTAAGAATGATCCAAAAACAAGAAATTGGATTAACGACAGTATTCTTAGTTTAAACAGCTTAAGTCAAAGAATACTGAACGCCAATGAAATACAACAAAATATTTTCAATCAAATAGCTAAGAAAAATCTAAATAATTTAGTACAGCAGCTATTTACCATTGAGCCGAATATAGGTTATGACTATTCTTATTTAGCACCCATTGTTCATTCTGAATTAGTTGGACTTGTAGGTGTAATTGCGATAGATTTAAACAGTAAAAATAAAGAATTAAGCAATAAGCCTCTTAGTTTTGATAATCTACCCAAAAACGGATATGTGCAGTATCATTTCATTGTGAATATTGCTACAGGCAAAATTACGTATAGAGATATCCGGGTTTTTGATGCCCCAGTAAAACCAGAAAACCTTATGGTAACTTTATATGATACTTTTTATTTACTTAATAAAAATTTGAACCCATGAGAAAAATAATATTTATAATGCTCATTTTTATTTCTAGTATTTCTCATTTCTTGCAGGCTCAAAATACTGGTTTTGCGGGCAAAAGAGTGCTTTTTAAGACTACGGCAATAAATGGCCTTCACGGTTTTTTTAATAGTTATGGTGCTGAGATTGCATTTCATAGAAAAATGTCGATTACCCTTGCTTATGATGCCATTCAAACTGATGTAGCGCAATCATATGATCAATTAGAAACAATTGGTCCAGAAATAGTCATGAATAGCAAAGCAGAAACATCATACAGGGGAATGAATATTGAGTTTAGAAAATACTTCTCCCGTGAAAAGCCGGCGCCTTATGGTTTTTTTATGCATGCAACTATGGCGAGTGGAAATCTGAATATAGAAAAAGGTTCATACGATGAACGCGTTTTTATTCCAAATGCTAATCAAGAAGTAGAATACCAAATGAATGGCATACGCTTAAATAAATTTGGAATTGGACTTGGGTATCAAAAACCAATTAATAAGTGGATTTTTATTGGTACACAATTAACAGTTGAGTATGTTAGATATGGTAATTTAATAAGTGGTTTGCCGCAACATGCAGCTTCAGGTGTTTTAAAAAACTATGGATCTAATATCATTTCTACCAATTTTTTTAGTGAAGATAAGCCCATTCAAGATCAGCAATTTAGAAGTTATGGTGTCTCGGGAAATATTCAACTAGGTATTATCTTATTTTAAAATAGTTTATGATAAAAATAAATAACTTAATAGCAGTATTATCGATTACTGCGTTCACGTGTACCTTCTTTAGTTGCAGCAAGGAAGAGGCGTTATATAAAGACAATTACGGAAATGAGATTAATAAGGATAGTCCGGTTCATCCCATCACGGGTAAAAAATCTTTTCAATGCAACAGGTATTTTAGTACGGGAAACTTTTGGGAGTCGTACGACTTTGAAACCGCAATAATTCCAACCCACACGAAAACCCATTTTGTTATTGGTTCAATGAATATAAATAGTTCTGGCCAAAGAATTGAGAAAAACTCTAGTTTCATAATGGATGAAGGTGGAAATCTCAGTTCAAATGTTCTTGTTAGCAATTATGGTAATAATTTTAGCTTATCTGGTCAATTTAATTTCACCACAAAAAAAATAAAAATAACCTTATCAAATCTGGAAGGTGGTTATTGCATTTGTAATGAAAAATAAGGATTTGTTAGGCTTATCATTTCCAATAGAACCAAATTTGGTTAAATGTGTCTTACCGATATACTTTTGCTCCAAAATTGAGTATAAATAAGGGTATTAAATTATGATAAATCGAATTGTGAGGATGAGTTTTGACCCTCATAAAGTGCACGAATTTGAAGCACTTTTTGAAGCTGTAAAAGATAAAATTGCAGCATTTGAAGGGTGTGAGGGACTAATATTATTAAGAGATGCCAAACATCCAAATGTATTTTTAACCTATAGCTATTGGCAAAGTGAGATGCACTTAGATGCATATAGGTATTCAGATTTGTTTAAACATACTTGGCAAGCAACAAAAGCTTTGTTTAATGATAAGCCCATTGCTTGGAGCTGCATTGAAGCTGTAAAGGTTAAATAAGTGTATACTAAATAGGGTTTCACACAGAATTCATTCTTAATTAAGGCTGTGTTTGCCAATGAATAATGCATATTTTTGACTTTTAAATCTTAAAGCATGCTTAAAAAGTTTGTCTTTGTTTTGTTTTGTTACACATTTTTTTGCCACTACGCAGCCTATGCAAAGCCATTAGATTCGCTGCGCTTGGAGCTGCGTGGTGCTAAAAAATTTATAGTCCATCGCGTGGTTAAAGGAGATGGTATTCAAACAATGGCAGCAAGATATGGCGTAAGTGAAGCAGAGATTTTAAGCAATAATCCATTAATTATTGAAGAAGTATTTCCCGGACAAATCGTAAAAATTCCTATTAATGAATCTAAGTATGGGAATGTAAATGTGCCTCCTGTTAAATCATTAGCCCCATCTAACTTACCACTTGCAAAAACAGTTACCCCTTCTACTACATATGCAGAAAAGCCTGCACCTAAATCTGAAGCGGCAGAAGATCGAGTGGTATTAGATATGCCTGCAAGTAAAGCAGACGCAAATTCAACAGAATATAAGATTTACGTAGTGGCTAGTCCGCAAACCGTTTACCAATTAGCAGATATTTTTGCAGTTGAGCCAGCAGATATTATTGCACTCAATTCGTTGAAAAGCAATAACCTCAAAGAGGGACAAAAAGTTAAGGTCCCGTATCCAGCAGCGCCACCTGTAGTAGCAAAAGAAGAGCCCCAAAAACCCAAACCTATCATTGTTGAACCAAAACCGCCAGTTCCTCCAGTGGAGATTGCCAAAGCACCTGCGCCAAGGATAGATGTAGTAAGAGACATACCTAAGCGGGAAGAACCCAAGAAAAATATAGAGCCAGAGCCAGAGAAACTCATAGCAAAGCTTCCTGAACCATTGCCCAAAAGCACACCAAAGATTGAGCCAAAACTTGGTTTACTTCCCAAGGCACCCATAGAAATGAAAGCGGCCAGTATACCTGTTGAAAAGCCTGCTAAAATAGTGGAGCCAGAAGCAAAGCCTATTGTGAAAAAAGGAGTTCAGAAAAGTACATTGCCAATGTTTAATGAAGATTCATTAAAATTGGCTTCCTTAAAAAAGCAACGGAACATGGCGCAATTAATGAAAATGGATAGCGAGTATGTTCATCCCAAGGGTATTGCCTATAGGGTATTCGATTATAAAGAAACAGATTATAACTATGATTTATTTTCAACCCTAACAGCAGAAGAAAATGCTATTGTAGTGCCTAATACCCATCAAACTGCTGGAGCAGGAGATGCCTTTAAAACACATGTGGTAAAAAAAGATGAGACCCTACAACAGATTGCCCAAAAGTATAAAGTATCGGCTACAGATATTATCAATTGGAACGGATTATTAACCTATCGGGTTAGGGCAGGACAGGAGTTAACCATTAATTCAACGCGTGCAGACGTTTCTCCTTATGTTAGAACTTTACCTAAAAATAAATTACCTCAGCCAAAACCTGGTGAGGATATTATTGGATACGAAAAAGTATCTGGACTTGCAAAATATAATGGTAAACAAGATTATACACTAGGAGTTTATACCAATGCAACAGACAAGGGTAAATTTGTATATATTGTAAATAGAGATAATTTTAAAGAGCATTTTGCTCGGGTGTTGGGTCCACTTCCTAAAGGTACTCCAAAAGAAGTTGTTATTATTTTAGATCCACAATCTGCAGAGCAATTAGGCATTTCAAATTCTATGATGCGTGTTTTTGTTTATTTCGGATTGGTTAATCCGCCACAAGCAGAGGCTAAGAACTAAATGCTATGTTAAAAGAGCCCCAAATAGAGGCATTCTTGCGCCCAAGTGATTCAGCATCTAAGTTTAGTATTTTAATTCCTAGTTGGAATAACTTGCCTTATTTAAAGTTATGTATTCAAAGCATAGAAAAGAACAGTGCCTTTAAACATCAAATCATAATTCATGTAAATGAAGGAATAGACAATACTTTACAATGGGTTAAAGATAGCGCGTATTCGTATACCTACTCAAGTGAAAATGTAGGCGTATGTTATGCATTAAACGCTATGTCTAAGTTGGTTCGAACCAATTATATTTTATATGTCAATGATGATATGTATTTGGCTAAGAATTGGGACCTATATTTAGATCAAGAAATAGCCTTACAAGCCAATCATTTATTTTATTTTTCTGCTACCATGGTAGAATTTGATGGTGGTTCAAACAAGGCAATTTTAGCTCCTTACGATTTTGGTCGAACCTACGATACATTTGATGAAAGCGCATTTTTACTTTTTGCAGCATCTCATCCCAAAACAGATTGGTTTGGGTCGTGTTGGCCACCAAGTTTGGTGCATAAAGAAGTCTGGGATAAGGTAAATGGATATGATGTGGATTATACACCTGGTTTTTATTCTGATCCAGATTTTGCCATGAAATTATGGGAAATTGGCGTAAGAGAATTTAAGGGAATAGGAAAGAGTTTGGTATACCATTTTAAATGTAAATCTACCGGTAGGGTGATTCGAAATAATGGTCGGAAAACCTTTGCTAAAAAATGGGGGATTCCATCCTCATTTTTGTATAAAGAAATGTTATTGATGGGACAAACCTATGATAGTCAAATAACACTTAAAAAACCTAATGCATTTAAAATGTTCCTTGCCAAGTGTAAAGCTTGGTATATATCAATTACCTAAAGTAGGTTTAACAAATTACTACTGCCAATATTCCCCGTTCTAATTTGGAAACCTTCGCCGTATGTTACTCCAATACTTCTCCCGAATTCTAGGGCCCTACCTTTTATAAAGTCTAAAAATTCAGGTGTAGCAATGGGTGTTACTGGTTCATTGGAATTTGGATTAAAAAATTGAGATTTAAAGGCTAAAATACTCTCCATTTTTTTCGGGAAATAAGCACTTATATCAAATACTATATCAGGCTTTAAAAGTTGATCTTGAATATAATGATACACTTTTTTAGGTCGCCATGGTGATTGATTGATGCCTGCATGATGGGTTTGTATTTTTGTTAGGCCAGCCAAAAAGCAAGCATCGTGAACCAAATCACTTGCTCTTCCATGATCTATATGTCGGTCTGAAATCGCATTTGCCAAAACAATTTGGGGCTGATATTTTCTGATGATTTCAATAACTTTTAGCAAGTGGGTTTCATCTTTGGTAAAAAAGCCATCTCTAAAACCAAGGTTTTCTCTATAGTCTATCCCCAAAATAAGGCTGGCTGCATCTGCCTCTTGTTTTCGCAAGGATACACTTCCTCTTGTTCCGAGTTCTCCCTCTGTAAGATCAACCAAAGCCACTGAGTAACCTAAGTCTTTATGGGCTAAAATGGTTCCACTACAAGACAACTCAGCATCATCTGGATGGGCGGCAAAAACAAGAATATCAACTTTCATATTTAATTACTTAAGCTTTTTTCTGTTTTCTTGTTCCTGAATAAATTCTTTAACCTGCTCTACATTTAAACGTTTGGCAATGATCTGTTTGTTTTCATCTAATAAATACAGAACGGGAGTGCTATAAATGTCGTATAACTTTCTAAAATTTGTCTCGTTATTAGGGTCGTATACATTAAGCCATTTAAAATTTTGTTCTCTCAAATACTTTTGCCATTCTTTGGCATCTGGAGTAAGACTAACGGCAAAAACATCGAAATAAGTTTTACCATTTATGGCAGCTTTTGGGTTAAGTTCTTCGTATAGTTTCTTTAGCTTAGGCATCTCCTCTTTACATTTACCGCAATTAGCATCCCAGAAGATAAGTAGGGTGTAGTTGGCTTTTACATTGTATAAACTGTGGTAAATATGATTGGTATCGAGCATGGTTAAATTTTGCCCACGCAAACCAATTAAATTATTTCTGAGTTGATCTGCACGATCCTTCATTTTAAATAGAACAGTTTCATCTATCCAGAAAGCCCTTCCTTTGGCGTAATATTGGTCTACCATATGTACAAAAACCTTATCCATTCCCATGTAATTAGATGTTTCGTAATGATTGGTAATCCAGAATAACATATATTTAAAATTCTCTTTACCCGTAGCTTTGTTGAGCATGAAATCTGCAGATTTGATAATGCTATCTGGTATTTGCGGAGTAAGTTTAAGAATAAAAGACTCAAATTTATTATGGAAAACAGGTGTTCTAACAATCCTATCATCAGTTAAATCCATATTATCGAAGTAATGCTGATAGTAGTAATTAAATTGAAAATTACTGTCAATTATTTCTCCTTTTTCGTTTTTAGGTGCATCTGGAACCTGAATATCGGTCATCATTTTAAAAATCTTGGCCAAAAGGGTATTTGGATTTTTTTCTAATACGCCTTTTCTATATTCATAAATATCAGTAGAAATTTTTCGGTACTTTTCTGTTAAGATGCGCACCATGGCGGTATCATTTTGTTCTCTTGCTTTTTTTAAATCATTTTCAATTGTGCCGGCATCTTTCCCAACTTGATTGGTGAATTTAGTATAATTAAAAAATACATCATTTTCATAAGAGTTTTTAACCTTCATGGCGCCCATTAAATTGCTTAAATCTGTTTCAAGACTGAAAAACATTTCACTGATAATGAAATCGAATAGCAAAGATTTTTCTGAAGATGCTATGAGGTAAACACCACCTTCCAGTGCTTTATCACCTTTAAATACCATTTTGCCAGACTTGTCTGTTATGGCACTATCTCTTAAATATTGTTTATCACCAAAATAGTAACCCAAGAAAAATTTTGTTTCTGGAGCTCCTTTTATGGTTATGCTAATGTTATAGGCATCTTTGGCAAAAGTTGTTAGGCCTAAAAATAAAAATAATACTAAAGATAAACTATGTTTTTTCATAACTAATTGGGTCATATTATGCCGTGAAATTAACTATTTTCATGCCAATCCTGCAACTATCGAATTTAATTAACATATTTTAAAGTTTTTCCATGTTATTTATTAGGTTTTATGCTGATTTTCATCATTTAAAAAGGATGCGCATTGGATTAATTTTGATGGGTAATATCAATATTTAACTTAATTAATATGGAAACCAAAGCACATTTAAATGAAGCCCATGCTAAAATGTATGAGTGGGTAAAGGAACTTAACTTTTATACTGAAGAGTTAACCATTTTTCAAAATAGGTTAGGGGAAATTGTATCTAAAAACAATAATAAAGACCTTTTAGCCGAGCTTGAGCATTTTCAAAATCAATTTATTAGACATCGTGAAGTGATGGATACACTGCATCATGCATACACGCAATTTGAAAATATAATTGTAGATGATGTTAAAAAAAATAGTATAGCAACCAATCGCAGAAGTATTGAGATACCTGCGAATTTGATTGATCAACATGACACATTTATAAGGATCTACAAAGAATTAAAAACAGATTTTGAAAAATTTCTGACTAAGACCTTATAAATTTGACGGCAATGATACAATTGCCAGATGCATTTATAGAAAATATCCTGTCGCTCTACCCTGATGAGGCGGGATATTTTTTTGAGTCACTTCAGCAGGTGCCAAAAACTTCCATACGGAAAAATACCTCCAAATTTTCTGATGCTTTTTCTGATGAAACTGAGGTGTTGTGGTGCAAAGAAGCCAGGATTTTAAGTCAACGTCCTTCTTTTACGGAAGATCCACTTTGGCATGCTGGCGCCTATTATGTGCAAGAAAGTTCTAGCATGTTTTTGAATACTATTGTGCAAGAAATTGCTAAATCGATTGATGCGCCTGTTGTATTAGATCTATGCGCGGCCCCGGGAGGTAAAACAACTACCTTGATAGATGCCTTGCCAGAATCTGCGCTTGTAGTTGCCAATGAGATCATTAAATCTCGTGTGGCCATATTACAAGAAAATTTATTGAGGTGGGGTAAGCCAAATGTAGTAATAACCCATAACGATCCAAAGCATTTTCAAAAATTAGAAGCGTTTTTTGATATTATACTGGTTGATGCTCCTTGCAGTGGAGAAGGACTATGGCGAAGGGATGCGAGTGCTATGGAAGAATGGAGTATGGAGCATGTACATTTATGTGAAACCCGTCAAGCACGAATTTTGCATGATATTATTGCTTGTTTGAAACCAGGTGGAAGTTTAATTTATGCTACTTGCACTTTTAATCAATTTGAAAATGAAAATCAAGTAACTATGTTACGCGAAAACTATGGTTTAGTGCCTAAGTTGATTGAAATTCCCGCTAATTGGCCTGTAAGTTCTGTAGATGCCTTTCAATTTAAATTTTTACCACATAAAGTTACGGGTGAGGGATTATTTATAGCTGTTTTGGAGAAACCAAAGCTAAGTGATCATGGCAATAAAAACCGGAAACATGCCAAATTAAATTTTCTGCCTAAGAAGTTTTTACCAGCTGCTATGGGGTATTTGGATCAGCCCGATTTATTTGATTATTTTATAGAAAATGATTTTGTTTTTGCCTTCCCAAAACCTATGATTCCTGTTTACGAGCAATTGCGTGAGGCATTGTATGTTAAGTATGCAGGCATATGTATGGGTAAATTAGATAAAAATGGGAACCTAATTCCAGAGCATAGTTTGGCGCTCTCTGTTCATGTGAGTAATAAGGTACCTCGTATAACTTTGAGTAGAGAAGAAGCAATCGTATTTTTGAAAAAGGGAACACTTTTGCCAACTGGTAATTGGCCGCAAGGTTGGTGTTTGGCTTGTTTCAATCAATTGCCATTGGGTTGGATGAAAGTATTACAAAACCGAGTGAATAATTATTTTCCTGCTGAATATAGAATTTTGAAGGATGTTTCATAGGCTTAAAGCGCTATAAATACCTTATCTTTGCACCTTACACAATATGTTTGGTAGTTTATGAAGTTTCATTTAAATCTGTTGAGAGCAGTAAATAGAGCAATATTTCAAATTTTTGAAGAGGGCAGATATGCTGATAAGGCCTTAGAGAAAATCTTACGCTCTAATAATTTATGGGGTGCAAGAGACAGGGCTTTTATTGCCGAGAATACCTATGATATGGTGCGTTACTGGCGATTAATTAGAACCGTTGCTGAGTTAGAAACGCACGAACTAAATGAAACTAATTTGTTTACCTTATTTGGAACTTGGCAAGTGTTAAAAGGGGTTGCATTGCCTAAGTGGGAAGAATTTAAGAATGTAGATGAAAAGAAGATTCATCATAATTATAAGCAAATTAAGACGCAAAGAAAATTAGTTCATTCTTTGCCAGATTGGTTAGATGATTTGGGTTGGGCTGAATTGGGTAAGCAATGGAACAAGGAGGTTGAAGCGCTTAATGAGGCAGCTCCTGTTGTATTACGCGTAAATACACTTAAAATAGCTAAACCAGATTTGGTTAAAAGTTTATCAGAAAAGGGAATTATGACCCAGCCTGTTCAGGGGTGTAAAGATGCATTACTTTTAAAACAACGTCAGAATTTATTTATTACACCCGAGTTTAAAGCAGGCTACTTTGAGGTGCAAGATGCCTCTTCGCAATTGGTTGCAGAGTTTTTACAAATAGAACCAGGTATGCGCATCATAGATGCCTGCGCGGGTGCCGGTGGAAAGTCGTTGCATATGGCTGCCATTAGTCAGAATAAAGGACGTATTTTAAGTTTGGATACAGAGCAATGGAAGTTAGATGAAGCCAAAAAAAGAGCCAGAAGAGCGGGTGTTAGTAACCTAGATACGCGATTAATAGAGGGTTCTAAAACCATTAAAAAATTATATGACACAGCTGATAGATTGTTGTTGGATGTGCCTTGTAGTGGTTTGGGTGTGATTAAAAGAAATCCAGACGCCAAATGGAAGTTGAGTCTTGAGTTTATACAAAAAGTAAAAGCAGAACAAGCTGAAATTCTTGAAGAATATGCAAAAATTGTAAAAGTAGGCGGTAAATTGGTTTATGCCACTTGCAGTATTTTGCCTTCTGAAAATCAATTACAGGTGGATGCATTTTTAGCCAAACATACCAATTATGAATTAGAAGATGCAAGAGTTGTGTTGCCTAGCGAATCTGGTTTTGATGGCTTCTTTATGGCCAGGTTAAAGAGAAAAGCGTAAGCTATTTTAAGATAATTTCATCTGCAAATAGCATAGATGGATTTCCTGCTCCAGGGTGCTTAGGTGGCAAATTACCTGCGTATTTAGCAATAATTCGTATGTATTTTATTTTTTTCTTAGCAAAGTTTAGCTCAAACAAGTATTTTAAAGCTTCTTCTTTTTTTATTGGTATGGTGTGACCAATACTTTGAAAAAAGTGATAGTCGTATCCATCGGGAGAAATAAATAGTTGAATCTCTTTGGGAAGAATTACCCAAGAAGGTGTATTTTGATAAAATCCCATGGCAAAAGATCGAATATTTTTAGGTTTAGCTAAGGATAAATCGATCACTAAATCGCCTCCTGCATAGCCTTGCCATAAGCCACTTTTTAAATCAAGCACTGAACCAATTTTACCATCTACTAAAGCCATTTTTCCACTTGAAACATAACTTGGGTGATACTTGCTCGCTTGTAAATTTATATCTCGGATACTGCCAATTGCTTCATGGTAAATAAATGAATCTGTTCTGCAAAACTGTAGCTTCCCATTTTTGAATATTCCAGATTTTAGTATTAAGTTTTGATTGCTGTAAAAGGGTTTAGTAAATAGGGGTGAAGTATTGTTTAAGGTGTTTTTACCCCAGGTATAATTGATTCTATCTGCATGTAATGGTCCAATAAAATTGAATTTTCTCCCCTTTCTGCCAATTTTTTCATCAGCTATTACATCAAAATAGTAGGGTATTTGGTATAATTCATCTAATAATTTATCGAATTTAAGGATGTTGGTCTCTAAATAGTAGGGTTTGTTTTCTTGTAAGTATAAAGCTTCAAATGCTTCTTTTAAATGGTTTACTTGTATCTCAAGCTTTTTAATGTATTCATTAATTTTGGCTGCATTATTTGTTCTGTTTTCAGGTTTAGAGAAATAGGCTCGAAAAGCGTTTTTTTCGCATACAAAAAGGGATGCATGTATACTGAATAGTAAATATCCTATGGCTTCTTTCCCAATTAAACTATTCGTTTTTGCTTTTTCAACACCTGCTCGTATTGTTTGTAAGGCTTTCAATTGATTTACACATTCTGCTTCGGTTTCTTTACTAATATAGCTGGGGTAAAAGGTTAAAATGGGTTCAAACAAACTTTCATTACGTAATGGATTTAAAACTTTTGTTTGGTGAAATGCACAATATTGTTTCACCCATTTTTGCATTGAACCTTCCCAAAATTGGGTATTTAAATTTTCTTCAAATGCATGCCATCTTACGGCACTATTACTGCCACTTTCTGGTGCATTCCAGCTTAACTCTGCCCCCCAAATTAAGCCTTGCCAATTATTCCCAAATAGCGCAAAACCGTCGTCGTCCCAACTGGTATTTAAAACACCTTTTGCTCCTAATTCAAAACCATCTCGCACCAAATTGTATATATTTTCTTGTGTAACTTCTTGGTTCGGATAAATGTTTTGCCAATTATTTATACCTGGTGCTACCCAAAATGTAAATCCAGATTTGGCGATGGGTTCTAAGAATTTTTTAAAATTTGCAGCGCCATCGTATGCCCAAGGAATGAGAATAATATCTTTTGATAACTGGTTTATTATTTCTGGGTAAGCAGAAATAATATCGCTCCACATTAAAACCGTTTTACCTTGTTTTTTTAAAATTTGTTCAATTTTAGTAATGTGATAGGCATATAATTTAGCAATTCCCATGCTATCTAGCATCGCCTTATTTTGCCCATTTCCCAAGCCAAAGGTTTCATCTGCATTAATTTGAAAAAAATTACTTCTATAAGCATTATTTTGTTCTTTATAAAAGTTTTCCAAAAGGGGATATGTTCTTGCATTGGCCGGAGAAATAATATGATTGCTTTCTGCCAAATCTTGATATCCTTTGGTTTGTAATAATTTTTCGAGGTGTCCAAAACTTTGCTGATTGGCAATTAGTTGAACATGAAATTGTTTTGCATAGTCTCTCAATTCTGCAACTTCTGCTGCACTTAAGCCTTCTTTGGGGGCAATACCGGGGTGACTCACATACTTGAATACATGTTCTGTATAAAGGGTTAAGTAATTGAGTTTATAATGAGAAAGTAATTGAATTTCTTTTTTTAATTGATGAATGGTTGGGATCGGACCTCTGCTAATATCATCTTGCCAAGCCCGAATGGCAAAACTTGGTTTATCATATATTTCACCACAAGAGATTGCTTCTTGTTTAAATAGTTGTTGTAAGGATTGAAATCCATAAAACAAGCCGATATCGCTCTGCGCCAATACTATGATGCTGTTTTTGTCTATGAGCATTACATAGCCTTCATTGCCGGGTATAAAATCATCTTTTAAGCGCAGCTTGTGTAGATAAGATTTCCATTTTTTTTGTCCAACCCAAAGCAGACTTAATTTTGTTTGAACAATTTTGTTTGGCTTTATTTTTTTTATAGCCTCTACATTTACCCAATCTTTAAATGATTGTTGTAATTGAAAATCGCTGCATTGTGCTTCTATGGTATAATTGGTAGAAAAACTAAATTGATCTGATTTGATAATGGTTTCAACTGGCTTCGGAATAATGGAATAATTCCCAAATACATGGGTGTTGAATAAGCAAAAAAGAAGGCTAACTAAATACGGCCAGTTAAATTTCATTGTGGCTAATATATGTGTTTTAGCTCTAAAATCATTATGGGTTCATGAGTTTATTCAAAGATTGAATGGTGAAACTTGGTTTATCCTTATTGGTTTCTAATTTTATAATTTCCTTCTGAAATGGCATTAAATCAAAATAATTATCTGATACCTCAATTTCTTTATCTTCAAAAATAAGGGCAAGATCTTTTATGAATACTTCGCTATACAAACTCATTTCATTATTTGGTAAGTACTCAATCTGTATTTTAGGATCGGGTAATTTTAGGTTTTTGGGTTCAGTAAAATAAAAACTTTGTTTGGCTATTTCACCGTTTGCTAGCAGCAGATTTCCTTGCAAAACCCATTCATTTTTTTCTTTCCAATTTAGGTTTTGGTTCAAAGCAAATGCATAGCGTTTATTGCTGTTTGCCTCAATAGTTATACCCAATACCTGTTGATCTAATGCCTGTCCATTGGTTTTCCATAGAATTAATTGTAGGGTGCCTAATTGGTCTGTTAATTTATCCGAAATTACCTGAACTATAATCGAATCGTGTACTACATTTAGTACTAATAAATAGGGCGCAAAGTTCTTTTTAATTTGATACTGAAGTGCTTTTTTTCTGAGGAAAAAGTCGGTTCCACTCCAAGAAATTACCGGCCAGCAATCATTCAATTGCCAATATAAGCTTCCCATGCAGTAGGGTTTTGCAGATCTGTGACTTTCCATAGCAATCTTCATACCTTTTGCCTGAACCAATTGTGAAAGGTAGACATACTCAGCAATATTTTTACCCTTTGGATAATCTCTTTGTAGGTATGTATTTATTGTTTCAAAACCTTTGGGGTGTTTTTGATGCGACTTTAACAAAACAGAATCTAATTCTAGTGCCTGTATTATTTTCATTTCTTTTAAGCTATGTATACTTGGCAATGCTTGAAACCCAAATTCGCTTACAAATCTACCCACCTTTTTCTGATAGGTTTCAAAGGGTTCCATTCCCCACCAAACGCCCCAATAATGTAAATCTCCGCTGCTTAAACTTTTTTCTCTGCCCCAGCCAAAAGCTGGAGAACTTGGCCAATAAAAACGATTGGGATCGTTTGATTTTAGGATGCTTGGGATAAGTGAGTCGAATAATTGATAGTAGGAGTATGCAATTTTTGCAGAATCTTGAACCGAATAATTAAACTGTTTTTGCCATCCCCAATTGTGCCAACCTTCTGCATTTTCATTATTGCCACACCAAATGGCAATTGATGCATGGTTTTGCAAGCGTTGGGTTTGTGTTAACACTTCTTCGGCTACATTATTTAAAAATGCAGTATCTGATGGGTACATGGCACAAGCAAACATGAAATCTTGCCAAACCAAGATTCCCAATGAATCACAGGCTTCATAAAAAATATCGGGAGCATATACGCCTCCTCCCCAAACTCGGAGCATATTCATATGAGACGCAGCGGCATTTGCTACTAAATTGGTATACACACTTGGTGTAAGGTTATTTAAAAAATGATGGGGTGGTATATAGTTTGCCCCTTTCATGAAAACGGGTTTGCCATTTAATTTAAGATAAAATGATTCTCCATTTTCTGCTTGCTCATTTACCCATTCTATTGTTCTAATGCCAAATTTTTCTCTGTGTTGGTCTATAAGTGTTTTATTTTTAAATACGTTTATGCTAAGTGTATACAAATAAGCTGAACCGAGTCCGTTACACCACCACCAAATAGGTTGCTTAATTTTTTGTTTAATGATACATGGGTTAATACCTTTTTGAAGGGTAAACTTTTTACTTCTGGTTGACTGTTCATTTAATCCGAGTTGTAGTTCAATAGTTTGGGCCTTATCTGACTCAATATATACAGTAAAAGTAAGGTCTATTGAGCTATCACTATGTAATTTTTGTGTGTAGCTATGGCGTTTAATATTGATGTTTTCCCATGCTTGTATAGAAATATTTCCAATGCCATAAGTAATTAAGGTTTAGGGTATAGGGTAGACTTTTTGCAGCCATTTGAGCTATTTGAGTGCTCGGTTCAAATTCAATTCTAAGCTCATTGTCTCCCACTTTTAAGTACTTCTTTATTTCTTGCGAAAGGGGAATAAATTGATTTCGATTACTAAAAAAATAGTGATTGTTTAAATAGAGTTTCGCATGTGTATCAATAGATTCAATATCTAAACTAAAGTTGTTTTTAGTATAAACTTCTTCACTGATCTCGAAATTGGTTTTATAAATCCAACCTTCAGCCGAGATCCACTGCAAATCTGATTCGTTGGTTCCAACATGCGGGTCTGGGATTTTATTTAATTTAAATAGATCAGTATGAACATTGCCGGGAACATTGGCATCCATCCAGGTTGTGTGGCTGTTATTACCCTTAAAAAACCATTTAGAATGCGCTAGTAAATTTGTTTGTGCTACACCCCAGAAGCTATGAAAGATGCCGAATACCAGTAAACAAATTCTTATTGTCATATGTTAAGTAATGCGTTAATCTCTGCTGCATTGGGAAGGATTCCTTTATCTGTGATGGCAGCAGAGTGATACCAAAATGCGCCACAGTGTTTTTTAATGTTTGCTAAATTACTACTTCTGATATTACCACCTGGCATAATGTGGATTTTATCATAACTTTTAATAAATAATTTAGAAAGAATAGACAAACCTTGGCTTGCTTCAGTTTTGCAACCCGAGCTTAAAATAGTTTTGAAACCCAGGTTAATTGCGCTATTCAATGTTTCAAAAGGGTCAATTGTTTCGTCAAATGCCTTGTGCAAGGTGCAGGGTTTATGGTTTGCAGCTTTGATTAAACGCTCGTTTTGAATTGGGTTTAAATGTTGTTTGTCATCTAAACAGCCAAATACAAAGCCATCTACCTTTAGTGAATGGGCGGCAAGCATATAGTTTTCCATTTCTAATACTTCCTCATCTGTGTATATAAAGTTTCCTCCTCTTGGTCTTACCATTACATATACAGGAATTGCAACTTTAGATTTAATTTCTTTTACCCATTCTAGGTTCGGACTTACCCCGCCTAATTCTTTATTGGCACATAGTTCTAGTCTATGTGCGCCAGCCTCTGCAGCTATTAGGGCTGCTTCTTTACTAAAGCAGGCAATTTCTATTGCATGAGATTGGTTTGCCATTATACTTTAAGGTAATATGGCGCATCAATGAGTTCTTTTCTGCTATTTGTTTGGATGGCAAAGTTAAAGCCACTTTGAACACAATAGGCCCCATGTTCACCTAATTTATTGAGGGCAATAAATCCAACTTGTATGTCTTTTAAATTTTTATTTCTGCGCTCCATTAATTTCACCACACGCATAACTGCTTCTTTACATGCTGCTTCTGGTTTTAAACCTTGGCGCATAAGTTCAACCACTAAAGCGCTTCCCGCTATTCTAATTACTTCCTCACCATGCCCGGTTGCTGTGGCAGCCCCAATTTCATTATCTACATATAATCCCGCACCAATAATAGGGGAGTCGCCAACCCTTCCACGCATTTTAAATGCCATGCCACTGGTTGTGCATGCGCCTGATAGGTTGCCAAATTCATCTAAGGCAAGCATGCCTATGGTATCATGATTTTCAATATTTGCAATGGGTTTGTAGTTACTATGTAAAAGCCACTCTTTCCATTCTTTTTCAGATGCTTCAACCAATAAATTTTCTCTTGGAAACCCTTGTGAAATGGCAAACTGATAGGCTCCTTCACCTGCAAGCATTACATGTGGCGTTTTTTCCATTATGGCTCTGGCAACAGAAATAGCATGTTTAATATTTTCTAAACAAACTACTGAACCAATATTCCCTAATTCATCCATAATACAGGCATCCAAACTAACTATTCCGTCTCTGTCTGGACGCCCACCAAGTCCAACACTGCGCTCATTTGGATCAGCCTCTGGTACTTTTACTCCTGCTTCAACAGCATCTAATGCTTTTCCCTTATTTTTTAAAATTTCCCATGCCGCTTCGTTGGCTTGAATTCCAAAGCGCCAAGTAGATATTACAATTGGCTTTGTGGAAACAATTGTTTTTGATTGAGTTGTTTTATGATCAAAATTACACGCATTCATCCCAATGGCTGTTCCAGCTAATAAACTGGTTTTAATAAATTGTTTCCTGTTTGTTTTCATTTATTTTGAGAATTCAGTTTGGCAGAAATTTATTTTTTTATAGTTTAAATAAGGAATTTGTAATGTTAATCTACCCAAAAAATCTGAGTAATTTTGTTTGTCTTTGGATAGCCAAACAACTTCTGCCAAGGCAGCCATTCTGGGCATCATCATATATTCCACCTGAGATGGCGTTTTGATGTATTCTGTCCACACATTACCCTGTGCCCCCAAAATAAAAGTCGCCTCGGTGCTATCTAGGGCAATGGGTGTAGGGTTATAACTATATACTTTCTCTAATGAGGTAAAGCCTCCAATGGCAAGAGGCTCTTTTTCTGGTGAAGCTTGATAATGGTCGAAATAGCAATGTGAGCCCGGACTCATAATCACTGGATGTTTCATTTTTGCTGCAGTTATTCCTCCGCTTTCGCCACGCCAACTCATAACTACTGCATTTGGAGCTAATCCACCTTCTAAAATTTCATCCCAACCAATAATCGTTTTCCCTTTCTTGTTCACTAACTTTTCTATCCTGCGTATAAAATAAGATTGTAGTTCATTGGCATCTGCAAGGTTTTGATCTTTCATTAGCTGTTGGCATAAATCCGATTTGTTCCATTCATCTTTAGGGACTTCATCGCCACCAATATGAATATATTTACTCGGAAAAATCTCCATAACCTCGTTTAAAATGTCTTCTAAAAAATGAAAGGTTTCTTCGCTTGGGCAGAATACATTTGTTTCTACGCCCCAACGTGTGCCTACTTGGGTAGGAAGTTTGCTGCAAGAAAATTCTGGATAGGCTGCCAGGGCTGCTAAAGCATGGCCCGGCATTTCAATCTCTGGAATTACTTCAATATGCCTTTCCTGAGCGTAGGTAATAATTTCTTTAATGTCTGATTGGGTATAGAATCCACCATATTTAATACTGTCTATTTTTTGATCGCGATAGTGACCTATCATTGTGCCATTTCTCCATGCGCCTACTTCTGTTAGTTTTGGATATTTCTTTATTTCTATCCGCCAACCTTGGTCATCTGTAAGGTGCCAATGAAATTTATTCATTTTATAGTAGGCCAGCATGTCGATATACTTTTTTATAAATGTGGTATTAAAAAAATGCCTACTACAATCTAAATGCATTCCCCTCCATTGGTATTTGGGTTGATCGCTTACTTGAATTAATGGAATACTTACTTCATTAACTTGATTGATAGGGAGAAGTTGTATAATCGACTGAATACCGTAAAAAATTCCACTTGCATCAAAAGCTTCAAGTATGAGTTCATTAGAATTGCTACTGATGCTGTAAGTTCCTGGCAGGTTTGGTAATAAGCTGTTTATTTTTAAAACAATCTTATTGCCTGCTTTCTTGTCTAAATTAAAAACTATTTGATGGTTGTTTTTGAAATAGGTATTAAGGTATTTAACTTCATTGGTTAGTTCTGCGGAAGCCGATAGATTTGTAGCCTTACTAATGATAAAGTTACCTGCGTTTACTTTCACATTTTTAGGCATAGGAATTAAAGGCAGTTTTGGATTTTCTGATACAGCCAATATTGGCAGGTATAACATAATAAAAAGTAAAAACCTGATATGTTTCAAATTCATTGTAAAACTGATTAATTTATGCAAGTAAAGCCTACTCTTAAAAGGATATTGTGTTATTATTTCCACTAATTAAAATGGAATAGAGTCTAATTAAAAAGTGAAAATCTGATGGATACTTAAGAACGCGTATTCGCTTCTTTATGTATCTTTTTTACCAAACCTTGTAACACATTTCCTGGGCCACATTCCACAAAATCTGTTGCACCATCGGTCACCATGGCAAGAACAGATTGGGTCCATTTTACAGGTGCGGTTAACTGAGCAACTAAATTAGATTTTATTTGGTTAATATCTGTTACTGCTTGAGCTGGCACATTTTGGTAAATGGGGCAAATTGGGGTATTGAAGGTTGTATTATGAATGGCAGCTTCCAGTTGAATGCTTGCCGGTTCCATGAGCGGTGAGTGAAATGCGCCACCAACTTGAAGTACCAATGCGCGTTTTGCTCCTGCAGCTTTCAATAAATCACATGCATTATTTACACCAGCTATACTTCCCGAAATGACGAGTTGTCCCGGACAATTATAATTGGCTGGAACAACCACTTCTGTTTGTATACTTGCACAAATTTCTTCAACCTTTTCATCAGCCAAGCCAAGCACGGCTGCCATAGTAGAAGGCTCCATTTCACAAGCACTTTGCATGGCCATAGCGCGCGCATAGACTAATTTGAGTCCATCCTCAAAGGATAAGACCTGAGCAGCAACTAAGGCAGAAAATTCCCCTAAGCTGTGTCCCGCTACCATATCGGGTTTAAAATCAGAGGATGTTAAAGCTTTAACAACAGAGTGAAGAAAAATTGCAGGTTGGGTAACTCTGGTTTGCTTTAAATCTTCATCAGTTCCGCTAAACATTAAATCGGTTATGCGAAACCCAAGTATGTCGTTAGCCTTTTCAAAAAGACCCTTAGCGATTTCATTAGTGTCATATAAATCTTTGCCCATTCCTACGAATTGAGCACCTTGTCCGGGGAAAATGTATGCAGTTTTCATGTTAAAAATATTTGGTTCAAGTATACAAATATTTTATGAAATAGGATTTATGGTGTGCCTTTTTTATAAAGCTCCACCCAGCCCTGCTTACATGATGTTCTGTGTTCTAACTGAAGGTTTAATGCAACTTTTACCGAATCAAATTTAGGGTCGGGTTCATTGGGTACTTTAATGAAGTAGGTATTATCTTCACTTTCAATTTGGCTCGAAATATTTGTGAATCCTTTTTTTACAAAGCCAGAATATGGATTAGTAAGATTAACAAGCATTAAAAAGGGGGCATGTATTTTTTCAACATAGTTTTTTTCTTCCAAATATTGTATCATATCTAATTCGGCCTGAACCAAATATTGGTAACTTAAATCTACATCACTAAAGTTGTTTAATGTAAGGCTATTATCTATGTTGTTAAGTCCGAATAAAGGAACCAGAATCAACATAATGGTTTGATAGATTGTATTGGGAATACTGAATAAGATAATGGCTGCACTGCTCAGTAACAGACTATGTGCCCCTAATAAATACCTTGATGAGAAAAAATTAATAGAGGCAAAAACCATGAAAATAAAAGCGAAAACAATCGTTCCTATACAAATAATCTTTTGATCTTTAGGCAATTTAATACGCATGATGAAACCTATGATGAGCACCAGCACAACAGCAGAATAGATGTAAATTCTGGCATCAGATGAAAAGTACGACATAAATGAAACCTCCATCTTCCATTTAAAATCTGCTAAAGTAACCCAGTTGGCGTGGCGGGGAAAGAAGTACCATCCTAATTTTATTTTTTGGATTATAAAAAAACTAAATCCAATTAAAAAAAGTAGCCCGATAGCCATAAATCTATTAAGCATTTCTTTGCTATTTATGCGATGGGTTAGTTTTTCTATAATAGCAATAATTCCGAAGCAAGGAAGCAAACAAAACGCGCTTTCCTTACTCCATAATGCAAGGATAATGACAAGTGAAAATCCGATCCAATTTTTAGAGAAGTAAAAATAAAAACTCCAAATAAACAGTAAACCTAGCCAAACCTCTATGAGCAAAAAGCTACTTTGTGTGAGAAAATTTGGTTGAATGCTTAGTAATAAGCTGGCTAACAAAGCCTGATTTTTTGACCCACTCCAAGATAAATTGATAAAGTAAATGCTTAAGATAAGTGAAATGGAAATGAGCATGGGCAAGCTGTGGGCAATAAAATGGCTATAGCCCCATAATTTGATCCAACTGCTGGCCATAAAATAAAAAAACAAAGGGTGACCCGTGTATAAGTCAGCCTCTATGCTGCCAGGTAAGATGCTTGGTCCTTTTTCTGCCATCGTTCTGATAGCTGGCATATAAACCCATGCTTCATCCCAAAAAAAAGGTAAAAAAAGTGCGTCCCATTTAAATGCAATAAATCCAATAATTAGTGCTGCTAGCCACCAAAGATGTATGTGAGTGGAAGGTTTAAATGATTTCATTATTCCAAATTTATATTTCTACTAACTGGTATGATCTGCTACAATAAGCCATTTGCCATCAATCTTTTTAAGCCATAAGGTAAAATATCCCTTATGTACACCTGAATTATTTTCTACTTTCCAACTTCCTGTTACCATTGCATTTTTTTTATTTAGTAGCTGTATGTCTATTACTTCAAAGCTTAGTTTGCCCATTTCACCTTTGGCAGTATAATTTTTTTGATAGGAAGAATACACCTTATCCCAACCTTTTTTTACGCCATTTTTAGATACAAATTGAAGGTTTTCACTCTTCCAATAATACTGCATAAATCCATCTAAATCACCTTTATTCCATGCGCTTTCTTGGTTTGCTAAAACAAGTTTTATCGGTTTGTTAGGGTCAACTGAAAGCTTTGTTTTAACCAATGAGGCTTGAATAAGATTGGTAAGTAATAAGTTAAATAGTGCTATAAGCAGAACTTTTATTTTCATGTTTAAGAATTAGTGATACAATTAAAATACATATTTAGAATAATCCATGCTTGTATGCGATAGAAAAATTAATATTGTATTAGTTTTTTTTAAATTTTTCTTTCAGGTAGGCCTGAGTATAACCCGAGTTGGTCTGAATCATTTCCTCGGGAGTGCCGCTAAACACAATATTTCCACCTGCATCTCCAGCTTCTGGTCCCAAATCGATTATCCAATCGGCACATTTAATAACATCCATATTATGTTCTATGACTATAATGCTATGTCCGTTATCTAGCAAGGCATAAAAAGATTGAAGCAATTTGTTTATATCATGAAAATGCAGACCGGTAGTGGGTTCATCAAAAATAAAAAGTACGGGGTCGCTATTTTTCCCTTTACCAAGAAAGGAGGCTAATTTTACTCTTTGGGCTTCGCCGCCACTCAGTGTATTGGAGCTTTGGCCTAATTTTATGTAGCCTAAACCAACATCTTGCAGTGGTTTTAGCTTATTAACCAATGATTTTTCATCTTCAAAAAAAGCAATTGCTTCGTCTATACTTAATTGGAGTATATCACTAATGCTTTTATTTTTGTAGTGTGCTTCTCTAATTTCTTCCTTAAATCTGCTTCCATGACACTCTTCGCAAGGTAAGTGTACATCGGCCATAAACTGCATTTCAATAGTAATTTCCCCTTCTCCCAAACATGATTCGCAGCGCCCACCGTCTACATTAAAACTAAAGTGTTGTGGTTTATACCCACGTTGCTTTGAAAGTGGTAAATTGGCATATAAGTCTCTAATTAAATCATATGCTTTAATATAGGTAACTGGGTTAGAACGAGATGATTTTCCAATTGGGTTTTGATCAACAAACTCTATGTTCTTGATACTTTTATAATCACCCTCAATTTTATCAAAACTACCTGTTTTTTCGCCATTGTAACTGCCTAATACTTTTTGTAATGATGGATATAAAATACTTTTTATGAGCGTTGTTTTTCCACTTCCACTTACGCCAGTGATTACAGTAAATACATGAAGCGGGAAACTAACATCAAAACCTTTTAAATTATTCTGTCTGGCTCCTTTAATATGGATGGCTTGCGACCATTTTCTTCTGCGTTCTGGTATTTTTATCTCAACCGTATGATTGAGGTAATTTCCAGTTAAACTATCTTTATTTTTCTTAATTTCTTTTAGGTTTGTAAACCAATACTGGGTTCATCTAAAATATAGAGCGAACCTACCAAGCTAGAGCCCAAAGAGGTTGCTAGGTTAATACGCTGACTCTCGCCGCCGCTGAGTGTGTTTGATAATCGGTTTAGCGACAAATACCCGAGTCCAACATTTTTAAGAAATAAGAGTCGGTTAGTTATTTCAACCAGAATTCTTTTGGCTACTTCCAAATCTTGACTGCTTAAACTCAAGTCATTAAAATACGCATAACAATCATCAATGCTCATTAATAAGATTTCTGATAAGGTAACACGCGTATCTTTTTCCGTTCCAGCATGTGTTGGGTCAAATGTATTTGGTGTTATTTTAACATAATTACTATCTTGCCTGAGTCGGGTTCCATTACAATCCATGCAAACTGTTTTCCCCCTGTATCTCGCCAGCATAACGCGGTATTGAATTTTGTAGGTTTGCTTTTCTAATTCTTTAAAAAAGGCTGTTATTCCATCCCAATCTTTTCCTCCTTGCCATAAGAATTTTTTTTGGGCATGATTTAACTCATGATAGGGTTTATGTATGGGAAAATCATTTTTTCTTGAAACAGCAATAAAATGATTTTTCCATTCTTGCATTTTTTCACCTTTCCATGGAACAATGGCATCTTCAAATACAGAAAGACCTTTGTCTGGAATAACTAAATCTTCATCTATACCAATCACACTTCCAAATCCTTCGCAGGTTTTGCAGGCGCCATATGGGTTATTAAAGCTAAAAAAATTAACGCTAGGTTCTTCAAAGCTCATCCCATCTTCTTCAAAACGATTATTGAAGTAAACCCATTTTTTTTCAATTCCATCTACCATAATTACCAATTCTCCCTGGCCTTCGGCAAAAGCGGTTTGAACCGAATCGCTTATTCTATTATTGAAATCTTCATTAAAATGTTCCACCGCAAAACGATCAATCATCAGATAGGTATTTTGCTTGGGTTCAGCTTGCTTTTTCTTTGTTTTGTTCGATTGAGCTGAGTCATTACTTTTTGCTGAAAGTTCAGTTAAATAGTCTTCTATATCTTTGATTTCCTCATTTGCATACATCCGGTTGAAACCATTCTTTAAATGTAATTCTAGTTCTTTAGATAATGAATCGGATGATGTTTGCAAGGCAATTTCTTGGCAAAATGAACAAACCAGATGTGGATACCATCCAAGGAATTTCACCAGCCATAGCCATAGAACAAAAAGTAAATACCAAAAATCCTAGAAG
>JAJTEN010000055.1 GCA_021298155.1 Sphingobacteriales bacterium | reverse complement strand
GTATAAACATAAGTTATCCCTGCATTTAGTCCCCCAAAGTCTTTGGCATACGCATAGGTTTGTCCAAACCTCCTAAAAGTAGGCACATCTAATTTTCTATAATCGTACCGTAATCCGATACTCAAGCTGCTGCGTTCATTATGATATTTAAGCATACTAAAAGCAGCCAAATTTACTGAGTTAAAAGTAGGGATAATCCACTGTAATCCGGCTGTTATATTCTCCTGAAAGCTTTGGGTTAAACCAGCCTTTACCATCCAATGTCCACCCCACTTTTTTTCGATTAGCTGCTCTATTTGCCTGCTCAATATTTCTAAATCTAGCGCCGCTCTGCCTTGCAAAGCTTGGTTGTACACCCTATCGGCATCAAATTCTTGCCTATCATTTACCTGTTGCGAATAGCTTACACGCAATTTGGTACTGGCATTTAGTTGGTAGCTTAATTCGCTCATACATAACACATGCGTTACTTGTTGAAAGGGCCTATTGATTTGGTAGGTAAAGGGCAAAATAATCAAGGGTTTATTAGCTGCCAAGGCACGTTTTAAATCGGAGGTATTTCCTAAGTGAGCCGCTTGTAAAATGGCTTGTTTGGTATGGTAAATACTGAGTGTATTTTCCCATTTCCATTTTTTTGACCCTATAAAACTTTGAAACAGGCCTGCCTGTTCGGTAAAGCCAGTATTGCTTAATATATAGCTTGGTGTTCTGGCATCGCCGGCCTTTCGGGCAGTAGCTTGCATGCGCCAACCGTATTGTATTTTTTTGCCATATACAGCTTCTAGGCGCAAAGAAGTAGCACCTTGTTTATTGTTGCTTAATCCTTGCAAATACAAAGCGCCTTCCATGCCTTTTTCACTGCGCCATGGTTTTGGGTCAACCCGAATAACCCCTCCCATGGCCTCTGGACCAAATTCTACAGCCGCAGCACCTTTAATTACAGAAACAGAATGGGCTATAAATGGATCTAATTCCGGACCATGTTCGTCGCCCCATTGCTGACCCTCTAGGCGTGCATTACCTTGCATGGTTACAAGTCTTTGCCCGCTTAAGCCCCGTATCACAGGTTTAGCAATGCCTCCTGTCGAGTTCATCGCTTTAACCCCATTGATATTTTTAAGCAATTCGGCCAAATTTTGCCCACGCCTTTTTTCTATTTCAGTTGAAAGTATTTGGTCTTGCTTTCTTCCACTAAAAACAGCCTTATTGGCTTCGGCCTGAACCAATCCCTCATGCAAATGAAAGGTCTCGGAACATAACTCGATGGTATAGCTGAGTTGCTGCGGAATGCGCAATAGTAGGTCACTGTGGTGATATCCCACAAATGAAACATGTAATACATAATTGCCCGCTGCAAGCATAGGCAAAACAACTATACCCTGCTCATTACTGAGCCAAAGTTGCTTTGATTTATCTATACTAACAGAAGCAAACGCCAAAGGCTCTTGGGTAAGACTATCTACTACTTTTACTTGCACTTGAAACTCATTTTGCGCTTGTACTAGCGAAAAAAAACATGGGTTCAAAAGTAAAAATAAAAGGTAACAGATAGCCTTGAAACGAAATGGTTTCAATACTGAATTTGTAAATAACGGTGAATACTCATTTTAAGCTGTAAAAACACAACTTGCAGGCGGACCTCTATTGGAGGCTACGGGCGCTTGAATATTCCCACTATTGGGATTGGTATAATTAAAAACATAAGCATGTTGAACCAAAATAGTTTGGATCAAAAATGTGGTATGTTGGTAATTTTTAATGAAATGAAAAGTACAAGCAAAACAATCTGGGTGAGAAGTTGCGATATGACTTTTGTGATCGCAGGCATGTAACAGGGATAGCTGACAAGCAAATTCGTCTAATTCGCAATGGTGTTTAACTTCATTTTGCGCATGTAACATAGCTGCAACATGCTCATCATGCGCATGCAGATGAAGGGCGTTGTATGGAACTAATGTTACCCCAAACACCAACAGAAATAAGCAGGCTATATGTACAATATACTTTTTCAGTACCACAAATATAATAACATTTATTATTGTCTGATAAAAAGCATTAAGTTCTTTGCTAAAATTAAGGATAAATGGCAGCTACAGAAAAACAATTGATTCAGAGCACACGGTTAAATCTCTGCCAACCCGCAAAAGATTCCTCCCAAAGGTCGGAATGACAAGCCACCACTATAAGTTACGGCGCAGCAAATTGGCGGCTAAAGCCGCCAATTTGCTGCGCCTTTTAGTAGAAAAGAAAAGTCATTTCGAGCGAAGCGAGAAACCTCTTGCAATCCCGCTTAAGATTTCTCCCTTGGTCGAAAGGAAAGTTAGAATCAAAAAGTATCGGAAAAGTTTTGACTATAAATTGAATGGGTCGACTAATTTTAATCCATCAATTTTTTTAAAATCGCTTGTATTTCGTGTTATTAATATTAAGTCATACACTAGAGCTGTTGCAGCAATAATAGCATCTGGAAGTTTGATTTTATGAACTCTACGTATTTGGGCTGTTTTGATTTTAACGGATTTTTCTAACTCAAAAACTTGACATTCAGAAATGAAGTTTTCAATTACATTTATTTCATAATCTGATGCTGTTTTCCAACATAAAAGTTCTATTTCAGTTATGGCAGAGAAACAAGGTTTTGATTCAATTAAACAGCTATCAATAAAATTCTCGGCGGCAATTGGAAATTGTTGTTGAAGGAAATATATAGCAATATTGGTGTCCCAAATATATTTTATTCCCATTCGTTTCTAAGTTCTTTAAGTTGATTTTCAACATCTATAAGATTCTGTTTTGCAATAGCGCCCTTATATTTGTTGGCCCAAGATGATTGATTTATTTCTTGCTCCTCTCTCAATCTAATAAGCTGCAACAATTCCATATCTTTAAGAAGATTTAGGGCCTTGTCGTTTATTATGTCTATGGTTATAGTTTGCATCAAAAATCAAATAAATTAAAAAGCTACTTTTTGTTTATACGAAAATAAAGAAAATCTTGAATAAATTTAAATGATTGTGGCATTTCTTTTATGAGAGAAAAATTTTAGCAAACTAAATTATTTGAAAATTTGATTAGACATTTAAAACCGAATAATCGCTTTTGGGTTTTATGAATAGAAAAAAGAATTATTTTCGTCGAAAATTTACCACATGAGCAGAGAAATACGCGCCGCAAAAGGCAATACTTTGAGTTGTAAAGGTTGGGTTCAAGAAGCCGCTTTACGTATGTTGCACAATAATTTAGATCCAGAAGTTGCAGAAAAACCAGAAGACTTAATTGTATATGGTGGCATTGGCAAAGCAGCCCGCAATTGGGAAAGCTTTGAGCTAATAGAAAAAGCCCTGCGCGATTTGGAAGAGGATGAAACCTTGCTCATTCAAAGCGGAAAACCAGTAGGTATTTTACCTACGCATAAAGATGCGCCACGTGTGATTATTTCTAACAGCATGTTAGTGCCTAAATGGGCCAATTGGGAAACCTTTCATGAGCTAGATAAAAAAGGCTTAATGATGTATGGGCAAATGACTGCCGGAAGCTGGATTTATATTGGCTCGCAAGGAATTGTGCAGGGAACTTACGAAACGTTTGCTGAAGCAGCCCGTCAACATTTTAATGGAAGCCTTAAAGGTACCTTAACTGTTACTGCGGGTTTAGGCGGAATGGGTGGCGCTCAGCCTTTAGCTGTTACCATGTGCGATGGCGTTTGCTTGGCTGCAGAAATGGTAGAATGGCGTATTAAAAAGCGTTTAGAGACGCGCTACTTAGATGTCATGAGCCGAGATATAGACCAAGCTATAGACATGGCGCTAAAAGCGAAGGCAGAGGGCAGAAGATTATCGATTGGCGTGGTATGTAACGTGATTGATTTATTAGAGCGTTTAATTGAACGCAATATTACTCCTGATTTGTTAACAGATCAAACCTCGGCGCACGACCCGTTAAATGGGTATTACCCGGAAGATATTGCCGAAGAGGTTTCGGATAGACTGCGTAAAAGCGACCCAGAAAAGTACACACGTTTAAGTTTAGACACCATGGCACATCATGTAAAATTGATGCTCGAATTACAGAGCCGTGGTGCCATTACGTTTGATTATGGAAATAACCTGCGTGGGCAGGCAAAGGACCAACGTGGAGTGGCCAATGCGTTTAACTTCCCTGGTTTTGTGCCTGCGTATATCAGACCTTTATTCTGCGAAGGAAAAGGTCCGTTTAGGTGGGTAGCTTTAAGTGGTGATCCAAATGATATTTATGTAACCGACCAAGTAATGAAGGAATTATTCCCTGAAAATACTTCTTTGCACCGTTGGTTAGATATGGCCAAAGAACGTATTGCCTTCCAAGGATTGCCTGCGCGCATTTGTTGGATTGGTCAGGGCGACAGAGAAAAAGCAGCCCTAGCCTTTAACGAATTGGTGAGAACTGGTAAGGTAAAGGGACCAATTGTAATTGGCAGAGACCATCTAGATACGGGTTCAGTAGCATCTCCAAACCGCGAAACGGAAGCCATGAAAGATGGCAGCGATGCGGTGGCAGATTGGCCCATCTTAAACGCTTTAATCAATACAGCTGGTGGTGCCAGTTGGGTAAGTATTCACCATGGTGGTGGCGTAGGAATGGGATATAGTATTCATGCCGGAATGGTGATTGTAGCAGATGGTACAGAAGATGCTGCACGTAGGTTAAAGCGTGTATTGCATAACGACCCTGCCATGGGTGTTATTCGCCACGCAGATGCCGGCTATGATATTGCAATAGACACTGCACGCAAGCATAGATTGGATATTAAAGAGCGATTGAAGTAAGTTAGTCGATAGTTTTTAGTCGATAGTCCATGGTCCATAGACCATAGTTTTTAGGAAATATCGAATGTTGAATTTCGAATATCGAAGGAGCAAAAAACTATGGTCTATCGTCTATGGACTATGGACCCAAAAAGCCAAAAAAAACGCCCGATGTAATCATACACCGGGCGTTTGCAATTAAGAACCTTACTATTTATTTAGCAGCTACTACGCGCACTTTTACGTTAAATTCGTCGGCGATGGCTTTGTCGCCAAGACCTTCGAAGAAACTGCTAGAACCATAACGGATATCAAATTTAGCACGGTTAACCATGAAATCTGCATTTACTACTACTTGCTTATCAGAGATAACAACCAAAGCAGGGAATGTAATTTCTTGAGTAATACCTTTGATAGTTAAATCGGCAACAACACTGTAGTTGTTTGCAGAAGTTTTATTAGGTTTAATGGCAGTAGCAGATTTTACTTTAATAACAGCTGCACCATGCTTTTCTACCGAGAAGAAATCATCACCTTTTAAATGACCAACTAATTTATCATGGTATTCACCTGTTAAATCTGTTGCATCAATGGTGTTCATGTCTACTGTAATCTCTGCTGTTTTTAAAGCCTTTCCATCAGTAGTTATAGTACCTTTTGAGAATTTGGCTACACCGTAATGCTGACCAGTTACTTTGGTGGCATGCCATTTAAAAGTAGAAGCGGCTGCATCTACATTAAATACTGTTGCGGCTTTAGGAGCCGGACTTGTAGCGCTAGCAGATAAACCCAGACCTGCAATGGCTAATGATAAGATTAAATTTTTCATGTTGTTTATTTTTATTGTGTGTTAAAATTGATTGGCTAATTTATCTAATAAGGCGTTTAACTGATTTGCTTCTTGGCTATCTAAGCAATTGATATAAGCCTCAAATTTGTTGAACTCCTTGTCTATCTCTGATAACAAATCAAGTCCGTCTTTTGTTATTACCACATCTACTTGCCTTCTATCTTCTTTACATTCTTTACGTGTCAGTAAATTTTTCAACTTTAGTTTCTCAATCAAACGAGAGGCATTACTCATTTGGTCTAACATTCTTTCCTGAACCAATCCTACACAAACCGGATTAGGATGCTGACCTCTTAAGATGCGCAATACATTGTATTGTTGTGGCGATAAATCATACTGCTTAAAAAACCTAGCCTGCTCGGCCTGAACCAAACCAGCCGTGTATACCAAATTAAGTATGACCTTGTGATGGGCACTCTTAAATTTACTTTGTTGTATGGCTTTTTCTAAAATCATTTACAGGAACAAATTTATATGTATATACATTTAATGTCAAAACAAATTATTTATTACAAGATTAACTAACAAGTAATCAGCAGGTTTTATTTTACCTGTACGCCATTAATGAAAGTAAAAAGTGCTTTCTGGTTTCTAATTTGATGTAAGTTACCGGTAACGAAAGATTGTTCAAGCACTACAAAATCGGCTGCCGAACCAATGGTTAAAGTTCCCATACTTTTTTCTTGAAAGGCCGCTTTCGCTGCCCAATAGGTCATGCCTTTAATGGCTTGCTCGCGCGTTAAGGCCTCTTCTTTCATAAAACCACCCGCAGGAAAATTGTTGGCATCTGTTCTGGCAACAGCGGCAAAAAAAGTAAAGAATGGAGAAACTTGCTCTACCGGAAAATCTGTACCCAATGGTATCCAGCCATTTTGTTGTAATAAAGTTTGGTAGGCATACGCCCCTTTCATGCGCGCTGAACCGAGTCGATCTTGCGCCCAATACATATCACTGGTAGCATGCGTTGGTTGAACTGAAGGCACAATATTAGCTTCTTTGAACAAAGCAAAATCGGCAGCGTTAACAACCTGAGCATGTTCAATACGCCAACGCCTATCTGCCTTCCCAGTGAGTGCCGATGCATACAATTTTAATAAAATCCGATTGGTAGAATCGCCAATTGCATGGGTATTTAATTGAAAAGGGGATGCTGAAATTTTACGAATATACCTTTCCATGGCTGGCAATTGCGTTAACAAGAATCCTTGTTCATCGGGTTTATCATGATAGTGTTGCAACAAACAGGCACCTCTAGATCCAAGCGCACCATCGCCATACATTTTAAAACTATTTACTTGCAATCTATCGCTGGTATAAATACCTCGGTTCAGCCAGTATGATAAGTTTTCATCTGTTAAACTTACCATGGCATTTATTTTAATTTGTAAACTACCCGCTTGTTGCAATGAATCAATTATCCAAATTATTTCAGTATCTAAACCAGCATCGGTTACTGCGGTTAGTCCGTATTCTAAACATAAATCTTGCGCATGCAAGAGCGCAGTACTAATTTCATTATTAGTTGGCTTTGGCAAAATAGCCTCTACTAAATCTACCGCATTATCAATTAAGACGCCACTAAGCTTTCCATTTATCTGCAAAAATGAACCGCCAGAAACCTTGCTGCTAGTGGTTATATTTGCCATTTTCAAGGCAACATCATTGGCAATAGCAGCATGACCATCTACGCGTTTGAGCAATACCGGATAATCTGGAAAGGCGGCATTTAATAACGCATTACTAGGAAATTCTTTGCTAAGCCATTTGGTTTGATCCCAACCTCTACCCAATAAAAAACTGCGTGGCGAACTCCCTGCAAAGGCTTGGCAGCGCGCTACTACCTCTTCAAACGATTGGGTTCCGCTTAAATCTACTCTTTGCGCAAACATACCCAATCCGTAAAAATGACAATGGGCATCTATTAAACCAGGATAAATAAATTTACCTCCAAAATGTAATTGAGAATCTACCTCAAACTGCTGCAGTAAATCTTTGGCTGAACCAAGGGCCGCCACTTTACCATCTTTAATAACCATGGCTTCATGAGGCAACAAACTATCTGTAACACTCAACAGGTTTCCTACAACCAAAAATTGTGCTCTTTCTTTGGTTTTACAAGCAAATAGGCAAAGGATTATCCAACAAAACGAAATGCTTTTGTTTAGTTTCCAATTAGTTTGATTTTTCATGGTTAGTGGTACGTTTATGTTTCCAACGTTTATGACTCCATAACCAATCTTCAGGTTTTTTTAAAATACTTTCCTCTAACATTTGGGTATGAAGCCTTGTGATTTCAAAAGGCTTTAATGAATTGGGTTCAAGCGTTAACAATTTAAAATACACATCATAATAACCTCTTTTATCCCTATACATATCGCCGTAAATAATAGGATAATTGCACTTCTGGGCCATTTTTTCTACCCCTAAAAAAACGGGAGTATCTTGGTTCAAAAATGTCATCCAATGGCAGGTATCTGGACCCGCAGTTTGGTCGGCAATAAAAGTAATGGCAGAGGGAATCTGTTTTCGCTTGAGCATTTCTCGTAAAGTACTTTGCATAGCAATTGGATAAATACCATAGCGTGAGCGGATATGGTACATAAACCAATTGAACCACTTATTACTTAATGGATGATATAATACATCTACCTGAATACCCGCTTGGTGTAAACCTTGTCCGGCCCACTCCCAATTGGCTAGGTGACCACAAACGAGTATAAAAGGTTGTTGGTTTAATGCATGAATTACCTCTAAATTATGCATACGTACATGCTTTTTATAGAAGTTTTTACTGAGTGATACCATGGCTATGGTTTCAATAATGGTATCAAATAAATTTTGGTAAAATGCAAAGGCGGTTTGGTTAATCCATTCTTCACTTTGCTGCGGGAAAGATTTGCGCAAATTTTGGAGCACCACCTTCTTGCGGTAAGAAAATACATAATAAGATAAAAAGCGCGCTACATCTGATAAGCCATGTAAAACAAACATGGGCAATAGCGAAATGAGGTAAAACGGAATCGCTAAAATAGGATAATACCACTTAAACTTTGGCATACTTATTCATTCTTTCCATGTAAACCAATTCTATTCCCTTCACTGTCTTCTATAAGTGCGGTGTAGCCAAAATCTTCACTTATTTGAGCAGCGGGGCGTATAATTTTACCACCCAATTGCACTGCCAAATCAAGTTGTTGCAAAATAGGTAACCTACAACGTAAATAAATTAAAGTTCCGGCATAGGAAGGCTTGTAAGCACTATGTTGAATCAGTGCACCACTTTGGCCACCTATAATAGCCATTTTAAAATCGCCAGCATCTTGAAAGTGTATATTTGATTCTAATAAGTTACCATAAAAATGCATGGCACGGTGAATATCTGTAACCGGAATTTCAAACCAACTGTTCATACATAGTTGAATTAATAGATCGTTTAATTTGTCCAATATTAAGTTGAATTTAAGGCATTTCAAAACTTTAATACCTATTCTATTGAAAACTATTAAAAAAACACTTGTGCAGATTAACAAAAAGTTTATTTTTGCGCCTCGCTAAGCAATTAGCAGGGCCTATAGCTCAT
>JAJTEN010000025.1 GCA_021298155.1 Sphingobacteriales bacterium | reverse complement strand
TCATGATTTTGTCTATCTGTATCGTCAAGGGTTATCAAAATCAGGTGCAAGAAAAACTTACGGGCTTTCATGCCCCTATTCAATTAGCGAATGTAGACCTGAACAATAGTTTTGAAACATTACCTCTCGAACGTGATTCTCTGTTAGAAGTACTAGTTCCCAAGGCATCAGGAGTAAAATTTTTGCAAACCTTTGCCACCAAAGCGGGGATCATAAAAACCAATGAATCTTTTGAAGGAATTGTATTAAAAGGGGTAGGTTCAACCTATAATTGGGATTTTTTGAGTAATCATCTCATTGCTGGGAAATTGCCTTCCATGAATGATACCGTGATTTCCCAGGATATTTTTATTTCTGCCATAACGGCCAATCGTATGCAATATAAATTGGGTGATCCGGTATTGGTTTATTTTGTGCAAGATCCACCTCGGGTAAGAAAATTTAAAATCGTTGGTATTTTTGATACGGGTATGGGGGAGCTCGATGAATTATACGCATTTGTAGATATAAAGCAGGTTCAAAAGTTGAACAACTGGACTCCCTACGAGGTGAGTGGTTATGAAATTGGTCTGAACCAATTTGATGAAATGTACGATATGCAAATGCGTTTAACAGAATTGGTTCCATTTAATATGGCTATCAATTGCATATCAGATGTATACCCTGCATTATTTGATTGGCTCAAGCTGCTAGATTTAAATGCCCTTATCATTTTAGTATTGATGCTTGCTGTGGCATCCATTAATATGATTACCGCTTTATTGATTTTAATTTTAGAACGAACCCAAATGATTGGCGTGTTAAAGGCTATGGGAGCCCAAAATAATTTTATTGGAGAGGTCTTTTTGTGGATGGCTGCTCAAATTATAGCTAAGGGTTTATTGTTGGGAAATCTATTTGGTTTGGGTTTAGCGTATACCCAACAAAAATTTGGTTGGATTAAATTGGATCAGAAATCATATTATCTAAATAAGGTTCCCATAGAGTTTGATTGGCAATTAATTGCTGGCATTAATTTGCTTAGTTTTTTAATATGTTTGCTCATCTTGCTAATTCCTGTTCGCATGGTATCTCGTATTAACCCTGTTAAAACGATTCAATTTAATTAACATGAAGGCTTGGGTTCCAAATGCTTTTAAATTTCCTTTTTGGTGGGTGTTCAAATCTCCACAGAGAAAGTTTGGATTAATTACTTTGTATAATGATTTGTTAGGCATCTTTCAGTTTTTATTTCGACGTTTTTTTATTTCGGTTCAGCCTAAACCTATTACTATTTGTGTTGGTATATTTAATAGAAGTGAAATTTTTCTTACGCATTTTATACCTTCTCTTGCCCAGTGCAATCACTCAGAATTAATAGAATTATCTATCGTTGATTGCGGTAGCACAGATGTGTCCGATTTACAAGCACAGATTCAGAAGGTGTATAAGGGTAAATTAATTTTTCATTCAGATGTAATGCCCTTTACCCGAGCAAGCAGCTTTAATAAAGCGGTACAACAGGCGAGTCATTCATTAATTTTTATTTGTGATGCCGATTTTTCACTGCCTAGAGATTTGGTTCAAAAGTGTTCTGATTATACAGGTGAAAAAACGTTTTGGTTTCCCATTGTTTTTTATTTGTATAAAAATAAACCTCCCTTTTATCATGCCAAACATGGCGAGTGGATGCTTTGGGGCGGAAAAGGTATTGTAGCCTGTTATAAAAAGGATTTTGAACAGCTAGGCGGTTTAAATGAAAAGTATACGAGTTGGGGTGGGGAAGATGAGGAATTTTATTTGCGTTGTTATGAAAATAATATGCGGGTTATTAGATGCCGAGAAAATCAATTATTACACCATTGGCACCCAAGTTTTAATCCTAAATATAAAAAATTAGAATAAAAGAGGAAAACGAAATAGAAATTGTATATTTGCTCCAAGTATGAATGAACCATTGGTAAGTATTATAACTCCATCTTTTAATCAAGGAAAGTGGCTTGAGGAAACAATACTATCGGTTTTGAACCAAAGCTACCCGCACATTGAATATATTATTATAGATGGAGGATCTACAGATAATTCTAAGCAAATCATAGAAAAATACGCAGGGCAACTCACGTATTGGCAATCTCAGCCAGATGGTGGACAAGCAGATGCCTTAAATATTGGGTTCAAAAAGGCAAAAGGAGATATCATTGCCTACCTAAATGCAGATGATTTGCTTGAACCCAAAGCAGTTGAGGGAATTATACATGCCTATGAAGTAAATCAAGAGTTTTCCATCTATTATGGGAAATGTAAAACCATTGATGCCCAAGGTAAATTATTGGAGGAGGGAAATGGTAACCAAGTTTATTTTAAAGACTTAGCCAAAGATGGTATGCTACCCAACATGTATCAGCCAGCTTGTTTTTTTAATAGAGCCTACTTGCGTCGCGATTCATTTGTAGATAGTTCATTAAAGTATGCTTTTGATTATGAGTTAATTTTATTTTTAGCAAGCACTAAATCGATTCTATTTTTAAATAGAGATATGGCTAGTTACCGCGTGCATACAGAGAGTAAAAGCTATTTGTATAAAATTGATGCCTATAAAGAGAAGTTAGGTTTGCAAGAGAAGTACAGCGCCAAAAATTATTTACTTATAAAATGGAAGCGAATCAAATTAGCGCTTGCAGAAAAAACAGGAAAAATTACCAATGGCAATGCAGCCCTTTAATGCATGCCTAGTTATTTAAAATTCCAACTAAATTTAATAAGTCGGGATTAAGCGGCTTTTTCTTTGTTATTGCATCAATAAACGGTGTGAGTGTTATTTGATTGTTTATTAACCCGCACATTTTATTTGTTTCTCCAGCCAATAATGCGTTTACAGCGCCATAACCTAGTTTAGAGGCTAAAACCCTATCATAAGTTGTGGGTGATCCGCCCCTTTGAATGTGGCCAAGAATGACTACGCGCGATTCAAATCCAGGAATTTCTTTGTTTAATATAGTTGATATTGCACTTGCTCCGCCTTCAAAATTTCCTTCTGCTACTACTACAATTGAAAATGATTTTTTTGTTTCTGATCGGCTTTTAAAAAACTCAATCAGTTGAATGTGGTCGTTTTTTACTTCTGGTAACATCACCATTTCTGCACCTCCTGCAATGGTTGCTGCAAGGGCAATAAACCCAGTGTCTCTGCCCATTACTTCAATAAAGAAGATGCGGCCGTGACTCTCTGCAGTGTCTCTAATTTTATCGATGGCTTGCACGGCTGTGTTAATGGCGGTATCAAAACCAATTGTTAGGTCGGTCCCATATAAATCATTATCAATGGTTCCTGGGGCACCTATAGATGGAATTCCAAATTCGTTATAAAAAATTTCTGCTCCTGTAAATGTTCCATTTCCCCCAATACAAATTATGCCTTCTATGCCTTCTTCTGTTAAATTTTTATAGGCTTTTGCTCGGCCTTCTTTTGTCATAAATTCTTTGCTTCGGGAAGATTTCAAAATGGTACCGCCTCGTTGAATAATATTCCCTACAGAGCGTGAATTCAGTTCAATAAAATGCTCGCCTCCTTGAATCATGCCGGTATACCCTTGCATAATTCCTGTTACAGCTACGTTTTTTGATATAGCAGTTCTAACAACAGCTCTGATACAAGCGTTCATTCCCGGAGAATCTCCGCCCGAGGTAAATACAGCAATTTTTTTCATGTGGTAAATATAAAAAAAAAAGGTCGTTTCTATGGAAACGACCTTTTTTCTAAAATCAAATTATGACTATAATTCTACTTTTACAATTAATAAGATTTGTCCGGTTGCTCCAGCGGCAGGACTACCAACTTTGATTAATCCTCTTTTTCCATCGCTCTTTTTGAATGCATACACTTGGTTTACACTTAAATTAGACACTCTATCTAACATACCCACTTCAAAATCTATGGTTTGTAATTCTGTCATGAATGTACCACCAGTTAATGCATCAAATTCTGAAGCGTTAATAGAGGTTAACTTGTAGGTAGTTCTGTTTTTTGTAGGCCAAGTTGCAACCTCTGTAGCCCAACCTGTTCCGGCTGCAAATGCAAAATCAGGAGAATACAATGCATTTTGAACATTTCCTGCAGTGTTGTAGAAATAAATAAAATCAATCTTAGCCGAATTATCTTTTGCTAAATCAACACCTGTGCTACCAGCACGGTATCTTCTAAAGCCATCAGCCACACCAAAGAAACGGTATTCGTTTGTTGTATTGCTTGGTGCTCCAATTAAAATTTGTCCAGAGGTTACCATACTTTCAATAGTTACAGTGAAAGAAGTAGTGGTAGATTTACCTTTTGCATCTTCTACTTTTACAGTGTAGGTAATAACATCACCTTCATCAATTACCACGTCTAAGGCATCAATATAATTTTTGATTAAGTCTTTTGCTGTTAAAGTTTCTTCAGCAACAACAAATGTACTTTGGCCAACAATGGCGCGAGTGATGCTAACTTTTGCCAATTTTACATCTGTATCAGCTGAGGCAACCACTTTTATCTCTACCGTATCCAAAGCTAATGATGAGCTAAAAGCTTTTACCCCGTCATTAACAGTAAGTGTTGGAGCAGCAAATACTTTAGTCTCTCCATCTGTGTCGTCTCCACCACATGAGGTAAACAACACAGCAGTTGAAAGTGCAGTAAGCACAAACATTGATTTGAATAATTTTTTCATTTTTTTTGATTAATTTAGGTTTAGCAAATATACGTTTATAGTTTTAAATTCAATTCTCTTTTAATTCTCTTTCTTCATTTGATTCGTGTTTAAACTCATCAAAATCATAATCTGGCATTAAATCAGTTTTTATGTACTGAACCGTTTCATTCAACGCTTCTACAAATTTGTTAAAATCCTCTTTGTATAAGAAAATTTTGTGCTTAACGTAGTTTCCATCCTCAAAGCTTTTCTTGCTCTCGGTAATGGTTAAAAAATAATCTTTACCGCGGGTAGATTTTACGTCGAAAAAATAAGTCCTTTTCCCAGCTCTAATTTTTTTAGAAAAAATTTCTTGGCTATCGTTTTTGTTGTATTCCTCCATGAATCTTGTGATATAGTATAAACCTTGGCAAAATATATGTTACAAGTTTGATTTCATAACATTTTTTCAACACTTTATTTTTTAATGATTTAATAACCTAGACAGGTCATTTTTCTTCTTGCATTTGTTTATTGTAAATCTCATAATATGAGCCTTTTAGATTAATTAGTTCTTGATGGGTTCCGTCTTCAATAATTTTACCTTGATGCAAGATTAAAATGCGATCTGCATCTTTTACGCTTGAAACCCTGTGACTCACAATAATACTGGTTTTATCTTTTTTTATTTCTTTGATATGTTTTAATACATCAGCTTCGGTTTGTGTATCTAGTGCGCTCAAACAATCGTCAAAAACCAACACATCCGCATTTTTAATAAACGCACGCGCCATGGCAACGCGTTGTTTCTGACCTCCCGATAGGGTAATTCCACGCTCCCCAACTTTGGTTTTAATTCCGTTTGTAAATCCTGCTATAGTTTCTTCTAAACACGCTTGCTTGCAGGCCTGTTGTATTTGAACCGATAGATCTCCATCCTTCTTGTTGCGTCCAAATGCAATATTGTTTTCAATGGTATCACTAAATAAGAATACATCTTGAGGAACATAGCCAATTTGGTCTTTCCAGCCATGCAAATTTAGCTCCATCAAATTTTTACCATCTATTTTTATGCTACCTGTACTTGGATCAAAAACACGCAGCAACAATTGTATTAGTGTAGTTTTACCTGATCCGGTTGTGCCTAAAATGGCAAGCGTACTTCCTTTCTCTATGATAAAATCAATATTATTCAGAGCTGGTGTTTCTTTACCCGGGTAGGTATAAGAGACATTTGAAAACGCTATAGATTTCTCAAAAACACAAGAAGCCTTGGGATTGGTATTCATATTTGGCTTTGTTTCTAAAAAATCATTAATCCTGGCTTGCGAAGCCGCGGCACGCTGAATTAAACTACTGGTATAACCTAAACTGGTAACAGGCCAAATTAAAATATTTACATAGATTACAAATTCGGCAATATTACCCATACTAGCTCTTCCGGCAATTACCTCCAATCCACCTATATATATGGTAATAAGTGAACTTAAACCGGTTAAAAATACCATCAATGGAAAGAAAAATGCATCAACTTTGGCCAAGCTCATTTGCTTTTCTCTGTAAATCTTGGTCTCTTCATCAAATTTTAATGCATTGGTCTTTTCAGCTGCAAATGATTTAATTACCCTAATTCCTGAAAACGCTTCTTGTACAAATGAGGTAAGCGCGGCTAATTGAATTTGAATGGCATCGCTGCGTGTATTTATTAGGTTGTTTATTTTATAAATAGCAAAAGATAAAATGGGCAGAGGGGCTATAACCAACCAAGTTAGTCGGGTGTTCACAGTAAACATAACAATTAACACCAAAATAATGGTAACAAATAGGTTTATTGCGTACATGAGTGCCGGACCAACATACATTCTTACCCGGCTTACATCTTCGCTTATTCTCGACATTAAATCTCCAATTCTATGATTTCTGTAAAAGGTTTGATCAAGCAATTGATACTGATTAAAAATCTCATTTTTTAGATCGTATTCAATTTTTCTGCTCATCACAATTAGGGTTTGGCGCATAAAATACATGAATAAACCTCTTATAATGGCAAAGGAAATAACCAAAAGGGTGAAGTATAAAATAGACCGACCCAAATCATTACTGATAGATTCACTCAAACTACTATTATGCTTGGCCTGAACCAATGCGCTTAAATATTCTTTAATTAAATCGATTGATTTTCTGACAAGTTGAGCAGGGAAAATGGCGAAAAGGTTAGAAGCGGTAACAAATAGTATACCCAATAAGAGCCTAATCTTATATGTAAGAAAATATTTATTGAGGTGTTTTAGCGCTTTCAAGCCCGCAAAATAAAGGAAAACAGTCGACAAATATTGGGCCTTTTTTTTTAGCCTTGAAAAACAAAAAATAAAACTACTTTTGCCCCCGATAAAAAATATTTTAAAAACCCTTATTCAATTATGGCAGAACAAGAAATTTTTACTCAGCTCGGCACTTATGATCACGAACAAATCGTATTTTGTAACGACAATTCTACTGGTTTAAAAGCAATTATAGCAATTCACAATACAGTTCTTGGACCAGGCTTGGGTGGAACACGCGTTTGGAATTACAGCAATGAGGCTGAGGCAATAAATGATGTTATGCGTTTATCTCGCGGTATGACTTACAAAGCCGCTATTTCTGGTTTAAACTTGGGCGGTGCTAAGGCCGTTATAATTGGTGATGCCAACAAAATAAAAACAGAAGCATTAATGCGTAAGTTTGGTCGTTTTGTAGAAAATTTAAACGGAAAATATATTACAGCAGAAGATGTAAATACAACAACGCGTGATATGGAATATGTAAATATGGAAACTCAACATGTTGTGGGTTTGCCAGAAAGCATGGGTGGAGGAGGCGATCCTAGTCCGGTTACTGCATATGGTGTGTATATGGGTATGAAAGCGAGTGCAAAAAATGTATTTGGTTCAGACAGTTTAAGTGGTAAAAAAATTGCAGTACAAGGTGTTGGTAAAGTAGGAGGACATTTATTAGAATTTTTGCACAAAGAAGGTGCAACCTTATATATTAGCGATATTAACCAAGATACATTGAGCCATTATGCTTCAACCCTAGGCGCTCATGTGGTAAATGGAGATGAAATTTATGGTTTAGATGTAGATGTTTTTGCTCCTTGTGCTTTGGGTGCTGTATTAAATGACACCAATATTGCCAAGTTAAAATGTTCAATTATTGCAGGTGCTGCCAATAATCAGTTGGCTGAAGAAACCGTTCATGGTCCAGCTTTAATGAACAAGGGAATCACCTATGCGCCAGATTTCTTAATTAATGCGGGTGGATTAATTAATGTATACCAAGAACATATTGGTTATAACAAAGAAACAGCTTACCGCCAAGCTCAACATATTTACGATGTTACATTAGAGATTTTAAAAGTGTCTGCTTCAGAGAAAATTCATACACAGAAAGTTGCTATGAATTTAGCTGAAAAACGCATTAGTGATATTTCTAAATTAAAATCAACTTATTAATTACAAGCTTCAACTGTCAAAACAGGCAGCAAACGTTCTTTAAATATTTTTACTATAAGGCTAAGTTTGCTGCCTGTTTTGATTTAACTATTTATGCTAAACCGACGATTTTTACGCATCAAAGCATTACAAGCTTTATATAGCTACACGCAGGAAGAAAAGCCAGACGCTACTGCATACAGGAAAAGGCTGCTTGCTGGTTTAGAAAAAACCTACGAATTATATTTATTCTTACTGGTTTTTCCAGTAGAATTTAAAGCTTTCATAGTAGATGAATTGGCGCTTGAAAAAAGTAAATATATTCCTTCAGACAAGCAATTACTCATACTTCAGCAAATTATAGATAATAGGGCAATTGGCATTTTAGAACAAAATATTGCCTTTCAAAATGAGCTTACAAAAAATAAAATTAGCTGGAGCGGACACCAAGATTTAATGAGAAAAATATGGATGGAGTTAAAAGTACATCCTTTGTTTACCTCATATATAGAAGCTGCACCTCAGTCGCTCAAATCTGATAAATCGTTTTTAATTCACTTAATGGAATGGCTAATTGCCGAATTTGAATTGTTTGAATCTTTTGTGGAAGACAAATACTTAAATTGGGATGATGATCAAATTTTGGTGTTAAAAACAGTGGCTAAAACAATTCAAGGAATTGCTGAAAATACCAAATCTATTCTTCCTGCTAAACACAAAGATGAGGAGGAAGACATTAAATTTTTGAAAGATTTATTCGACCTTTGTGTTCAACATCAAGATGAACTTATGAATTTAGTTGCTGTTAAAACTAAAAACTGGGATCAAGATAGAATTGCAGTGGTAGACCTAATTTTAATGAAAATGGCTATTTGTGAGGTATTGTATTTTCCATTTATTCCTGTTAAAGTTTCTATTAACGAGTACCTTGAATTAGCGAAATTATATAGCACACCCAATAGTCATGGTTTTATTAATGGAATCCTTGATAAGGTTCAATTAGATTTAAATCAGGCGGGAAGAATTAATAAATTAGGTAGGGGTTTAGTAAATTAATTATTTTTATCCATATGAAAAGTATATTCTTCATTCTAAGTAGTTTATTCTTTATTACTTCATGCAGTAATTCTAATCCAGAGAAGGCTCAGGGAAATTTAGTAACAAACCCAGTAAGTGCTAGCGATCCAAATGCTGATATAGCGGGTGAAGCGCCAATTATGACATTTGTTGAAAATATTCATAATTTCGGAACATTGGTTGATGGGGAAGTAGTTACACACAAATTTAAATTTACCAATACGGGCAAAACGGCTTTAATAATAAGCAGTGCCAGTGCCAGTTGCGGCTGTACTGTGCCTAGTTACCCAAAAACACCTATTCAACCGGGTGAAGAGGGTGCTATTGATGTTGAATTTAATAGTAGTGGAAAGGTAGGTGCTTTCGATAAAAATATTACCATTACCGCAAACACTATCCCTACTCAATTTTATCTGGTTATTCGTGGTGAAGTGAAGCCAAACAATACAACTAAATAATTTATCAATAACATATGTTACACCAAGTTTTATTAATGGCACCGCCAGCTGCCGGTGCCCAAGGAGGAAATCCTATTATGCAGTTTTTACCCTTAATTTTAATTTTTGTTGTTTTCTATTTTTTCATGATTTACCCACAAATCAAGAAAAATAAAGCTCAAAAGAAGTTTCGCGAAGCATTAGGAAAAGGCGATAAAATAATTACCATCGGTGGTGTTCATGCCAAAATTTTAGAAGCTACAGAACAAACTTTCTTGATTGAAAGCGAGGGAACAAAATTGCGTATAGACCGCACTGCTGTTTCAATGGAAGCTTCTCAGGCTTTAAATCAACCTGCTAAAGAAGAGAAGAAGTAAATTCTTTTGGTACGAGAGTTTCTCAAATGATAAAAGTTGGAATTACCGGAAACATTGGCAGTGGCAAATCTACTGTGGCTAAGTTGTTTTCTTTGTTGGGTGTTCCTGTGTATGAGGCCGACTCTCGTGCCAAAGATTTAATGGTTTCTGAGCCTTCATTAAGAGCAGAGATTACCCACCTTTTTGGTAAGGAGGCATATCTAGATAATGGCTCCCTCAATCGAGCCTATATTGCCCAATTGGTTTTTCATGATGCGCGCAAATTGGGTGAATTAAATGCCTTAGTTCATCCTGCCGTGTTTAAAGATTTTAATTCTTGGCTGAACCAACAGGCGCAAACTGAGCTTCCATACGTTGTTAAGGAAGCCGCTCTATTGGTAGAAAGTGGCTCTTACAAAGACTTAGATTATTTAATATTGGTTCAGGCCAATGAAGAACTAAGAATAAAAAGAACACTAGAACGCGATAAAACAAATGTGGAAAGTGTTAAGGCACGTATCAAAAATCAGTTTCCAGAGGATCAAAAAGTGCCATTTGCACAATTTTTTATTCAAAATAATGATGATTTAATTATCCCACAAGTACTCCATATCCACAAAGCCTTATTACTTCTTAGCGGTAAAAATGGATAATTAAATCTTGAAAATCACCTTGATACAGGTAATTTGTTTTGATATTATATTCAAACCCGCATGCTTCAAAGTAACTCAGAAAACTCACTAACCTAGACGATTCTCCGTTTATTTTATGGTGGTATTCTAAAATTACATGCTGAACATTTTCAAGTTTACCTGCATTCGCTTTTAAATCACTTAGTATAAGCCATTCAGAACCCTCAACATCTATTTTTAATAAGGTAACTGGTTCATGCAAATACTTACTCAGTAAAGTTGTCTCTGTTTGAATAACCGTATCGCCACCTCTATCACTTCTAACAGAAGATAACAAAGAGCCCTTATCTTCATTAACGTAAAATTGCAAGTATGCTTCTTGGTCTGAAACAGCTTTTTGGACGCAAGTTACATGTGACAATTTATTGGCTTCAACATTTAGTTTTAATAATTCAAATGCACTGGGATTGGGCTCAAACGCGATAATCTCTGCATTTGGATGAAAGTATTTATGAAAAAATACAGACATCCCAATATTGGCTCCGCAATCAATAATACGTTCTTGGTTTTGGTTCGAACCAAAATAATAATCTTTGCTTAAAAATATTTCTCTAAACAAGAAAAGTAGGGTGGTATAATCATAGGCGTGCACTTTAAAACCAAATATCTCCTGACAAATTACCGTATTCTTACGGCCATTTATTTCCTTTAACCTCAGTTGAAAAAGCACCCAAACAATATGGAGTTTCTCTTTAAAACTGTATTTCGCATCATTGGCCTCAAGCCAAAGTCTGATAGCAGATAATGGGAGTTTTAAGTATGCTGTGATTTTCATTTTTCAATATTAAGGCAAAATAATTTTAAGTTTAGCAAATTTTAAAACCAGTACTTTTTTTCCTGCTTCGCCAAACTCAATGGTAGCCTTCCTATTGTCTCCACTACCTTCCATTTGTAAAACATTTCCTTTGCCAAAACGTTGGTGGATGACCGCATCACCAACTTGTAAATGGCTGGTATCATCTGGTTCAAAGTTTGGATCATCTGTTTTTACAGGTGCACTGCCAACTCTTGGCTGTGGCCGGTTAATACTTAATGTTTTTTTAGATAATCCACTAGCAGATCCGGTTGATCTAAGCGCGGCACCGCTTTCCCTGAACTGTCCGCCGGCACTAAACATATTTTCAAAATGCAAGAATTGGGGATCAATTTCTGTCAAAAATCTACTTGGTTCAGCATTTACAATGTTTCCAAATTTAAATCGAGATGTGGCAAAACTAATGGTTAGTTTTTTCATGGCACGGGTAAGGGCAACATAAAATAAGCGCCGCTCTTCTTCCAATTCTTGTCGGCTATTTAAGGCCATCTGACTTGGAAACAGGTTTTCTTCTAAACCCACTACATGCACATATTTAAATTCTAAACCCTTGGCCGAATGGATGGTCATTAAACTGATATGGTCTTGATCGGGGTCTTTGTCTTTGTCGTCATTTGTCATTAAGGCCACATCAGCCATAAAATCTGCCAGGGTATTACCACGCAAAACACCATCATCATCTGCACTTTCACCAACGCTAAATTCTTTGATCCCATTTAAAAGTTCTTCTGTATTTTCATATCGGGAAATGCCTTCTACTGTTTTATCTTCATACAAGGCTTTTAATACGCCACTTTGCTTGGCAATATGCATGGCCACATCGTATGCATTTCTATCGAGCATCACCCTGAAGCTTTTAATCATGGTTACAAAATCTTCTACCGAACTCATGTTTTTAAAGCCAATTTGATTCACTTGCTCCATTACCTGCCATAAACTTACCTTGTGCTGATTGGCCACTAGCGAAATTTTTTCTAGCGTGGTTTTACCAATACCGCGTGCAGGGTAATTAATAACACGCTTAAGGGCTTCCTCATCATTTGGATTAAGCACCAGGCGGAAATAGGCTAATAGATCTTTTACCTCTTTTCTTTGATAAAACGACAAACCCCCATAAATTTTATACGGAATATTTAATTTACGCAATGCCTCTTCCATTGATCTGCTTTGCATGTTTGTTCTGTACAAAATAGCAAAGTCTTTGTTATTGGCATGGTTATTCATCTTATCCTGGAAAATAGCAGAGGCCACCATCTTGCCTTCTTCATTGTCTGTTAAAGCCTTAAAAACTCGAATTCTCTCCCCAATTTCATTGTCTGTCCAAACCTTCTTTTTAATCTGCTCTTTGTTTTTTTCAATAATACTCGAGGCGGCTTCTACTATGGTTTTGGTACTTCTATAATTTTGCTCTAATTTAAAGGTTTTTACCTCTTGAAAATCTTTTTGAAAACCCAATATGTTCTTGATATTGGCGCCTCTGAAAGCATAAATACTTTGCGCATCATCGCCAACTACAGCTATATTTTCATTTACAGCAGCCAGTTTTTTAATAATCATATATTGGGCGTGGTTTGTGTCTTGAAACTCATCCACCATGATATACCTAAATTGATGCTGATATTTATTGAGTACGTCTAAATGATTCGCAAAAAGCTTATGTGTGTTCACCAGTAAATCGTCAAAATCCATTGCACCTGCCCTAAAGCAGCGATCTTGATATAATTTAAACAAATGCCCAAACTTTGGTCTACCACTGCTATTATCATTTTCAAAAAACTCGCTATTTCCTAAATACTCTTCGGCAGAAATTAATGCATTTTTGGCTGCCGAGATGCGTGCCAACATGTTTGATGGCTTGTACAATTTATCGTCCAATTTCATCTCGCCCAAAATGGTTTTGATTAAACTTTTACTGTCGTCTGAATCGTAAATAGTAAAATTTCTTGGGTACCCAATTTTGTCGCTTTCAACGCGTAAAATTCTAGAAAAGATACTGTGGAAAGTTCCCATCCATATATTTCTTCCTTCGCTTCCAACGGCTTCCATAACACGGTGACGCATTTCTTTGGCCGCTTTATTCGTAAATGTGAGGGATAAAATTTGAAAGGGATCTACCTCATGGCGCAGCATGTGAACAATTCTATAGGTAAGTACACGCGTTTTTCCTGATCCAGCACCTGCAATTATCATAACAGGTCCGTCTATTTGCTCCACAGCAGCCCTTTGAGAGGGGTTTAAGGTTTCTAAGTAATCCACTCCCCAAAGGTAATTTTAAATTAAAATTTAGTAAGCCTAAGATTTCAACATTTTATTACGGAAACGGGAAGTGTTTTCTGTCGCAAAAGAGGAGTCAGCTCGAAATAGCTATAATTTTTCGAGCTCCGTAAATGTATAATTAGGAGAGAGCGGTTCGATTATTTTATTAATTAAAATAATCAAAGTAAATGGTCCTAGCAATAAATAATAGAAGAAGTAAACCCAAAAGCTTGCTAAATTTTCTTCCTTATTGTTTGTATTTTTCACAACAACGAAAATAATACTTTGACTGCTACGCTCTATTTACCCAGAAATGTAATTATGCACAAAATAAATAATAGTAGTAAATTAATGGACAGCCAATGCCTAAAAATATGTATTTTTGACTTCCAAATTTAGTAATAGTGTATGATACCAAACAGTTATTTAACTAGCCATCAAGAAAGATTTTTAAATGAATTATTAGAATTGCTGCGTATTCCTTCGATTAGTGCAGACTCAGCCTATAAACAAGATGTTGTTGCTGCTGCAAATTATATTAAAGATAAATTGATTGCAGCGGGTGCAGATCGGGTAGAATTATGCGAGACTGCCGGCAATCCTATTGTGTATGGCGAGAAAATAATAGATCCAGCTTTACCAACAGTATTGGTTTATGGCCATTATGATGTTCAACCTGCCGTTCCTTTAGAATTATGGGAAACGCCTCCTTTTGAACCCACCATAAGAAAAACGGAAATACATCCTGATGGAGCCATTTTTGCTCGCGGCGCTTGTGATGATAAAGGTCAGGTTTATATGCATGTAAAGGCATTCGAAATGATGATGGCCACACAATCTTTGCCTTGCAATGTAAAGTTTATGATTGAGGGAGAAGAAGAAGTAGGGTCAACGCATTTAGGTCCGTTTTGTATCGCAAACAAAGACCGGTTAAAAGCAGATGTGGTGCTCATTTCAGATACTTCAATCATTGCCAATGATGTGCCAAGTATTGATTGTGGATTGCGTGGATTAAGTTATGTGGAAGTTGAAGTTACGGGTCCAAACCGCGATCTACACAGCGGCGTATATGGCGGAGCTGTTGCTAATCCTATTAATATTTTAGCCAAAATGATTGCGAGTTTGCATGATGAAAACAACCATATTACTATCCCAGGTTTTTATGATTTGGTTCAAAACTTAACGGAAACAGAAAGAGCAGCATTAAATGAGGCGCCATTTGATTTAGAAGCATATAAAGCTGATTTGGATATTGCAGCTGTTTGGGGTGAAAACGGGTATAATGTGTTAGAAAGAACCGGAATAAGGCCAACATTGGATTGTAATGGTATTTGGGGTGGTTATACCGGCGAGGGAGCAAAAACAGTGTTGCCATCTAAAGCATTCGCTAAAATTAGTATGCGTTTGGTGCCAAATCAAGATTCTGAAACCATTACACAATTGTTTAAAAACCATTTTGAAGGTATCGCTCCAAAAGGGGTTAAAGTTACGGTTAAGCCGCATCATGGTGGAGAGCCAGTGGTAACACCCATTCAATCAAACGCCTACAAGGCAGCCGAGAAAGCCATGCATACAACATACGGAAAAAAACCAATTCCAACCAGAGGTGGTGGCTCTATTCCAATTGTGGCATTATTTGAACGTGAATTAGGTTTAAAATCTGTGTTAATGGGTTTTGGCTTGGATAGTGATGCACTTCATTCGCCTAATGAGCATTATGGTTTGTTTAATTTTTACAAAGGAATAGAAACCATTCCCTATTTCTTTAAATATTACACAGAATTGGAAGCCAATACATAACAATTAATTAAGGAATACAATACATATAGGTTAAATCCGTTGGTGTTTTAAATAATTGATGTTTGATAAACATTTATGCCGAACCAAGCAAAGAGAATCATTTCGTTTTTAATTGGCATTTTTTTATTGCTAAACCTTGCTTCATTGCATGCGCAAGGGCAATATGGATTTGAATGGATTCGAGCCTATCAGCCTTACATTAAAATAAAGCTGGTTAAAGAGGGAATATACCGCATACAGTCAACTGATATACCAAGTTTTACTGCTCAGAATCCACGAAAATTTCAATTGTTTAGAAACGGGATAGAACAGTCCATTTTTGTATCAGGGGAATTGGATGGAAAGTTTGATTCGATTGATTTTGTGGAGTTTTATGCTTTCCCCAACGATGGCTTGCTTGATCGTGAAATGTTTAGAACGCCCGGAGAGCAAGCCCACACATTTAAAAGTTTATTTTCTGATACTGCCTGTTATTTTTTAACTGTGTTGCCAGATTCAAGTGCGCAAAATCCGCTCCGTTTCCAGGCGTTTACAGATTCAGATTACAGTAATTTTTCAGCCGAACCGAGTCTGGAGGTGCTACAGCAAATAGTCCCACAAGAAGATTATTATTATGGGGCTTTTATCCCTGCCGATCAAAAGTATTATTTGTCTGAATATGGCGCTGCAGAAGGGATGATGAGCGGACTTATTGGACAGTCGCAATTCAAGCTATTTAGCTTTCAAACGCCAAACAAGGCGCTAAATAGTAATGCCCAAGTTGAGGTGAAAATAATAGGTGCCTCAGACTATTTTATGTCTGACCCAAGTTTACCTAATCATCATGTGCGCATACTCATTTTACCTGATGGGGTCAACCCAAGTATATTGATTGATACCACTTTTAGAGGCTATGGTGAACAAAAATTTACCCGAACCATTGCTGCTAATTTATTAGGTGAAAATACACAATTTAAAGTTGAGGTAGTTAATGATATTGCAGTTGGTAGCGATTTTGTTGGCGTTTCTTATATACAGTTACGCTATACCAGAACAAACGCTACAATAGAAAACGCTGCGGTATTTGAATTGCCTAAAACTCAAATAGCCAGCAAAACATATTTACAAATAGGAAATTATGCGGGGACGGCACCTATAATATACGATTTAAACCAGCGTATTCGGGTGCAGGCGAATAAGATTGGAAATACCTTACAAGCTTTATTCCCTTACCAATCGAGCAAAAGCAGAGTGGTTTTGCAAGATGCTGCAAACCTGTTATCACCCATAAGTATAGTTCCCCATCAGTTTGTTGTTCCTAATGTGTTAACTAATTACCAATATTTAATAGTATCAAATAAGCAATTGCAATCGGGGGCAGAAGCATATCAAACCTACAGAAGCACGAAATATCTAACCTATCTGGCCTATGTTGAAGATTTGGCAGATTACTATACTTTCGGAAATTTTCATCCATTGGCTATTCGTAGATTTTGCAAACATGTATTTGATAAGCAACAGGTGCCTCCAACATTTTTATTGCTATTGGGGAGGGGTTATCAGAACAATTTGTTGAAAATGAATCCCGAAACCAACAGGTTTAATTTGGTTCCAGCATTTGGCGTTCCTTCTTCAGATCACATGTTTACGAACGATTTTGACGGAAATAGCGGTGCACCCAGCATCGCTACAGGTAGAATTCCTGCCAGTAATTTACAAGAATTAAACAATTACTTGCAAAAATTAAAAGCACTTGAAACCAATGTTGATTCCATCAAAGCATGGCGTAAAGATTTTTTACATTTAAGTGGGGGCTCTTTTGAATCGCAACAAAATGAGTTCAGAAATCAATTGGCATCAATGGGTAATATGGTGCTTGGCAAACCAATTGGTGCAAGAATTTTCCCCTATTTTAAGAAAAGTTCTGCACCTACTGATGGCGATTTAAAATCTGTTTTATTACAACATTTAAATAAAGGAGTAAACATGATGACGTTTTACGGTCATGGCTCTCTTACGGTGTTGGATATGGATTTTGGGGGTATCAATGATTTGCAAGCCAATAATAAGCCGGCATTTTATTATTTTAATGGATGTAATATTGGTAATGCCAATGATGTTGATCCATTGGGAACTGGATTGGTTTATGGTAAAGATTATATATGCGCTGCCAACAAAGGGGCTATCGGTTGGCTGGCACATACCAATTTAACTTTTACCAATCAATTGAGTTTCCAAATGAATCAATTGTATCAACAAATAGGTATTCTGAATTATTCAATGCCAATTGGTATGCAAATTAAGAAGGCCTTAGAGATAACGGCTCAAAGCAATGAGCAGTTTGCGCGCTCACATGCCTTGCAATTGCTTCTACAGGGCGACCCCGCATTTGTTTTATATGCGCCTTCTAAACCCGATTATGAAATAGAAAATGCTGATTTGTTTATTACGCCAAATAATGCCACAGTGCAGAGTGATTCTTTGGGCGTAGGTATCATTGTTCACAACTTGGCCAAGGCAGTTTCAGATACACTGCGCATTCAGTTGCAGCGAAAATTGCCTAACAATAGCCTGCAGTTATTTGAATTGAATCAGGTAATGGCACCCTTAAATGTAGATACTTTTTATATTTGGGTAAAACCGCTTTTAAAACAAGATATTGGCGATAATACGTTCACAGTAAAGGTAAATCCTTTGCAAAAAGTAGATGAAATTAAATATACCAATAACGAAGCAACTGTTAATTATTTTCTCCCAGGCAGCGGCGTGCAAGCGATTTTTCCTAAACCCTATGCCATAGTAAATACCGACTCAGTGGAACTGGTGATTCAGAACAATAACCTTTTTACTGAACCTACCATGTATCTGTTTGAAATAGATACAACCCCCAATTTCAATAGTAATAGTTCGTTTTCTCAAAAAAGTTTACCAATTACAAGTAAGCATCTTGCCAGATGGAAGATTGCTCTGGGGGGCCAGGATAGTTTGGTTTATTTTTGGCGAGCAAAAATTAATTTACCTGAAAATGAGGGTGGCACCTGGGTTCAAAACAGTTTTACTTGGATTAAAAATGGAAGTAAAGGATGGCACCAACAGCGCTATGAGCAGGTAAAAAATGCCAGCGCTAAAACATTTATTCAGTTTGAAGACACTACTAGGCGTATCGTATTTAGTAATAATTCGTTGGTTTTGGGTATTGAAAATAGGCGATGGGACCATAGGCGAATGGGGGTGGTAATTCCGTATTTGTTGAATGCTGGTGTAGGTTCATGCATTTTTCAGGGTACGGTAGTGTTGGTCTTTGAACCCTATCAGGTCGACTTCCCTTATGAATTGCCAAATTATCCATTCAATTGTGCATTTGTTCAGGCCAATAAGTTTGACCAAAGTGTGCGTTACTATACCTTTAATACCAACCTTGTTCAAGGACAACAAGAGTTGGCTCAGTTCATCGATTCCATTCCAAATGGTTATTATGTAGCCATGTTTTCTAGGTATAGCAGTGGTATAGAAAGTTGGTCGCCTGTTGTTAAATCTCAACTAGGTAAATTGGGTTCAGCAAAAATTCCACACATTACTAATCACCATACAGCATGGGCTTTAATTGGAATGAAAGGGGAAATGCCAGGCATGGCTGTAGAGGATACGGTAACGAATAACGACTTGCACAATTCGCCTAATCTGCCCCCTGGTCCAACCGACCCGCAAGATGAAATGTATGTAAGAATTAGAAGGGAAATAATCTTAAAATGGTATACAGGAAATTTGAGCAGTCAACCTATTGGGCCAGCTACTAAATATAAGCAGCTAAATGTAGTTTTAGAAGATAAAGATCCATTGCCTAAAGGAAGGTGGTGGTTGGATGTAATTGGCATAAACAAGCAAGGAAAGGATACTTTCTTGCTAAGAAATCAACTACAAAATAACATAGATTTAAGCAGTATTGATGCAGATAAATATCCCTATTTAAAGTTGAAACTGGGTTTTGTAGATAGTACATACAGAACACCTCACCAAATTAAATATTGGCAGGTTTTGTATGAAGGCGGACCCGAACTGAGTGTAGATGTAAATGCGCAATATAAATTTTATGCCAGCAGTATAGAAAGAGGAGATAGCTTAGCATTAGATTTACCAATCATTAACCTTGGCGATAATGGTTCTGACACTACCGAATCTCTCCTTGAAGTGGTAGATGAAGGTAGAAAAATTCCATACAGCAATTGGATGAAAGTACCACCAATTTTGCCTAATCAAAGTGCATTGCTTAAAACCAAAATCCCTACCCAATTATTATCGGGTAAAAATACGCTTCAAGTTACTATAAATGCTAATAAAAGGGTAGACGAAGTGAGTTATTTAAACAACTTTTTAAAGCAAGAATTTACAGTGAAAGGTGATGTTGAAAATCCTTTTTTACAGGTTACCTTCGATGGGCAAAGGATTTTTAATAGGGATATTGTTTCGCCTAATCCCATTATTAGAATTAGCTCTACCGATAATAATACCTACCTGCTGCAAAAAGATACTAGCACTTTTGAATTATTCTTAAGAAAACCGGGGAGTTTTGATTTTGAAAGGGTATACTTAAACAATCCTGATGTGATTTTTACCCCAGCCACTGAAAAAAACGAATCATTTATTTTATATTCTCCTAAAAAACTTAAAGATGGCGTATACGCATTGAAGGTTCAAGCCACAGATGCAAGTGGAAATAAAGCCGGTGGCAAAGCGTATGAAATTGAGTTTACCGTTGTAAATAAAAGCACCATTACACATTTTTATCCGTACCCTAATCCGTTTACTACCCAAATGCGTTTTGTGTTTACCTTAACGGGTGCAAAAATTCCAGATCAGTTGCTGGTTCGAATCCTAACCATTAACGGAAAAGTAGTAAGAGAAATTCGAATGGAAGAGTTTGGAAACATTCGTATTGGTAATAATGTAAGTGAATTTGCATGGGATGGAACCGACCAATACGGCGATAAGCTTGCAAACGGTGTTTATCTGTATCAAGTTTATACCAAAATAAATGGAGACGACATTGAGCAAATAAGCACTAAGGCTAGAGATGAATCTAGTTTTTTTGTAAACGGCACCGGAAAAATATATCTGATGAGGTAGTTTTTTATAGTAGCTTTAAAATTTCTTCCTTAGATAGTGGCTGATTTGAGCCAATCTTGCAAAAAAATGACAAACAGATTATTGGAAATTAATAAACTGTATTAATTTTGCGCCCGATTTAGGAATCAAGATAGTTTTAACCGAAAAACAATAATAATAGAAAAATTATTATTCTCTAATAAAATTAAATATTACGCCTAGTTTTCGGTTAATATTTGAACTAATATCTTGGTAATAAGTCGCTTAAAAATAGAAAAAAGTTTGGTGTTTGTTTATATTAAAGGCTGCAGAAAATTAGAAACCTAATTATCTGCGGCTTTTTAATTTCTATACCTTTCTCTTTTTAAAGTGCGTTTCCAAATAAGATACTGATTGGGCATTAAAGCACATTTCTTTCATTAGTCCGCCTTTTCTGGCTACTGCTACTCCAAAAAACATATCATAAAATCCTTCTACCTCATGGGCGTCTGGATTAATACTAATCATAACTCCTTTGTTGAGCGCATAATCTATATAGCGCCAATCCATATCCAAGCGGTATGGATTAGCATTCAGCTCCATAATCACGCCATTTGCTGCACAAGCATCAATAATTTTATGGTGGTTAATGGGGTATCCTTCGCGCATTAACAATAATCTGCCCGTTGGGTGACCCAATATGGTGGTATATGGATTTTCAATGGCTTTAATGAGTCGACTCATTGCCTTTTCCTCATTCATTTTAAGGATACTGTGCACAGAGGCTACTACATAATCAAATGCTTTTAACAAGTCATTCGCATAATCTAAATTACCATCGTATAAAATATCCGATTCAATTCCAGTAAATATTTTAAATGTTCCTGCATATTTTTGATTGAGTTGGGCTATCTCACTCAGTTGTTGCATAACCCTTTCCTCAGATAAACCATTGGCATAAAAAGCACTTTTACTATGGTCGGCCATACCCAAATATTCATAGCCTTGTTTTACACAATAATCGGCCATGGTTTCTATTGAATGTAAGCCATCACTATAGGTAGAATGGTTGTGTAGCGGCCCTTTTAAATCGGAGTAGGTAATTAAGTTGGGTAATGTGTTTTCAATGGCACGGACTATTTCACCACGGTCTTCACGCATTTCTGGGTGCACAAAAGCCATATTGGCTGCTTGGTAAATTTCTAATTCACTCTCAAAGTTCTTACGGTCTGAACCTATTCTCTCTAAAACCTTCGCCGCGTGGTTTTGGTTCGAACCAAACTGAAATAGTTGATAGGCAAATTCCGGTGTTTTACATACCCTAATTTTAAATGAAAATGCCTCTATTTGGAAGGTTTCTTCTGAATAGGGAAACTCAAAAAACGATTCAAATTCTTCAGCAAAAAACAAGGCATCACTGGTCCCAACGAGTATCTCAACGCAAGAAAGGGTCTCCATTTTTCGGTAAAATTCGCCTGTAAAAGAAATTTTTTCTACCGATTCTAATTGCTGCAATTGTTGCATTAATTCGTTTGCAATAGGGTAGATTTTAGCGTAGTGAAATTGTCCCGCACTGGCAAACATAAACTCAATTTGTTTAATAATGGCCTCTTGCGTTTTTAGGCCAAAACCCTTGTATTGGGCCAATCGATTCTCTTTACAAGCATAAAGCAATTCTCCAATGCTTTCTATCTGCATTTCTTTCCAAATGATAGAAACTTTTTTGGGTCCAATGCCTTTAATACGCATAATCTGACGAACACCTGCGGGAGTTGATTCTATCAGTTGCGTTAACTCAGGAAATGTATTGGTTTCAAATATTTGCACTAGTTTTTGGGCAATACTTTTGCCTATTCCTTCGGTGTTTTCTAATTCTTGTAAGGTTTTCCCAAAAAGTGGCTCAATTAATTTATCAATGCGAAAAGATGCACTGGTAAATGATTTTATTTTAAAAGGGTTTTCGCCATGTAATTCGCTTAAATCTGCATAGGCTTTTAGTATATCTGCAATGTCTGAATTGGTCATATGAATGTATCTGGTAATTAAATTCAATAGTACATAAATTCAAGTAAGAATAGACAACGCGTGTATATTATTTACAACTCAAATTCTTCCAAATAACTTGGAATGATTGCCTCGCATATCGCTTTGCTTTGAACCGATTCTTGCATGGCTTGCAATTGAGGTTCTTCACCATGCACTAAGAATACTTTTTGTAGTTTTTTACCGGCTTTTTTGCTAGCATACGCCGTAGATTCTATATAGTTAAACACTTCATCGTGGTCTGGATGTGAACTAAAAACATCTGTTCTTGCAATTTGCGCAAAAACCCGTTTTTCTCTGTTCTTAATTTGTATACTTGGCTGCCCTTGTAATAGTCTATGTCCAAGGGTTCCTTCTGCACAAAATCCTGCTATTAAAATGGTAGAGTAGGGGTTTTCTATATTATTACTTACATGTTCTTGAATTCTTCCGCCTTCTACCATTCCCGCTGCAGATATAATGATACATGGGTCGAAGTAATGCATTAATTCTTCATGTTCGTCCATTCCTTCCAAATAGTGAATATTGGTAAAATGAAACAAATTTCCATGGTCTTGCATAAATTGCTGGGCCTCCTGGTTCAGCAAATGGGCATGTCGCTCGTAAACTGGGGTACTTTTAATGGCAAGCGGACTATCAACAAAAACTTTTAACCAATCCGGAATAAGTCCTTTTTTCTTTAATTGGTTTATCGTAAAAACAACAGCTTGGGTTCGGCCAACACTAAAGGCTGGAATAACTAAACGACCTCTGAAATCTATACATGTTTTTTGGATAAATGGCATTAATTCTTCCTCCGCATCGCTGCCAGAAAAATGTTTTCTACCCCCATAGGTAGATTCTGTTACGAGGTAATCTACTTGGTCAAAAATTTCGCCGTTGCGAACCAGTTTGCTATTTGCCCTGCCCAAATCACCCGAAAATCCAATGCGGGTTTCTTTACCTGCTTCTGTAACAGTAACCTCAATGCTGGCTGCCCCAAGTAAATGACCCGCTTCAATAAATTGAATGCTTAGCTGCGGGTTAACTTGAAATTTTTTATGAAATGGAATGGTGAAAAATTGATCTACCGTTTGTTTAACATTTTTTTCAGTAAAGAGGGGTTTGGCGATTTGTTCACGTCTGTTTTTTTTGGTTCGCCCTAAACTTTTTCTATATTGATTAAGTTGAATATTGGCACTGTCGTACAATAAGTAGGCACTAAGTTCAGCTGTGGCAGGGGTACACATGATATTTCCTTTAAAACCTTGCTGAACCAGTGCAGGAAGGTTACCAGAATGATCAATGTGGGCGTGTGTAAGAATTACTAAATCGATGGTAACTGGTTCAAATGGAAAAATATTAGCCTGCGCAACAGGATTTTTTTTAAGTTCATAGTCCATTCCACAATCAACTAAAATTTTGTATCCCGAATGCAGTGTAAGCATAAACATGCTTCCTGTTACCTGTTTGGCGGCGCCTAAAAAACTTAATTTCATTTATAATTCTTAACGGATAATCTGTTTGTATTGTAACGCAAAGAAAGGAATTTCCTCAACTTTGTTTTGTATTTATATTATTTATGCCATTCATTTTATGTATACCTACCTATTTCTTGTTTCATATATGCAACTATAGATAGCGTATTAAGGTAAATCTATTACGGCATAGGTTGCATATCCTTTGGCCACCAATACCTCATTGCCATCCTGATTCACATAAATTTCTGCTTCTGCAAAATGCAGTTTTTGTCCCGCTTTAATTACGTATCCCCTACAAAATGCATGATTTCCAATGCCTGGATTTAAATAGGATATTTTCATCTCAACGGTAACTACAGTTTGCTGCGCGCTAACTAGGGTATAGCTTGCAAAACCAGCTACTAAATCTGCTAGGGTTGCCGTTACGCCTCCATGCAAATAGCCAATATGCTGCCTATGCTCAGGTGCAATGGCTAAACTCCCTTCTACAAAACCTGCCTCCATTTTGGTGATTTGAAAACCTAGGTGTTGCATAAAATGATTTTCCTGCATTCTCTCTTCAACAAAGCTTAAAAATTCTGGATTTTTTGGTTTAAATTGACTCACTTTTTTATTTTTTGATTTGGTTTTACTACTTTGCGAAAGTAAGAACAAGAATCGTGCAATCCATAACCAATAAAATCTACTCAGATAATTTGTTTAATGAGTTGGCTACAAGTGAATACGAACATACTGTATTTATTGAAGCTAGTCATATCAGTTCGGTGGTGTCTGATCCAAAAAATAATCAAATTCTACAATTGTCGGTTTTTAGTGCACCAGGGATTAATTTTTTGATGCTGAGTTATGATGAATTGAAAGAAATTGCGCCGCTTACCGAATGTTTAAAACCTAAATACAAGGAGCGGAAAGTGGTTATTTCTTCGCAACAGGTGAGTTTGGTTCCAGAATCTTTATTAAATGTAGTTGAAACAGAAGCCTATTATGGCTTAAATCAAAAGATCATGCCGCAATCACAGGTTTTATACTGTAAAATGCATGTGCAACAAACGGCTGCCTTATTTAATGTTAGAAATGAATTAATGAAACTAATTCGTTTTGGCATGCCTATGGTTGATGTATATCATGGATCTTTATTGTTTATCAAAGCTGTTGAATCGCAAGGCTTTGAAAATGCTGCGAATAAATTGCATATTCAAGTGCATGCAAGCTATGTTGAAATTTTAAATCTCGATCAACATATTAAGTTTTATAACACTTTTACTTTTGAATCAGATACCGAGATTGTATACTATTTGCTTGCCGCAGCAGAACAGTTGCAGATTTCGCATGCATGTGATGTAGTGTTATATGGTAATGCAGCGCATATAAATGAACTTTATCTGCTCTTGCAAAAATATGTAAAGTCTGTTCAATACGGTATCAAACCCAAAATGTATACCTATCCACTCAGTTTTAAACAATTTGGAGAACATCAGTTCTTCAATGAATCTGCTGCCCTATTGTGCGTATAATTGGTGGTCAACAGGGTGGTATTATCATTCAAGCCCCAACAAATTTACCGGTAAGACCCACCACGGATAGGGCTAAGGAAAGTTTGTTTAATATCCTTCAAAATAGATATGATTTTGAAAACCTATCGGTCTTAGATTTATTTGCAGGCACAGGTAATATTAGTTACGAATTTGCGAGTAGGGGAGCAAGCGAAATTTATAGCGTAGATGAAAACGCCAATTGTGTTAAATTTATAAAAGCAACAGCCCAAAAACTAAAGTTTGAAAATATTCAGGTGATTAAACAAGATGTTTTTAGTTTTTTACATACCTGCACCAATCAATATGATATTATCTTTGGAGATGCTCCTTATGCGCTGACTAGAATGCTTGAAATTCCTTCATTTGTATTTAATAAGAATTTGCTAAAAGCATCTGGAGTTCTAATTTTAGAGCATGCCAGTGCACTTAAATTTAATCACATTGCGCAATTTAAAGAAGAGCGGGTGTACGGACAATCCTGTTTTTCTTTTTTTTATGTATAAATTAATGTGTTAAAGTATCTAATTTTGAATTTTACATCATGAAAAAAATAGCACTTTTTCCCGGTACCTTTGATCCCATCACGGTTGGTCATACAAATATTATTGCCAGAGCCCTACCTTTATTCGACGAAATTGTGGTAGGTGTTGGACATAATAGTAATAAATCTACGCTATTTCCATTAGAAAAGAGGGTGAATTGGATCAATCAGATTTATAAAAATGAACCTAAGGTTCGCGCCGATTATTATGAAGGTTTAACTGTTGATTTTTGCGCCAGTATAGGTGCGCAATTTATTTTGCGTGGTATCAGAAATATGGCTGATTTCGATTATGAAAAAAATATTTCACAAATGAATCGGATAATTTACACAAAGGCTGAAACTATTTTTTTAATGTGTGATCCTGAATTTACTCCAATTAGTTCTTCTATCGTTAGAGATTTGATTAGAAATGGGGGTGATGCTTCTTCTTTCGTTCCAAAGGAAGTGGAAATTTAGTGAGGTAATGCCTCTAAAAGTAAAGACCTGATAGATTCGTAGGTGTCCATCTGTTGAATATCCAATAATTCCGGATTTACCCATTTAACCTCTGTAATTCCTTCTTCAGTTTGTGGTGTTAACTCACCCTGAAAGGGCGTATGCATGATATACCAATGGGTTAATTTGCAGAAACGGTGTCCTTGAAGTTTATAAGAATGATAGGTGTTTCCAAAGAATTTTAATAGGTTCAGCGGCGCAATTCCACATTCTTCCTCTACCTCTCTTACTGCAGCTTCTTCTTTTGTTTCACCTGGGTCTATTTTTCCTTTGGGTAAATCCCATTTTCCTAATCGCTTCATGAGAAGTAATTCTCCCTTTTCATTAAAAACAATACCTCCTCCGGCATGTATAGTGGTAAATTTAGCCAGCAACTTAGAAAATACCTTTTCTGGGTTATCGCACATTAAGACCAATCCCGATTCATGTGTTTCTTCTATTTTTCTGACTAAATCCATCAATTTAGTATCTGTATCGTATTGTTTTATTGGTAATTGCATTTTTGCAATACCTTCATTTAACTCCTTCGCAAGCAAAAGAGGCTTATCGTTAATGAAAAATTTATACATTTGTACACATGCAAATTAATGAATCCACCGCTGCAAAGATAGCAGAATATTTACTGCAGATAAAAGCAATTAAGTTACAGCCAAATAATCCGTTTACGTGGGCCTCTGGGTTAAAATCCCCAATATATAGTGATAATCGTTTATCGCTCTCTCATCCCGCTATACGTACTTTTATCAAAGAGGCATTGGCTCAAGAAATTAAGAAAAATTATCCTCAAGTAGAGGCAATTATTGGTGTAGCAACCGCTGGTATTGCTCCAGGAGCATTGGTTGCAGATGCACTTAATCTGCCTTTTGGCTACGTTCGGTCTGAACCTAAAAAACATGGAATGGGCAAACAGGTTGAAGGAGATATTCGTCCGGATATGGCTGTGGTAGTTATTGAGGATTTGGTTTCAACAGGTAAGAGTAGTTTGCAAGCGGTAAGCACCCTACGCGAATTTGGTTCGGAGGTTTTGGGTTTGGCCAGCATATTTACCTATGGATTACAGATTGCTGAAGATAATTTTTTAGCGGCCAATTGTAAACTATTATCGCTGTGTAATTATGATGCCTTAATTGAAACAGCTGTAGATAAAGGGTATGTAAATGAAGCTGATATCTTGGTTTTAAAATCTTGGCGAACCAATCCTGAGGCATTCGGAAAATAAATCTCTGTGGCACTAAAACTATCTAAACATCCTTTGAAAGCGGCCTATGCCATTTATTTTGGCTTATGGACCGTTATTTGGTTTATCTTGTTATATCCATTGATATACTTTGCTCTTAGCAATACCAAACGGTATCGGTTTGGTCATTTGCTTCGAAAATTTTGGGGTAAAATGTTACTGCTATGTAATTTTGTAAAGGTACAAACTACATATGAAGAACCTTTAGATACCAGCAGGTCGTACATGATTGTGCCAAATCATACTTCACAAATTGATATCATTACCCTCACTGTAAAATTGCCTTTGTTTTTTAATTTTATGGCAAAAGCAGAATTAGAAAGGGTCCCATTATTTGGTATTTGGTTCAGAACCATAGATATTGCAGTAGATAGAAAAGATGCAAGAAAAGCAGCATTGAGCTATCGTAAAGCGCTAAATTGGATTGATCAAGGGAATAGTATGGTGATTTTTCCTGAGGGCACAATTTCTAATCAGGTTCCAAAACTAATCAAATTTAAAGATGGTCCGTTTAGAATGGCCATAGAAAAACAAATTCCACTTTTGCCCATAACCATTATTGGGAACTGGGAGGTATTACCAGATCAGGGCGTATTTGAGGGCAGACCCGGATTTGTGAGTCAGTTTGTTCACAAACCAATTGAGACCAAAGGACTCACCTTAGATGATATCGAGCAATTAAAAGAGCAAGTTTTTAATGTAATTAATCATAAATTGCAGGCGCATGGATATTAATAATGAAACAATAAATCACTTAGCAGATCTAGCTAAATTAGATTTTACTGAGGCAGAAAAGGAAGATTTAAAAACCAATTTGGGTAGAATTCTATCTTACTGCGAAAAGTTAAATGAGGTAAATACCGATGGGGTAGAGCCACTAATATTCATGAGTGATCAGGTAAATATCTTAAGAAATGATGAGGCTGATTCAAGTTATACCAAGGAGGATGCCTTGTTAAATGCTCCTGCAAAGGATAGCGACTATTTCCGTGTTCCTAAATTTAGGTAGTTCATGGGAAATGCTGTCATAGAAATTAAAGGTATTGGTAAAACATACCGCATTGGTGAGGTGGTTGTAAACGCACTTAGAGAGGTAGATTTACACATTAATAAGGGTGAATATGTTGCGCTTATGGGACCTTCAGGCTCTGGCAAATCTACCCTTATGAATATCTTGGGTTGCCTCGATACGCCATCTCGAGGTAAATATTTTTTAAATGGCACCGATGTAAGTAATATGACAGATAATGCCTTGGCCGAAATCCGCAATAAAGAGATAGGCTTTATCTTCCAAACGTTTAATTTATTAGCAAGAAACACGTCTTTAGATAATGTTGCCTTGCCGCTTGTATACGCAGGTTTATCCAAGAAAGATCGTGTGCTTAAAGCAGAAGCTGCGCTTAAAAGTGTGGGTTTGGGCGATAGAATGGATCATAAACCAAATGAACTCTCGGGCGGACAAAGACAGCGGGTTGCCATAGCGCGTGCGTTAGTGAATAATCCTTCCATTATTTTAGCCGATGAACCAACGGGTAATTTGGATTCTAAAACGTCTTATGAAATCATGGAGTTAATTGAGAAAATTCATGAAGCAGGGAATACCGTTATCATTGTTACTCACGAAGAAGATATCGCTAAAAGAGCTAAGCGTATTGTGCGTCTGCGAGACGGATTAATTGAGTCTGATGGTCCGAATTAGGCCAATTTTCCGGCAAAATAAAAATGTTTTGGGTAATATTTTTCTAGGTGTGGATTTGAGGTAAATATACCAAATAGGGTTGATCCACTACCACTCATTGCTGCATATAACGCACCGTTTTGATAGAGTGTGTTTTTTATTTCCGCTAATTCTGGATAGCTTGGAAATAAACTGTTTTCGAAATCATTTACTAAGTTATTTTTCCAAGTTTGTATGGGTTCAAGCAATACCTTGGAAAGCGCAACAGGAGTGTAATGCGTCCACGTATTTCTTGGTTTAATGTGTGCAAAAGCCTCTGCCGTACTAATGTGAATAGCAGGTTTTACCAATACAATCCAATAATCTTTTAAACTAAATGGAATAGGCGTTAATATTTCACCTCTGCCAGCAGCTAAACACGCTTCATGATATAAAAAATAAGCACAATCACTGCCCAATTGAGCCGCATAGTGCAATTGTTTTTCGAAAGGAATATGTAGTTCAAAATATTGGTTCAGCAAAGCTATGGCAAAGGCTCCATCACTCGATCCACCGCCCAATCCTGCACCCATTGGAATGTTTTTTAATAAGTAAAATGTAGCTGGTTTTAAGGCGTAATCTTGGGCTATTAATTGGTAGGCTTTATAAATTAAGTTATGCTGCAAATCTCCTTTTACTGCCAATCCTTCCATGCCAATTTCAACAGGCGCTGTCTGATCCAAAGGCGCCTCCACTAATTCTAGGGCATCGCACAAAGGAATGGGATAAAATACAGTTTCAAGGTTGTGAAACCCATCTGCCCTCTTTTCTAAAATGTGCAGACCTAAGTTAATTTTACAATGTGGGAAAACAATCATATGATCTAAATTTAGGCTTTACACCATTGGGTAATTTCACGCAGATATTGATCCGTTTTGTGGCTATCAAATGTAGCTAAAAACGCCTCATCAATAGGAGCTTTTGCTTTATTTAAAATAAGGTATAGGGCATTTACTACACTGGGAGGTGGCGTTTGATTTGTAAATTCTTTTGCACTAAATGCAGCTATAGCAGGATGTATAGGTTTTGTACCCACTATAAAAGCATTTGCTCCGCGCAATAAATCGCCCAATCCGCCTTTATTGAACCCAATTACTTGGGTACCTACTAGTAAACTTTCATGCGCAATTCTATTCCAACCTTCTGCAATGGCTGGCATAGCTAAGGTGTATTCACTTGCGGCCATTTCTTGCAGGTAATCTGTATGTTTTTCGAAATAAATTACCTGGTAATAATTGCTTTGGTATACCTTTTTAGGGTCGTTGGTACTAAAATAACAAGTGTATCCCCTGTTAGCTAATTGCTCAGCAATAAAGAATAATTCTGCACTATTTTTAAAGGATACTTGTCCTAAATGAATCTGCTTTTTCTTCTCTGTTCCTCTGTATGTTGCGTAAACATTTGGTTCAAACAAATTAGGAAAATAAAAGACTTTCTTTAATTTAAATTCTTTTTCAAAATAGTTTTTCCAATAGGGTGCAACTGCTACAAACGCCAACTTATTGGGCGAAATAAGCAATGCAACACGAACCAACAAGTGATAATATGACTTTAAAAATTTACTTTTTTTATCAAAATCATCAAAATAGTGCCATACCACAAGGGTTTTTCTTTTGCTAAAAATGTTTTTTAGAATACTGGGTAATGCCAATCGGCTTACGCATAGATTTATATCGGCCTGTGCATTTTTATAGGCCCAAATGAGCAATGAAATATGCGCATTTTTATTTTCAAAATAGTGCCATTGTCGTAACTCATGATGTGTTGCACCTAAGGCTTTAGCCAAGCTCTCTGAAAGATGTTTTTCATGCAAATATCCACCAGTGATTTGTGCTCCGTGACTAATATGATTAAGGCTTGTCAATTTTTTTTATTTTTGGTTAGCAAAATACAACAAAGCAAGCATTAAGTTTCTGGCAGAATCTAATTTTATACTAAATAGCGTTATTTCGTGGATGTTCTGTGTGAGATAACCAAATGGTGTAAGGACTAAGGCCTGATTTTTGGATGCTGGTGAACGGAAACCATGTGTAGTTTTCTTGCTTTATAAGCACTTCTACAGCTTGTGGATCTGGGAATAATTTATAATCGAATTTGGTATTACCTGCGGCCAAATACCCCGTATAATAATAGGTGCAATGCCGACTCTGAGCATAGGCAATTTTGAGCAACATCAGGTATTTTCCCAAGCTATATTTTTTATAGTTTGGATCATAAAAATTAAGGTTTCCGGCAATACTATTCAGTCCTAAATCAAAATAGCCAGCAGCAATTAGTTTTTGATTATCTCGCACCTCAATGATGCCCGAATTAAAATCGCAATATTTTTCTTCCCCAATCAAAAAATGTTCTATGCTTTCATGGGCATCAAATGTCATGTGATTGCGATAATGTTCGTATAACTGATTGAGTTCGTTAGTATATTTTGCTGGTCCAATACTTACTGTAAAATGTTTGTTTAGTTTCCAAATTTTGTGTGTTTTGGGCTCGGGTAGTTCTTGAATTTTGGTTCGAAGCCAAAATACATCAAACATGCACAAGGTATCTGTATCTAAATAATCATCAGTAGTAAATATATTCTGTCGCATGCGGTAAAATCCCTGCGCTAAATAATGGTCGAATAAACTCCCATACATGGCAAAAACTTGTTGTGCAGCGTTTTGATTCATTTTTCTTTTTTCAATGGCAAGCTTATAAAATATTTTGGTCTGAACCAAATGGGATTTAAATTCTTTGTTTTTGCATGCGAGCAACTATATTTGTTTTACATTAGACTTTTTTCCATAATACCCCATGATAAAAATAATACGCTTACTTTTTATTCTATTCCTAACAAGCAATGTTCCTAGTGTTTTTGCATCGCATGTAATTGGTTCAGAAATGACATATACCTGCACCACCTCACCACAGGTATATAGGGTACAGTTTAAGATTTATAGAGATTGTAATGGTATTCAATTGTGTGCCAATTGTCCCTCTTCTTTGAGTCCGGCCTGTAACATAAATTTACAACTATCAGGGGCGGAGGTTCCTATTGGTGCTAATTTGCCTGCCAGCACTTGTGTTGGTCAAAATTTTGGTAACCAAGCCATATCGGTTGTTACTGCCGTTAGCGGCTTTGATGTGGTACAATTGTGCGATTTACAAAAAACCGTGTGTTCCAATTGTGGCACGCGTTCTCCAGGATCTTTTACGCCCGGTATTGAGGTATATGTATTTGAAGGAAATGTTAATTTAGCTAGTATTCCAAGCTCATGTTGCCTAGTAAATATTGGATATAGTAGTTGCTGTAGAAACAATGCCATTTCAACGTTGGTAAATCCAGCTGGTCTTAATTTTTATTCTCAGGTTACCATTAATCGTTGTGTTTCCCCATGTAATAGTGGACCAATACTTACAAATCCTCCGGTATTTTTGGCTTGTGCTTCGCAAGAATTTATGACGCATTTAGGGGCAATCGACCCAGATGGCGATTCGTTGAGTTATGCATTTGGGCGCACCCTTATGTTTCGCCATTTAGTCCAAGCGTGCCTTTTCCATACGCAGGTTTTCCTAATCAATTTCCATCTTCCGATCCTCAAAATGGTATTCATATTAATCCCGTTACAGGAGATATTAGGTTCAGACCAGTGGGTGAATTTGTGAGTAATTTGGTAGTAGAGGTAAGGCAATGGAAAAATGTTGCCGGTTTGCCTACGCTCATGGGTGTGAGCGCACGTGATATTCAATTTTATAGTAGAAATTGTACGAATTATTCTCGGCCGCAATTGCAGGTTTTTACAAGTGATACAGCAATTAAAGATACTGCTCATTTTACCGTTTGTGCAGGTAATACAATTTGTTTTACAGTAAGTGCTAAAGATAGTTTGGCAGCTTGGGATACAACCAATTTAAGCTGGAATGCACCGCCTTCCCTAACTGTAAAAGGGGCCACTTTTAAGAAATTATATGCAGATAGTTTGCGCGCAGTGAATGGACCAAAATATGATAGCATGCAATTTTGCTGGACACCCCCTGATAATATGGCGAGTAATCTTCCTCATTATTTTATAATTACAGCCAAAGACAAAACTTGCCCTGTTCCAAATCTCCACACCAAATCTTTTTCTGTTTTGGTGAGAAGAATTCCAACCGCCTCAATTCGTAAAACAAACAAAAATTGCGGCTATTTTGATTTTAGTTATTTACAAACTAATACGGTGCCTGTAAATGCTTTGGCCACTCAATTTTTTATTGAGAGAGAACCTGGTTCGCACAATTACGATACAATTAAAACAACTAGCGTACTTAATCATCGTTTTATACAAGGAGGATGGTACCGCATAGGCCTGCATTTGCAAAGTATTTCTCCCCCTAATCCAAATGCCTGCAGTGGGCAATATTGGGATTCTGTTTTGGTTCAAGCACCCATTCAGGTAAATATAAAATCAAAAGAATGTGTAAGCAATGGAGTTAGGATTAGGGCTGGTGGTAAATTTGGTATACCCTATGGTACTACATATCGCTATACATTTTATAAGGGTAAATTTGGTTCGAACCAAATAATTAGGTCATTTGGTATAGATTCTAATTATACCATACCCACTTCTGTTTTGCGCAGTGATAGCCTTTTTTATGTGGTGATTCAAGATTTAAACGGCTGCAAAGATTCGGTAGCATTTGTGGTTTCATCCACTCATTTTTTGGTTTCGAGGCCTAGGTTTGAATATGATTTTTGTACTGGCATTTTAGATAGTATTGAAGTAAAAGACACTTCTTTTTTTATTCAATCTTGCCGTTGGAGAAGTTCTAATGTATTAACAGATTCTCTTTCTAAGCGCATTATGCCTAGCGGGGCTGGTTTGTATTTTGTAGATAAAAGTAACGGAAATTCTTGTGTGGTAACGGATACCATTTTGGTTAAGTTTAGTATGCCAATCCAAGTAAAATTAAAGGTTGAAAATAATCCGAATGCTTGTGAGGGGAATGTGAAAATTTTGAGTGTGTTTAATCCATTTTATAATTATCAGTGGTACCGCAATTATACTGATTTAATAAATTATAAGAATTTTGATTTATTACCTGAAAATTCTGGTGCTTATCATGTGAAAATACTTGATGAGGGCCTTTGTATACGTTATTCAGATACCTTATTTGTGCCCGTTTTACCTAAACCATATATTAATCCTATATGGGGTAAAACAGTTCAATTAGATACCATAAATGTGTTTACCTATTTTGTGTTTTATAAACCAAACATACGCTTCGAATGGCATTTTTTTAATGCACAAGCATTGGGAAAAACAGATACCACTTTTGTAGATATTAGGTTTCAAAACTTTGGAATGGCGCATGTTTTATCAAAAATAATAGATACCAATAATTGTGAAAGAGAAACAGTATTAGAACTTTTTGTAGATAAAACCTCTGGCTTGAACCAAATCATTAAAAATGCCAATTGCTTAATCTATCCTAATCCTGCCAAAGATGTTTTGCATGTTGAGATTAGTAATGTATTGCCAAGTCAATTGCATTATTTCCGTTTATTTAACAAATTAGGTCAAACCGTTTATCAAGAAAGTAGTAGCGAAAAACACTTGCAAATCTCCCTAGCTAACTTAACATCAGATAACTATTATATTTTAGAGATAAGTAACGAAAATAAGGAACGATTAGCAAGCTACAAGGTGTTTGTAGAGCGATAATTTCCCCATGAAGGTTTTTATTAATTATCCTTCAATCCATTTTCTAGCATTAATAAATGCCTCAATCCATGGCGAAACTTCATCTAATTGGCGATTGTCTGGGTAATGTGCCCAATTCCATGGAAAAGTAGAGCGCTCTATATGTGGCATCATTACGAGGTGTCTACCGGTTTTATCGCACAACATGGCTGTGTTATAATCAGAACCATTCGGATTAGCAGGGTACGCGTCGTATCCATATTTTGCCACAATGTGATATTGGTCTTCAGCCAGTGGTAAATTAAATTTTCCTTCACCATGCGAAATCCAAACGCCTAAAGTAGCTCCAGCTAAACTAGATAACATTACCGAATTGTTTTGCTGAATGCGAACCGAAGTAAATCCGCTTTCGTGGTTTTGCGATACATTATGATGCATTTTGCCATGCGCTGCATGTTCTGGATGTATGAGCTCTAATTCCATGAAAAGCTGACATCCATTGCATATTCCTACCGATAATGTATCAGGCCTACTGAAGAAATTTTTGAGCGATTTGTTGGCTTTCTCATTATATAAAAATGCCCCTGCCCAACCTTTGGCTGAACCTAATACGTCTGAGTTAGAGAATCCCCCAACAGCCCCAATAAACTGAACATCTTCTAGGTTTTCTCTGCCCGAAATTAAATCGGTCATGTGAATGTCTTTCACATCAAATCCTGCCAAGTACAGGGCATTGGCCATTTCGCGTTCAGAGTTACTTCCTTTTTCTCTAATAATGGCTGCCTTCGGACGCGCTTTGCCAGCAGGAATCTGTGGCAGTTTGCCATCAAATGATGCAGGGAAATGGTAGCTAAGCGGTATGTTTTTGTAGTTCTGGTAACGCGCCTCAGCCATCCCATTTTTGCTTTGTTTTTGGTCGAGCAAATAGGATGTTTTGAACCAAGTATCCCTTAACGCTGTAATGTTTAAACTCAGGTTTGTTCCTTGATGCGAGATATGCATGTGTTGAGATGCTTCTGGCTCTCCAATTTTGATTACATCAATGCCTTTAGCACTCAATTCTTGTGCAACAAGGTCGTCTGACTGAAACACAATAGAGATGTTTTCATTGAATAATATCTTTACTAAATCTGATTCGTTTAAGGCATCAAAGTTAATTTTTGCACCCACATGTGTAGACGCAAAACACATTTCTAGTAATGTGGTAATCAATCCACCGCTACCCACATCATGTCCGGCTTTTATGCGACCTTCTTGTATGTATTCTTGTATGGTATTAAATGCGGTTTTAACATATGCTGCATCTATCATTTGGGGCGCCTCATTTCCAACTTTATTTAAAATTTGGGCAAATGATGAACCTCCTAGTTTGAATGAATCTTTAGATAGGTTTAGGTAATATATAGCACCTTGGTTTAGTTTTAAAACAGGTTCCACAATTTTATTGATATCGCTACAATGTGCAGCGGCAGAAATAATCACTGTACCCGGAGAGATAACTTCTTCATTTGGGTATTTTTGTTTCATGGATAAGGAATCTTTTCCGGTTGGAATATTTATTCCTAATGCAATGGCAAATTGTGAACAGGCCTCTACTGCCTCATATAATCTGGCATCTTCACCTTCATTTTTACATGGCCACATCCAATTGGCCGATAAAGAAACGCTACTTAAGCCACCGGATAAGGGAGCCCAAATAAGATTACTTAAGGCTTCTCCAATAGCATTTTTTGAGCCTGCAGCTGCATCTATCAGAGCTACAATAGGCGCGTGCCCAATACTTGTAGCGATCCCATTTTTGCCTTTATAATCTAATGCCATTACACCTACATTGTTTAATGGCAACTGCAATTCACCTGCACATTGTTGCTTAGCTACGCGTCCACCCACACAGCGATCTACTTTATTGGTTAACCAATCTTTGCAAGCTACTGCTTCTAACTGCAAAACTTGATTTAAATAGTGCGTAATTTGATTCACATCATATTGCAAGCCTGCATATTCTCTGCTCACTCGCTTGTCGGTCATGATTGTTTTAGGCGAACTCCCAAAGAAATCAGCTAGGTCGTAATCCATAGGTTTTTCTCCGGTCGACTCCGATTCAAAGGTAAATCTATGGTCGTTGGTAACATCTCCAACCACATACATCGGCGCACGCTCTCTTTCTGCAATTTGAGCCAATGTATCTAGGTCTTTTTCTCCAATCACTAATCCCATTCTCTCTTGAGATTCGTTTCCTATTATTTCTTTGGCAGATAGGGTAGGGTCGCCCACTGGTAATTTGTCTAAATTAATTAATCCTCCTGAAGCTTCTACCAATTCCGATAAGCAGTTTAAATGTCCACCTGCGCCATGGTCGTGAATAGAAATTATTGGATTATTATCACTTTCAACCAACCCTCTTATGGCATTTGCCGCACGTTTCTGCATTTCTGGGTTAGAGCGTTGAATGGCATTTAACTCAATGCCTGAACCAAATGCGCCTGTATCTGCAGAGGAAACTGCAGCGCCACCCATACCAATGCGGTAGTTATCGCCACCTAAAATTACAATTTTATCTCCAGCTTTGGGATGCTTTTTAATGGCTTGGTTCAACTTACCATACCCCACACCGCCAGCCTGCATAATTACTTTATCGTATGCTGTTTTTCTATTTTGTTCTTCGTGTTCAAAGGTTAAAATGGAGCCGCTAATGAGTGGCTGACCAAATTTATTACCAAAATCTGAGGCACCATTAGAGGCCTTTATTAAAATATCCATGGGCGTTTGGTATAACCAAGCGCGCGCTGGCATGGCATTTTCCCAAGGTCTGTTTTCTTCTAGTCGGGAGTAGGCTGTCATGTATACGGCCGTTCCTGCTAGTGGCAAAGAACCTTGTCCACCCGCCAATCTATCTCTAATTTCTCCACCCGATCCTGTAGCTGCACCGTTAAAAGGCTCAACTGTGGTTGGGAAATTATGGGTTTCGGCCTTTAATGATAATACCGATTCAAATGCTGTTTCATTGTAATAATCTGCTTTTGCTGCGCTCTTTGGGGCAAATTGGGTGAGTATCGGACCTTTTAAAAAAGCTACATTGTCTTTATAGGCCGAAACAATCTGATTGGGATTGGTTTCGGAGGTTTTTTTTATGAGTTTAAATAAAGAAGTTTCTTTGGTTTCGCCATCAATTACAAAAGTGCCGTTAAAAATTTTGTGTCTGCAGTGTTCTGAGTTGGCTTGTGAAAAGGCAAATATTTCAGAATCTGTGAGTAATCTGCCAATTTTTTTGCTTAACTGATTCAGGTAATCAACTTCTTCTTCACTTAAGGCCAAGCCTTCTAGCTTGTTGTATGCGGCAATATCGCTTATGTTTAAAATGGGTTCAGGTACAATGTTTATGGTGTAAATGGTCTGATCCAACGATTCGTAGCGCTGTAAGAGCATT
>JAJTEN010000054.1 GCA_021298155.1 Sphingobacteriales bacterium | reverse complement strand
CACGCGCATACACACTGTCGTCAAAGCCATACGCACCGCCCACTACAAAAACCACATGGGCATATTTCATTTGTAATTCTTCTATGTATTGGGCAAACGTTTCACTGCTAAATGATTTACCTTTATCATCTAATACAATTACAAAATCAGTGGGTGAAATCTTTTTGAGTATAGCTTCTGCTTCCGCTTTTTTCATGGCAGCTTCTGCTTTGCTCTTGCTGTTCACCACCAATAACTCATCGCTAAATTTGGTATAATGTTGCAGGCGTTTGGCATATTCAGCAAATCCACTTTGTGCAAAGTCTAAATGCAGTTTTCCAATCCGGATTAAACTTGTCTTCATACGCAAATTTTTAAATTACGAATTACGAATTAAAAATTACGAGTCCGTAATTCGTAATCCGTAATTTTAATCTTACAACTCCTTCTTCTTCTTCGAAGGTTTCTTGCCCGTACTGCTAATTTTTAACTCTCCGGTATTCGCTTCTTTGTCGTAATCTATTTCAATGGTATCGCCTTCATTCATCTCCATTTTTAAGAGCTCTTCGGCAATAGGATCTTCCACAAATTTTTGAATGGTGCGCGAGAGTGGTCTTGCCCCTAAATCGGCATCAAAGCCTTTGTCGGCCAAAAACTCTTTGGCAGTATCACTAAACTTAATCTTAAATCCTAACTCTTCAATGCGTGTCAATAATTTCGCTAGGTTTAAATCTAATATACTTCTAATGGCCTCGCGTTCCAACGAAGCAAATACAATCACATCGTCTATCCTGTTTAAAAACTCTGGCGAGAAAAAGCGTTTTAGGGCATTCTCAATTACAATTTTATTATTCTTCTCAGCATCGGCCGTTTTGCTTGGCGTAGAAAAACCAACCCCGCCACCAAAATCTTTTAATTGTCTCGATCCTAAATTAGAGGTCATAATAATGATGGTATTCCTAAAATCTACCTTTCTACCCATACTATCGGTAATAAAGCCTTCATCTAAAACCTGTAGTAAAATATTAAATACATCTGGATGGGCTTTCTCAATCTCATCTAATAATACAACCGCATAGGGTTTGCGTCTAATCTTCTCAGTTAATTGTCCGCCTTCTTCATATCCAATATATCCCGGAGGCGCTCCAACCAATCTGCTCACCGCAAATTTCTCCATGTACTCACTCATGTCTATGCGTATCATGGCTTCTTCGGTATCAAATAAATATTTCGCCAATACCTTTGCCATTTCGGTTTTTCCAACGCCGGTTGGACCCAAAAACACGAATGAACCGATCGGTTTATTCGGATTTTTTAATCCCGCACGGGTACGTTGTATGGCCTTGGTTAATTTCTTAATGGCTTCATCTTGGCCTATTACTTTTCCGGCTAATTCAGAGCCCATGTTCAATAGGCGTTGTCCTTCACTTTGGGCAATGCGTTTTACGGGCACACCAGTCATCATCGCAATTACTTCCGCTACACTTTCTTCGGTTACGTTATGGCGTTGCGATTTGGTTTCTTCTTCCCACTTCGCTTTCTCTGTTTCTAATTGTTCTAGCAGGTGTTTTTCTCTGTCGCGTAGCTTGGCTGCTTCTTCGTATTTCTGACTTTTTACAACCTTGTTTTTTTCTACTTTAATGTCTTCAATCTGCTTCTCTAACTCCAATATATTTGCCGGAACGTGAATATTACTCAAGTGCACGCGTGCGCCTGCTTCGTCTAATACGTCTATCGCTTTATCTGGCAAATGCCTATCTGTTAAATACCTACTACTCATTTTAACACAGGCCTCAATGGCTGCCGACTCATAGTTTACGCTGTGGTGCGTTTCGTATTTGTCTTTTATATTGTGTAAAATTTCTATGCTCTCTTCTTGGGTAGCGGGTTCAACCATTACCATTTGAAAGCGGCGTTCTAAGGCACCATCTTTCTCTATATACTGGCGATACTCGTTTAAGGTAGTAGCTCCAATACATTGTATTTCGCCACGTGCCAATGCGGGTTTAAACATATTAGAGGCATCTAATGATCCGCTTGCACCACCCGCCCCAACAAGGGTATGTATCTCATCAATAAATAAAATAACATCTGGCGATTTTTCTAACTCGTTCATCACGGCTTTCATGCGCTCTTCAAATTGGCCGCGGTACTTTGTACCTGCCACCAAGCTAGCCAAATCTAACATCACAATGCGTTTGTTAAACAATACGCGCGATACTTTTCTTTGTATAATTCTTAGGGCCAAACCTTCGGCAATAGCCGTTTTTCCTACGCCAGGCTCGCCAATTAAAATAGGATTGTTCTTTTTTCTACGCGATAAAATTTGCGATACGCGTTCAATCTCTTTCTCTCTCCCTACAATAGGATCCAATTTTCCTTCTTCTCCTGCTTTGGTAAGGTCTCTGCCAAAATTATCTAATACTGGGGTTTTAGATTTTACATCAATTTTGCGGGCTTCTGGCTTGCGCTCTTCGGGTTGGTTCCCAAAATAATCTTCTTCTTCTGCGGGCATTTCATTCCTGGTTTCACTGAGGTTTCCTTCCACAGCGGCTTTAAAAATCTCATAACTTATTCCAAACTGACCCAATATTTGCGAAGCTAAATTGTCTTCATCGCGCAAAATAGAAAGCAATAAATGCTCTGTGCCTATAATGTCTGTCTTAAAAATCTTGGCTTCCAAATAGGTTATCTTTAATACCTTTTCGGCTTGCTTGGTAAGGGGTATGTTTACAAAGTTGGTATTGTTGGTGGCCGATCCACGAATATTATCTTCTATGGTTTTCTTCACCCTCAACTGGTCTACATCTAACGCTTTTAAGGTTTTAAGTGCTTTCCCTTCTCCTTCTCTTATTAGGCCCAATAACAAATGTTCTGTGCCAATATAATCGTGGCCCAATCGAATGGCCTCTTCTCTGCTGTAAGAAATTACGTCTTTAACGCGTGGTGAAAATTTTGCTTCCATATCTATCAATAACAGAACTGGTTTAAATTGGTTCCGTAACAAGGGCAATTTAAATAAAAAAATTACGAATTACGAATTAAAAATTACGAAGGAGTATTTTTAGTCAATAGACCATAGACGATAGACCATAGACGATAGACGATAGACCATAGATGATACATCATAGTCCATCTACAACATACTATATAGCATCGACTAATAACCATGTATTTTGGACTGTGCACATTATACTATGGACTATTGACTATGGACCATGGTCTATTGACTACAAATGCTCCTTCAAAATTTTATTTAACCATTTTAGCATAAATAGGGTCATTATTGCGGCTATGCCCAATAAGACCATATTTACCAAGAAAAAATTGGCTTTGTTTTCATAGCCATCCCACAAGGTGGCCAATATGCCCGATAATTTATTACCCAAGGAGGTGCTCAAAAACCAACCACCCATCATTACGGCGGTAATGCGTTTCGGACTCAATTTGGATACCAATGATAGGCCCATCGGACTCAAAAATAATTCGCCAACAGTTATTACGCCATAGCAAGAAACCAACCACATGGGCGATACTTTGGCTGTACCATTACTGCCTACATACACGGCGGCAACCATTACCAAGGTAGATACGGCAGATATCAATAAACCCAAGGCAATTTTTGTGGCGGTGCTTGGCTCTCTTCCGCGTTGGTTCAGCCAGGCAAAAAAGCCTACCACCAGCGGCGTTAATACTATTACCCAAAACGGATTAATAGATTGAAACAATTCGGTATTATATAAGTAACTGGTGCTGCCTTCGGCAGGCAATTTCTCGGGTGCCATGTTCTTAAAATAGGCTGGCTTATCCCAAACTTTTACGGGTTTGCCGTCTTTCTTTACGGCCTGAAAATTTTCGTTGAATAAGGGCACGGTATCATTGGCATATTTTACTTCTTCAGCCAAATATAAATTGCTGGCAGCAGGCTGTATGGCTGCTGGTAATTCTCTATCGGTATAAAATTGTGCCCAGGTAGTTAAGGCTGTTCCGTTTTGTTTAAATACGGCCCAAAACATTACCGATACGGCCATAATACTCAACAATGCAGCAAGGGGGCGCTTATCTTCTACCGATGCTTTTAGGTATAATCCTACATAAAAAACAATCACAGGTATAGTAGCAAAAATAAAGGCATCGGTACTGTCTGATCCAAAAATATTACCAGGGAAAAACCAAGCACTGGCACCTACTACAATAGCGGGTAAAAATACTTGGGCAAATATGCGGGTTAGTGGCATGTCTTCTGGCTGAACCGCCTTCATTACATCGGCATGGCGATAATGGCGAAGGCCAATTAAAAAGGTGGCAATGCCTATAAACATGCCCACGCCTGCCGTGGCAAAGGCATAGCCCCAACCATATCGGTTACGCATGTAAGCTGCAAATAAATTGCATACGCAGGCGCCAATATTTATGCCCATGTAAAATATATTATAGCCGGCATCTTTGTGTGCTTTATAAGCGGGTTCGCTATATAAATTACCCAATAGGGTAGAGATGTTTGGCTTAAAAAAACCATTCCCCATTATAATTAAAAACAAGGAAATATAGAAGCTGGTCATACCCGGTAAGGCCAATCCCATATAGCCCAAACCCATTAATACGCCACCAATCAAAATAGAATTTTTATATCCCAATACCCTATCTGCCAATAAGCCGCCTAAAAAGGGGGTTAAAAAAACAAAGGCAATAAAGGTTCCATAAATATCTGCCGCTTCTTTACGGTCCATACCCATGCCGCCTTTGTCTACACTTTCTGTAAGGTATAACTGAAAAATACCAATCATCAAATAATACCCAAATCGTTCCCAGAGTTCGGTAAAAAATAAAAAGTTTAAGCCTTTAGGATGTTTTGTTGCCATAATGCAATAGTAGTAATTATTTTTATATCCTGCTATTTGAAGGAGAAGTTTTTACCCAGGGAGATGCCCAGCCAATGGGTTACGGCGCCGTTTTGCCAAAAGGGCATATAGTTTACTCTAAAACATACGCGGTTACTTTCCATCACCCGAAAACCAATCAGTGCATGGGGCAATACTTCGTTCCTGTTTACCTCTTTGCTAAATAGGGTAAAGCCCGCTCCAATCTCTAATTTCTCTTTGCCCGAACCTTTCAATAGGCTGGTAGAAAAGGGTGCCATTAGCAAATTGCGTTCTAGATACACCGTGTTTAATATATCAAAGTTTATGGGGTTATATCCCAAGCCCACATGGGCAGCCCATGTATACTGCTCATCGTAACTGCGGTATAAATATTTTTCGTAGTTAAGCGAGTAAAATAGGGCTGGTCCGCCCAACTCAATAAACCAATTGTTCGTGCCCTGGGGTGCTCTGTAATCTGTCTCTTGTGCTTGCACCGTGTTGCAAAAAGCAAGCAAAATAATTAGCTTGCAGGTGTTTTTTAATCGTTGCATCATTTACACAAATTAAACTTGCCAAAGTCACTCTTCCAACTTTTCTTTTCCATACACCAACTTAGCATAGATGTTGCCCTGGGTGCTGCGGCTGTGTTGTTTGGCTTAAGTACTGCCTTGCGCATTCATATTCCTTGGTATTTTTATGTCTTACTCATCAATGGCACTTTTTTAATTTACTGGGTAGATCATATTCAAGATAGCAAGCAAACTGTATTGGTTCAGGCCGGATCTAGGCATGCCATTTTTAAGGTGTATCGAAGGGTTTTTTATATAGCCATTGCGTGTTTGGTATTGGGCAATGCACTATTGGTTTACTTGTTTTTGTCGATCCAAAACATCCTATTAGGTAGCGTCTTATTGCTTGTATTGTTAGCCTACCTGCGCTTTCATAGAACATTAAAGCGCATCATTGCCCTAGAAAAGGAAATCTTGATTGCCTTTTTGTATACCTGCAGCACGGGCTTCGCTGCCTGTATTGTGTTTACTTCGTCTTTTGTAAGCGATTGGCTGGTATTTGCCTTTTTGTTGCTGTCTGTTTTCTGTAGCTGTATACAAAATGTATTTTCCCTAGCACGCATAGAATCGCAGCAGGATGCGCAATGGGGAATTCGCAATATTAGTCACCTTTTAGGAGCCACGCGCATTAAGGTATTGCAGGAATTATTATTGTGTTTGCAGGCGCTCATTTGTATTACTTTTTTGGTCTTGTTTCCCCATCTGTCTTTGCTTGTTTTTAGTCTGCTCTTGCTTATGGTAGCTACCATCAATTATGCTTTGCCGTATTTTTATGTGCAGGCCATTCATCCTAGCTACCGCTGGCTGGGCGATGGGGCTTTTCTCTTATTGTTTCTTTGTGGTTTATAAAGCATCTTTGTAGCGCATGAATTATAAAAAGTTAATCTTAAAAAGTGGGCGTGAGCGTTCGTTACTCAATAGGCATCCTTGGGTTTTTTCTGGAGCAGTTAAATCTTTACCCGAGGCCCAAAATGGCGATATCATAGAGGTGCGAACCAACCACAACGACTTATTGGGTTTTGGATTTTTTGCTCCCAATAGTCAAATTGTTTGCAGGGTATTCGAATTTACAGATGCCTATGTAAAAATAGATGAAAACTTTTGGTTCAAAAAGATTCAGCAGGCTTTCTTGTTGCGTAAGCGTTTGCTTCATATGGAGCAAACAAATTGTTACCGTCTCTTGCATGCCGAGGGCGATTTTATCCCTGGTATTATTGTAGATGTGTACCATCAGGTAGCGGTAGTACAATTGCTAATTAAGGGTATGGAGCGTATCTCCGATCAATTGTTTGGAGCGCTCAATCAATTGGGATTTCATTATATTTATCTTAAAACCAAACAAAGTACGCAGCTGCTAGAGCAGGTAGAGCAGGAGAGTAGATGGGTTGGGCAAGCTCACCCTATGCCTATCAAGGTGCTAGAAAATGGGGTGCCTTTTGTGGTGAATGTAGAAACGGGACAAAAAACGGGTTTCTTCCTAGATCAGCGAGATAACCGTCAAATTGTGGGAAATTGGGCTGCGGGTCGCAAAGTACTCAATACGTTTAGTTACAGTGGGGGCTTTAGTCTCTATGCCTTGCAAGCGGGTGCGCGTTTGGTGCATTCTGTAGATAGTTCTAAAGAGGCCATCGCTTTATGCAATGCGAATGTGGCGCTGCTCGAGGGCAAAGATAAACATGAGGCTTTTGTGCAAGATTGTTTCGAGTTCCTCATCCAAAGTGAAACGGGTTTTTATGATATCATTATCTTAGATCCGCCTGCATTTGCCAAAAATGCCCGCGCGGTTCCCAATGCTACGCGTGGCTATAAAAATTTAAATGCCTTGGGTTTTCAAAAGATAAAGCCGGGTGGACTCATCCTTACTTTTTCTTGTAGTCAACATATCGATAAAGACTTGTTCCGCAAAATCGTATTCTCTGCGGCCGCAGAATCACGCCGCAACGTGCGCATCTTGCAACAACTTTCCCAACCTCAAGATCATCCCATCAATATCTTCCACCCAGAAGGGGAGTATTTAAAAGGGCTATTGCTGCAAGTAGATTGAGATTATTGAACTAGAGTAGCATTTCCCTTAAGTCTTTGCTGTTTGGCAATTCTACGTTGTTGTCTAGGCTTTCAAAAATAGAATTTTTGCTTTTAAACTCGGGCACCATTTCTTTCATTTGTGCTACAATGCGCATATTGTCTTGGGTATTGTATGAGGCAATAAGTGCATTTAATTTTTCGCATACTTCTGTAAAGTTATAGGTGCGCACTTTCCCAATCATAATCTTCTCATGATGGGTTGCAAGGGTATTTTCGTTGTCGTTTAAGAGTTCTTCAAATATCTTCTCCCCAGGCCTTAATCCGGTATATACAATTTGTATGTCTTTGCCCAATTGTAAACCCGAGAGTTTAACCATTTTGCGGGCTAGGTCTACGATCTTGGTAGATTTACCCATATCAAAAATGTATATCTCGCCGCCTTTACCCATATTACCTGCTTCCAATACAAGCTGACAGGCTTCTGGTATGGTCATAAAATAACGGGTAATATCTGGGTGTGTTACGGTAATAGGTCCGCCTTCTTCTATCTGCTTCCTAAAGCGTGGAATCACACTGCCGCTCGATCCCAATACGTTTCCAAAGCGGGTGGTTATAAACTTTGTTATATGGGTAGCACCCAATTCTTTTTGGTGCTCGCTCAGCGCTTGTACGTAAATTTCTGCAATGCGTTTGCTGGCGCCCATTACATTGGTTGGGTTTACGGCCTTATCTGTACTTACCATCACAAAGCGTTCTGTATGGTGTGCCAATGCCAAATCTGCCAATATTTTGGTTCCGTTTACATTCACGCGCACCGCTTCTCCTGGGTTATCTTCCATTAAGGGCACATGCTTATAGGCTGCCGCATGATAAATAATATGGGGTTTAAAGGCTTCAAATACGCGTTGCATCCGGGCTTCATTGGTAATGTCTGCTACCACAATTTCGGCAAAGGTATCTGCGGCACTGCTGTGCAATTCGCGTATTTCTGCATCTAACTCATACAATTTTATTTCGCTAGAATCTATGCAAACCAATTTGCTGGGTTTAAAGTGCAAAAGCTGGCGCACAATTTCCGATCCAATAGATCCGCCGGCACCGGTTACCATCACCACTTTGCCGTTTACTTGTTTGCCAAATGCGTTTTTATTTAATTGAATAATATCGCGCTCAATGAGGTCTTCAATGCGCACTTGCTTCATTTGTTTAAAGCTCAGCTCTCCGTTTATCCACTTGTCTACCGGCGGTACCGTGCGCACTATTACGTTTTGGTTCAAACAGCGTTCTATAATTTCTTGCTTTTTACTAATGCTAATCTCTGGATCGGCTATCACCAGTTCTTTTACTTTTAAGCGTTGCAATACGGCTTCTAATTCAATATTGCTGTATATTTTTACGCCTTCTAATATTTTATGCTGATTCCCGTCTTCTTCATCAATAAAGGCAACAACTTTTATGCCTTCGCTGCCTTCTTGCTCCAATTTACGTTTGGTATTTATCCCCGCAGATCCGCCGCCGTATATAATATAGGGCGTTTTCTTGGTGTCTGATGCGCTGTTAATGCGCATGTAAATCAACTTAATAATTGCTCTATAGGTGCCCAAGAAAAACATGGAAAAGAAGAAGTCTAAAAACAATACACCCAGCGGGAAAATATGGTCTTCTTGTCTCGGAAAATAACCATGCGCCGCATCCACCATAAATAACAATAAATAGGCGGTAAACATGGCTATAAATATGCGTAGCCCGTCTTGCACACTGGTGTGGCGCAACACAAAGTTGTGTAGGCTAAAGCTGTAAATGCTTATTAATTTTACCAATACCACCACGGGTAATACCGATAGCGATGCATATAAAAAGGTATCGGGTACTCCAAGGCTAAAGCGTATCACCACGGCCAAAACATAGGCCATGGCGCATAGCGCCACGTCGAAGATGAGGATGAACCAGCGGGGTATTTGGTTCGATTTTGAAAAGAGGTAGTTTAATAGTCTCATTGGTACAAATA
>JAJTEN010000024.1 GCA_021298155.1 Sphingobacteriales bacterium | reverse complement strand
ATATAGCATAAAACAACTTATAAAAAACGACAGAAGTTCCTTGTTTATTGATAATTACATTAGTTTTGTCAATCCTGAAATGGCTGATTTTAGCTGCATAACTTATGGTGAAAAAATGCTTGATTTACTTGCTAAAAGTTGTACCAAAGTAGAACATAGAAAAGTAAAACATAAGTTTTGTCAATTGATTAAACCTGATGACATTGAATTTAAAAATTTATATTTTAATGATAAGCAACAACATGATATCACTAAAATAATTGAGATGTTATCGCCTGAAAAATATGAATTAATGGCTGCAAGGTTTAAGTCACATAAAATGAAAGAGGCAATAACTATATTGTTTTATGGCTTATCCGGAACTGGAAAAACAGAATTGGTTAAACAAATTGCAAAACAACACAATCGTTTCTTATTGATGGTGGATATTTCTGCTATAAAAAGTATGTGGGTAGGTGAGTCAGAAAAAAATATTAAACGGGTATTTAAAGAATATTCTGACGCTTTAAAGATTTGTGATACAGCGCCAATTTTGTTTTTTAATGAAGCCGATGCAATTTTAAATAAACGCAGAGGAATTGAATCATCATCCGACCAAATGTTGAATTCCATGCAGAATATTTTGTTGCAATATTTAGAAGATTTTGAAGGCATTTTTATGGCAACAACAAATTATATCAATAATTTGGATGATGCATTTGATCGACGTATATTTTATAAAAAAGCATTTGAGTTACCTGATTCAGCTACACGAGTTAAAATCATTCAGGATTTATTTCCTAAATGGCCTGATGATTGGGTCAAGATTATTGCCTCAGATTATGAATTAAGCGGATCTCAAATTCAGAATATAAAACGTAAGTTGTTGGTTGATTCACTTTTGTTTAATTTAGACAATTCGAATATTGAATTACTCTTAAGTTATATTGAAGAAGAGCTAGGTTTTCGTAAAAAAGATAATGCAGGAATTGGTTTTCTAAAAATTAAATAAAATGAAAGATTTATTTACGATGGCCCTGAAAAATGGCATCGCATTTTATCCTTGTTCAGGTTTCGATTTTGAGATGATTCATACCCTTCGAAATTTACAATCTAGAACAAGTAATTTTGTTTATTGTAATTCGGAGAATGCAGATGGTGGCAGTTTAAATATCGAACAATTCGTCCCACAAATTAAGGTTAATGGATTTGATTATCAAGAAATTGAAACCATTTTAATTGAAGAAATTTATCCGATTAGCTGTTTATACAATAAATTAGGTTTAATATATGGTATTGAATATCAATCTTATATTGAACAAATTCCAAATACTGTTACGCACTATAAGCTGAGCTATGATAAAACAGAATACAATGTATTTTACTTTAGGGCAGAGGCATTAACATTATTTCATTGGTTAAATAATTTAAATCCTCCGATAAAAAAAACGAAAAACAACACCTTAATCATTAAATCACCAAATGGTCAATGGATTGATACAGAAAGTTTTATTTTATTGTTATTTGAGCAATCTACTATTTTCAAACCTGCTTTCATTTATAACGATTATCAAGTACCTCCTTATAGCCTGCAGCCAAGGTAACTTACTTTCCGATACAGAACTTACTAAAGATATTCTCTAACAAATCATCTGTTGATACCTCGCCAATAATTTCGGAGAGGTGAAAAATGGCTTTGCGGATATCAAATGCCAGTAATTCGCCACTGCGGCCAATGGCCATGCTTTCTAATACTTGCTGTAAAGATTCTCCCGCCAATAATAGCCCTTGATAATGTCTGATGTTTGAAATAATAACATCGTTCTTTATTTGATCTTTATTCAAAACCTGCTTTAACCTTGATTCTAGTAAATTCATGCCAATTTGTTCTTTACTAGATAGGTAAATGATATCGGTTCGGCCCGAAAATTTTTGTTTAATTTCTAGCTCATTTACCAAATCTACTTTATTGCCAATGGGTATCAACACTAAATCCATTTGGGCCAAGGCGGCGGTCTCCTGTTCTAATGCTGCTGCACTTGTTTCGTGCACATCAAACACATATAAAACAATACTGGCTTGCCTTATTTTTTCATATGTTTTTTCAATGCCAATGCTTTCTATACTATCACTGGTATGCTCTCTAATGCCCGCAGTATCTATTAACCTAAACTGAATGCCATCAATGATAAACGACTCTTCAATGGTATCGCGGGTGGTACCTGCAATGGCACTTACAATGGCCCTGTCTTCTTTTACCAAAGCGTTTAATAGCGTAGATTTACCTGCATTGGGCTTACCGGCAATTACCGTTGGAATGCCGTTTTTAATGGCATTGCCAACTTTAAATGTTTCTGTTAATCCATGTATTAAACGAACCATGTTCTGAACCAATTCCTTTAACTCGGGTCTGCTGGCAAATTCTACATCTTCCTCGCTAAAATCGAGCTCTAATTCAATTAAGGAAGCAAAGTTTACCAGGCGTTCTTTTAAACCCGCAATCTCTCTACTAAAGCCGCCGCGCATTTGGTTCATGGCGGTTTTGTGACTCATCTCAGAATGAGAGGCAATCACATCTGCTACCGCTTCTGCTTGCGATAAGTCTAATTTTTTGTTGAGAAAGGCACGCATGGTAAACTCACCAGGCTGCGCAAGTCGAGCCCCGGTCTGAACCAAAACATGCAAAATACGTTGTTGAATATAGGGAGAGCCGTGTGTGGGTGCTTCCAACAAATTTTTACCCCTAAAGAGAGTGTTTACAATTTGTATAGATTGCTCGCCACTCACCCGTATTACGCCAATAGCACCAACTCCGGCAGGTGTTGCCAAGGCGCAAATGGTTTCATCTAATTGAATTTTATTCATGATTTCGATTTCAAATATACGTATTTGCGTTTCAATCCGAATTGAAATAGGGGGGGTAAGTAAGTTACATCTACTTACCCGCCAAGCATGGCCAAAAAATCTTGTTCAGAAATCAGGGGAATATTTAAATCGGCGGCTTTCTTCAATTTTTCTGGACCCATTTTATCGCCAGCAATAAGATAATCTAGGCTTTTAGAAATGGCACTTACATTTCTACCGCCATTGTTTTCAATAAGCTTTTTGAGGTCATCTCTACTCATGCTAAATGTGCCAGATACCAAGAAAGATTTTCCAGCTAATTCATCACTTCTTTGAATACTTGGGTCGTATTGCATCTGTAGGTTCAAACCATATGCTTGTAAACGATTTACTACTGCAATGTTTTCTTCATCGGAAAAGAAACGCAATACATTTTCTGCAATTTTTTCACCAATTTCGTGCACGGCCGCTATTTGTTCTGCATTGGCCTGCATTAAGTTGGCAACGTTTTCAAAATGTTGCGCTAGTTTTTTGGCTACGGTTTCTCCAACCATACGTATGCCAAGCGCAAATAACACGCGCTCAAAAGGTACAGTCTTAGATAAAGCAATACCTTGAATGATATTTTCTGCCCCTTTTTCTTTGATAGAACGTTTCTTTATTTTACCCGTTTCTGGATCTTCCAACTCAAAACTAAGTCCGTTTAGTTGGTCATATGTTAAGGTGTATAAATCGGCATAGGTTCGAATCAAATTTTTTTGGAATAAAGCGGCTACCGTTTCTGCGCCCAATCCATCAATATTCATCGCTTTTCTGCTCACAAAATGCTCTAATCTGCCAATTAATTGGGGTTTACAATGACTGTCGTTCGGACAATAATGGACGGCTTCCCCTTCTTTTCTAATGAGCTGTGTGCCACATTCCGGACAAACAGCAATATAGTTAATTTTTTGAGCAAATAAATCGCGCTTTTCTGCATTAACAGAAGTGATTTTTGGAATAATTTCTCCGCCTTTTTCAACATGCACCCAATCTAGTTCATGTAAGTCTAATCGTTCAATTTCATCTGCATTGTAAAGGCTAGCCCGTTTTACTGTGGTACCAGCCAATTGTACCGGTTTAAGATTAGCTACAGGTGTAATGGCGCCTGTTCTGCCTACTTGATAACTCACAGATAATAGTTGCGTAAGCGCAGATTCTGCCTTGTATTTATAAGAAATGGCCCACTTTGGAATTTTGGCTGTAAAACCTAAATCTTCTTGGTGTTTGTATTGATTAACTTTGATTACCACGCCATCAATTTCATAGCTTAGCTTATGACGTTCACTTTCGTATTTATTAATAAATGCCAACACTTCAGCTAAGTTAGTACATTCTTGATAGTGATCACTTACTTGGAATCCCCATGACTCAGCCAGCATTAAACTCTCGGCATGCGTTTCGCAGATATTTTCTTTGGTATATACAAAGTATAAAAAGGCATCTAGAGAACGCTTTGCCACCTCTTTACTGTCCTGCATTTTTAAACTTCCTGAAGCAAAATTTCTTGGGTTTTTATACAAACGTTCTGCAATTTTATCTTCATCAACGCCTTGTTCTATAAGTTCTTTCTTAAGCGATTCGTTTAACCGCTCAAAGGTTTTTTTATGCATAAAAATCTCGCCGCGTATATCAAAACTAGCGGGGAAATTTCCATGTAGTTGTTGAGGAATACTTCTGATCGTTTTTACATTAGCCGTAACATCATCGCCCTGTGTGCCATCGCCGCGCGTAACCGCTCGTATCATTTTGCCATTTTCATAGCTAATGCTAATGGCCAAGCCATCAAATTTTAATTCACATACATAAGTAAAATCTTCGCCAATTGCCTTGCGCACTCTTTGATCGAACTCACCCAACTCCTCTGCAGAATAAGTGTTACCTAAACTCATCATGGGGTAGGTATGTTTTACCTGCTCAAAGTTTTTGGTAACTTCTCCACCTACAACTTGGGTAGGTGAATCTGACTGAACCCATTCAGGATGAAGGCTTTCGATGGCCTCGCATTGTTTAAGTAATTGGTCAAATTCATAATCAGAGATAATGGGTTGCGACAATACATAGTATTTGTAATTGTGCAATTTTAACTCGCTTACCAACGCCTCGTAGGCCAATTTTTCTTCAGGCAAATTCATGTTGCAATGTAAGTATGAATTACGAATTATTAATGACGAATTACGAATGCAAAATTACGTTTTTTTGATGTCTATTTTGGTTTCGGTTTATTAATTATTGTTGCTTAGGTGCCACAGAATGTTTTGAATTTTTTGTCAAATTCGGACTGTGGTGGATTGGTATAGCTATGAAATGTTGGATTATAGGTATAAGGGTTTTGGAGCACTTGTAAGAGGTTTTCAAAGGGTTTTGCGTTACCCATACTCATTTCATCTAATGCCTTTTCTACTTCATGATTCCTTGGGATAAAAGCCGGATTATTGACTTGCATAATGGCCTGAGCTTTAGATAGACCAATGCTATTTTCTATATACTTTTCCCAATTATTTCGCCAAGTACTAAAGCGCTCAGAGCAATGATGTGTTTCTGACGCAAAATCAGGATTTCCGAGTGCTAAAAAGGTATTGGTATAATCCATTTGCTCCTCTTCCATAATTTTTAGTAATTCATTTACCCAATCACATAAGCTTATATTTACTTCTGTTATCCCTAGTTTTAACAACATGGTTTTATAATACTGATTAACCCAAATTTGATCAAAAGTGCCAATTATTTCTTTAGCAATTAAAATGGCTTTTTCTTCCTCTGTATGCAGCAATGGTAATAATGCTTCTGCAAATCGGGTGATATTCCATTTACAAATATTTGCCTGGTTTTTAAAAGCGTACCTGCCATCTCTATCAATAGAACTATATACTGTATTGGGATTGTAGCTGTTTATAAACGCGCACGGACCATAATCAAAAGTCTCTCCACTGATGGCCACATTATCTGTATTCATAACCCCATGAATAAAACCCACACGCATCCATTCACATATCAAATTAATTTGAGAAACCATTACGGTTTCAAGTAGAGCTGCGGCGCTGTTTTCCTTAGTTTTAAGCTGCGGATATAACCTGTTAATGCTATAGTTACACAGGGCAGTTAAATCGTTTAAGGTGCCGAAATGCCGTGCAAATTCAAATGTGCCAATTCTAATATGACTTTTCATAATTCTTGGCAATACCGCTCCTTCAACTACCATCTCTCTTTGCACCCATTCGCCTGTTTTAATTACAGCTAAACTTCTTGATGTAGCAATATTTAAGTGAAACATTGATTCACTAATTAGGTATTCTCTTAACATGGCTCTGTAGGTGGCCTTACCATCTCCACCGCGTGAATATTTGGTTCGCCCGCCACCTTTTAATTGAATATCATAACGTAAATTTTCTGCCTGAACCCATTCTCCAATGATTATGGCTCTGCCATCTCCCAACATCGTAAAATGCCCAAATTGGTGTCCGGCATAAGCCTGAGCAAAGGTTTGCGCCTCGGGGTTTGGATCGGCCAATTGTAAAAAGGACAATAATTTAGGAAGATTGTTATTTGGAATCCCCAATACATTTAAAAGCGCTTGGTTTAATAGAGCTATTTCTGGTTTAGGTAAACGACTCGGTTGCACCTTTTCATAAAACAAGGAGGGAAGGTTTAAATACGTAAATTCAGTTTTAGACATAATTTGGAAATTCAGCAAATCATTTTTTAAAAATATGAGCAATTATACATCCAATGAATCAAATAAAAATGAGCGGATAACATAAACTTTTTTTATTGTGAAATGTTTTTGAATTTGACGTTAAGTTGCTACTATGTTTGGCATATTAAAGTGTTAATTTTGGGATTTTTGTCTCATTTTGGGATTATTTTTCCTGTGTTTTAGGAGCTGTATTAATTTGGGATTTACTTTAATTAGTTGATAATTAGTGTTTTTTGCGATTCTATGAATCTTTTTTTAGCGTGGAATTGATTTTGCCAAAAATGACTATTGTAGAAATAGGTTCAAATGAGTAAAAATAAATTAATCGTTCATAAATTAATCTTATGCCAAAAGTTGGATGTATGTCTTATGTCCATATTTAGCGTAAAAATGAAAAGTATGAAAAAGTATATATTTCTTTGTCTCTTATTGGGTTTAGGTGGACTCATTTCTGTTTCTGCTCAGAGCTTATTTATTGGTTCGGGTGCAGATTTTTGGATGGATGCCAATGCAACCATTTCCTTAAAAGGCGACCTAATTATTCAAAATGCTACTGGTATTAGTGGCTCAGGAACCATGGTTTTAAATGGTACTTCAGCACAAACCATTAATAATACGAGTATAAAAGATCTACAAAATATTGTATTAAACAATCCAGCGGGTGTTAGTTTTGCAGGTGATATTAGAATAAATGGAAATTTCAATATTTCCAATACAAATATTACCTTTAGTGATAATGCTCATTTAATAGTTGGTGGAAATATTAACAATACGGGGGCCGAAATTGTAGCTACAAATTTAAGTTTGAGTTTGATTGGATCAGGAAATCAACTAATTGATAGCAAAAAGTTAAGCTTAATCAATTTAAATTTTTCTGGTTCAGGGACGAAAACACTTGATGATGAGGTTCAAGTTTTTGGAACTGTTACGGGTTCTGGAAGTAGTGCGGTATTAAATGCAAATGGTAAACTTATATTAAAATCAAATGCTACTGCCACTGCACGTATTGCCCAATTGCCTGCTGGTGTTGGGATCTCTGGCACTTATACTGTAGAAAGATATATTCCTGCGATCAGAAGATTTCGTTTTTTAGCTTCACCTGTGGTTGGTGGAACTGCTTTACAATGGCGAAATAACGGAGATAGTACAGCAGGATTAGGAACGCATATTACAGGTGCTGGTGGAAATTCAAATGGCTTTGATCCAAGTATTTCAAATAATCCTTCTGCATTTAGTTATACTGAATCAGCAGGAAATCCAACCATGACGACAGATCCAGGTTGGACTCCTTTTGCTAGTGGTAATATGTCTTTACTAAACGGAGAGGGTTATCGTGTATTGGTTCGCGGAGATAGAACCATAAGTTTAACTACAAGTCCAGCACCTGCTGCAACCAATACTACCTTATCGGTTTCGGGCACTTACCCTTCTGGAGTGTTTACAAAGAGTCTTTCCCTAACAGGTTCAAATGGCTGGCATCTAATTGGTAATCCTTTTCCATCACCTATTAGTTGGAATGCGATTACGAAAAACGCCTCTGTAAGTGGTTCATATTCTGTATGGAATCCAAACTCAAATTCCTATGTTTCGTACAATGGTTCAACAGGTTTAGCTGGTGATATTATACAATCTTCTCAAGCTTTTTTTGTGCGCGCAACAGGTTCTGGCGCTTCAATTAGTATAGAAGAGGCCGATAAAGTTTCTGGAGTTGGTGGTTTTTTTGGTAAAACGCAATTAACAAATCATTTAAAATTAACCCTAATGTACGATTCGTCAAATTATGATGTTGCCTTTTTACATTTTAGGGCTGATGCTGAAAACGGTATAGATCGCTGGGATGCTGCCAAAATGAACAATCCAAATGTAAATATTTCTTTTTTATCTTCAGATATGTTAAGGCAGAGTATTGCCAGTTATGGTGTAATGGAGTCGGATGAAATTATTGTTCCATTGAGCACTGCTAGGTCTACGCCTTCAGCCTTGTATAAAATTCAAATAGATGGAGCCAATTCATTTGAGTTTTATAAACCCTATTTGCAAGATAAGGTAAAAGGTACTTTAACTGCCATTACCGATGAATATACTCAAGCTATTTCATTGGCAGATTCAACTTTATTAGCAGAAGGTCGTTTAGCCATTGTTTTCAAGAAAACAGCGAATGCTACAGGAAGCATAGCGGACCAGGCTTCTTTTTTTATGTATCCTAATCCCGCTTCTGAGACCATTCAACTCGCATTTGATGGAAAATATATTCACGAAGATAAACTAGTTGAAATCATTGATATTAATGGCAAAAAAGTGCTTTCTACTTTCGTGAGTAAGGGAGCGTCTTTATTTCCTATTTCTATTTTTGATTTGGCAAGTGGTGTGTATCATATCATTATTACCACGAATACAAAAGTTACACATGATAAGTTTATTAAACAATAACATGAAAAAATTAGTATTAACCTTATCTTTGCTCTTCGCATTTAATGCATTTGTGATTGCTCAGGATGAGCCTGAATTTGATGATGATGTAAATGATGTTCCTGTAGATGGTGGTGTAAGCTTATTGGCTGCAGCAGCGCTAACCTATGGGGTAAGAAAAATACATAATAAAAACAAAGATAAGTCGGAATAAATTTTAAACGCATACTAAAATCATATCTAATATGAATAAAATAAATAAGGGTGTAATTCTATTTTTAACCACAGGATTATTAGCAATAAAGGTTTCAGCTCAGGTAAAAGTTGGCGATAATCCAACAGTTGTAAACAGCAGTGCAGTGTTTGAAATGGAGAGCACGAGTAAGGGATTATTGTTACCACGCATGACAAGTGCTCAAAGAAACGCTATTGTGAGTCCCGCCACTGGTTTGGTAATCTATAATACCACTAAGAACTGTGTAGAACATTATAATGGGTCGGCTTGGTATAATGCATGTGATAGAACAACAACTCCTTCGAATGGGGGTGAAATTTCTTCTGGCGGAACAGCAGTTGTAAGTGCTTGGTCTAGCAATGTAGGTTGTCGCGTTGGTGCAGGGGTTAATAATAGTCCCGCTGGTGTGCGCCGAGGTGCAGTAACTCAAACCATGGTTATGGGGTCGGCACCTACAGCAACAGTTACCTTAGTGGCTACAGTGAGCACTGCAGGAACATATAATATTCTTACCAACACGGTTAACGGAATATATTTCTCAGCCTCTGGAACTTTTGGTGCTACTGGTAGTCAGACCATCACACTTACTGCCACAGGTTCACCTTTGGCTGCAGGTAACTTTATGTGGACCACCAACTCAACGCCTAGTATTTCTATTCATGGATCTGTGCTAACTGTTGAGGCACCCTTAGGATCTAGTTATTATGCCCATTACAATGGTATAATTGGTTCTGCTCATGTTGGTACTACTTATAATTTGGCTACTCAAACTACTGGAGAGGTATTTAGCAATAATGCTTTCTGCCAAGATAAGCCTGTTTCGGCTCAGGGTTGCGGCGGTGTAACCAGTGTTACAGCCAATTCACGAACGCACAGTACAGTGAATATTAATGGCCAATGTTGGTTGTTAACTAATATGATTGATGCACCAAGTGTATATAGTGCTTATACAAGTTCTTCTTGGACGGGCACAACAACAGGCGATCAAGGATATTGGGGATATTACAATACCTCTATGCACAACAATAATAACAATAGTGCAGCTTGGCAAAGTACAGAGCCTGGTACAAATGAAGGTGTTTTATATCAATGGTGCGGAGCTATGGATGCCAGCATTAGTGAACGCAGTAAAGGAATTTGTCCAGCAGGTTTTCATATTCCTAGTGATTGTGAATGGATGTATTTAGAGCATGGAATGGGTATGAGCATTGCAGAGCAAATTGTTGTGTCTGAATATAGAGCTGATACCAATATCAACCAAGGGAGGCCTGCCGATAAATTATTGAATATTTATAACCCATTGTACCATACTAACGCAAGTGGGTTCACAGCAATAGTATCGGGCATGCGCGGTGAGACTGCTTCCTATATTGGAAGGGGAGAAAGTGCTAATTTTTGGTCTTCTACCTCACAATCTGTTGGAAATGGTTATAGTAGAAACTTACTAACAAGTAAACAAGGTGTACTACGACAGGTATATGGAAAAGGTTCTGCCTTTTCAGTTCGTTGTTTAAAGGATTAAACGCAATTCGATACAGGTTAAACATCCCCAGAAATACGCTTCTTGGGGATGTTTCTTTTTATATTGCATTGTGTAAGCATGCCGAATAGTGTAATTTTGATTGAAATTTATAATGATGAAGTATTTAAAATTTGGATTTCGCCTACCAATCTTTTTGTGTTTGTTGTATTTGGCTTCATTGCCGGCTTATGCGCAAGATAGCATTTTGGTAAAAGGACAATTCGTGAATAATACCAAATTTGCAAAAGTAATCATGAAAAAATATGGCGTTGGCACTTTTGCAGTTGGCGGTGCCACCATTAAAAATGGTTATTTTTCTATCTCTTTACCGCCTGATATACCCATTGGTGTGTATAGATTTCAATATGCAGTGGCAGAAGCTGAGCAATATGTAGATATCATTATCAATGGAAAAGAAAAGCTAATTGACTTTACTATATTGGCAAATGATCCCCTTGCTTATCCTCAATTTGTGAGTTCTCAAGAAAATAAAAACTGGTATGATTATTTAAAAGAGAGCAGCAAACAAATGGAAAGAATTAATTTACTCAATCAATTTATACATGCCTATCCACAAGCTAACGCAGAGGTAGTAAAAGCCGCTATAAAAGAATGGGAATTGGAGAAGGCTTTATATTTCGAACAATTTACTGCCTTTAAAAATCTGATGCGTGGAACATTGGCATATGAAATGGTTGCCAATAGACCATACTATTTTGCTGATCCAAAAGATGAGCCTAGAATTCAGGATTTTGAAAAAAGAGAACATTTTTGGGATGGGTTTGATGCCAATAACCCAGCCTTAATTAATACCCCATTATATACAGATCATATTCTTAATTACCTGCGTTATTGGATGAATCCAAATATGAATTTTTCTGCCGAAGAAAAAACCAATGGCTTTAAACGTTCGGTAGATGTAATCATTCGCAAGTTTTCTGGAAATAAAGAAACCCATGCTTTTGCCTTTAAATACCTGAGTCTTGGATTTAAAGAAATAGGCGAGGAGGAAGTGTTGCAATACTTGGATCAGCAATATAAAGATTTAGCTGAGCAGTGTTTTGATACTTTTGAAAAAACCGAATTTGAGAAAAGAATGATTGGTTATGCTGCCATGAAAATTGGAAATAAAGCGCCAGATTTTTCGCTCAACTTAATTGAACAAACCCAATTGAACAAAACAAAAAAGAAGGCTACCCTTCATCAGATAAAATCAGTTAAAACGTTATTGGTTTTTTGGAGCAGTAATTGTCCGCATTGCCTCGAAGAATTACCAAAAATAAATGAGTGGGCTGCTGCCCACAAAGAAATTACGGTTTTGGCAATAAGCATAGATACAAATAAAGAAATACATGATGCCAGCATTAAAAAATTCCCAAATTTATGGCATAGTTGCGACTATAAAGGGTGGAATGCTGATGCAGTATTAAAATATTATATTGCTGCCACACCCAGCTTTATCCTGTTAGATTCAAACAAGGTGATTTTGGGTAAGTATAGCACTTGGGATAGCGTTCCTGATAAATAACTGCAATGGTCTGTAACTATTCGTTTTTGGTAGTCCTCTTCCTGTTTGATTTTCTCTCTTGTTGCATCTTCTCTTTTTCAGATCTATATACAATTTGTTGATCGCTATCCAAAATTTCTAGTATTTCTTTATCAGCGTTTTTCATGGTTTCACGCATTACTTCGGCTCTTTCCATACGGCTTGCATCATCGGGTAATTCCATCATTCTTTTTCGAATCTCCTCTCTATTCCGTTTCATGATTTCATCAAATTTAGCCGATTGAAAATCAGTTAGTTTTAATTTGATTTTTAAAGAATCTGATTTTTCCTTCAGGGCACCAAATGCAGAATTTGGTCTATTTCCCTTTTGTTGTGCAAAACTTTGGTTCGAACCAAAAAACAAGAAAGCAATTAGGCTAAGTGATACTAATTTGATTAATTTTTTCATAGTTATAAGATGAATATGCTTGTTGTAGTAAGATGTAAATTTAGGCTATTGGTTTAAAATGAAATATTTTTTCTTTGTTTAACCAGCATATCTTAATAATTTGCCAAAGGAATGAAAGTAGAATTTTTAGGAACAGGAACATCGCAGGGGGTGCCAATTATTGCTTGCAAATGTGAGGTGTGCAACTCTGTAGACCCTAAAGATAAACGCTTGCGCACAAGTATTTTAATTAGCCATAATAACCAACATTTGGTGGTAGATTGCGGACCAGATTTTAGAGCACAAATGCTACGATGTGGCATAGAGCGCCTAGATGGTATTTTGTTTACGCATGCACATAGAGATCATATGGCGGGATTAGATGATATACGTGGTTTTAATTTTGCCATGAAAAAACCCATTGATGTGTATTGTGAAAAAAGAGTTGAAAATGCCATTCGGAGGGAGTTTTTTTATGCATTTGAAGAACCCAAATACCCTGGTGTGCCTGAGATGAACCTACATCAAATTTCTTTGGAACCTTTTTCGCTCATTGAACTACCCATTATTCCGATACAAGTAATGCATCATAAATTACCTGTATTGGGCTTTCGATTGAATGATTTTGTTTACATTACAGATGCCAATAAAATTGAGCCCAAAGAATTGGAAAAAATAAAAGGTTGCAAAGTATTGGTATTAAATGCGCTGCGTAAAGAGCATCATATTTCCCATTTTACTTTAGATGAGGCTATAGCCATGGTAAATGTGATACAACCTGAAGTAGCTTATTTTACTCATATAAGTCACCAATTGGGTATACACAAAGAGGTAGAAAATGAACTGCCAAACCATATTCATTTGGCATACGACGGGTTAACACTGCAATTTTAACATGCGATCATTACACCAACATCAGGTGATTTTTCCTTTATTGGCACAACATTTAAATGAATTATTGAGCGGCTATATCTTACAGGATGCATTTAGAGATTATCAACAATCAGTATTAAGCTTGGTGTTTTTTAAAGGTAAAGAAAACATAAGCATACAAGTTAATACTGAATGTAAAACTGGATTACTCCTATTCTCAGAGTATGCTGTTTCAAGAGATACGGGTGTTTTTCCGCTATTTAAAGACTTGCTGGGAATAGCCGTTGAAAAGGTAGAAGTACACAAGCATAATCGTTCCTTTCAGTTGTCTTTTGCTTCGAACCAACACTTGGTGTTTAAACTATATGGTCCATTAACCAATGTGTTGTATTATGCAGGGTCTGAACCAAAACAACTCTTTAGATCACAAATTGAAAACGATAAACGATTGCAATTGGCTGATTTTAATCAAGCGGACAAAGTGGTTGAAAACATACAATTTACAGGTAATTATTTTGTTTGGGAAACCATAGAGCCAAATAAAAGCATAGTTTTAAATTTTGGTGAACAAATAGGAACATGTTTATTGCAAACAGATTCTATTTTCGAAGCTTTAAATTACTTTGCTAAAAGATATTTGCAATTACATGTATTTGTGGAAGCGCAGTATTCATTATTGGCTCAATATAAACAAAAGATCAAACGAGAGAAGGCAATCATTCAAGGAGCGTCCCAATTTTTTCAATTGGCTGAAAAAGCCATTCCATTCGATGAAATTGGTCATATCATAATGGCTAATTTGCATCTGATTCAAGGTAAACAGACAGCTGTAATATTGTATGATTTTTATCGAAATCAGACTATTGATATTGCCTTAAAAAAGGACTTATCGCCTCAAGAAAATGCGGCATATTATTACCAAAAGCACAAAAATCGAAAAAAGGAAATTGCAATAAAGCAACAGCAATTGGTGCAAGCCCAAAGTAGATTAGCCGAAGTTGAACAAATCTATAGGTATATAGGCGAGGCTCAATTTTTAAAAGATTTAAAGCCTTGGATAAAAGAAGAAAAACTACGGGTGCAAATACCACTCAAAGAAAAGTTTAGAAAATTCGATTGTCAGGGATTTCAAATTTACGTGGGTAAAAATGCACGGAATAATGATGAACTTACTTTAAAATTTGCTCATAAAGATGATTTATGGTTGCATGCCAAAGGAGTTAGTGGAAGTCATGTTGTTATTAAACACCAACAGGTTCAACATTTTCCTGAACCGATTATTCAAATAGCCGCTGCCATAGCTGCTTATTATTCGTCTGCTTCAGGCAGTGAATGGGTTCCAGTGATATATACACCTAAAAAATATGTACGTAAGCCAAAAGGGGCTCATGCCGGACAAGTATCTGTGGAGCGGGAAGAATCTATACTGGTAAAACCCCAACTCCCCTTTCAATCCTGATGTTCATTGAATGAATAATTTATTTGTATGTAATACTCAAATTGACAAATTGCTGTTTACCTTTGAAATGCTATTTGGCGCGTTAAAAACTACATTCCATGAACATTTTTTTAAAATATTTAAGACCTTATAAAAACTTGGTTGCTTTGGCTTTATTCTTGGCTGCAGTAAATCAAATGTTTTCTATGTTGGATCCATTTATTTACGGTAAACTGATAGATAGATTTGCAAGTAAGCCTGCTAATTATGATGAGCATACTTTTTTAATTGGGGTTGCCATACTTATTTCTGCTGCAGTTGGTGTGGCTATGGTAAGTAGAATTGCAAAGGCCTTTCAAGATTATACATTGAATTTAATTATTCAAAAATTTGGCGCTGCTGTTTATACCGATGGATTAAAACATGCTTTGCAATTACCTTTTCAAGAGTTTGAAGATCAGCGTAGCGGTGAACTTTTAAATGTGTTACAAAAAGTTCGAACGGATTCTGAAAAGTTTATTTTAAATTTTATCAATATCTTTTTTACATCTTTAGTGGGGATTGTGTTTGTAGTCATTTATGCTATTCAAGTTCAGCCTTGGCTTATTGTATTGTATTTCGCAGCTAGTTTTCTATTGGCCAGTTTAACCAATATTTTATCTAAAAAAGTTAAAGTAGTGCAACAACGCATTGTATCCCAAACTAAGGCAATGGCCGGGTCTACAACAGAATCACTAAGAAATATTGAACTCATCAAAAGTTTAGGATTAACGCATCAAGAAATGAAACGTTTGCATGTTTCTACCCAAAAGATTTTGCAATTGGAACTACAAAAGGTAAAAGATATTCGCAGTATTAGTTTCTTACAAGGTACTATCGTTAATTTTTTGCGTCAATCAATCTTGTTTGTTCTCATGTATATGATTTTTAAAGCGGAAATGAGTTTAGGACAATTAATGACACTGCAGTTTTATTCCTTTTTTATTTTTGGGCCAATGCAAGAAATGGGCAATGTGATTTTAAGTTATCGAGAGGCAGAAGCTTCTTTGCAGAATTTTAATCAGATTATGGAAAAGCCCTTGGCCGTTAAACCTGTTAATCCTATTTCAATAGAAACCCTTCATACGGTTTCTTTTAATCAGGTTGGTTTTATGCATAAAACCGGAAAGCAAGCTGCATTGAGTGGCGTAAGTTTTGATGTGAAGAGTGGAGAAACTATCGCTTTTGTTGGGCCATCTGGTTCAGGCAAAACTACTTTGGTAAAATTACTTGTGGGTTTGTATGAGCCCAATGTGGGTGAAATTAAATTTAATCAAATTCCGACTAAGGAAATAGATATAGAGGCATTGCGTAATCAAATTGGATTTGTTACACAAGACACTCAGTTGTTCTCGGGCACAATTAAAGAAAATTTATTGTTTGTTAACCCCAGGGCATCAGATGAGCAAATCACACAGGCACTCCACCAGGCATCTTGTCAAAATTTACTGGCGAGAAGTGAAAATGGAATCAATAGTGTAATAGGTGAGGGTGGAATAAAAATTTCTGGTGGAGAGAAACAGCGCTTATCTATCGCTAGGGCTTTGCTTAGAAATCCAAGCTTGTTGATTTTTGATGAGGCTACTTCTGCATTAGATAGTATTACAGAGGAAGAAATAGGCAAAACTATCAGAGAAATTAGTTCAAGTAAGAATCATATCACAGTAATGATTGCGCACAGGCTTTCAACCATTATGCACGCCAATCGGATTTATGTATTAGAAAAAGGAGAATTGGTAGAAACAGGTGAACATACCGAGCTGTTGGCCCAAAGGGGATTGTATTATGCCATGTGGCGTCAACAAATAGGAGAGAGATAAAAGCACCTATTCTTTGATGAGCTTTATTTGGGTGGCATAATTTTGAGATTGAATGCTCAAAATGTATATCCCCGGAACCAATTGTGCAATATCATTTATTTGCTGCAACCCCTGCAACAGCATCTTTTTTTGTAAAACTGTGTTGCCATTTATATGACTTAAAGTAATAAGTACTTCTGTGTTTTCAAGTTCTTTTGGATCAATATGTATTTCTTTACAAAAAGGATTTGGGAATACATGTATTTGGTTTGATGCAATGGATTGTAATTGTATGACTTTTGAGAATGAATAAGTATCATCTCTATCAACTAACCTTAGGCGATAGTACCAGTTAGTATGTTGTGGTAAATCTGTATCTGTGAACCCATAGGTTTTTAAAACTTCGCTATTGCCGGCTGCTTTTACCTCACCAATTTTAGTAAATAGTATGCCATCTGTTGATCGTTCAACCTGAAATATTTTACTATTTTTTTCAGAAAGTGTTTTCCAATTCAATTGAACCAACCGATTTTCTTGATTTGCCTCGAATGACAACAATTTGATAGGTAAAAGTCCACCACTTGCTACCCCAAAAATAGTAAATTGAGTTACGCCACTTATACTTTGAAAATAAGGATTTATACCGCCTGCTGCAGTTGGTGTATTTCCGGTCCATTGTGTACCTGAATATTGGGCTACATAACTAGCACTTCTATTAAACGTAAATAATTCATCGTTTATATTCCATGAAAATTGCACTTGGGCATTACTTCCTCCGCTAACTAACTCATGTAATACCCAGGTTTTATTTACTGCATTTGCGGTGTATGCAGCGCCCAGTGGGTTGCCATTGCTTTGATATTGGTTGTAAACTTGTGGCATTACGCGTGCTGTAAAGTGGTCGCTTACGCCTGCATTAAGCAGGCTTAATGGGGTATAGCTATTGGGGTTCGAACCAATAGGAAACAAAACGGATCCCAATCTATTACCCGTTCCAATGTGTTGGATAATCAATGAACCTGTATCGTTACTAACTATGAATTTATTAGCAGAATTAGCGCCAAATATTTGTGAATTATTACCCAGTAAACTTAAATGATACTGGTTTAATTGAATGGTTCCCTGAATAAAATGAAGTTGATTCGCAACGCTTATATGTCCCCCTAGTTGCACACCGCTGCTATTATTTATTTCTAATTTATGAAAAGCAATAGGTGGTATGTTTTGGGTTACATTTCCTGAAAAGGATATGGTTCCATTAGAATGAATGATATTTCCATTGAGTTCGATTGGGCCAAATATGGCAAGTTTAGAAGCAGCATTATTCAGGGTAACACTTGCACCTGCTGCAATACTTAATTTATAACACTGTTGAACGCTATCACTAATAACAGGTAGGTTACTTACATTATTTATGATGGCATCTGTGCTTGCCGTTGGAAGGATTCCACAACTCCAATTAGCCGCATTGTTCCAGTTTGTTCCTGTGGCACCTGTCCAATAATTGTTGCTAACAACTATTAGGGTTCTTGCAATACTTGTGTCGGCGGGGTTGCAAGCACCACTCACCACACATCTATATTGATTGTTATTAAATAATGAGTTTGGATTGATAATACGCAATGAGTCTGTATTTGTTCCAATATAAGATAAGTTATCTGTAAGGTTTTGCCAGGTGCTTCCTTGTTTTAATTGCCATTGGTATTTAATGCCGCTGGCTCTGGCCAAAATTTTAAAATGGGCATTTCCACCATTGCAGAAAATGGTATCATTTATAGCTTGTTGCGTAATGCTAGGTCTGTCATTACTGAGTGTAAATTCAGTTGAACCGATGTCGGATGGAATGCCACGCAATTGATTTTGGAAGTCGTTTTGAACACTTACATAAGCACCAATATCCGCAATTCTGCAGGAGGTACTTTTAAGATTACCCATATTTTTATTCTCAAAAAATGAATCTGCAAGCAATTCAGTATTGGTATTTAATATATTGTAAATAGGGTTTCCTGTAAACGAATTCCAAGTAGCTAGTGTACGTGAGGTACCAAGTGGAAATTCAATGATTGATCCAACTGCTCTTGCCACAAATAAATTATTATCTTGAATGAAATTTCCACTTAAATTACTACTTAGGGAATAATGGGTTCCAGCTCCCATTCTTTCATTGTATAGAATATTATTCACCAATTCAACTGCCGCAGTGCTGCTGCTCACATTCCTGAAGAATGCAGAGCTATTGTTATCACCCGCGTTTACTCCGCCAATATAAATGGTATTATAATAAAACTGATTGGTTCCGCCAGAACTTGAAATATCAATTCCTCTTATCCTTGGTTGTGTATTGGCTATTTCTTGAGCCAAACTTATTTGGTTATTATGGTATATACTCGACCCATTTGAGCCAACGAATATTCCTCTAATAATGGGACTCGAAGTGGTTAAACCAGTATTAGTTGAGAATAAATTATAGATTCTATTTCTCTGAATCATACTGGTTTTGATGGTATTCATAACAGCAATTCCAGTAACTGAGCTACTGATAAAATTACTCAAATTATGTAGATCTGATATGTTATTGTTTTCTATATTATTATCTGTTCTGGCTGATGAGATTCTGATTCCAACGCAACTATAATCTACGCTATTATTTGTAGTTGCTTTGGTGTATAAATGTGAGATATCATTGTTGTTAATTTGAAAAATCCCATTGTCTATGCTTATACCAACAGAAAAACCAATTCCATTATTATATAAATTTCTAATTTGGTTATTGCTAATGTTTACAGTACTTGAGCTATTGTATCTGATACCATAAAAACTCTGACTAATACTTATGCTATCGCTGGCTATACTATTGTTTTTATCTACCCCAATAAGATTATTGTTGATCATTAGCTTTCCGCCAATGCCATAGATTCCTGTAAAGGTTCCAGAAGTGCCATTTAATAAGATATTTCCAATTCTATTTTGTTCTATTCTGGTATGCTGTAAATTTCCCCCATTAATTATAATTCCGGTAAAAATATTGCTCATTCTCATAGGGTCACCACCTCTGTTTTCATTGCTTCCACCAATTGAATTTTTTGTAATCAATGTGTTATTAATTCCATTGTATACATAAATGCCATATATGCCACCCGAATGCGTAATATTATGTAGGTTATAAATCTTATTATTTCCGATGGTATTTCCATTTCCAGACCCAACCATAATGGGATATTGCATGGCGGTTCTTGCCCTTCTCTGTATCAGATGATTTCCGCTGCCAGCATCCATAGAATCTCCAATAATAATATTCCTACCGGCATTCTGAATATAGATCCCAAATGTGTTAAAATCTATGATTTGATTAGCTGAAATGCGGCAATTTGAAATATTTCCTGCAGCAGAATTTATTACAACTGGCGAATTAGGTGCATTTGTACTATCGTTCAGAGGTGGCCTAATTTGATTGTTGTTAAGTACAATTGATTCTGAAGATTGTGCAACTGAGCTAGTTCCAAAATTAACCGTTCCAATAGAAGAATTTGCAGAATTACCTTCAATAATACAATTTTTGATCGTGTCTCTGTACCCATTTCTAATTCTTATGGTTGAGGCTGTTCCTGCATTCGGTATGGTTCCTATACTATTTCTAAAAGTAAGTAATCTATTGCTACCCCCATCTATGCAAACACCCTCTGCACCATCTATGGCAATCATAGCCAAGACGCCAGTATTTGCATTGCCTGAAACCAAAATGGGCGAGTTAGTTGGTTTGATTAGTAAGTTAAATCCATTTAAACCCAAATTATTTAAGGCAATTGTTCCTGGCTCTGTTGTATTTGTTAAAATGGTTGCAGTGGTATTTCCTGTTAATACACCATTATTAATGGCTGCAAATAAACCACTAGGTCCGGTTAAATTTGTATATGTTTGTCCGGTACCAACAAATAAATTAGTTGCTAATCCGTTAACAATAGAATAGGTGTATGCGTTTGTAGGGGCTGTAATCATGCTATTAACTGTCGCATGATTTCCGCCAGCAAAAGGATTAAAAAATACATTTGTAGGGTTTGCAGAATCTTGTGCAACAATATAATATTGATATCTGTGACCGTTCAAAACAGGCGTTCCAGTAAGTGAGTAATCTATGCTAAAGCTCCAAGTGCCATCTTTACTTGTTCCTGAGGTTTGTGTTCCCTGGGTTGTTTGCCATGCACTAACTGTTGGTAATATTCTTCTAAAATAAATTCTCGGTCTCCACACTACATTGGTATTTACACCTACTCCTGCATCTTTAATTTTTGCAACGACTGTCCTATTGCTAATGCTTGTGGTATTGCTTAGCGGTTGATAATCTATATATGGAGCAAAAATGTCTATTTTAGTATAATTTCCGGCGTCTGCACCAATATCATTTGGCGTATTGTTTTGCCTAATTTCTCCTTCATAATCTATTTCTACCTCTGGTATCTCCATTCCGCTTCCTTCAGCAGCGCTATTGCTCTGTAACTTCAGCGATAAGTTATTGCTATTGCCATTCGGATTAACAAAATTTGGGTCGCCAATACCTGTGTTAAAGTCCATAAACGTTTGAGAACGCCAAGCATGAATATTGGTATAATCTGTAACATTTATTCTGCCAAAATTACCTCCACTATTAGGTGCATAATATATGTTATGGTCTAGTGTTAAACCATTGATGTTAAATAAGGCAAAACATATTGCATATTGTTTACCTGTGCCGCTTACATTACTCCTGGCATTATAAAAAATATTGTTTATAATATTTCTAGTTCCACTAGCCACATCAGAGTTAAAAAATGCATAGCTATTGAGGTTATTCGGACCTAAATTTTGGCCACCAATGTATATAGAATTATGGTAATACGAATTTGAATTGGTGCTATTATAATCATGTATGCCTATGAATGAGTGATTACCAATCATATTATTACCATTGCTATCAATACCAAGTCTTATCATGTTATTGGTGCTAATGCAAAATTGATTCGCATTTTGAATACCATATATTGTTGCACCAATTGTGGCCGAAGATCCTAACGTATGAACGAAATTATTTGCTAATACATTGGTTCCACTTGCAGAATTAATATACCTGATTCCAAATACGTTATTCATATTTGGATTGCTATTATTTGTGGCATATAGATTATGAATGGTGTTAAAACTGCAAATTTGGTCTGGACCACTACTGGCATGCCAAATGCCCACAGTAGGGGAGTTATAGGCGTTTTGAGCTAGTACACTTTTTGAAAATAATTTAAAAATGGTATTTCTACTTACCGTAAAACTTCCTGAAGAATTAATGAATATACCGCAAACATTTGCATTGCTATCTGTATTGTTGGCATGCATATTTGCAATTAAATTGCCTGTAATGGTATTTTGTGATGAACCAGCGGGACCTATAATACCATAAGTGTAGGCTTTACTTTGATTGTGAATATTATTTGACTGAGTTGCACTGCCAATGGTATTATCATTAATTTGCAATGCGGGTACTGTATTGGCAATTCTAATCCCCGCAAATTGAATATTTCCTAGTCCGCTTGATCCAATATTAAAACCAGAAATCGAATTATAGTTTATTTGGGTTTCATCATAAGAGCTGCCACCTCCCAGATAAATGGCCGCAAAATCAATGGTCCCAGTTGTATTATTTACAGTAATTTTTAGGCTTTCTGTTTCAGATCCTAATTGATTACCACTAATATTGAAAGCACCATTTATTAAATGAATTAAAGAATTTATCCCTGAACTACCCGACCAATTTAAGTTAATGTTTTGAACATAATTACCCAATAAAACATTGGTATTGCTGGCAGAAAGGTTTAGTCTGATCAAATTAACAAATCCATTGCCAGTATATTGACTGGCTGCACCACCGCAGCTGGGAGCTGATCCTCCAATATAATTGCCAATAACGGTATAATTAGACCCGTTAGCCAAGTGCATGGCACCCGCATAGGTAAAACTAATATTTCTAATGCTCGTTTGGTAAAAGGAATTATTAGAAATGAACCAAGCATTACTGCCTGATCCAATAAATATCCCATAACTTGGATTAGAGGCGTTGTGGTAGTTGTAAATATTATTGTTGTAAATGCTATTGTATAAATTAGGTGCATTTGTATTTCCACCCGAATAAATACAGTTCATTGGCGTATTGATACTATCCTTTATGCTATTATTAAAAATCGAATTGTAGTTGTTTCCAGTAGTCATTGAGCTCCCTAAAAAACCTATTACACCTGAATTATTACTTTGGGTTGTTCCTAAAATTCTACAATTGGTGATGGTGTTATTACTGCTTCCGTTTATGAAACTAATGGCACTACCAGAACTATTGCTATTAAAAATTTGAATAAATTCGCTAGCTGTTTGTCCGTTTTTTTGCCCATCTATGGTTAAATAATTGGTTTGATTAAATGCAAAAGTGCTAGTAGCATTAGAGGTAAATATGATTGGGTTAACAACAGCAGAATGCGGTTTTATGGTAATTGTATTGGTATTGTTGCTAAGTAAATTTCCAAAAATTAGTGGATAACTCTCTACGCTAGGCGAATAGGTGTTCATTAATTCTAAGACTAAGGATCCATCAACACCTTTGGCCCGTATGTCATTGCATGCAGCACCAATACTTGTATAATCACATAAACTAGGGCAAATTTGTTTAACTCCACTCAACAATCCAGCTGCTGTAGTAACATTACCTTGAGTATAATTTACGGGTAAACTTCCTTCATTACATGCATAAACCCTAAAGTAATATCTGTTTCCTGGAACCAAGCCACTAAAGTTTTGTTGATAGCTAGTGCCCGTTCCTGCGCTATTTATTGAATTGATGGTACTAATTAAGTTATAGTTAATATCATCTGAACTCATGTAAACCAAAAAATAAGTTTCAGAATTACTGCTATCATTCCAATTGAGTGTAAGTTGTGTGCCGGTGATATTTGTGTAGGTAAGCACTGATGGTGTGGTAGGAACCTGAAATTTGGGCGCAAAAGTATAGGATTGTCCGCTGCTAGGTTTCGTGTTTAGCGTGGTAGTTTCAATAATGGTACTTGTATCTGAACTATTATTGCTTGTGCTGGTAAGGCATAAAAAGTTTTTAGTTCCTGAATTGTTATTGGTAATCCCAATACTAGCGCTTGGCGCGTTTAATGTTCCAGATTCATTTCTGTAAATAAATTCTATTTTGCTGTCGGCTTCAAATAATCTTACCTGAAAAGAAATACCCGGGTTAATTGCCAATGATCCCCAACGGGCATTTTGCCATTGCATAATAAAGGTTCTATTTGGTGCATTGCCAATAGTTTGATAGCTTAAATCACTATTTAAATTAAAATTTAAATTATCCCAAAGTGGCGCAATGATAGGGCGAGGGGAAATGGTGCCTCCTCCCGTACTTAAATTATTAGTGCCATTGGCTGGATTGGAAATTGTACCCCCCAAACTAATAAATCCGTTTGTTGAAACAGATATGGATGTGTAGGACTGACTATTATATACAAATACAAAGCCAATTGGAATATTATTCGCATATCCATCATTTAAATTTCCAGAAATGGATATTGGAACACCACCAGAAATTGGCGTATAGCTTGAGGCAGATGCACTTAATACATAATTAACCACACTTTGTCCTTTTGCCTGATAAATGGGTGAAAAAAGAAAAGCTAATACGTAGAAAAAAAAGTATATTTTTTTCATAAAGTACAGAATTTTAAGGATGTAATTTAATTATTTTTTAATAATTACACTTAAATCAAGAAAAAAATGATTAATTTATTTTATAAAACCTAGCATTTTTCTTTTTTATGGATAAAAAAGAAATGAATCTGAGAATAGACCCAATCTATATTAATGGGTTAGAGATATTTGGGGAAAATCAAAAAAGAAACATTAAAAACTTATTTCTACTTCTGGCAATTCACGCCTAATGCGTTCTTTTTCTTTCTCGCCCAAGGGATTTCCACCTAAATTCAGGGTTTTTAGTTTACGTAATCTTTTTAAATTTGGTGGAAGGGAGCCCAATTGATTATTTTCTAGATTTAGTTCTTCTAATTTAACCAAGCCAATAATGGTTTTAGGTAGATATAATAATTGGTTATTGCTCAGGTCTAGTAATTTTAACTTCTTTAGCTGATTTATTTCTTGAGGTAATTCAGTTATTTTATTGTTGTTTAGTTTTGCTTCAAGGATATTTTTTAACTGATAGATGCGTTCAATGTTTGTAATTTGATTAAAAGATAAGTCAATTTTTTTGAGATAAAATCCTTGTTCAAAAAGATTATTTAAGTCTTGCAGCATATTAAAACTTAAATCTACCGCCTCTAAATACTTCAGTTTATAAAAGCCTTTAGGCAATTTTTCTAGTTTATTCTTGCTTAAATTGATTTCCTTTAAATCTTTTATTTGTTTAATTGAAGATGGAATTTTAGCTATATTATTATCACTTACATCTAGGTATAATAAATTTTTCATTTGTGCTACTTTACTCGGTAGCTTATCAAAATTTTGGGCCTTCAGTTCAAGTTTCCTTACCTCTTTAATTACCTTAATGGCAGAGTCTAAATGGGTGAATGTTTTAAAACTCTCCTTGCCATAATTTAATTCAAAAGTGGGTTTGGGCGAGCAATTAAGCATACTAATATAAAATCTATTGTCTTTATTGTGCCCAATTTCGCCTTTTGGTAATAGATCAATTCTTAAATTTTCAAAATCACTTTCGAGTGTATATAAACCACCATTGCTAATTTTTGCTAGATAGGCTAAATGGGTATTTACACCAAAATCTTTGTTATATCCGCAAACAATAACGCGTATGGGTTTGGTTATTTTATGCGCTAATTCTATATCTCTTATGCAGGCAAAATTATCTGCAATCAAAATAATTTCTTTATGGTCTGGGAATCGTTCTATCGAACTTAATATAGCTTCTATGTCATTTTCGGGCCTATCTCCGCCGCCGCCATTTAATCGAACAAAGTTAAATAAGTTCAAGATGGTAGGTATATCTGAAGCTTCAGCCGAATAAATTCCACCTGTTTCGCCAATTACTTTTTGTGCGGTAGTTTTTCCATCGCCATCATTAAATAAGCTTAAAAATCTAATACCAGAGTGTTTATAGTTGTTAAGGTGCCAATGTAACACTTGCGCACCATATCCATACATGCTGCCCGTCCAATCATTTATCACCAATGCATCTGTCCATTCTGGATGCCTATCCATAACCTTCCAAACCACCGAATCTGAAAAGGGATTATGTTTTAAATACTCATTAATTTGTTTTTTAAATTGCATCATCTCCAATGGTGTACGTTCATTCAACGGAATTGTATTTTTGATGGTTAATGCCTTGGCCAGGTATTGCTGAATAATATGTCTTTGAATATCGATGCTTTTTCCGTCAATTAATTGTCTAATCGAGTCGTTTAGCAGGGCATTTTCTTTTAATCCGTTGATTGTTTTTAGTAATTCTATCGAGTTGCTTTGGCTCCCAATATCGGTTTGAACCAATTTATGCTCTTTAGCCAAACTATCCGTATTTTCTGCTTCTTCTGATGCTGTTCTATACCAAATTACCACACCATGAAACAAAGAATTTACTTGGTCATCATTTACTACATGTGTTTGTAAAATCGTTCTCCATTTAATGGCTGTATCATTTAAACTTGGATCCAATTCAAATAGTCTAATTAATCTATTGCATAACAAGGGGTATATTTCTTTGTATTCGCCATCTTTTACAGGGTAGCGTGAATAAACAATATCCACACGATAGGGGAATACAGTATCTTTTATATTACGCCATAATTGTGGCGCAATAAATTGTGAACTTCTTAATCCGTTTTTCAAGAATATAGCCTTTTTCCCCTTGGCTAATGTGTATTCTGGAACCAATAATTCCTTAAAATGCGACTTGGTTTCTGGTCCGTATTTCTTAGGGTTTTGAAGTTTTTTTAAATCAAATTCGGTTTGACCCAATACAGATACTGCACAAAACAATTGCAAAATCATACTTAGCAAGCAGGATCTTGTAATAATTGTATGAATTCTGATTTTGTGCATAAACATAACAGTGGATACAAGTATAATACTTATGAAAATTTATCTGAATCAATTAGCAATGTTAATTGATAGTCGATTGATTTGCATCCAGCCAGCCGAGTTTCGAAGTAAAGTTGAATAGGCTGTTTACATTCAAAATAAAAATAGGGTGTCTTCGTCTATGCTTCAGTAAAATCTCCCATTAAGGAGAATTTTTCTATTCTGGTTTGAACCAATTTATCTGGCGCTGTGCCAACTAATTTGTTCAATTCTAACACAAGGTGTTTCTTGAAGATATCATATGTTTCAGATATATTCATATGCGCACCACCAAGTGGTTCTGGTATCACGCCATCTATTAATTTATTTTGCAACATATCATTTGCTGTAAGTTTTAAGGCTTCAGCAGCTTTTTCTTTGTGTTCCCAACTTCTCCATAAAATAGAAGAACATGATTCAGGTGAAATTACCGAATACCAGGTGTTTTCCATCATTAAAACCCTGTCGCCAACCCCAATTCCGAGCGCTCCGCCCGATGCACCCTCTCCAATTATAATACATATAATTGGTACTTTAAAAACACTCATTTCATACAAGTTTCTTGCAATGGCCTCGCCCTGCCCGCGTTCTTCTGCTTCCAAACCTGGAGAAGCGCCGGGAGTATCAATTAAACAAACGATTGGTAGCTTGAATCTTTCTGCCATTTTCATGAGGCGTAATGCCTTTCTGTAGCCTTCAGGGTTTGGCATGCCAAAATTTCTATATTGCCTTTGTTTGGTGTTTCTGCCTTTTTGTTGACCGATAACCATTACACTGGTTCCGTTAATAGAAGCAAATCCACCTACCATGGCTTTGTCATCTTTTACCGTTCTATCTCCATGCAGTTCTATAAAATGATCAAAACAATGTTCAATATAATCTAAAGTATATGGTCTCTCTGGGTGTCTGCTTATTTGTACGCGCTGCCATCCAGTTAAACTTTTATATATTTCTTTCTTTGTTTCAAGTATTTTTTCCTCAAGCTCTTTCATTTTAGCTTGCATATCAACTTTACCTTTTTCGTGAACCTTTTTAACCTCTTCTAATTGGTCTTCAAGTTCTTGAATTGGTTTTTCAAAATCAAAGTGTGCCATGTTATTTTGTTTATGCCGCTTTCAATGCGTGGTGCAATTTTACGTAATTAAAAGAATTTACAAAATTTTTAAAATAGTACTTGACAAGTAAAGTAATATTTTTATATTTGCACTCCCCAAAAGGAAGAGAGGAGCGGTAGTTCAGCTGGTTAGAATACGTGCCTGTCACGCACGGGGTCGCGGGTTCGAGTCCCGTCCGCTCCGCCAGTTTCAAAAAGCTTTCATTAGAAATAATGAGAGCTTTTTTGTTTTATTTTCTATCAGTTAAATCGATATTCATATAGGCGTTTACTATAAAACCTGAATTGTTTTGAAATACGGCCTGATTATTAATTTGCCTGCCAAATTGGATTATTTGGTTCAAATAGCCGGCTTCTACTCGATATTTTTTATTCCATTGATATCCCAGTAATATGCCCAATCTGTTTTGGTCGAACACGTTTGCTTGTACATTTTTTCCGAAGCCAATAAATACCTCATTGTACATGGCCCAATAAGGTGTTTTATCAGTTAAACTTGAACCAACTAATGGCGCCTGCATTCTAAACATATAGCGCATGCGATGAAGCAAGGGATACGAATCTTCATGATTAACATTTGCCGAGCTGTATTTGCCTACAAAACGCTGTTCTAACATAAACCTATGCGAGAAGTTTACTTTGCCTTCGTTATGACTTACTTGTGCCATCTGAAATATTCTGTGTTCTGTAAAGTTTTTACCAAATGTATTTATTGGAATTTCGCCATAATTAAAGGTTTCTATCCAAGCATAACCTGCCCTCAAAAGCAAACTTTTATTGGCCTGATAGTTTATGCCAATACGCAGTAAACTTTGTTGCCAATCTGTAATATAATTAGCCCTTCGCCACTGGTACTCGCTGTGTAATCCAATGTTTTTGCTCAGTTTAAATGATCCAAAATAATTGTACCAACCAATATTTTCGCTCGTTTGTATCCTATTGTTTTGGGCAATGGAGATGTTCCACAATCCAAACAACAATATTAAGGTATGCAAGACCTGTTTTTTGTTCATAAAATAAATCGGATACGCACAAATTGCCCGAAAAAACATCTGTATTATAAAGCTTGTGCGTAACTTCATTTTTTTTGGACAATATATTTTTAATTATAGAAATACAATTTTATGAATAATGGGGCAAACTTTCCTCAACATGGCACTTACTCCACAATATTTTTCTAAACTTAGTTGTACAGCTTTTTCCATTTTATCTCTTTCATCTGTTTTAATAAAATAGGTGAGGCGAATTTCTGTGTACATTTTTGGATGTTCATCGCCTAAATCGGCCTCAACTGTTATGTTAAAATCAGAATAACTTACATGCATTTTGTTTAGTAAGGAAACCACATCTATACCCGTGCATCCCGCTAAAGAAGATAGAATTAGGGGTTTCGGACTAGGACCTTTATTTTCTCCTCCGTTGGTTTCAGTGGTATCTAATATTAAATGGTGACCATTTATTTCTGTTTCGAACTCCATTTTGCCAACAAAGCGGGTGCTTGTTTGATGAATACTTGGCATATTTTTAAGATTTAATTAAATTGTTAACTGAACGCCAAGATCCGCCATTGATGGCTTGAAGTCCGCTTCGTTTTAAAAAATTAGTCGCTTGTGAACTTCTCATGCCACTTGCACAAACGCATATAACTGATTTGTTTAACTTTTTAATTGACTCTAGTTTGTCGGCAAGTTTATTTAAAGGGATGTTCTTGGATCCTTTGATATGTCCACCGCTGTATTCACCCTCGCTGCGCACATCAATAATAACTGCTCCTGCTGTTAATTGTAGCTCAATTTCTTCGTTTCCTTTGCCAGAAAACAATGATTTAATAAAGTTTATCATAGTGTTTATTTAAATTGTTGAATAATTGCACATAACTGATTTGCTGGTACCACTCCGCTCTGCCTCCAAAGTGTTTTACCTTCTTTAAATAAAATAAGTGTTGGGACACCCTGCACCTGATAGTGTGCCGCAGCTTGTGGATTTTTATCTACATCAACTTTAATAATTTTTACTATATCGGCCATCTCCCCGGCAACTTGGTCTAATATGGGCGACATCATTTTACAGGGGCCACACCAAGTGGCTGTAAAATCTACTAAAACTGGAGTTTTTCCATTGATCAATTCGGTAAATGCTGACATATTTTTTTAATTTTATTGATGAATTACGAATTATGAATTACGGGGTGTGCGTTTGTTTCATGTCTAGATTCTGGTTTCTCGCTTCTCATCTCTCGCTTCTCGCCTCTAAATTTTATTTCCTAAACATATCTCCAAGTAGGCCACCCATAAATGCACCGTAGAGCGCTATGTTTATGGGGTTAGAGGTTATAGCACAGGTGCCATCCGCGCAACCCACAAAGTAATAATACGCATATCCCGCCAAAGCCCCGAGCCCCGAAAATATGCCGATTATTTTATATTTTTTTATGTAGTTAGTCATTTGTCTTTAGTCTCTAATATACATCTCCGTAAATTCTAATCCGTAATTAAAATTCATCACATATGGCAATCACACTTCTCAATGCAAGCTAATACCGATGATAAATTAAGCTCCCGCAAACTATAATAAGAACTCGTTCCCTCTTTTCTAACCTGCAACAATCCTTTGCTACGCATATTGGTTAAATGATGTGATAATAACGATTGCTCACAACCGGTTCTTTCAATCAGCTCATTTACCGATAACTCCGCCTTGTTCTGCAATTGCGCTATCACCGCCAATCGCGTAGGATGCGCAATGGTCTTTAATATATATGCCGCCTTTTCTAGTTTGTTTTTATTAATCTCCATTTCGTTTACAAATATATGAACATATTTTCATATTTAAAATTTTATCAATATTTTTTTTAATTGGCAAACAATTGATCAATTCTGTTTTATTTGTATCATGAATATTGGCTTTGATGCTAAACGTATATTTTACAATAAAACAGGCTTAGGAAATTATGCGCGTTCCTTGGTAACTGGTTTAAGCCAAATAGCCCCACAACATCAATATCATTTATTTACCCCTGGGATCAACATATATTCAGATTTTCTTGAAAAGGAAGCCAATGTTTTTAGGTGTTTTCCAACAGGGTTCGTGCATAAAAAATTCCCATCTATTTGGCGCTCGCACGGAATTATTCAAGATATAAAAAAGGCTAATATTCAAATTTATCATGGGTTGAGTAATGAGTTGCCAAACGCTTTGGCTCGAACCGATATCAAGCGTGTAGTAAGTATCCACGATTTAATTTTTTTAAAATTCCCTAACTTATATCCTTGGATTGATAGAAAAATTTATGCGAGAAAGTTCGAGTTGGCCATTAGACAAGCCGATTTGGTTTTGGCAACGAGTGAAAATACCAAGCATGATATTTTGAGTTACTTTCCGTGCGACCCACAAAAGATTGAAGTTTTGTATCAAAGTTGCGATGCGCAGTTCTCGCAAGAGCTAAGCTTGGATCAGCGCGCTGTAACGAAGCGAAAATATGGTTTATCGCGAGAATATGTGCTAAGTGTAGGTACATTAGAACAACGCAAAAATCATTTGAACATTTTTAAGGCCTTTGTTAAAAGTGATTTACATGATATCGATTTAATTTGTATTGGTAAAAAAGCCGATGCATATCCGGCACTCGCCGCTTTTGTGAAAAATAATGCTCTAGAAGATAGGGTTAAGTTTTTGCATGATGTACCATTTGGAGATTTTCCGGCATTATATAAATCTGCACTGGGTATGGTTTACCTTAGTAATTATGAAGGATTTGGAATCCCAATTGTAGAGGCCTTACAATCTGATATACCAGTGTTAACCGGTACAATTTCATCTCTACCTGAAGTGGCAGGTAAAGCTGCGATTTATGCGCATCCAAATAATATTGATGAAATTTCTATGGGTTTAAATGCTTTGGTTTATAATCAATCTATTCGCCAAGAATTGCATCAATTAGCTCAGTTCGAACTTCCCAAATTTAGCATAGAATCGATAAGTGCCCAATTATTACGGGCTTACGATCGTTTACTTTCTTAGTAGCATTTGGCAATTTTTTATACCTTCGTAGGGTGAATATTCCGTTGCAAGACCCTATTTTTAAAAAGCTATTAACCATAGTTGAAAGTAAACAACAAGAGGCATTTATTATTGGTGGCTTTGTTAGAGATGCTATTTTGGGTCGACCTTCCAAAGACATTGATGTGGTGGTTGTAGGTGATGGAATTGCCTTTGCTGAGGCTTTTTCTGCGTCATTGAATGGTAAATCAGATTTAGTAGTGTTTAAAAACTTTGGAACTGCCATGGTAAAAACGCAGGACTGGGAAATTGAGTTTGTGGGTGCACGTAAAGAAAGTTATAGCAAAGAGAGCAGAAAACCTGCAGTCATTCCCGGCTCAATAAAAGATGATCAACTGCGAAGAGATTTTACTATCAATGCCTTAGCCATCAGTTTAAATGCATCGAATTTATTTGAGTTGGTTGACCCGTTTGATGGCGTTCTGGATCTCGAAAGAAAAATCATCAGAACACCTTTAGAACCTGAAATTACCTTCAGCGACGATCCACTTCGAATGATGCGCGCCATTCGGTTTGCATCTCAATTAAATTTTGATATTCACCCCCAAACTTTTGAAGCTATTAAACTTCATGCGGATAGAATTCATATCGTTTCAATGGAACGTGTGAGCGATGAGTTGAATAAAATAATGCTCAGTCCAAAACCCAGTATCGGGCTGAACCTACTTTTTGAAAGTGGACTATTAAAGCTCATTTTTCCAGAATTACATGCCATGCATGGGGTCGAGGTAATTAACAAAAAAGCGCATAAGGATAACTTTTATCATACCCTGCAAGTAATTGATAATGTATGTAAGGAAACCAATAATCTTTGGTTACGCTGGGCTACATTACTGCATGATATAGGTAAACCTGTTACCAAAAGATTTATGATAGAAGAGGGAGGATGGACCTTCCACGGTCATGAAGATAGAGGAAGTAAAATGGTTGCGCGTATTTTCAGGAAATTGAAATTACCCCTCAATGAAAAACTAAAATATGTTGAGAAATTGGTAGCCCTTCACCATCGCCCGAAAGTTCTTGCCGAGGAAGGAATTACAGATTCTGCTATTCGCAGATTAATTGTTGATGCTGGCGATGATTTGGAAGATTTATTTACGCTTTGCAGGGCCGATATGACGAGCAAATTTCCAGAAAAAATTAAATTGTATAGATCCAATTTAGGCAAAGTACAAGAGCTGGTAAAGGAGCTAGAGGAAAGGGATGCACTCAGAAATTGGCAGCCCCCTGTTAGCGGAGAAGATATCATGAAATATTTTGATTTGCGTCCGTGTCGCGAAGTAGGCCTCATTAAAGCAGAATTACGGGAAGCCATTCTAGACGGAGATGTACCCAATTCGTATGAAGATGCCTTCAAAAAAATGGTTGAAATTGGAAGCAGAATTATAAATGAAAAGCAATTTCCTAAGGCATAATTCATAATTTTACCTTCATATTTATTTTGCTTTCAACCAAAATTATTCAATATTCGCAGCAAGTATTAGTAAAATGGCTGTATATAAATTTAAAGTGTATTTTGAAGATTACGATGATATTTATCGCGTAATTGAGATTAAGTCTACTCAAACTTTTCTCGACCTCCACAAAGGAATTTTAGCAAGTATTAATTTTGATGAAAAACAATTAGCCTCCTTTTTCATGAGTAACGACAGCTGGAAAAAGGGGCAAGAAATTACTTTGGAAGATATGAGTGAGGATGGGGCTGAACCCATTCCCGTGATGAAAAATGCTAAACTTAGCCAGTATATCATAGACCCTCATCAGAAAATTTTATACGTTTATGATTTCATAGAATGTTGGACTATGCTCATAGAACTTACAGGAATTAGTAAGGATGAAAACCCTAAAACTAAATATCCAGTGTGTGTAAAGTCGGTTGGTTTAGCTCCAAAACAATATGATAAAGTGCAAAAGTTTGGTATGGTAGACGATAATGAATTCGACGAGATAACTAAAAATTACTTAGACCATTCAGATGAGGAACCAGGTGAAATTGCAGATGATGAAGCAGATGAATTTGGCTTGTTTGAAAATGGTGAGGGTGGCGAAGAAACAAGTATTGAGGATTAATCTAAGATGCTCAATTTACAACTCACAAAACCGCTTATTGTTTTTGATTTAGAAACAACGGGCATTAGCATATCTACTGATCGTATTGTAGAAATTGCTTGTATCAAAGTATATCCAGATGGGAGGGAAGATACCCTGCATAAACGCATTAATCCGGGTATGCCTATTCCGGCCGAAGTTACCGCAATTCATGGAATTAGTGATGCAGATGTGGCGAATGAACCAAAGTTTGAAGAATTGGCTAAAGATCTTGCTACCTATATGCAAGGATGCGATTTTGCTGGATTTAATTCCAATAAATTCGACTTTCCAATGCTCGTTGAAGAGTTTCTAAGAGCAGGAGTAGATTTTGATGTTGAAAACCGAAAATTTATTGATGCCCAGCGTATTTTTCATATGATGGAACCACGAAACTTAAGTGCTGCTTATCGGTTTTACTGCGATAAAAACTTAGAAAATGCACACAGTGCCGAAGCTGACACGCGAGCTACTTGGGAAATAATTCAATCGCAAATAACGCGCTACCCTCAGCTCAAAAATACCATTGATGAGTTGGGTAAAATTTCGGGCCAGCATAACCTTGTAGATCTTGCCGGTAGAATGATTTATAATGCAGAGGGCAAAGAGGTGTTTAACTTTGGTAAACACAAAAATAAATTAGTAGAAGAGGTGTTTAATAAAGAACCCGGATACTACCAATGGATGATGGATAACGACTTTTCCCTAGATACCAAACGCCGCCTCACCAAAATTAAGCTGCGTATGAAGTTTGGTTCTTAGTCCATAAATCCAAGAACTATAAAGAATTATAGTTAGCTTGTAGAACTATTTTTCCAATACCTCATACATATCTAATCTTCTGTCTTTCCAGTTTAATACCGTACCTGTATTTCTTGCACGCTCTAAAGCGGCTAAGTCGAGGTCTGCAATAACAACAGTTTCAATATTGGTGCTGCATTCACCTGCAATGGCATCTGGAGGAAAAGCAAAATCACTTGGAGTATATATGCCCGATTGCGCATAGTTAATGTCCATATTATCTACAGACGGGATATTACCGATAGTTCCTGCAGTAGCAACAAAAATTTGATTTTCTACCGCACGGGCTTGGGCACATATTTTTACGCGTAAGTGTCCGTGTTTCTCATCTGTACTAAATGGCACAAATAAAATCTTGGCGCCTTTAGTACAAGCAATTCTGGCCATCTCCGGAAATTCAACATCATAACAAACGTTAATTGCAATTTTACCACAATCTGTGTTAAATACTTTTACTTCATTACCCGGCTTTACGCCCCACCACTTGCTTTCATTGCTCGTAATATGAATCTTATATTGCTTCTCAAAGGTTCCATCTCTTTTAAATAAATAGGAGATATTGTATAAATTTTCACCTTCTACTTGTAAATGAGTGCCTGCTATAATATTGATATTATACTCCAATGATAAGCGCGAAAATAGTTCAATGTATTCTTTGGTGTAATCATCTAGCTTCCTAATACTGTCTTCCGGACTCATACTTTTATACTCATGTAATGAGAGTAATTGCGTGGTGAAGAGCTCTGGGAATAACACAAAGTCTGATTTGTAATTAGATGCTACATCCGTAAAATATTCACACTGTTGCGCAAATTCTCGAAAGGCTCTAATCTTACGTAATTCATATTGAATGCAGCAGATACGTACTTTTTTCATCAATACATTGCGCTCACGAATTTCTGGTACATAGTCCAAATTAATCCATTCTAATAGCAATGCATAGCCTTCACTCTCTTCATCTTCGGGTAAATAATCTTTGATAATACGCTGTATGGTAAAACCTTGAGAAAGTTGAAAAGTAACTACTGGGTCTTTGATTTTTTTATCTACAACACGTTTAATATAAGCCCTAATACCAAAATCTTCAGAGAATCTATGGTAATTTGGCACCCTGCCCCCAATAAAAATACGCTTCAGATTTTTCTCTAAACACAAGGTTTTACGCATTTCGTACAACCTTCTGCCAATTTTCAAACCTTGATAATCTGGATGAACCATTACCTCAATGCCATATAAGGTATCGCCTTCTTCATCGTGGTTGGTTATTAAACCATTGTCGCAAATCTCTTTCCAAGAATGATCATCGTCATACTCATCCCAACTTACAATTAAACTGCTGGCTGAACCTACAATTTTTCCTTCATATTCGACCACTTGCATGCCCTCAGGAAAAATTTTAAACTGACTTTCCAACATGGCTAAAGTCCAAGGATCATTTTTAGGGAAACATACCTTGGATAGCTCCATGATATCCACTAAATCAGATTTCTCTGCATTTCTTTCGATTAATTTTGGCTTGCGCGATGGACGGGTTTTCAT
>JAJTEN010000053.1 GCA_021298155.1 Sphingobacteriales bacterium | reverse complement strand
CAGGCGAAACTGCTGCAGAAGATACAGTATTTGCAGGCGCTGGTACAGGCTTTGTTACTGGAACTACATTTGGAACGGTCTCTGTTGATGGATTGACACTTTCTGCCTTGATGGCTGCCTGAATTGAGTCGGGCATTGTAGTTGAAACCACCACTTGAGCAGCAGTAGTATCAGTAGATTGACTTCCCTCTCCGGCCGGTTTTGCTTCTACCTCAACAGGTATAACCTCTATTTTAGGCGCTTCAATGGCAGGTCGTTCAATTACTGGAACTTGTTGTAATACAGTTTTCCTCTTCTTGTAATTGTTATAATTTTGATAGGCCCAATCAATATGCTCTCTGTCTTTAGAAGTGCCTATCTTGTATGTAATACCTGAATGAAAATACAAATGATTATCTGTACTGGTATTAGTATAGGCCTGATCCAAATATTTACTACCATTGTAATTAAAATCAAGACCTCCAATAAGATCAAAATGTGGATTAAGGTATTTTCTTGCTTGATAACCAATTACAATGGTTTGTATACCTGGTGAAATCGATAATTTTCCATCATTTACCGTTTTGCCATCTGCAAAAGAGGCATCACCTGTAGCTTTGGTAAATCCGGCACCTAGCACAGCGTAATGGTTCCACTCTGTTCTATTGCTTGGTTCAGCAACCATGCTTCGCATATTTACCAATAACCTACCTGTAATCTGACTTATTGTAGTAGAGAACGAATTAACATATTCCGAAGAACCTACCGCTGGTGTACCAGAAGTTTGCTGACTTCCGGCTAAATTTCCATAAACAAAATTAAACTGCCCAGATAAAAAGTTATTGAAAGAATGCCTAAGTCCTAACCCAAACATTGCTGTTGTATTATAACCTACTGGAGAAGTTAAAACAGGCAAACCAAGAGTAGCATCAAGCGCCCATTGACTGTAATCTTTAGGTTCATCCATTTCTTTTTCAATATTTTTATGTGCCCAATCAATCAAATTAGCATGCTTTTTAGCTCCCAATTTTACACTCATCCCTGCATAAAAATTTAAGTAGGTATCTAAACTAGGCGAACTGGTTTCTTTTAACCCATCAAGGTAATAGGTTTGCGCATAATGATATTCTGCACCTGCATACAAATCAATTAAATGATTTAAATAGTAACGTGAACCAACACCCAATTGATAATCTGTGTAAGGCGCCCCAAAACTGCTTGAACTTATCCCAGTTCCATTTGCAAAGCTAACATTAGGCTTATACCAATTTAATCCTAGACCTAAATTTACAAATGGTAACCAACGCGCATCGGGCTTTTTATCTAGACCAAAAATAGTATGCAAATTATAATAAACGATCGCATTGAGTCCGTAGGTTGGCGTACGAAAAGTTAACACATCACTGGCAGTTCCATCTAAATTAGTTTTTTTAGCATTACCCGTGGCGTTATTAAAAAAAGTATGCGCAGTAACTTTTGTTTCGAGCGACCAAGATTTATTGAATGAGTACCTAAGCGCTCCAGTATAAATTCCCATAAACTTAGCGTCTACTCCAAAAAAGGTAGTAGGCAAACCAAGCGCAGCACTGGCAGAAAGACGGGGTGAGGGAGTTTGAGCATGAACATATAGTCTGCATGTCAACAAAAACAACATACAACTTATTGCCAACAACCTTGTGAAATAGTATTTCATAACTAGAAAATTTTATTCAAAGTTACTTTAATTTTGCGGTTTACAAACTAAAGATTTCCTTAATTGCAGCAGAAAATTCAAACAAAATCATAAGAGGCATGCAACACCAAAAATTCACTACAAACGAACTCAACCGCTTAAATATAGAAAACTTCAAACTATCAGATAAAAATGACATCTACATCATTTTAGATCAGTTAAGAAGTGGCAACAATATTGGTTCAATTTTTAGAACTGCAGATGCATTCAAATTAAAAAAAATTTTCATTTGCGGGCAATCTGCTGTTCCACCCAATAAAGAAATCCTCAAAACTGCGCTTGGCGCAACAGAAACTGTTGAATGGGAATATTATGAAAATACAGTAGATGTATTCCATTTATTGAAGAAAGAAGGAGTTAACATATTTGCAGTGGAACAAGCCAGCAATAGCATATCACTCGAGAACTTTCAAATAACAAATCAGATGCCAATGGCTTTAGTTTTAGGAAATGAAGTAGAAGGTGTTCAACAAGAACTTCTAAACCTAGCAGACGGCTGTATTGAAATACCTCAATTTGGCACCAAACACTCGCTTAATGTAGCCGTATCTTCAGGTATTGTAATTTGGCATTTAGTAAACCAATTACTGAACCCAAAAAACTAGCTAAGTGTAATATCTAATTTGCCAGATAAAACCTCTATCTGTTCTAATAAATCTGGCAATAAAGCGCGATTGATTTGCACTTCATGTTGCATGAGTGTTTCAATACGTTCTTGCAATACCCCTTTTGGGAATAAGCGGGCACGCAGCTTTAAAAGTTTTTCTATTTGCGCCTCCTCATGTTGCTCGGCCGCTCTTTTTATAGAACCCGTTTTGCCTTTAAAAAAGTCTTTAACCTGCAGTTTAAAATCTAGCATCTCTTTTCCTAAACCCACATCTAAGTGTTTTGCATGATCAACCAATTCTTGCAAACTATGCAAGATAGCATCAAATTTTTCTGGAAAAGATATACCCTGAACCTGTTCTAGGTATTTTTGCTTTAAATTCGGTTCAGATAGCAATACATCTTCTATTTGCAAACCCATTTTAAGCAGCTTATCCAGTAAATTTTTAGGAACAATTACATTCATATAGCGGAGTGCTACCAATGGATAAGGCACTTGATAATGGTCAAACAATGGTTTTAACTGAAGCCAATAAGCCACCTCTGCTGGACCTCCAACATAGGCCAAATTAGGCAAAATAAGTTCTTGGTAAATCGGACGTAAATTAACATTCGGACTAAATCTTTCGGGGAACTCAGCTATTTCAGATTCCATTTCTTGCGGCAACCAATGCACCGCTGAATCTGCAAGCGAATAACTACCATCCTCATTTTTTCGAATCATTTTACGCCCATGCACCGCACTTAGGTAAAAGAAATTAATAGGCCTAGCATTAATTTGCAATTTATATTGATCACTTAATACGGCATCAGAAACTTGCTGCACAGCAAAACTTTCTTGACCCAAAATATCTGCCCGAACAATATCATGTAAATAGCTTTTTAAAACCTTAGCATTTGGGTCAAGAATAACTAAACCAAATGCCTTAAATAACTCATGATACAATCTAAGTGTAGCTTCGCCCAAATTCCCCTCACTCACATAAGCAGCATGTAGCTGGCTGAACCAACGTTTTGCTTCTTCATTATTACCCATCAAAACGCCTAACTCTTCTACAATTTCTGCTATATTTTCTAAGGCAATTTTACCAGTAGGCATAGATTGAGATGCTGTTTCCCAAGTGATCTCCTTACCAAATAAATAGGTAGTTTGTATTTCTTCAAAATCATGATCTTCAGAGGCCAACCAAAGCACTGGTACAAACCTATATTCTGGAAATTGTTTAGATAAGTTAAGCGCCAATTTAATGGCACTTAAAATTTTATAAGTCATAAACAAAGTGCCACCAAACAAACTCAATTGGTGTCCGGTACAAATGGTAAACGACTGCCCACCTAGCAAACTGTGTATATTGTGCTCAACCTTTTCCGCTTCTGTTAAATCTATTTTTGCCGCTTGGTATTGATCTCGTAAATGACTTACCAATACCGCTCGTTTTTCTGCACTAAACCCACGTTTTGATAAGGCATCTTCCAAGCCAGCAGATTGATGCCAATGGCTCACAAAACCGCGCAGATGATCAGCTTTATTTAAATAATCTTTAACAATGGGAGGAATAAAAGATGAGTTGGTTAACGCAATTTGTTTGATAATTTCCATTCCTATTCTACAATTTTGCCGTATAAATCAAAATCTTCAGCAGATTCAATCAGCACATTTGCAAAATCTCCAATACGAACATAATTGTCTTTAGCCGAAACCAATACTTCATTATCCACTTCCGGACTATCAAACTCGGTTCGGCCAATAAAATAGCCTCCTTCTTTGCGATCAAACAAAACCTTTAAGGTTTTACCTACACGTGTTTTGTTAATGTGTGTGCTAATTTCTTGCTGCAATTCCATTACCACAGCTGCCCTTTCTTCTTTTACCTCCTGGGGCACATCATCTACTAATGTTCCAGCATGTGTTCCTTCTTCGTGCGAGTAGGTAAAAATCCCTAATCGATCAAATTTATTGCGGATTACAAAATCGCATAAGTCTTTAAAATCTTGCTCAGTTTCTCCGGGGTGACCCGCAATTAAGGTGGTACGAATAGCTATTCCAGGTACTTTTTCGCGTATGGTTTGAACCAATTCTTCGGTACGTTGACGCGTAATACCTCTGCGCATAACCTTAAGCATGTTGTCGCTCACGTGCTGCAAAGGAATGTCAATATACTTACAAATATTATCGCGTTCGGCCATCACTTCTAATGCATCTAAAGGAAACTGTGAAGGATACGCATAATGCAAGCGAATCCATTCTACCCCAGGGATATCAGAAATTCTTCTTAGCAATTCTGCTAATTTACGCTCACCATATAAGTCTAAACCATAAAATGTACTGTCTTGCGCAATGATTAAAATCTCTTTTGTTCCGTTCTTAACCAAACCTTTAACCTCTGCTTCAATTTGCTCAAATGATTTGGAAACGTGTTTTCCGCGCATAATGGGAATGGCACAAAAAGAACATGGCCTATCACAACCCTCAGAAATCTTCAAATAAGCATAGTGCGATGGTGTAGTAATTAAACGTTCACCGATTAATTCATGTTTGTAATCTGCGCCAAGTGTTTTGAGCAACTGAGGTAAATGAGTGGTTCCAAAATATTGATCTACCTCAGGAATTTCCTTCTCCAAATCTGGCTTATAACGCTGAGACAAACAGCCTGTTACATATAACTTTTCGATTTCTCCTGCTTCTTTTGCTTCTGCCCAACGCACAATGGTATTTATGCTTTCTTCCTTGGCATTATCAATAAAACCGCAGGTGTTTATGATCACAATGTTAGCATCATCTTGATCAGATTCATGTTCAACTACAAAATTATTCGCCTTTAATTGACTATATAATTCTTCGCTATCAACTATATTCTTAGAACAGCCTAAAGTGATAATATTCACCTTATCTTTTCGCAATGTTTTTGTTTTCAAACCTATTAACTTTTAAATAAAGAATCTACAAATTCATGTTTGTTAAATAACTGCAAATCTTCAATGCCTTCACCCACTCCAATATATTTCACTGGAATTCTAAATTGATCGGCTACACCAATCACCACACCACCTTTGGCCGTTCCATCTAATTTTGTAAGCGCTAAGGCATTTACCTCTGTTGCAGCTGTAAAATGCTTAGCCTGCTCAAACGCATTTTGCCCAGTACTGGCATCTAAAACCAATAAAACCTCGTTGGGTGCACCAGGTATTACTTTTTGCATAACACGTTTAATCTTACTCAATTCATCCATTAAACCAATTTTGTTATGCAACCTACCTGCTGTATCAATTATGACCACATCGGCATTCATTTCTACCGCTCTTTGAACCGTATCAAAAGCAACAGAAGCGGGATCGGTATTCATTCCATGCGAAATTACCGGCACATTATTTCTTGTTCCCCAAATCTTAAGTTGCTCAACAGCCGCCGCTCTAAAGGTATCTGCAGCGCCCAATACCACACTTTTACCTGCTTTTTTATATTGGTTGGCCATTTTACCAATGGTAGTTGTTTTACCCACGCCATTTACACCAACAACCATTACAACGTAGGGTTTAACCCCTTTTAAATTTTCAAAATCTGTTGGTATATCCGACTTATTCTCATCCATCAATTTGGCAACTTCCTCTTTGAGTAAGTTGTTCAGTTCGGATACATGAATATATTTATCTGCTGCTACACGCTTTTGGAGGCGGTCTATAATTTTTAAGGTAGTTTCAATTCCTACATCACTGCTCACAAGAATCTCTTCAAGTTCATCTAAAAAAGCATCATCCACGGAGCTCTTACCCACAATGGCCTTGCTAATTTTATCGAATAAACTCGTTTTGGTTTTCTCCAAACCTTGATCGAGCCGCTCTTTTTTCTCTTTGTTAAAAAAACTAAAAATACCCATGCCTATCGTATTAAACTAAAACAAAAAAAGCATTCTGTGAGAACAGAATGCTTTTTTGAATGTATTCATTCAAAATATTACTTCTTGAAGTGTGTTTTCACTTCTTCGTTAGGAATAATCTCAGACTTAAAAGAATAAGAACCTTTGGCCGTTTTAACAGCTCTATATGCCTTAGCAAAGTCTTTACCTGCTCCAGCGGTTTTTAATGTTGCAACTACTTTCTTAGCCATAACTTAATTATTTAATTTCTTTGTGAACGGTTACACGCTTCATGATTGGGTTGTATTTCTTCAACTCAATACGCTCAGTGGTGTTTTTACGATTTTTAGTGGTAATGTATCTAGAAGTACCTGCTAAACCTGAAGTTTTGTGCTCTGTACACTCTAATATTACTTGCACCCTATTTCCTTTTCTTGCCATTACTTATTTCTCCTTATATTTTTCCGTTACGGATATATTCGTTTAAAACGGCAGTGATGCCCTTCTTATTAATGGTTTTGATCGCTTTTGTAGATACTTTTAAAGTTATCCAGCGGTCTTCTTCAGGAATAAAGAACTTCTTTTCCTGCAAATTTGGGTAAAAGCGACGCTTGGTCTTACGGTTTGAGTGAGACACATTATTACCCACCATTGGGCGCTTACCGGTTAAATCACATACTCTCATGACAATATTTTCTTCAAAAAGGACTGCAAATATGAGGCTTTTTTATTTAAAAACAATAATTTTTTAAAAGTTTTATCAGTGTTTTTCAAATCATGTCATTTTTTACACACTAATTTCAACTTAAATTATTAGTTATCAATAAAATAAATATAAACCCACCCTAGAAACGGGATGGCAATATCGTTAATTATTTTGGGAACTTGGCAGTTCTGTCAAAATTAATTTGTTTTGCTACAAAATAATTATGTCATGAATTTTGAATTTATTCTGGTAAATCCAACCTATGCCAACCATATTGCGCTTATTCAACTCAATCGCCCCAAAGAATTAAATGCCCTGAACCTACAATTGATGCTAGAGTTAAAACAGGCTTTGGCACAATTAGACGATTTAGAAGAGGTGCGCTGCATCATTATAACAGGCAACCAACAGGCTTTTGCGGCGGGAGCAGATATTAAACAAATGGAGCAAAAAAATGCGATAGACTTGTTGAAAATAGATCAATTTGAAACATGGGACCAAATTAGAAAAACCAAAAAGCCCATCATTGCAGCCGTTTCAGGGTTTGCATTGGGTGGTGGCTGCGAATTGGCCATGACCTGCGATATGATTATTGCTTCAGAAACGGCCAAATTTGGACAACCAGAAATAAAAATTGGAATTATGCCAGGTGCAGGCGGAACTCAGCGGCTTACCCGTGCTGTAGGCAAGGCAAATGCCATGGAAATGGTGCTTACAGGTAAATTTATTAGCGCGGAGGAAGCGAAACAAATGGGACTCGTAAATCGCGTGGTTCCGGAAGAAATCTATTTAGAGGAGGCGGTAAAATTAGCCAAAGAAATTGCCTTGATGAGTCCAATCGCCATTAGACTAGCCAAAGAAAGTGTAAACAAAGCTTTTGAGAGCGGACTCCAAGAAGGTTTATATTTTGAACGTAAAAATTTCTACATGACTTTTGCCAGCGAAGACCAAAAAGAAGGCATGAATGCATTTGTAGAGAAAAGAAAACCTGAATTTAAAGGAAAATAAAGACATAGATAGATAGCAATGATGAACCCCAAACAAATTTCTATCAGTGATTTTATATATGAACTGCCTGATGATAGAATTGCCAAATATCCGTTAGAAAATAGAGACCATAGTAAATTATTGGTATGGCAAAATGAACAAATACAAGACAAAAATTTTTGGAACTTACCAGAAATCCTGCCTAGTTCTGCGCATTTGTTTTTTAACAATACAAAGGTGGTGCATGCCAGGCATATTTTTACTAAAGAAAGTGGCGCAAAAATTGAGATTTTTTGTCTGGAACCCATTGATGGGAATTACCAGAAAGCCTTTGGCAGCAAAGGCTTAAGCGAGTGGAAATGTTTAATTGGCAATGCCAAAAGATGGAAGTTTGGCCCCCTAAAAAAAGTAGCCTTCGTTAAACATAAAGAAATACATATTCAAGCAGAAATGCGCAGCCAAGATGGGCAGTTCTCGCATATCTGTTTTACTTGGGATCAGCCCGAAATTGCTTTCGCAGATTTATTAAGTGAGACCGGCATCTTACCCTTGCCCCCATACTTAAATAGAGAGGCAAATAAAAAAGATGAACTGCAATACCAAACTACTTATGCCAAAGAAGAGGGTTCGGTGGCAGCACCAACAGCGGGATTGCATTTTACCAAAGAAACCTTTGAGGCGCTCAAGAATCGGAACATTGAAACTACTGAAATTACGCTGCATGTAGGTGCTGGAACTTTCTTACCAGTAAAAGCGAGCACCATGAATGAACATGAAATGCACCGTGAACACATGGAAATCCCTACCATTGCTATTGAAAAATTATTACACAGTCTGGTACATAAACAATGTATTATTCCGGTTGGCACAACCTCTATGCGTTCGCTAGAAACCTTGTATTGGTATGGGGTAAAATTGGTGCTAAAGCTTGCCAATACCAGTAATTTCAATCTTTTACAGTGGGAACCATATGAGTTGGCGCAAGATATTTCGGCCGAAGAATCTATATCTGCCCTGCTCAAATACCTTAAAGAAAATAGTATTCAAACCTTGTATGGGTCTACCCAATTACTCATTGCGCCTGGCTATCGCATGCGCATCACAGATGCTTTGGTAACCAATTTTCATCAACCAGAAAGCACCCTTCTCTTGTTGGTTTCTGCCTTAGTAGGCGAAAACTGGAGAACAATTTATACGCATGCCCTTCAAAACAACTACCGTTTCTTAAGCTTTGGCGATAGCAGTATTTTGTTTAAGTCTGTTTAGTAAAGCATGTATGTGCTGCTTTTTTGCGCCCACATAAAAAACTCATTTACCTCAATATACCGCACTACCACGCGTTAAATCTTTTTTTATTTACCTTTAAATTAAAATCAGGATTATTAAAAACTTCGTAATTATTTAAACGAATAGAATCACTTATTTGCTCAATTTCATCTACTGGCACATGGTAATTTTCTAACACACGAGAGAAAATTTCAATGGAGGTTTCAAACTCTTCAGGTATTACTTCATCAGCACCTAAGGCCAATAAAGGCTCTATTTCTGATACATACCGGGTTCTTACCAAAACATAAACAGTAGAAGACAATTCTCTAATTTTTACCAAAATAGCCTTACTGGCTTGCGGGTCTGAAATAGCAATTACCACTACCCTAGCATCCTCCAAACCAACGGTCTCTAAAATATGTTCATGAACCGCATCACCATAAATAATAGGCTCTCCATTGGCTTTTTCGCGTTTAACAGTTTCAGCGTTTATCTCTAAAATAATATACTCAATTCCTGTTTTCTTAGCTGCCAATGCCAAATTCTTACCGTTCATACCATAACCTATAAC
>JAJTEN010000023.1:35254-47379 GCA_021298155.1 Sphingobacteriales bacterium | reverse complement strand
ACTATACCATAACCCGTATCAGTAGCATTTATAGCATACGCTCTGTAGAAATATACAGTTGAAGCTGTTAAGCCAGTTGCATTTACGTTAAATGCACCTAAAGCTACTGCTGGAGATGTAGCTAAGTTGGTAGCTCCTGGAGCACCAAGCGTTAAGCTATTGGTGGTTCCAAATAAGATACCACTTGCATTTACAGCTGGGAATGAAGAACTGATGGCACCATTTAAAAAGGCAGCAGTTTGTCCAATACCATTTGCGTTATTAGTAACTACCACTGGAGGCGCAATGCTAAATTCATTGGCACCTAAATCAGGTGTAGCACTTCTTGGGTTTCCGTTTATATCTGTTGTAACCACTGCTAAAGCAACACCAGAATTGTCTAGTGCTTTAACTTGTGATCTGAAATCTCTATTCGCAGCGTTTACAAACAATGGGTTTAGTGTAACTGTGTTAGCATCGTTGCTCGCTGGAGTTGTTATGGCTAAATCTATCGCAGCAATCGTAGCGGCATCTGTGGCATTTAATAAACCCATGAAACCATTCGTTGTGTTCGACAAGAAATAGTTGTTGTTATTAATAATAGAGGTGGCCGTACCCATTAAAGTACCCGAAGAGGTTCTTAATATATAGTGTTTTGCAACACCTGTTTGCGCTGCAGTATTATTAATAAAATGGTTGTTTCTTACATTATAGGTTGCTGTACTTCCTCCCCATTCCATTACTACGTTTGATGCAGTTAATGAACTTGAACCGTCTATTACAACGGTATTATTGTATATATTGATTTCTGAGGTAGCATTACCAGTACCATTAAAAATACCAACAATTACCCTAGTTGCCGTGGCAGTTCCGCTATAGGTAGCTGTTAAATCACTGATTTCATTATTGTATACATTGGTAATATTGGTAGGACCAGTGAGCGTATTTTGAGAAACGTCTATACCTCTAGATGCACTTGTACTGGTATTTAAGTTATTACGGATACCAAAAACTCTATTGTTAAAGATATTGGTAATACCTGTTGAGTTTGTAGTTAAGATTCCACGTTTGATACCAGAAGACATAATGTTTCTAATGGTACAATTAGATGCCTCAAAATTGTTTTGAGATTGCGCAGTGATACCGTAGGCTCCAGCTGTTGTAGACCCACCAATATCTCCTGTTGGAGTTCCAGTGTAGGCGGCACCAATGGTAGTGTTAATAACCCTGTTCGATTGACCAGGGAATGTAGAGTTACCTGAAATTAAGAAAACACCACCTAAACCGCAATTTTCAATCACCATATTGCTAATGGTATTGTTTTCCATCTGTCCGCTAGTAGCACTAACAGTAGCACCACCAGATGAAGTACTAGACGTAATTACTATACCAATAGAATTAGTTAAAGTGTTGTTTAGAGTTACTCTGGCATTGGTGATGGTGTTAAAAATACATCCATTGGTTCCTACCAAAGATCTCATTCTGTATCCAAATTCTAGCAAGGCATTACTTGAGCTAACATCAATTCCGTCAAAGGTAATATAATCTGCGCTACCCATACTTAAGGCTGCTTCATTGGCTGTAGCAGTACCAGTAGCATTTACAATTGGATTTGCGCCTGAACCAAATTTTCTGAAGATAATACGGTTGTTTGCATTACCAGAGGCAGTCAATTCAGGTGGGTTCTCGTTAAAAATTTGTCCCGCACTAACGTTAAAAATTAATGGATTAGTTAAAGTACTTGTACCTAAAACATTTGCATTGGTAATCGCATCGGTAAAATTGTTGAAGTTAGTACCACCCGTTGGTAATAAATTATTGATGGTAAAAGTACCACCAGCAGCTGTAATAACTGGGATTTCTGATACTAATGAAATATTATCAATAATGGCAGGAGGATTTGATCCTGTAGAGTTATCAGATTTCCATGCAAAAATTAATCTAAATGTGGTACCAGCTAAAGTACCAGGTAACAAAAGTGTTGCTGTTTGATTACCTGTTGTAACATTACCATTTCCTACAAAAGTGGCACCTGTTATACCCGTTGGTACATTGTTTAGACCGCTTCCCGGATAGGTAGTTGTTCCAATTGGCACAATAGTGGTGTCTGCCACAAATACCTGCCACATATCCCAATTAGCCTCACCGGCTAATTGCCAATTGAAGCTTAAAGTGATTTTACTTTGTCCGCTTGGAACGGTAATATCACGATAAAAATAATTGAGCGTATTCTTTGTGTTGTCATAATACGCAACGGTAGAGCCCGTATCTCTAATAAATGCTCTTGTTCCCGCAAAAGGGGTTGATGTGTAACCATCGGTTGTTCCTAAAACCCATGGATTGTTGGTAGAGTTGGATAGCGTCCAACCATTGGCCCCAAAGGTGGCACCGTTTTCGAAGCCCCCATCTCCTGTGGGACTAATCAGTACCGTTTGCGCTTGCGCTTGTGACAGCATCAAGCCAAACGAGAAAATTAACAACGCAATTCCTGCAATAGTTAATTTCTGTAACGTTTGTAGTCGTTTTTTCATTTGATATGTGTTTATTAATTTAAAATTTTAATTGTTGGATGGGGCAGATGGTAAACCTTTTTTGTTTCTATATATTCTAGCTTTATTAAACTTATTTGAATCTAATTGTTCCACACCACGGTTTTCCAGGACAGTTTTTTACCCGTAAAAGGGCGAGTTTTAGTTCTAAAAATGGAGTGATTATTTGTCATAAATGCATAAAAATCGTTTCACAAGTAATGAAATTACCTGTTTAATGTCAAGTTTTTATTAAGATTTTTTATAGAAATAATTCAAAAATTTTGGAATAGCCCTATTTAATTGAGCATGGCTGAGTCAGGAATTTTATTTTTTTTTGCCTAGTAGACTTAGAAATTACCCTTTATTTTGAAATTTCCTTGATTTTGGAGAAAACTTATGCTCATTTAGTGAGGATGCTGTCTAAAATTTGTACAATCTCGTTGCTGCTTGGTCGGGGTGCCGGAGAAGCGATAAATTTACCCGCTTTATCTATTAAAAAATAACTTGGTATTGAACTAACTTTGTAAGCCTGAATGGTTTCTGGATTGCGTTGTGAATTGGCAATAAGCTGTATTCCACTTATCCCTAATCTTTGAACACTTTCTTTCCATTTATTTTCATCTTCATCTATGGATATATTTAAAAATACAATGTCTTTATCAGCATACTTTTTCTTCAATGCCTCGCCAGCAGGCATTTCATTAATGCATGGTCGGCACCAACTTGCCCAAAAGTCTATATAAATTGTTTTGCCTTTAAAGTCTGCCAATGAAATCATTTTTCCGTCTATGCTTCGAAGGGTGAAATTAGGGGCGATAGACTTATTTAAATATATTTTTTCTAAGACAACAAATTGTGGATTCGTTTGTAAGCTATTTTTTATGAATGGATATAGCATATCAGCATCTCCCATTTGTCCGTATTGAATAATATCACTCCATAAATGTAGCCTAAAATATTTTAATACTTCACCTTTAAAAAGTTGATCACAAAAAGCATATAAGTTCATCACCTGCATCGATTGCTTATGCTTTTTCAATGCATATAAAAAATAATACTTGAGCCAATTTCTGTATTGGTTCGAACCTAAATAGTTTGGTTCATTGATTGGAATAAGTTGTAAAAAATTGTAGAAACTACTATCTACGGGCACACTTCTGTTTTCTATACCACGCATGGAGTAAAACCATGAGGGATAATTTAATTTAAGGCTTTCAAGTTCAAATCTATTTTCTGCATTTTGCCAATCGATAAAAGAAGTGCTTAAGCCTGTTTTGTTTTTTTCAAGGAAATTGGTTTTTACAGCAATTAAACTATCTAAATATTCTGTAAACTGAACCGGATTTCTGTTCCCCATTTCATTTAACAGTTGTTGCGAGAAAGCAGCGCTCTCTATCGTTTTTTCAAATGCTTTTTTTTGTTTTTCTGGATAGGCTGCCTCTGTGGCATTTTTGCCTGAAAATTGGGTAAATACAGCTTCGTTTTTCCAACTTATTTTCAGGTAGGTGCTATCGCCGGGTTTCACAAAAACCTTGATAATATTTGTGCCAATGAATAGGTTAACTGTTTGTGGCTCTAAAATAGCAAAGTTAGTTTTAAAGGTGTTTTTTTGTGTAACTATAATTTCGCTTTGATCCAAGCTGTTTTGAAAAGGTGTGCTAAAATATTGCACCATACAATTGGGAGAGGAAAGGTCTTTCACTTCGCCACAAATAATGGTTTTGGTTTGTGCAATGGCTTCCTTAGAAATGGGTTCAAACAGAAATAATACAGCAATTAGAAATAAATAGAAAGCCTTGTTTTTCATGATGTGAATGTTTTTAATTCGGCGTATATTTTACTTAATGGCAAACCCATGATATTGTAATAACAGCCTTCAATTTTATCTACTGCAATATAGCCAAACCAATCTTGTATTCCATAGCTTCCCGCTTTATCCATGGGTTGATGCTTATGTATGTAATACCAAATTTCTTCATCGCTTAGGTTTTTGCATCGTACCCTGCTCTGTTCGCTAAAGCTAATTTCTTTGTCTTTACTTTTTAAACATACACCTGTAAACACAAGGTGGGTTCGACCACAAATTTTCTTTAACATGGTATAGGCTTCTTGCTCATTTGCTGGTTTATTTAATACCGTATTGTCTATAAAAACCAATGTGTCGGCGGTAAGTAAAATTTCCCCCTCTGTGAGTTGCTTTGGATAGTGTTGTGCTTTTTTTAATGCAAGTTTTCTGGCTATTTCATCCGGCAAATCAGCTGGGTTAAAATCTTCCTCCACTTCATAAGAGATGATGCTAAAAGGTATATTAAGTCCGGAAATCATAGCTTGTCTTCTCGGAGATTTAGATGCCAAAATAAGGTGTATATTTTCCATTAATTGTTTGTATCAACCCAAATAAATTGCCCGCCACTAAACCTAAAAATATCATTTTCTACCACAAACTCGTCGCCTTCCTTTAATTTCTTCATATCAATATCATGATTACTGGTATGAATTGAGCCCTTGGTTTGGTAGGCAATTTTTAGGTATTGATCATTGATGCCTTTATGGGTTCCGCACATAATTACCCGAACAGGTTTTCTTATTCTGCGCAACAGATTCATGTCTCTAATCGGACTATCATCTGCGATTAATATAATATCTCCGTGGTCTCTATAGGTAACAATCGCTGTATTTACTGCTTCTAAATCATTTTCTATTTCATCTCCACCTTCCCCTTTTTTTCTAACATCTTCAATGTCTTTTTTCATTTTGCGAAAATCTTTGGCTTCAAAAGGATGGACACCACCCGTTTTGCCAACGATCTTTTTATTGTCTGCTAATTGATCACCATCATTAAACAAAACATAATATTTTACCCTGCCATCTTCATAGGTTTGCTTATACCAAACCAGTAACTGACCAATATATGGAAACATACTGCCCGTTAGATCTACCACAAGCATCATTTTTTTCCACTCTTTATTGCGCCTAAAAATGTTGAAAAGGGTAGAGTCTTTTATTTTATACTCACCATTGATAAATTTGTCAAATTTGAGTGTGGTTTCTTTACTCGGACTCTCAAAAGTTACGTTTCCTTTTTTATCGAAATGCGCATAAGAGCCATTCAGTTCACCCTTATCAAAACTCGCTTCTGTGCTAACAAAACCATTTAAGTCAAAATTTCTCTCGTAACCAGATTTTAGTCCTTTACTATAAAATTCCTCTAATTTAGTATTGCAGTTTGGATAGAACATTACCCTTGGTCCGTCTAGCACACCATTGTGATAGGTATTACTATATTCTAAACAATCTTGGTTGTCGTAATAGCTAATCTCTAATCCTTCTTTTTCCCCGTTTTCATAAAATACCTCATATTTTAGATCGCCATTGGGCCAAAAATAGCGCCAAAACCCTTGTTTTTTTCCGCTCGAAAGGGTTAGGTTAATGGTATCGCCTTCAGAAATGGTGTAGGTTTGTCCGCTCAGGTACCCGCAAGAAAATATGAAAATAATAAGTATCCCGTATTTCATTGGGTCAAATATACGCTAAACTATGGTTTGAACCCAATTTTTCAGATGGATTAGTCTATACTTTTTTCCATTGTTTAGTGGTGAAATCATATTGTTTAATTACCCTGGCTGGGTTGCCAACGGCAATACTGTATGGCGGAACCGACTTTGTAACCACTGCTCCTGCAGCGATTACACTATGTTTGCCAATAGTTACGCCTGCCGTAATTACAGCATTTGCACCAATCCAACAGTCGTCTTCAACACGTATTGGGGCAGTTGTTACTGCTTGCTTGTGAATGGGTGTCTCAATATCCTCATACGTATGGTTTAATCCACTCAATACAATGTTTTGCGCCAAGATAACATCGTTTCCAATGCTAACTGGACCAATGATTACATTGCTCATTCCAATTCTAGTATTAGCGCCAATATGAACATCTCCAACGCCATTATTGATGGTGCAAAAATCTTCAATGGTACTGCCTGCTTGCAAGGAAAATTGATTAAATGGCAAAACATCCATTCGGGTATTCCATCGAATGGTGCTTTTTCTTGAAATGCTATGAAAAAATGGATTTAAAAAATACTTAACCCACAGGCGCGGGCGTGCCTGACCTCTTGGAATAAGCAAGTAATGTAAAAAATGTTTTATTTTAGGATTAGATTTAAGCAGCGTAACAACAGTCATAATTAGTACAATTAATTTCAATAATTTAAAAACAGGTACACCATATGCTCAATTAATTTTTTTGTAAGATGTGCTACAAATGAAAATCTTTATTTTCTGAATTAATAATCTTTTTATGTAAAGGTAAAATATTATGAATAGATTTTTATGGTTTGCTATTATAATTCGGATTAGCCTTCTACTTTTTTTATTTGAATATTCTTGAGTCGGAAATAATTGATGTATGCCTGTTAATAAACCTCCTTTATTTCTACTCAATTGGTTTGGCAATTTCATCTATTACCATTGAATGAGGTGTAAAGTATTGCCAAATTATGCCTGCAGTTACAGAATTTTTTTGGTTTTGTTTTTTAACATTTTTTTCAATTTTAAAGAATTTTTAATCAATTATTTGGTTCAATCATTTCATATAATTTCCCAACAAATCTCTTCTGGTCATAAACTATCAAGTTAGTTTTGTGCGCATATTTTGCGCTTGAAGTTTCTTTATCTATGCTTGTTTTAGTCGGTGTAAAAAATATTTTGTATGCATATGATAAAACAATTCATGCAATAAAAATTATAGTTTAAAAAGGCTTTGTCAGAAAAATAGACACACACTTTACATGGGTTAATAAGTGTTTTCATTTCATATATGTAAGACAACTTACTTTGTTGGTATCAAAAATAGAAACTAGAGCTATAAAAATAATTATGAAGAACATTCAGCGAATTTTATTGATTTTGATTGGAATTGTTGCCCTATCGAATTCGGCAAAAGCCCAAGCAGACTCAATTCTGCTGAATCCAAAATTAGATATCGAGGTTCTTTTGCCTACCTTGGATTCATTGTATGAAATTGCCAAACTAAATAATCCAACATTGAAACAAGAGGCTGCTGCAACTCGCTCGGCGCAGTGGACGGAGAGATATACCCGTTGGATTTGGGCTCAAAATATGAGTGTTTTCTACAACTATTCATTTGGTAGTTTACCATTTTTTGCATTTGCCGACCCATCAAAACCACAAGACCAAGCGCTTACTCAGGTTAGAGAAGGATATAGGGCTGGAGTAAATTTACAGGTATCTGTTTTTGATATCATGGGCCATAGAGGCAGAGTAAATGAACAGAAAGAAAAGGCAATTCTACAGAAATATAAACGTGATGCAGAAGCCCAAGAATTAAAACGCAAATTAGGTGCATTTTATGCAGATATGGTTGGATACAGCAGGTTATATAAAGGAAGAAATGAAGATTATCTAATGCAGCTTGTAGCCTGCCAAGTTGCAGAAAAAGAATATAGAGAGGGTGTAATTCATATGGCAGAATACTCTCGACAAAAGAATGTATTGTCTGATGCTGAAGCAGCTTACCATGAATCGTATCGTTTTTTTTATGGATCGCTTGTTCAGTTTGAAGCAATATTAGGAGTGCCTTTGCATACTGTTATGATTAAACCCAAGAAAAACTAAACCCTTATAAAATGAGTTTTGTTCAATTTTTACGTGTACTCTCTAAGAACCTAAAATGGCTAATCATTTTTCCTGTAATGGTTGCTATTTTAGTGTATTTCCTTACGGGCAAATTGCCTAGGGAGTATGAATCTGGAACCACTGTATATACGGGTATTGCTTCTGGTTATAGTATTACTTCTGGAGAAGAAGCTCCAAGAACAGATTTCTTTAGTATAAATAATGCATTTGATAATTTATTAGCAACTGTTACTGCGCGTCAAACTTTAGAAGAGGTAGCCATAAAATTATTGGCTCAACACTTACTCTTAGAAATGCCAGATCCACTTATTTTAAGTGAAAAGAGTTTTACTGAATTAAGAAACTTAGTTACCGATGAACGTGCATTGATGGTTGTTCCCGGTAATTTTGCTGCTACCGTTGAGAAAATAACTAGGTATAAAAATTCTTCTACTAATAATATTGTTGTTATTTTATTGTCTGACCCTAAAGGACATTATAGTTTAAGTAACATCAACAAAAACTTAACAGCCTCACGAAAGTCGAGTTCAGATTTTATTGTACTTACGTATAAATCTGATGATCCTGGTGTTTGTTTAAATTCATTAAAATTTATCACTGAGGTATTTATTGAAAAATATAAATCATTAAAAGGTTCTGAAACAGTTAATGTTTTGAAGTGGTTTGAAGCTAGGTTAAAAGATGCGGCTGCCGAACTGAATAACTCTGAGAATAAGTTAAAAGACTTTGGTATCAGAAATAAAATTATTAATTACTATGAACAAGCCAAGGCTGTGGCCATAGAAAATGAAACGAATGAAACAGATTACTACAAAGAGTTAATGGCTTATGAGGCCCATAAGCGCGCTGTAGCCAGATTAGAAGACCAGTTAGAATCCAGAGAAATCTTGTTAAGAAATAATGCCGAGTTAAATAGGTTGCGCAAGGAATTGGGTATTGCACACGAAGAGTATGAGCGTGCTAAAATTTATAGTAACTCCCCTGAGAAGGTTGCAAAATTAGCAACCAAAGTAGATGCGATTAAGCAAGAAATTCGTTTGTGGGTTCTTCAGTATTATAGTTTAAATAATACCATTGAATCTGTTCCAATGAATATTGTATTGGAAGGTTGGTTGAAGGAAGTATTAGGCATGGACGCCTCTGAGGCCCGCCTGCAAGTATACATTGATAGAAGAAAAGAATTTGACAGAAAATACAATGAGTTCTCTCCTCTAAATATGCAGGTAAGTAGGTTAGAACGCGAAATCGGGGTAGCAGAAAAGCAGTACTTAGAAATTTTACATGGGTATCATTTAGCTAAGTTAAGACAACAAAATATTGAAATGTCTAATAACTTGCAAATTATGGATAGCCCGGTTTTTCCTTCTAAGCCGCTTGCTTCTAAAAGGTTGTTATTGGTAATTCTTTCATTTGTGGCTTCATTCTTCTTCTTATTGATTTATTTTATTGCCAAAGAATTACTTGATACTTCTATTAAAACTACCACGCGTGCGGAAGAGTTAACCGGACTAAAAACATTTAGTGCCTTGCCAAATAGAAGCTCGGCTACAAATGGTTTACAATTAGGAAGGGTAGAAAATACACTCTTAGATTATGCAGTATCTAATTTGAAAATTGAACTTGAAAATAGCCAACAATCTTCAAATAACTACTTAATTACTGTTATAAGTTCAAGGGAGATGGAAGGCAAAACCTATGCCGCACAAAAATTAGCTGAGAAATTATATAGTTTAGATTACTCTGTATTATTAATATCAAACGATGATAATATGGAAGATGCGGAGACAGATGATAGAAAACTAAGAACACTCAGGTATGATATTACTTCGCGTTTATTCTCTGCTAAAACAGAAGAAAACTTATTGCCAGAGTTTTCACGTGTAAATAGAAATTCATTTAACTTTATCATTGTTGAAGTTCCAGCTATCAGTATCAATGCAATTCCAAATCAGTTAATCAGAAATTCTCGTTTATCTCTATTGGTCTTGGATGCACGCAGAAGTTGGTCGGCTTCAGATGAAAATATCATGAAATTGTTTGCGAAAGCTTCAGGCGATCAAAACAAAATTATGGTTTGGTTAAATCAAGTAGAACCTACAGATTTGGAAAATATGGTTGGTGCTATCCCACGCAATCGTTCAAAGGAAAAACCAGCACTCAGGCAGGCTGAAATAGAAGAGGAAACAGCTTAATTGCCTATAAATGCATGCAAGGAATCAATCAAGTTCTTAAAAGCAAGAGTTTTATTTCACTCGTAGGAAATGGCCTAGGCGCTTTTTTGGGAGTGGTAACTTTTGCGCTCCTTGCACGCGTTTTAGATAAAGAAACATTTGGTCCTTATCTCATTTTTTTAGCGATTTACGGCATTTTTGAAACCTTACGTGTAGGGATGGTTATGAATGCTTTGGTTAGAAATTTAGCACATTGCAACACCAAGGAAGATGAACAAGAAGTAATTGGTTCAACCCAATTTATTACTTTGTTATTAACCGCGATTTATATCGTTATTATCTTAATTCTTTATGTTGTGTTTAAATACTTAGATGTATTTACAGATTATCTCTTCTTTTTTAAATGGTTAATTTTAATTGCAATTCTATCAGCGCCCAATAATTATGCTACTTGGTACCTAAATGCCAAATTAAAGGTTGCAGCAACAAGTGGTATTCGTATACTCAATCAACTCATTTTTATAGGGTTGATATGGTTTTATATTCGTCAGGAAGGAACTATATATTCGGTCATTATAAGTAATGCTTTTGCCCATTTGATTGTAAGTATTTTAGCAATTCTAATGGGGTGGAGTGGATTACAATATTTGGTTAAGTATACGTTTAAAAAAATTACTGAAGTATTTCATTTTGGCAAATTTTCAATGGGAACTTTAATTGGTGCTAACCTGCTGCGTAGTTCAGATACTTTTATCATAGGCAGCAGTTTCTTGGGTAGTGCTGGTGTAGCTATGTTTAATGTTCCTAGTAGATTACTCGAATTAATAGAGATGCCATTGCGCAGCTTTGCAGTAACTGCTATGCCTCAATTTGCCAAGTTATATGCAGATAAATCATACGATTCATTGCGTTACGAATTTGAGAAAAAAGCAGGCTTGGTTTTTTTCTTATTGCTCCCAATTGCGATTGGTTGTTTTGTTTTTGCTGATTGGTTGGTGATTGTTTTTGGTGGAATTAGATATGCAGATTCTGCTATTTTATTGAGGATTTTTGCCACCTATATGGTTATCCTTCCGCTCGATAAATTTGCCGGAGTGTTATTAGACACCGTGAATAAGCCTAATTTGAATTTTTATAAAGTTATGATTCAATTAGCAGTAAACATTGTTGGAGATTATTTTGCTATTACGCTTTTCGGAACCTTAGAGTCTGTAGCCTTGGTTTCAACAGCAACTTTTTGTGCTGGTATGGCTTTTGGGTATTATCAATTATATAATCAAATGGGAATCCGATTAGGTAATGTAATGCGTTTTGGTTGGCAGGAAATGAAATTAAGGAGTTTAGGGATAATAAATAAATAATTAAGTGAGACCGAGTATACAAGCAGAAAAATCTCAAGCAGGTAACTATGTTGTGGCCGCATTATTTATTGTGGTTGGTATCTTTATGGCCAGTGCCTTCGCTACGGGTGATATTGGTACTGCCAGTTTGGTTGTTTTTCTTCCGCTTGCGGTTGGACTAATCGCATTGATTATTGTAAATCCATATTTGGGATTGTTATTTTATTTGCATTATTCTTTTTTCTTCATCGGTTTGAACCGATACGTGCCAAGTTTGCCGCTCGGTTTATCCATTGATGCGGTATTATTCTTGTCTTCACTATCTATGATTATTAGGCTGCATAAGGATAATGTTAAAAAATTAAATAATGGTTTTTTTGCAACAACTATCTTGTGGTTCCTTTATACCATAGGTGAGGTGCTTAACCCGGAAGCTGAAAATTTAG
>JAJTEN010000023.1:0-35221 GCA_021298155.1 Sphingobacteriales bacterium | reverse complement strand
CGTGGTTTGTCATTTTATGCCATTCAAACGGTACCTTTAACTTTATTATTGTTCGATAAAAAAGAACATTTGAATCGCTTTATAAGAGCCGTTATTTTCTGGGGTGTAATTGGTGCTTTCTGGGGACTCAAACAAATTAAAATTGGTGTCGATCCATTTGAAAATGCTTGGCTAGAAGCTGGTGGAAAGACAACACACGTGTTAAGTGGGCAGTTACGTGCTTTTTCATTCTTCTCTGATGCAGGTCAGTTTGGTGTTACCATGGCGTATGCAGCATTTTTAAGTCTGATGATGGCTTTAGGACCTGTGAAATTGTCATCCAAGTTTTGGTATCTCCTTGGTTTTGTTATTTGTATTGTGGGTATGGGAACTTCGGGAAGTAGAGGACCTGTATTCGTTGTATTCTTTGGGGTAATTACTTACCTGTTTATGAGTAGAAACTACCGCATCTTGGTGCCAGGTATATCCTTTATTGTGGTGGTATTCGTGTTTTTAAAGTTTACGTATATCGGTAACTCAAATTATCAAATTTATCGCATTCGAACCGCTTTGGATCCAAACGAGGCCTCCTTATTGGTTCGTTTATCTAACCAAGATAAACTGAGGATATATTTAAAAACACGTCCCTTTGGTTCGGGTATTGGAACTACAGATTCTTGGGCGCGTCGTTTTTATCCAAAGAGTTACTTGGTAGATTTACCAACAGATAGTTGGTTCGTAAAGGTATGGGTTGAAAATGGGGTAGTTGGATTGAGTATTTATGCTTTAAGTTTATCTTTCGTTATTGTAATGGCGGTAGTAAATATTGGGAAGGTAAAGAATCCGGATTCCAGACAAAAACTCATTGCATTATATGGTGGCTTCCTTGGGGTTGTTATCGCAAGTTTTGGAAACCCTGTATTTGGTCAGGCGCCTCTTGGGGTACTTATGTATATGTCTATGACAATGTTGTCTAATGCTGAGTCATACGATGAGCCTGAACAATTACCTGAATTAACCTAATTGACAATGAATAGTCCTTTAGTTAGTATTATTACGGTAAATTACAATGGCTTGGTTTACACGCGAGATTTTCTAAAATCTCTACGTGCTATTAGCTATACCAATATTGAAATTTTTGTTGTAGATAATGCTTCTTCTCAATCTATTGATCCGCTTAAAACGGAGTTTCCTGAGGTTATATTTATTGAGAGTAAGGTTAATCTTGGTTTTGCTGGTGGCAATAATTTAGCAGTTCTGCAAGCTAAGGGTAAATATTGTTTGTTGTTAAATAATGATACAGAACTTGATCCTCATTTTTTAGAACCTCTGGTTCAACTAATGGAATCAAATTCGGCTATTGGAATTTGTTCAGCTAAATTGTTGTATTTTTCTGATCCTACTTTAATCGAGTTTGCGGGAAGCAATGGCGTTAATTTATATACGGGCAGAGGATTCGCAATTGGTCATAAAGATAGAGATGCAGCAGTTTACAACTCATCCTATAAAACCGAATTGGCACATGGCGCAGCTATGATGATTAGTAGAGCTGTTTTTGAAAAAATTGGCCTCATGGCTGAATTGTTTTTCTTGTATTATGAGGAGGTAGATTTTTGTGAGCGCACCAAAAGAGCTGGTTTTGAAATTTGGTATTGTGGTGCTTCAAAGGTTTATCACAAAGAATCCATGTCGGTTGGCAAAGATAGTCCGATGAAAATATACTATTTAACACGCAACCGCATTATTTTCACGCGCAGAAATACAAGAGGTTTTCAGAAACTGACAGCCTTGTTGTTCTTTTATTTGATTTCATTCCCAAAGTGGATTATTACCTATAGCATGAAAGGGCAATTTAGGCTGTTGGGGTCTTTTGTTAAAGGGGCCATTTGGAATATATTCCACTATCAAATTTATTCGAATACAGGTTTAATTATACGATAGATTGACCATGATAGAAGGCGTAATTTTTTTAATTGAATAGTTTTATGCTACAGTTTTGCTTGCTGATAATAGAGGTTATCTTGTTGTTTTACATAACATTTAATGTTGCATATGTTTTTATATATAGCATAGCCGGGTTATTCTATAAAAGAACCAATTTTAGTGCCATTACTATTAAAAAATATAACAAGTTTGCCATTTTAATTCCCACCTATAAAAATGATGAGGTATTACTAAATTCTGTTATTCATAATTTAAAACAAAGCTATTCAAGCGAGTTGTTTGATTTAATTGTTATTGCCGATACGCTTGAAAAGTCTACCATAGCCAAGTTGCGCGCACAACCCGTTCAGGTAATAGAGGTTGCCTTTGATGAGAGCACCAAAGCAAAGTCTATCAATACAGCTCTTACACTTTTGCCAGAAAATGTATACGATTATTGCATGGTATTAGATGTTGATAATGTGATGGAGCATGATTTTTTAACCAAAATAAATGCCCGATTACAGCATGATGAGGTAATTATTCAGGCTCATCGGACGGCGAAAAATCTAGATACTCCTTTTGCAATTTTAGATGGACTTAGTGAAGAGATTAATAACCACATTTTTAGAAAGGGACATGTTGCAATAGGTGTTACTTCTGCGTTATCAGGATCGGGTCAGGCCATGAAATATAATGCCTACAAGAAATTGATGTATGAAATTGAGTCTTCTGTTGAAGATAAAGAACTTGAGTTTGCACTTGGGAAAAATAAGATTAAGGTCCATTTTGAAAATGATGCATTGGTATATGATGAAAAGGTTCAAAATGCAGCTGTGTTTTCTTCGCAGCGAACGCGCTGGGTTGCCTCTCAGTTTTTTGATTTTAAAGTGGTTCTTAGAACAGGTATTTTTCATTTGATACGTTACGGGAATTTCGACTTTTTTGATAAAGCGCTACAGCGGGTAATTTTGCCCCGCATTTTATTAATTGGCCTCGCATTCTTCTCGTGTTTTTTACTATTCATTCCCTATACTCAATTAGGTTGGTATTTTGTTGCCTTATTTGGCATGTGTAGTTTTGCCTATATTATAGCTATTCCAAGATCTTACTATTCTTTAAAAACAATAAAGGCAACATTTAAACTCTTACAAGCATTTAGGTTAATGGTTTTAGCTATGTCTAGAAGTAAAAGTGGGGCTAAATCATTTATTCATACCGAACATTCATCTACCTTAAAAGAAAAGTAATAGATTTATGAGAATTGGGATTGAAGCACAACGGATATTTAGGAAGAAGAAACATGGTATGGATATGGTAGCACTTGCGCTTGTAAGGGCTTTGCAAGCGAGCAATTGTGGTCATCAGTTCTTTGTTTTTGTTCAATCCGATGAAGATGCAGCTTGTTTACAATCTGGAAATGGTGTTGAAATTATATGCTTGCCCAATGCGCCTTATCCAATTTGGGAACAATTAATCTTGCCAATAGCGATTAAAAAATATACACTAGATGTATTGCATTGCACAAGCAATACAGCTCCTTTATTTTTATCTGTGCCATTGGTGCTTACCCTACATGATATTATTTACCTTGAAAACATAGATCTAACGCAGGGTACAGCCTATCAAAAGTTTGGTAACTTGTATCGAAAATTGATAGTGCCTATGGTTGCTAAAAAGGCGCGTAAAATCATTACTGTTTCTCATTTTGAAAACCAACGAATCGTAAACTATTTTGACTTTGAGCCTGCTTTGGTTCAAACCGTATATAATGCGGCCCCTGCGTATTTTACGCGTATTACAGATGCCTCCCAATTGGCTGCTACGCAAAAGAAATATACATTACCCGATCAATTTATTTTCTTCTTAGGAAATACCGATCCAAAGAAGAATGTAAAGGGCGTAATACAGGCATTGAGCATCTTGAAAGCTGCGGGGAAATTACCATGTAAATTACTGATGCTTGATATTAACCGAGCGTATTTAAAAAACTTGGCTAATGAAATTGGTGATCCAACTATTTTAGATGAAATCATATTTACGGGTTATGTTTCAAACGAGGAACTGCCCAATATATATAGTTTGGCCACTTTGTTTTTATACCCATCTGTTCGAGAAAGTTTTGGTATTCCATTGGTTGAAGCCATGTGTTGTGAAGTGCCTATCATTACCTCAAATACCAGCTCTATGCCTGAAATTGTTGGTGATGCTGCGCTGCTTTGTGATCCCAACAAACCAGAAACTATTGCACAAGCTATTTCAGAATTGTGGGGAAATATTGAATTACAAATGGAATTAAGAAAAAAAGGTAAACAGAGAGGCAAAATATTTAGTTGGAACCAAAATGCTACTGAAACAGTATCCATTTATCAATCGATCGTTAAATCTGCTTAAAAAAACGCTACATCGCATATGGAAAATATAGATTATGTAAAGTATACGAATTACTCTGATATAGAAGATATAAAGCGACTTAACTTTATCGTGGAATGTGTTCAACGCCTAAATTCACCTTCCATTAAAATACTTGATATTGGGTGTGGTAATGGTAATATTAGTTTGGCATTAGGAGCCTTAGGATATGAGGTAATTGGAATAGATATTGACCCAATGAGTATAGAAATGGCCAAAAGTAGAAATGTATTTTCTACGGTGAGTTTTCAGGTTTTAGATGCCAATTCATTTGCGGTTCAAGATGTTTTTGATGCCATCATTTGTAGTGAAGTATTGGAGCATTTAACAAAACCAAAAGAGTTAACAGAAAGTATTTATAAAATTTTAAAGCCAGGCGGTGTTTTTGTGGCTACGGTGCCAAATGGATATGGTCCGCGCGAGTTATTAATTACCAGAACTGTTCAATTTTTGAGTAAAAGTGGTTTTGATAAAATAATTTTAACAATTAAAAAAGCATTAGGTTATCATGCAAAAACCATTCAATCTTCAAATGAAGATTTAACGCATTTGCAATTTTTTAGCTTCAAGGCCTTTCATAGATTAATCAGTGAATCTGGTTTTACTTTGTTAAGTTATCGAAATTCAGATTTTATAGAGCGGATCTTTCCCTATTCTCTGCTCACAAGAAGATTTAAGCTTTTACAACGTTTAGATTGCGCAATAACCGATTATTTACCAAAACAATTTTCTTGCGGTTTCTATACCTCATGGACAAAAAATAAAGCAGCATGAGCACCTTAGAAATAATCTTTTGGTTGGGTATTGGTATCGTATTTTACAGCTACTTAGGCTATGGTATGCTGCTTTGGTTTATCGTGAAGTTAAAACATATTTTTCGGTCCGAGCCTCATTTCAACGATAATTATTTGCCACATGTAAGTCTGGTTGTTCCCTGTTTTAATGAAGCTGAATACATAGAGGAGAAAATTTTAAATAGTTTGGCTTTAGATTATCCTAAAGAAAAATTGAAGCTTATTTTTATTAGTGATGGATCAACAGACGATACACCCCAACGTGTGCTTAAATACCCAGAGGTATTGGCATTACATGAGTCGGACAGAAATGGCAAAGCCGCTGCAATGAACCGGGCTATGGCCTATGTTCATACCCCAATTGTAGTTTTCTGTGATGCCAATACCCAATTAAATCCTGAAGCCATTAGGCATTTGGTGAAACATTATGAAAATCCTGAGGTTGGCGCGGTAACTGGGGAAAAAAGAATTATTACCAAAGACAAAGAAAATGCAAGTGGGGCAGGTGAGGGCATTTACTGGAAATATGAGAATTTCTTAAAAAAGTTAGATTCTGATTTTTATACAATTGTTGGTGCAGCTGGCGAATTAATGAGTTATAGAACCGAATTGTATCAGGAGCTTCCTAAAGATACTTTGCTTGATGATTTTGTGCAAAGTATGCAAATTGCCAATATGGGTTACCGTGTGGTGTATGAGAATAAGGCATGGGCATCAGAGACAGCTAGTGCCAATGTGGGTGAAGAATTAAAAAGAAAAGTTAGAATTGCAGCCGGTGCATTCCAAAGTATGGCGCGCTTGCCAAAATCATTCAATTTGATTACAAATTTTCGGGTGAGTTTCCTGTTTATTTCGCACAAAGGACTCAGGTGGACGCTTGCTCCTTTATCTTTATTAATAGTATGCTTAACCAATATTCCCTTGTGTTTACAGATAGGTGGAATATACCTTTACCTCATGCTCGCACAAGTTGTGTTTTATGCGCTCGCCTTATTGGGTTGGTATTTAAATAATAGCAGGTTTAAAATAAAAGTACTGTTTGTGCCGTATTACTTTTTTATCATGAACCTCTGCATGTATTTGGGATTTATTCGATTTATTCGCGGTAAACAAAGCGCAAATTGGGAGCGCGCAAAGCGTGCTTAATTAAACCAATACGCTCCAATTGTGGTTTTCCTTAATTTTTCCGCATTGAATGGCGTAAATGGTTTTATACAAATAGTTTGATACTTCTCTTTGCGCTGCATCTGGTAGCTCATAATCGGTTCCTTGATACCCAATGGCTGCAATCTTAGCAATTATGGCTGCTGTTCCTGTTCCAAAACAATCGCTTAATCTGCCTGCTTTGCACCATTCTATTATTTCACTAACTTTAATTTTGCGCTCTTCAACAATATACCCTTTTTCTTTTAATAAGGTGATACAGGTATCACGCGTTATGCCATTTAAAATATTTCCATCTAATTTTGGCGTTAATACCAAGTTATTATCTACTACAAAGAACAAGTTGGTTGTGCCAGATTCTTCAACATATTCATGGTTTTGTCCATCTGTCCATATCAATTGATCATAACCTTCTTTTTTTGCCTCAAAAGAAGGTAACATACTTATTCCATAATTTCCAGCAGCTTTGGCAAATCCTGCCATGCCAGAACTGGCTCTCACATAAGTTTCTTCTATTTTAACTTTTATCGGTTTAGGGTAATAACTATTTACTGGGCAACAGAAGATGATAAAACTATAATTCATACTAGGTCTAACCCCAACAAAATCATCGGTAGCAAACATAAAGGGTCTAACATATAAGGCACTCCCTTCTTTCGTAGGTATCCAATCTTTATCTAATTGAATCAATTGCGATAAGCCTTCTAGGTACAATTCTTCAGGAATTTCTGGCATCCCCATGCGTTTAGCAGAAATGTTAAGTCGCTTTGCATTGTCTATTGGCCTAAATAATAATGCTTCACCCATTTCATTTTTGAAAGCTTTCATTCCCTCAAAAATAGCTTGTCCGTAATGGATAGCAGAAAGTGAAGGAGCAATACTAATGGGACCATAAGGTAAAATCTCCGGATTCTGCCATTTTCCATCTGTATAATCCACTCTAAACATGTGGTCTGAAAAGATTTTTCCAAATTCAATGTTTTCAAAATCACATAAATGTATTCTTGATTGTGGAGTTTTGCTAATTTTTATTGAAATTGCCATAGTATATGAATAATGATTTCCAAATTTCAGACGATTTTATCCTTCCTTTATTCGACGAAATTTTCGTGGTCAAAGAAAGAGATTTTTCTATAGATTACAATCCTTTGGGTTCAGGACTACAAAAACTTTTATTCATTGTAGACACACCCGAGCACGAATTTTTGCCCGAAAATGACATGCAGTTTTTGCAAACAATTGTTGATAAGGGACTTAGAAAAAGCATGAAAGATGTTTGGGTAATCAATGTTCAAAAGTTTCCGGATCCAAGTTTAGCGCGTATTTGGGAGTTTTTTCAACCCGCTCAAGTGATAGTTTGGGGCTGCCAATCATGGATGAATACCCAACAACTTAACATAGAACTACATAAGCAAGTATATGTAAGTGGCTCAGAATTATTGCAAGCCAATACCTTGTCTAGTTATGTAACAGATGCCCAATCAAAAGCAAAATTATGGTTGGCGCTTCAAAGAATGTTTTTTAATTAATCTGTTTTATTACCAATGCCTAAGTTAATTTTTGCTTCTCATAATACTCACAAAGCCAAAGAAATATCCTCTATTCTCCAGGGTTTGTTTGAGGTGGTTACGCTCAATGAAATTGGGTTTACAGAGGAAATAATAGAATCGGGGAGTACTTTAGAGGAAAATGCCGCTATAAAAGCGAATGCAGTATATGCGGCTACCCAATTAAATTGTTTTGCAGATGATACTGGTTTATTAGTTGCTGCGCTTGATGGTGCCCCGGGAGTTCATACTGCAAGGTATGCAGGTCCGGCGCGCGATGCCGAGCAAAATAATAACAAGTTATTGCTTCATATGAAAGATAAGGAGAATAGAGAAGCCCGCTTTGTAAGTATCATACACCTAATTTATGAGGGAAAGTCATATGGTTTTGAAGGTGTGCTCCAAGGTACCATTAGCGCTGATCCAATGGGTTCAGAGGGATTTGGTTATGATCCAATATTTATTCCCTTGGGTTTCGATAGAACCTTAGCCCAAATGAGTTTGCAAGAGAAAAATTCATTGAGCCATCGCGCCATTGCCTTTCAAAAAATGCTAGAATTTTTGAAAGAAAAATTAGCTTAAGCTTTTTTACTTGATTTAAAATCTGATAGCAAACTTTGGTCAATTTGCTCCTGCACATCCATATCTGCTTCTATATCTGAAATTTTATGGCGGTAGAAGTATATGGGTAATTGTCCCACAATTAGTGCCAATGAACCAATTACTATCATTACAATGGAGGCGGCATTGTCTTGTAATGCCCATGCAATTAATATAAATACGATATTTACTACACTCAACACAAAGGTAACTTGGTTGTGACTTTGCCCATTTTTTAATAGCCAATGATGTAGGTGGTTTTTATCTGCCTTAAAGGGAGATGTTTTGTTTATTGCGCGCAGAACAAATACGCGCAGGGTGTCGTATAATGGAACAATTAATACCGCTAAAGCAATCCCTGGAGCCGATTGGGTGTGGTTGTTCAGGTAGTTGTTTGGCGAATTTGCTTCGATGTAATGAATAGCAAAGAGTGAGAGTAAGAACCCAATGGTTAAGGAACCTGCATCTCCCATAAATATTTTAGCTGGACTAAAGTTAAAAAATAAAAACCCCATTATTGAGCCTGCTAAGGCAAGGGTTATGAGTGTCCATTCCATTTCACCTTGTTTGTAAAAAAGGAATGAAAAGGTAAGGCTCATGATGCAGGTTAAACTACCTGCTAAACCGTCTACACCGTCTATTAAATTTATAGAGTTTGTAATCACAATAATCATAAACATAGATAGTGCAATACTGGCTAAATATGGAATTTCATGTATTCCGAATACCCCATGAAAATCAGTAATTCGAATTTCTGTTAAGCTCGTTACCAAACCCGCAGCTAATAATTGGGTATACAATTTTTTCATGGGCGATAAAATGATGATATCATCTTTTAATCCACTTACCAATAACATAATTAATGCAGCACCAATGTATTTTGCTCCTGGAATATTGGTAAAGTCGCCAAACAACAAAATGGCAAATGTAAATGAAATGAAAATGGCCATGCCGCCCAAACGAGGAATTTTTAAGGTATGGATTTTTCGTTCTTCTGGTTTGTCGTATAAATTTTTCAATTTAGCTACCGTAATAATAGACGGTATAGCAAAAATAGATGCCAAAAATGCTGTTGCTGTCGCTAAAATTAGTGTAATCATTTAAAAAAGCTTTTTGCGCAAGGTCATTGAACTGTGGCTGAACCAAAGGTCAATTACCATAGCACTTGGTCTAGAGTATTTGAATGAGTTTTTTTTGTTTTTCTAACTATTGATTTTGATAAAAATGGAAAAATTCCAACCTGTATCAAACCATAACTAGGTACAGCAAATTAGTTAAATAATTGTTAATTACAAGCGTTTGTTAAAAAAAAATGAATGATTAGGGGGCAAGTCGCGTATGGGTCCATTGCAATACTTGGGTTTTTGTATACAGAAATCTGTCGTGTAATCGGCTCGCTCTGCCTTGCCAAAACTCAATCGATTTTGGTTCAACCATAAATCCTCCCCAGTGACTGGGTCTAATTAATGGCGTGCGGTCAAAAAGCAGCCTAAATTTCTCATAATTTTCTTCTAAAACGTGTCTTCCAGGTATAACCTCACTCTGTGGGGAAGCATGGGCGCCTATCTGACTTTCTATCGGACGCGAGGCGAAATAGGCATCAGATTCTGATTCAGCTATTTTACTTACTGTTCCCTCAATGCGCACTTGTCTTTGTAATTCGGGCCAAAAAAATAGGAGTGCAGCATGTTTGTTTCCAGCTAATTGTTTTCCCTTGTGGCTATTATAATTGGTGTAAAATACAAATCCATTGTCTTGAATACCTTTTAATAATACTATTCTAGAACTTGGTGTGCCGTCTTGTTTAATGGTGGCTAAACTCATGGCATTTGGCTCATTCACTGCTGCATCAATGGCTTCCTTAAACCAAATTTTAAATTGATCCATGGGGTTAGCTAAGATATTTGAATCATCAAATTCTTTTAAAGTATAGTCTTTTCTAATGGCGGCAATAGCCTCGTTGCTTAACATAGTTAATGGGTTTATGAGATACAAAAGTATGATTCTTTATAGATAAGTTTTTCTTTTTCAGGGCATTTTTTATCGTGAATAAAATGTAGATAATACATAAATTATTTTCTATTATTTGCTTATTAATGAAAATTTGGCACAAACAATATGATTTTACCCCAGGAACGGGTAAGTTGCTTATTAGCGAGCCATTTTTGTCTGACCCAAATTTTAGGAAAACAGTGATATTGCTCTGCGAACATGAAGATGCTGGTAGCATAGGTTTTGTATTGAACAAAAGCGTATCGCTTACCACAGATGAAGTGATACCGGGTTTGTTGCAGGTAAATTTTCCAATTTTTTATGGCGGCCCTGTAGAGGAAAACTCACTCCATTTTATTCATACGTATGGAGATTTTATTCCCCATTCTTTTCCAATAGGTGATGGTTTATATTGGGGTGGCGAGTTAGATGCGATAAATGAATTAATGCAATCGGGTAAAGCAACATTAACTGATTTTAAGTTTTTTATTGGCTACAGCGGCTGGGGTGTTAGTCAGCTAGAAGATGAAATTGAACAAAAAGCATGGTGGTTAGGAGACCTAGATGCAAAGATTGCCCTTCATGCAAATTTGGACGAGATTTGGCCAGCAGCTGTAAAAAATATGGGGCCAGATTTTGCCTACTTGGCGAATGCGCCAGAGGATTTTCTTTGGAACTAGGTAAAGTTTATGTATTCCATTTTCTATTCCAATGCAATAGGTGAACATGTTGCTGGCAGTATTTCATTAAAATTTTGAAATAGCTGTGTTTGTAAATCTGCCATAGGTTCAGCCCGAATATCTGAAATATGTTGGTAAAGGTGTGAAATGGGAATGTTTAATTGATCTGTTTCAATAAAAAACCGATTGCTAGGAATTTGTTGGATCGTGTCTATTAATTTTTTGCTGCCATGTAAGGCTTGTTTTCCAAATGAAACATAGGTTTTATTATTAAAATTAAGTTGTTCCCAGGTTTCTATATGTCCGGTATACCCATGTAGAATTATCGGTTCACTAAAGTTTTTTAATATTTTTTGTAGGCCTTGCATTGATTTCACTTCATGAATAATTATGGGTAGTTTTTTGGCTTGTGCAAATGCAACTTGCAGGGTAAATGCATCTATTTGAGCAGGCATATTTGGGTAATAATGGTCTAAGCCAATTTCACCAATAGCCATACAAAATGGATGCATTGTTATATCTTCTAATTGATGTGCTATTGTTTTAAGGTCTTGCTTCGCAACATGCCAAGGGTGTAATCCAGCACTAAAATAATAGCGAGTTAATATTTTTGATGGTTTATGTAAATAGGCATTTCGCACACAAATTTCTGAGGCTAGGCTTGGTTTTCGGTGAGAATGAATATTAATAAACGGAGATTTAAACATGATTCGATTTTGAATAGGGTAAAAATACGTGCAGATTTATTAATTTTCTACTACTTTTGACCCATATGACAAATAATAGTATTAGTCCGAGCAGAATAGAGGTAATGGATTTTATTGGAAAAGATGTAGAATCTCTTGCTAAAGAATATTTAAAACCAATAGAAACAAACTGGCAAGCATCAGAATTATTACCACTTACTTCTGATACCACTTTTGTTGCAGATTTAAAAACAATTCAAGAATGCGCGCAAAGTCATTCTTATGATTTTATGGTTGTATTGGTTGCCGATACAATTACCGAGGAGGCATTGCCAACCTATGAAAGTTGGTTAACCAGCTTGGTGGGAGTAGATCAACAAACCAATAATAGTTGGGCAAAATGGATGAGAAGTTGGGCTTCAGAGGAAAACAGACATGGTGATGTGTTAAACCGATATTTGTATTTGTGTGGCAGAATTAACATGAAAGCATTTGAGGCAAGCACGCAATTTCTAATTACAGATGGATTTAACAACCAAGCAGGAAATGATCCATACAGAAACTTTGTATATACCAGTTTTCAAGAACTTGCCACCAATGTAAGTCACAGGCGTGTGGCTACACTAGCCAAAAAGGATGGAAACACCTTGCTTTCTAAAATTTGTGGATTGGTGGCAGCTGATGAAGCCCGCCATGCCAGAGCATATATGAATTTTGTAAACAGGATTATGGATTTGGATCCCAATGAAATGATGTTGGCATTTGAAGATATGATGCGTAAGAAAATTGTAATGCCTGCTCAATGCATGAGAGAACTCAATGGTACCTTGACAACTTTTGCAAATTTTAGCGATGCAGCTACACGTTTAGGTGTTTATACTGCCCTCGATTATATAGACATTATGAAAACGGTAATCAAAGAGTGGAAAATTGAAAATGTAAGAGGTTTGCAAGAGAATGGGGAAAAGGCACGAGATTATTTAATGGGTTTACCAGATCGCTTAACGCGCATTGCCGAGCGAGCGGCTATGCCTAAAGTAGAACATAAATTTGATTGGATTTTAACTTAAGATGAAATTCTTACCAAAAAAAATCCCCGTTCAATAGACATTGAACGGGGATTTTTTTTGGATTTCTTCTCACTATTCCTCATGCGCATGTGCATGATGCTGCTGATTGTGTGCTTGCATTACCTTAGTGAATTCATCGGCACTAATTTCTTTGTTTTCTATGGTAATGGTATTGAGTAACCATTCATTTACTTTTAAACGAACAGCTACATTAATCATTCTGCTTCTGAAATCTTCTTTTTGCAATTGTGGTTCAACAATGCTCATTAATATTTCATCACTCAAACCTTGCGCACCACCATAGGCACCAAACATTTGCTTGGTATGGTTAATAGCAGCTTGTTTGATATCTTCATCGTTAACTTTTAAATCATTACTTGTTAGTATTTTCTCTTCCAAGATATGATTCTTTAAGTAGTTGGCTTCTGGCTTATAAGCTTCTTCCAAATTATCAGCAGTAAACTTATCGGCATGACGCTCCATTAACCAACGCTTTAGAAAATCGTCTGGTAAACTAATATTGTGTTTAGCTACTAAGCTATCAAATAGCTCATGTTCTAATAAATGCTGTGCTTGTTGATTGAAATAAGCGTTTAATTCTTCTCTTATTTTTTCTTTCAACTCATCTTCTGAACTTACAACACCTGGTCCATAAATTTTATCAAAGAACTCCTGATTCATTTCTGATGAACCCGTTCTCTTGATCTCACTAACCGTTAATTTAAAAGTAGTATTTAAATCAGAAACAGTTTGTTTTTGAATGCCAAGGGCGTGACTCATTTCAACTTCATCATTGTTGAATAGGGCAAAAACATTTAAATCTACAAATGTACCTTTGGTTAATCCAACTAAACTATTTTTTAGTTCGTCTAGTTTAATTGTATTGATAGCAACTGGAACATTTTCTGCGTGCACTCCACCTTCTAATATTTCTCCGTTTTCGCCTAATTCAGATAGGGTCACGTAAATCATATCGTTCACTTCTGAAACATCTGCATCTACCAAGTTAGCAAAACGTTTTTTCATACGCTCAATTTCTTCAGCAATCATTTCATCGCTGGTAACTGGCGCATATTTGGTATATACATCTGCTTTGCTAATGTTCAGTTCAATTTCCGGACTCAAGCCCAAATCAAAATTGAATGTATAGTTGGCATCTTTGGTTAATGCATCTATTTTGGTATCTTCAGTAAGGATTGGCTGACCCAAAATGGCCAATTTGTTTTCTTCGATGTAATCGAATAAACCTTTGCTTGCAAGGGCATTAATCTCTTCTAATAGTAAGCTGTTACCTACCATTTTCTCAATCATTCCTTTAGGCGCATGTCCGGCTCTAAATCCAGGAATATTGGCTTTTTTACCGTAATCTTTTAACTTCTTCTCATATGATGGAAGATAGTCTTCTGTGCTTATTCCTACAGAAATTGTTCCGTTTAAAGCATCTTTTTTTTCGAATGTAACGTTCATCGTTTTTAATTTACAACAATCCTAATAATAAATAAGACTGACAATGTCAGTCTTATTTTGTTTACAAGTTTCCTTGTTATTTTGTGCGCATGGAGGGACTCGAACCCCCACGCCTCTCGGCACCAGATCCTAAGTCTGGCACGGCTACCAATTACGCCACATGCGCTTTTCCTTTGAAAAGGGATGCAAATATAAGTCTTATTTTTTAAGGTTTATATTCGTTGTACAATTATTCTAACAAAATTATTTAAAATATTGATTATTAGTTTTATAATGTATGTATTTTTCATGCACGAGAGCTTGAGCGCATGGGTTTTTATTTGATTTAATTGTTTTAATGCTTTGGCTTTACCAGAAATATAGTTATTTTGAGGCCAATTAGAACAGGCTATGTCGACCCAAGAAATTGATTTAGAATTAGAGAATAAGGTAATTGTAAAGGCATATAGAAATGTACTGAAAAGTATTCGGCGCACATTAACCCGAGAAGATAAAAAAAAGATTCGTGAGGCTTTTGGTATTTCATTAGAAGCCCATAGAAATATGCGCAGGAAAAGTGGTGAACCTTATATTATTCACCCATTGGCAGTGGCTCAGATTTGTGCAGAGGAAATTGGACTTGGTGTTACCTCGGTTATTTGTGCTTTTTTACACGATACCGTAGAAGATACAGATATCACTCTGGATTTATTGCGTTTAAAGTTTGGCGATAAGGTTGCTTTAATTATTGATGGATTAACAAAAATATCTGGTGTTTTGGATCAGCCAGATAAGAGTGTTCAGGCCGAAAACTTTAAGAAAATGCTGCTTACCCTAAGCGATGACGTACGTGTGATTCTGATCAAATTAGCCGATAGGTTACACAACATGCGCACACTCGATAGCATGAGTCCGAAATCGCAACTCAAAATTGCTTCCGAAACGGCCTATGTATATGCGCCATTGGCGCATAGATTGGGATTATATGCCATTAAATCTGAGTTAGAAGATTTGAGTACAAAATATCTTCAAGCAGAAAGTTACAATTATGTAAAAACCAAACTGAATGAAACCAAGACCCAACGCAATAAATATATCAGAAACTTTATTGAGCCTTTAATCCAAGATTTAGAGGATCAAGGCCTGAAATATGAGGTGAAGGGAAGGCCAAAGAGCATTCATTCGATACTCCAAAAAATGAAAACACAGCATGTTCCATTTGAGGAGGTGTATGATCTATTTGCCATCAGAATTATTATTGATACACCCATAGATACTGAAAAAAGTGATTGTTGGAAGGTGTATTCCATTGTAACCGATCACTACACGCCAAACCCAGACCGACTCAGAGATTGGGTGAGCACACCAAAAGCAAATGGGTATGAAAGTTTACACACGACTGTTATGGGGCCAAAGGGGCGTTGGGTAGAGGTGCAAATTAGAACCAAACGCATGGACGAAATTGCTGAAAAAGGCTTTGCCGCGCATTGGAAATACAAAGACAATGGCGTTCAGCAAGATGGCGGATTAGAGGGTTGGTTGTCGAGGGTAAGGGAAATTCTTGAGAGTCCAGATGCCAATGCAATGGACTTCCTAGACGATTTTAAATTGGCATTATATACGGATGAAATTTTTGTTTTTACCCCAAAGGGTGATTTACGCAAATTACCTGCTGGTTCATCTGTTCTAGATTTTGCTTTCGATATACATTCAGATTTGGGTATTAATTGTATTGGTGCTAAGTTAAATAGTAAATTGGTTCCCATAAATCACCAATTAAATAACGGAGACCAAGTTGAAATTCTCTCAAGTAGTAAGCAAAAACCCAATGAAGATTGGTTCAATTTTGTAGTTACAGCTAAGGCAAAATCTAAAATTAGAGAGTATTTTAAACAAATTCGTCTGAAGGCCTCTCAATTGGGAAAAGAAATATTAGAACGTAAGTTTAAACATGCTAAGCTTACCTTTAATTCTGATAATCTTCAAATTATAGCCAAGCACTATAAGTTAAAAGCAGTGTCTGATTTGTATTATCAATTGGCTAAAGAAGAAATAGACCGAACCAAAATGGATATTGCTGAAATAATCCTGGCAGAAAAGGCCAAACCTGCTGACCCTACAGCACCTGTGGCTTTGAAACCTAAAGCAAGTGCTAAAGCAAATTTACCTATTGATGCGGTTATATTAAGCGAAAATGAGGCCAATATGCCTTATGGATTTGCAAAGTGTTGTAACCCCATACCAGGAGATGAGATATTTGGATTTGTGACAATTGGAGAGGGGGTTAAGATTCATAGAACCTCTTGCCCAAATGCACTCGCACTCATGAGTAATTACGGGTATAGAATTATTAAAGCCAAATGGGCCAATGCTGAAAATGTTCCTAAAAAGGCTTTTGTTTCTTCTATAAAGGTATCTGGTATTGATAGTGTTGGTATTGTGAGCATTATTACGGATACTATTTCTAAGCAATTACAGGTGAACATGAAATCGATCAGTATTACAAGTAACGAGGGTGCCTTCGAAGGAAATATTGTACTAGAAGTACACGATACCCAACAACTTGAAAATATTATGCGTGCAATTAAGAATGCCAGCGATTTGATAAGTGTGAATAGAGTAGATTTGGGATAAGCGATTTTAGCATTACCAAAATTATCTCTTTGATTATCAGTATATATTTTTTTGTGCATTGGCATTGCGCATCTTTATTTTTTCACATACGCGCCAAATGAGGTATCTATTATGGATTATATTAACTTTGGACCATCAAATTAGGATAAATGTCTTTTGAATTACAAAATGCAGAAAAGTTAAAACTGGAGGTAAAAACTAAGTTTGTTGAGTACTTAGAAAAACACCAGCAGCGCAAAACCCCGGAGAGATTTGCTATTCTCGATGAGATATACTCGAATAAGGAGCATTTTGATGTGGAAACCTTGTTTGAACACATGAAAAATAGAAATTACCGGGTGAGCAGGGCTACTGTATACAATACCTTAGATTTATTATTGGATTGTGGTTTAGTTATAAAACACCAGTTCGGTAAAAATATTTCAAGGTATGAGCGTTCTTATGGATTTAGACAGCATGATCATTTAATTTGTAATCATTGCAATGAGGTACTAGAGTTTTGTGACCCAAGATTGCAGCAAATCAAAAATACAATGGGTGAGTTAATGCAATTTAACATTACCAACCATTCCTTGTATCTATTTGGTGACCCAGTTTTAGATGCCGATAACAATTGTGTATCGTGCCAAAAAAATGTTAAAAAAGAAAATTAATATATGAAGGTTGATGTAGTTTTAGGCCTGCAATGGGGCGATGAAGGAAAAGGGAAAATTGTAGATGTACTTACCCCAAAATATGATGTGGTGGCTCGTTTTCAGGGCGGACCAAACGCGGGTCATTCGCTTGAGTTTGGTGGGAATAAATATGTATTAAACACCATTCCTTCTGGTATTTTTCATGAACATTGTATTAATATCATTGGTAACGGAGTAGTGGTTGATCCGGTTCAATTGAAAAAAGAAATTGAAAAGGCAGAAACTACAGGTGTAAATATTCGTAAAAACTTATATATCTCTGAAAAAGCGCATGTGATTTTACCAACGCACAGGCTTGTAGATGCCGCTAGTGAGGCCTATAAAGGGGTTCATAAGGTGGGCTCAACATTAAGAGGTATTAGTCCAACCTACCAAGATAAAATTGGCAGAAGCGGGTTACGTATTGGTGATTTAATAGGAAAAAACTTTTTATCTAAATACCATAATGCGGTGAGCAACCACAAGAAGTTGTTAGATTCTTTGAATTATGAATACAATTTGTCTGACCATGAAACGGCCTTTTTTGAAGCAGTAGACTATTTAAAGCAGTTTAACATTGTAAATACAGAATATTACGTAAACCAATTAATTGCTGAAGGTAAAAAAGTGCTGGCCGAGGGTGCGCAAGGCACTTTATTAGACATAGATTTTGGCTCGTATCCTTTTGTTACATCATCCAATACCATAACGGGTGGCGCATGCAGTGGATTAGGAATTGCCCCACAAAAAATTAATCGGGTTTTTGGTATTTTTAAAGCGTATTGCACCCGTGTAGGCAATGGTCCGTTTCCAACAGAGCAAGACAATGAAACGGGAGAGTTATTAAGAAAATTGGGGCATGAATTTGGCGCCACTACAGGCCGACCGCGCAGAACGGGTTGGTTAGATTTGCCTACCTTAAAATATGCCATTATGTTAAATGGGGTTACAGATTTAATTTGTACCAAAAGTGATGTGCTCAGTGGCTTTGATCAAGTACAAGTGTGTGATGGGTATCAAATTGGGTCAGACATAAGCACTCAAATTCCTTTCAATTTGCAAGATGATAGCATTGTGCCTCAATATAAGTCGTTCCCAGGATGGAAAGAAGATCTTACCAAACTAAGAGATTTTAATGCCCTTCCAGAAACATTTAAAACGTATATCAATTACGTTGAAAGTCAGATAAAGGTGCCAATAAATATCATTTCTGTTGGTCCGGATAGGGAAGAGACCATCCATAAATAGGGAATTTAATTTAGGCAGCGTTTGTACATGGCCACTGTGTTTTCTAGGCCATAATAAAGGGCGTCACAAACCAATGCGTGCCCAATAGATACTTCTAAACAAGCAGGCAACTGTTGGGCAAAAAACCTTAGGTTGTCGAGACTTAAATCGTGACCGGCATTAATGCCTAAGTTTAATTCTTGCGCTCGTGCAGCGGCTTCTAAATATGGGGCAATTGCTAATTCAGGGTTTTGTGAGAAATGATGGGCAAAGGCCTCTGTGTATAATTCAATTCTATCCGATCCAATCTGATATGCGCCTTCTACCATAGCTGTGTTGGGGTCAACAAAAATAGAAGTTCTAATTCCTGCATTTTTAAGGGTTTGAATAACGCCTGTTAAGTAGGCTTTCTCTGTTATGGTATCCCAACCGTGATTGCTAGTTAGCTGATTAGGAACATCAGGAACCAAGGTAACTTGTGCTGGTTTAACTGCCAATACCAAGTCCATAAACTTCTGCTCTTTTGGATTACCCTCTACATTTAACTCGGTGGTGAGTGCAGATTTTAGCTCAAAAACATCTGAATATTTAATATGTCGCTCATCTGGCCTGGGGTGCACCGTAATTCCATCTGCACCATAGTTTTCACAATCTAGCGCAGCCTTCATTACATTGGGATTATTTGCACCTCTTGAATTTCGGATCAGGGCAATTTTATTAATATTAACAGATAGTTTAATCATATGAATAGGCAATCTAAATAATGGCTGTTTGTGCTTGCTTACATTACATGTTCCTTCTGTATTGCCCGCCTACCTCAAATAGGGCTTGGGTAATCTGACCCAATGAGCAGTACTTCACGGTTTCCATCAACTCCTCAAAAATGTTTTGGTTGTGAATGGCCACATGTTGCAATTGTTTGAGCATCTCTGCACCTTTATCAGCATTCATTTTCTTAAGCTCGTTTAATCTGGTAATTTGGAATTCTTTTTCTTCAGTGGTAGAACGTATTACTTCTTTTGGTAAAACCGTTGGCGAGCCTTTTGATGATAAGAAGGTATTTACGCCAATAATTGGAAACTCTCCTGTATGTTTTTGCATTTCATAGAACATGCTTTCTTCCTGAATTTTATTGCGTTGGTACATGGTTTCCATAGCGCCCAACACACCACCTCTTTCGGTAATTTTGTCGAATTCAGATAATACAGCTTCCTCCACTAAATCGGTAAGTTCTTCGATGATAAACGCACCTTGAAGCGGATTTTCGTTTTTGGCTAAACCCAATTCGCGGTTAATGATTAACTGAATTGCCATGGCTCTGCGCACCGATTCTTCGGTTGGCGTGGTAATGGCCTCATCATAGGCATTGGTATGCAAACTATTGCAATTATCGTATATGGCATACAAAGCCTGCAAAGTGGTGCGTATATCGTTAAAATCTATTTCTTGCGCATGCAAACTTCTACCGCTGGTTTGGATGTGGTATTTTAACATCTGACTGCGCTCGTTGCCACCATATTTTAACTTCATGGCTTTTGCCCAAATTCTTCTGGCTACGCGCCCAATTACAGCGTATTCTGGGTCTATACCATTAGAGAAGAAGAAGGATAGATTTGGGGCAAAATCATCAATATTCATGCCCCTGCTGAGGTAGTATTCTACAAAGGTAAATCCGTTTGAGAGGGTTAATGCCAATTGTGTAATTGGGTTAGCGCCTGCTTCTGCAATGTGGTATCCAGAAATAGAAACGGAATAGAAATTACGGACCCCTTCGTTTATAAAATATTGCTGCACATCGCCCATTACACGCAAGCTAAACTCAGTTGAAAAAATACAGGTATTTTGTGCTTGGTCTTCTTTTAAGATATCGGCCTGAACCGTTCCCCTTACTTGCTTTAAGGTGTCTTTTTTGATTTTTTGGTACACCTCAGTAGGTAGCACCATATCGCCAGTAACGCCTAAAAGCATTAAGCCTAAGCCATCGTTTCCTTCTGGCAATGGTTCATTGTATGTGGGTCTGGCTAATCCTTTTGCTTGGTAAATGGCATTTATCTTTGCATTAATTTCATCTTCTAAGCCATTTTGTTTGATATATATTTCGCATTGTTGGTCGATTGCCGCATTCATGAAAAATGCGCAGATAATAGCTGCTGGACCATTAATTGTCATAGATACAGAGGTTTTTGGATCAGCCAGATTAAAACCTGAATACAGTTTTTTAGCTGCATCTAAACTCCATACACTTACACCCGAATTGCCAATTTTGCCATAAATATCTGGTCTATGATCTGGGTCGTTACCATACAAAGTAACCGAATCAAAAGCCGTACTCAAACGTGCAGCAGGCATGCCCAAGCTCACATAGTGAAAACGCTTGTTGGTACGCTCCGGACCACCTTCTCCGGCAAACATACGCGTAGGGTCTTCGCCTTCTCTTTTAAACGGGTAAATACCCGACGTGTATGGGAATTCTCCTGGGAAGTTTTCTTTTAAAGCCCAAATTAAAATATCGCCCCAGCCTTTAAATTTAGGCACTGCAACCTTTGGAATTTGTGAATGGGATAGTGATTCTGAATGTGTTTTAATTTTAATTTCTTTGTCGCGTACTTTAAAAACATAATACTCATTTTTGTATAAATTGAGTTTCTCTTCCCATGTTTCCAAAATCATTTTGTTGCGCGGATCTAGGTCTAAGGCTACTTGGTGGTAGGTTTCATCTAAACCTTTTATCAGGCGGTCTTTATCTTCTACATTGAGTCCTTTAAGGGTATTCATGGCCGAGTGTAAGCCAAATAACTTATCCGCAATGGCGGCTTGTTTCTGAACCCACTTATCATAATTTCTGTTGGTTTCAGAGATTTCAGATAGGTAGCGCGTGCGAGAAGGAGGAATAATATAGATTTTCTCACTCATTTCTTCGCTAATCTCATAAGTAGAATGCAATGGAGCTCCTGTTTTCTCTACTATTTTGTCCATAACCGCTTTGTACAACCTGTTCATACCTGGGTCGTTAAACTGCGAGGCAATAGTGCCGTAAACAGGCATTTCATCTGGGTTTACATCAAACAATACATGGTTACGTTGGTATTGTTTTTTTACATCTCTTATTGCGTCTAATGCACCTTTTTTATCAAACTTATTGATGGCAATGATGTCGGCAAAATCTAGCATGTCTATCTTCTCTAACTGAGTAGCAGCGCCATATTCTGGTGTCATAACATACAATGAAGTATTGCTGTGTTCAATAATTTCAGTATCGCTTTGTCCGATGCCAGAAGTTTCCAAAATAATCAAATCAAAATGGGCAGCTTTAACAATGTCTACCGCTTCTTTCACATATTTAGAAAGGGCTAAATTGCTTTGTCTTGTGGCCAATGAGCGCATATACACTCTATTGTTTTTAATCGCATTCATGCGAATTCTATCTCCTAAAAGGGCACCACCTGTTTTGCGTTTACTTGGGTCAACCGATATAATTGCAATGTGTTTCTCTGGGAAATCAATCAAAAATCTTCTTACCAATTCGTCTACCAAAGAAGATTTTCCGGCTCCGCCCGTTCCAGTAATACCTAATACGGGTACCTCATTTATTTGCCAATCTATTTGTGTTACCGACTGATGAAAATCTTCTGGAAAATTTTCTGCTGCGGAAATAAGGCGGGCAATTGATTTATAATCTCTGTCTTTAATCAGTTTAATTTCGTTGTTTAAATTGGCGCCTGTGGCAAAGTCACATTTTTCTAGCATGTCGTTAATCATGCCTTGCAAGCCCATTGCACGTCCGTCATCTGGATGATAAATTCGAGTAATTCCATAAGCCTGCAGTTCGGCAATTTCTTCGGGTAAAATGGTTCCACCACCACCGCCAAAAATTCTGATATGTCCGCAGCCTTTTTCTTGAAGCAGGTCGTACATATACTTAAAGTATTCTACGTGTCCGCCCTGGTAGCTCGTCATGGCAATGGCATTGGCGTCTTCTTGTATGGCAGTATTAACTACTTCTTCTGCACTTCTATCATGCCCTAAATGGATAACTTCTGCACCACTGGCTTGAATGATTCTGCGCATAATGTTAATGGCTGCGTCATGGCCATCGAACAAGCTGGCAGCAGTTACCACCCTGATTTTATTTTTTGGGGAATATTTTACTGTATTTTCCATACAAATTACATGCGTATTAAACTTTGCAAAAATAGGGTTTTACCCCATAAAAGAAAGCACTTTTGCTTATTTATCAAAACCTGTATACAAATGCGTTTCTTACGTTTAAGGTATTGTTCGGAAACCCTTTTGCTGGCAATGAATTGTAGTTTTGTATTAAACCAAACCTAAAGGATAATTTTTGGGTAATGCGCCATTCTGCTTTTAATTCTGTAAGTACCCTAAAATCACTGAAGTCTATAAGGTCTGGTTGATAATAACACACCAAGTCAAAATTGAAATGTTTCTCTTTAAAATATAAAAAAGAAAGGTAAAAACTCATTCTGTTTTTTACATTATTAATCAATTCATCTGTTGTTTTTTCGTATTCATACATCCACATGGCGCCTGTAAACACTTTCATACTGTCTGCATAAAACAACCTAACACGTGGTCCGGCGCCCAATAAACCCCTAAATTTGAGTCCAATTTGCTCATTAAATTGCGTTTGACCAAAGGCTTCCCCGCTTAAATACGGTTTAATGGCTCTTTTATATCGTACATGTTGGTAGCCATTTAAGGCCAAGTTGTTGGCATTGGCTCGAACCAAATTAAATTCGTTGATAAATAAATAGCTATGGATATCTTGGTTTTTGAGCAGGTTTACTTTGTTTCCTAGATTAATAATTTGATTTTGATTTTGGATGAGGTTGAAATTTAACTCAATATCTCCGTGCCAAAGGGTGTCTCTCGAATCATATTGTTTGGATTCAATATTGATAACTTGTTGAGCCTTAACAACGAAGGAGAGAAAGAGAAAGAGTAAGAGAAATAATTTTGTTTTCAACGTGTCAAAAATAAAAAAAAATGAAAGAATTAAGGGCGCTCAAAATTTAATTTTATTACATTTGTTGCCCTTAATATAAAAACAGTATGGAATTAAAAGACGTGGTGGCCATCGCCGGACAAAGTGGTTTACATAAAATTGTTGGAAGAAGTAAAAATGGTTTAATTGTTGAAACAATTGGTTCAGGAAGAAGATTCTCAACTAGTTTTCAAGATAAAGTTTCTGTATTAGAAGATATTTCTATTTATACCCAAGAAGAGGATATGCGTTTGCATTTGGTATTGCTCAAGTTAAAAGAAAATGGCAATGTACCCACTGCAAAAGATGATATGAAACAATTGCGTGCTTATTTAATAGACCTTATTCAATTAGATAGCGAGCGTGTGTATGATAATGACATTAAGAAGTTGTTGAACTGGTATCATACTTTAAAAGATGTGCTAGATTTTGATAAGTTAAAAGCTGCTGGTGAAGCCATGGATGCAGATGTTGCTGCAGAAACTGCTACTCCAGAAGCTGCTTCAGAAGCGCCAGTAGAAGAAGTAAAACCTAAAAAAGCGGCTGCCAAGAAAGCTGCTGCACCTAAAACAGCAACTCCTAAAAACACTGCTGCACCAAAGGCAAATACCAAAGGTGCTGGTGCCTCAAAAACCAGCTACAGACCTAAGGCAGTATAATTTATTTAGTTTTCCAATGAAAATGGGTTAATGAATTTTAAATTTGTTAACCCATTTTTTTTAATTAATTTGCTAGGAGAAGTCCATGGTCCATAGTCCATAGACCATAGAATATCAACCCAAAATTAACAACCAAATTATGATTACAATAACCCACCACAAATTTTTAGCCGATAAGTTAAAGGTAACTTCTTGGGATGTGTTAGCTCCGTATTTTGAGCAGTTGTTGCAGCGCGAGATAAACTCGGTTGCAGAACTTGAAGCGTGGTTATTGCACCGCAGCGAATTGGAAGCTTTTGTAAGCGAAAATTTGGCTTGGCGATATGTAAAAATGACCTGCGATACCAACAATAAAGAGTTGGAAGATGCCTACTTGTTTTTTGTAAATGAAATTGAACCTAAGATAGCTCCGTACAATGATTTGCTGAATAAAAAAATGATGGCGAGTCCTTTTGTTAACGCGTTGGATCAGGCCAAATATTTTATATACTTACGTGGCATAAAGCAAGAGATGGCTATTTTTAGAGAAGAGAACGTGCCTTTGCAGGCCAAAGTAGCTGCTACTTCGCAAAAATATGGAACCATTATTGGCTCTTTAATGGTTGAAATGGAGGGCAAAGAACTTACTTTACAACAAGCATCTAACTATTTAAAAAACACCAACAGAGCCTTGCGTGAAGAAGCTTTTATAAAAATTAATGAAGCCCGCGCAGCCAAGGCAGAAGAACTGGATTCTTTGTTTGATGAACTGATTGCCTTGCGTCATCAAATAGCAGTGAATGCTGGTTTCGAAAATTACCGCGATTATAAGTTTGCCGAAATGGGCAGGTTTGATTATGCGCCACAAGATTGTTTTAACTTTCATGAGGCCATTCAAAAGCAGGTAATTCCGTTGGTAAAGGTGTTTAACGAGAAGCGTTTGGCGGCTTTGGGTTATACCTTAAAGCCTTGGGATATGGAGGTGGATGTAGAAAATAAACCAGCCTTAGAACCTTTTACAAGCGGATTGGATTTGTTGGATAAAACCATCAAATGTTTCTCCAACATTGATGATTATTTTGCTTACTGCATCAAAACCATGGATGATATGGGCCGATTAGATTTAGAGAGCAGAAAAGGCAAAGCGCCGGGTGGCTACAATTACCCGATGGCAGAAACCAATGTGCCTTTTATATTTATGAATGCCGCTAGCAGCACCAGAGATGTAGAAACCATGGTGCACGAGGGCGGACATGCCGTGCATTCTTTTTTGAGCAAAGATTTGGAACTAGCAGCATTTAAAAATTGCCCGAGCGAGGTTGCCGAATTGGCCAGCATGAGCATGGAGTTAATTAGCTATGATGGTTTAGATGCTTTTTATCCTGAACCGGCCGATTTAAAGCGTGCCAAGGAAGAGCACTTGGAAGGCATTATCAAAATTTTACCATGGATTGCCACCATAGATAAGTTTCAACATTGGATTTATACCAACCCTAAACACACAGCAGCAGATAGAAAAAATTTCTGGCTGAACCTAAGCAAAGAATTTGGAACAGGCATGGTAGATTGGCAAGGTTTGGAGCATTTCCAGGCGTATACTTGGCAGAAACAATTGCATGTATTTGAAGTGCCATTTTATTACATAGAATATGGTATGGCGCAACTAGGAGCCTTATCTGTATGGCGTAATTATTTGCTAGATAAAGCCAAAGCCATAAGGCAATACAAAGAAGCCTTGAGTTTGGGTTATACCAAAACCATTGGCGAAATATATGAAGCGGCTGGCGTAAAATTTGATTTCTCTGAAAGCTATATTCAAAGCCTGATGGCCTTTGTTTCGGAGGAGTTGAAGAAGTTGGAGTAAAGGAATAGAAGTGTGCGGCTGCTAGTTATTCTTCCAAAGGCTGATTATCATTCCTATTGAAGGGGGTAATATTATATTCTTTTTCAAAATCTTTCAATACATCTGATACTTGCTTAGCGAAGGAGTTGTTCTTTTGAATGAATCCTTTTTCGGTTGCAAGTACTTTCCACTCAGGATTCTTTTTATTGATGAGTGCTTCTTTCTTTTCGCGATTCCATTTTTTGATTTCTGTTTCTCGTTTAATTGCCAGGTTGAAATCTGAAAACTCTTCATAAAATATACAGTTTTCAACCTGGTAATTGTCGGTAAAAGATTTTTTGTTCAAATGGTTTTTATGTTCGAAAATCCTCCTACATAAATTATTTGTTACACCAATATACAACACGGTTTTATTCTTGTTGGTCATTATATAAACAAATCCAATATTGCTCATTTTGGTTTAATAATGACAAAAGTAAAAAATGAATCTTTAAGATTTGGTTTTTATTTTTAGGTAATTACGCTTAAGCCCGAAATGACGTTTTTTTCTGCTAAAAAGCAAATCAAATTGGCGGCCAAAGCCGCCAATTTGATTTGCCATATCTTCTATCGGCAGCTCGTCATTCCGACCGCAGGGAGGAATCTTTATCGGGTTGAAGGCTGCGCTCGAAATGACGCACGGTCGCTTGTGTGCAGAGGTTTCTCGCTTCGCTCGAAATGACGTTTTTTTCCTGCTAAACGGCAGCTCGTCATTCCGACCGCAGGGAGGAATCTTTGTCGGGTTGAAGGCTGCGCTGGCAATGCCAAACCTTCTATATTTAGATAAGATATAACCTCAAACCCCATTCATTCGATTTGCCAAATATTTTTCCTTACTTTGTGCCTTACAAGTAAAGCGATGAAAATATTTTGTATAGGTAGAAATTACAGCGAACATGCCAAAGAATTGGGTAATGCCGTGCCAGAAAATCCGGTGGTATTTGCCAAGCCCGACACGGCTTTGTTAAAGAACGGTGAAGATTTTTATTTGCCAGCTTTTAGCCAAGATGTGCACCACGAGCTAGAATTGGTGATCAAAATTGCTAAGGTGGGCAAAAATATACAAGAGAAATTTGCGGCTAATTATTATAACGAAATTGGTTTAGGCATAGATTTCACCGCCCGCGATTTGCAAGCTCAACTCAAATCTAAAGGCTTGCCTTGGGAACTTGCCAAAGGCTTTGATGGCGCTGCACCCATCGGAAATTTTGTTTCTGTGCACGACTTAGACCTTAACAATATCAACTTTTCTTTGCTTAAAAACGGACAATTGGTTCAGGCCGGAAATAGCAAGGACATGATTTTTGATTTTGCTAAAATCATCAGTTTTATCTCTCAATATTTTACCTTAAAGGTGGGCGATTTAATTTATACCGGAACACCTGCAGGGGTTGGCCCTGTTGCCATTGGCGATGTGTTGGAAGGCTTTATTGGCGAAAAGCAAATGCTAAAATTTGAAGTGAAATAAGTCTTGGAAAGTTTGCGCAGTTACATACGAGTTGCTTTGTTGGTTTGCCTCTTTTTCGGGCTGAACCAAGCCTTTGCGCAAAAATATCCGCAAGATTATTTTCGGTATCCCATGGATTCGTTGCCCAATTTTGTTTCGCCCTTTGGCGTTATGCGCGACAATCATTTTCATAGTGGCATAGATTTGCGTACCAATGGCAAAATAGGCTTGCCTGTATATGCCGCTGCAGATGGATACATAAGCAGAATAAAAGTAGCGCGTGGCGCCTATGGTAAGGCTTTGTATATAGAACATGCCAATGGTTACTCAACGGTTTACGCGCATTTAGATGCGTATTACGGTGCTATTGCAGAGTGGATTCACGACTATCAATATATTAACCAAACCTTTGAGTTTGATAAGATTTTTATAAAGCCTTTTTTGCGTGTTAAAAAAGGAGATACCATCGGTTTAAGTGGCAATAGCGGAACCAGCTCGGGTCCGCATTTGCATTTTGAAATTAGGGATTCGCGCACAGAAAAAATCCTTAATCCGGCCTTATTTGGCATTTTGCCCATTGATCATTTTGCCCCAGAAATAAACAAAATATTTGTATACAAATTTGTGCGCGAGGGTTTATTGCTTAAAAAGCAAATTACCTTTAATACCAAAAATGCCTATTGGCAAGATATTTATTTGGTGTCTAAAGATACCCTGCTGCTTGATGCAGATACCTACGGATTTGGAATAGATGCGCATGATTATATCCACAACTCGAAAGATCCAAAAGGACTCTACACCTATACTTTCTGGCTGAACCAAACGCATAAATTTACACATGCACTCAATCAGTTTGCTTTTGATGAAACCAAATACATCAATGCGCATATTGATTTTCCATATTACAAATTAGAAAAACTGCGGGTACAAAAGTGTTTTGTAGATGATGGCAATAAATTTAGCAACTACCAAACAGATGCGCATAAGGGTCGCGTACATTTTACCCAACCCAATACCCATGGTGAGCTCATTTTTGAAGCGGCAGATGTGAACCAAAATAAAACCTATGTAAAAATATTTTATACTATTGGTCCTTCTCAAATAGATGCAGAAAAGCTGGCGTATGAAACGCAAATGCAGAATAAAGCGTGCTTGTTTCCCGGTAAAGCCATGTTGGTAACACAAGATGGATTTATGGCAAGTATGGATGAAAAAAGTATATATGATACGGTTTGTTATACCCTAAATACCTATCCTAAAAAGTTGGATGCCATTTCAAACACCTATTCTTTCCATACCTACACCACGCCAGTTCATGCGCCATTTAATGTGTCTATTAAGCTTCCGCTTCCGGTAGATGGACTAGAAGATAAATTGCTTATTGGTTATGCAAAAAATATGGGTGATGGTTTTGTAAGCATAGGTGGAAACTACGCAATGGGTTTGGTTCAGGCAAAGGCCAGTAATTTTGGGTTCTTTAAAATTATGTTAGATACAGTAGCGCCCAAGGTTAAACGTGTATTGCCAAAATACATGGGCAATAGCCATGATACTTTGCGCTGGGATTTTGATATTAGTGATGATTGTGCTGGAATCAAATCATACGATATGTACTTAAATGGAAGGTGGATTTTAGGCGATTTTGATGCCAAAAACGACCGTTTAACGTATCTTTTTGATGAGGTATATTACATAGAGCGTGAAAGAATTTTTAACCTTGAAAATAATCCTTCATCGGCCAAGGCTTTTCGGGTATTGGTGCGGGTAGTAGATAACAAAAACAATAAAACAGAACGTTGGTTCGATATAAATCCGTAAAACATTTTACTTGTTTTGGGGTTCATTTACCAAAAGAATTACTATGGCCATTACATTACAAGCAGGCGATAAAGCACCTGCATTCTCAGCAAAAAATGAACAGGGAAATGTAGTTTCCTTAACAGATTTTACAGGCAAGAAACTGGTATTATATTTCTATCCCAAAGATGATACGCCTGGTTGTACCGCCGAAGCTTGCGATTTAAGAGACCATTACGAACAGTTTGTAAAAAAGGGCTACGCTATTCTGGGTGTGAGTCCGGATGGCCCCGCCAAACACCAAAAGTTTATTGCCAAATACGAACTGCCTTTTTCTTTATTGGCAGATGAAGATCATGCGGTTTCCATCGCCTATCAAACCTGGGGTGAAAAAAGTATGTATGGAAAAAAATATATGGGAATTTTACGTACAACTTTTGTGATCAATGAAAAAGGAATCATTGAACAGGTAATTGAAAAGGTAGATACCAAAAATCACAGTAGCCAGATTCTTTAATTGGATATTTTCTTGAGGTAAAAGCCGTCTTTTAAACTAGGGCCAAAGCCTTGTAGTTGGTAGCCAAAATGGGTTGATAAAAATCGTGTGTGACTGGCACTCACGGCCGGAATTGGCGCATTCCACGAATAATTTTTGTCTTTGTAAAAGTGAATGTAGCCAATATTTATTTGGGTGCTATCTAAACTCCCTTCTGCATATTTATGATAGGGTTCAAGTAAATAGCTTGTTGTAAACCCATCTGTTTTTGTAATGGATTTGTTTCGCGATGCTTGTCTAAATGCCGACATCGGTACTAAGCACAAAAAGCTAAATAATACCAAGGTGAATGCAATATAATAGCGTTCCCATGCGAGGGTTCTTAGTAGTTTTGCTGCCTTGGGCCATGCTGTAAAAATAGTATAGGTATTCATACAAAAGAGGCTTAAACCCAAGGGTAGCATTAAGCGGTATTGGGTTAAATAAAACCATTCTATAATACTTAATGGAATTAGTACGCCGTATATCCATTTCACCTGCGGTAAACGAATACATAGGCAGAGTAAACAAGCCAGGATAAAGTTAACAAAGAGTAAGGTGTTCATAAATCCTTTGTAACCGGGTCGGCTCAGCCAGGTGTAAAATCGCTGAGAACTTTGGGGTAAGTTGTCTTTAAAAACCGCTGCGGGTATGCTGTCTGTATAACCCCAAACCACTATGCCTTTTCGATAGGCTTTGTTCCAATCTGTGGGAATTTTCCATGATGGAACGGATGCGTTAGCAGAATTAGGTTCTTCCATCCATTTCCCTATGTATGCCTCAATGCCAATTTCTCCGGCAGGGTATAAGGCATAGCCTGTTTGAATAAAATTTTTGGAAACAATGGGTGTTAAACAAAGGATGGTAATTAATAGGTGGCTGCCAAGTTGCAAGGCCCATGGTTTTCTTTTTAGCTGCTTCCATACGGTAAATGTGCCTATGGCAATGCCCACCAATGCGGGTGGTTTAATGGCATATAAAAAGCATGCCAGCAATAAGGTGAATGAACTTGGAATGGCATCTCTGTCTACCCACGCAAAATAGACCAATAGCGGGGTAAAAACCAGTAAGGGCAAATCTGGACTAGGAGCGGTGAGGTATAAAAAAGAGATGGGAAATAAGCCTAAGGCATAGGCAAGTAAATAGGCCGATGCTACAGTAGTTTGTGGCTTTTCTTCTTGGGTATGATTGAGCTTGAGTTGATATACTATCCAAACAAAAACTGTGAAAATGATTGCCGCATTTAGGCCATAAAATGGCGGGAAACCTGGAATTTGAAAGAGGCAAAGTAGCGAATGCCAGGCCGAACCTAAACCTAAAGCAGGGTAAATATTGCCAAGTCCTTTTACCACACCAAACTTTTGCATCCATTGAATGGTTTGTAGGTAATAAGCTGCCATGTCTTGAATCTTAGTAGGTAGGGCACTTTGGTATAGCAACAATACAAATAATAAGGCAATAGCTATTGTATAGATAGGAGATAGCGAGACAACCCAATTACGTATGGCCTTTAATTGCTGGTGATAGGTTTTAGCATAAACCCAATATGCCAGCAGCGCGCCTAAATATACTGCCATCACGGAAACCTCATTAATGGCTCCCACTAACATACACCACTGACTTAAAATGCCCAGTACAGCGAAGCCAAGTAATACAGGTGTAAATAAATTAATGGGTAAAGGCGTTTTAAAGAGCACAAAAGGAAGGATACCATATAGGTAACAGATTACTAAAACCAATATTACAGTGGGTATAAGGAGTAACATCGTTTAGGTTAATTTGGGCTTAGCTATAGAAATGGAAACCAATATAATGGCTAAAAGTGGACTAAATACCACGGGATGTACAAATTGATGGATGCGGTAAACCAGAAAATGATCCGTTTGTAAAAAATATACATCAATACCTGCCAAAACCAATAAGCCCATAAAGAGGGGCAATAGACTTTGGGAGTGGAGTTGGAAATACCGTTTTTGTACCAAGTAAATAGCTAATAGATTGCTAGTTAAGCGAACGAATTTATTGAGCAGAAATGCCTCAAAGGAGAGGCACTGCGCATCAAATACATACACAGCACAAGGCATATTTTCCGCCAATAACCAATTCATGTTTTGTACACCAAAATTAAAACAGATTAGCCCAATTAATATTACCCAAAAATACCGATTCATGTATTTCATTTAAAGTGGGAAAATAAATGAAAAATAATCAAATATTTAGCATTGTTTTTTAGCAATTGGGGTCAAAAAATTAATTAATCTATGGTTTACATTTCTATTTAAATTATTTATCATAAGGACTTTCGCTATCCTAAAAACCGGAAAAAATTTGGGTTCAAGCCTTGCATTTTTTTTAAATGTTATTCCTATCTGCTAACATTGTTTTAACAAATTAATCTATGAACTTAATTGATTGTAACCCAAAATTAAACTATGAAAACTATTCGAATTGCCTTGGTTGAAGATAACCCCACAGACATGGCTGCTTTAACCAATGATTTTTTGCGCAAGGGCCAAATTGAAGTGGTCCATTCCTTTATGACTGGTGTAGATTTTATTAACCACATTAGCGACCACAAAGTAGATTTTGATGCTGTAGTTATTGATTATCGTTTACCTCTTTTAAATGGTATTGAAACGTGCAGAAACCTTATTGCAAAAAATGCCGAAATGAAACACCTCTTGGTTTCACATGCATACTACCCAACTGTGATGAAAGAAATGATGGGAATGGGTTCGCAAAATTATTGTCAGAAATCAAGCGAGATTATTCATCAATTACTGCCCCGAATAATGGAAGGTAGAATTACCTATGAAGATGCCACACACATCAGTTGTTGGGATGAATTAACCCGAATTGGAACTTTTCAAACCAAAGATGAAAGTTATTGGATCAATAGTTTGAGTCCGCTCGAGAAAAAAATTATCCGCTATGTAAGTCAGGGAGAAAATTCTCAATTTATTGCAGAAACCTTGGGTTATGAAACATCGAGCATAGAAAAATACAGGGGTTATATCCTTAAGTCATTAGATTTAAAAAATAGTCAGCAGTTAACGGCTTGGGCTTTTTCGCATGGCCTAATTAACGCCTCAACTATTTTTTGCAATCAACCCAAAATCAGTAATATGGCTGCAGAAGTTAATCCGCATCTCTACCTAAGAAAAAAGACCTGTAAAAAAGCTAGAGTAGGATAAAAGTAATGCGCTCTTTTATTCAAAATAGCGCATAATAGCGTGACCTGAGTCGGCTAAAAATTTATCTTTTTTCATTAATTGTAAATCGGCTTGCATCATATCTGCCACAAGCATATGTACATCATACTTTGGTTTCCAGCCAAGCTTATTGTTCGCTTTGCTAGGGTCGCCTATGAGTAAATCTACCTCTGTTGGTCTGTAATACCTTGGGTCAACCGCCACTATTTCGTCTCCTATGTTTAGCTTTGGTGTTAATTGAAGGGCCTGTAATTTTTCTTCATCAAAACCAGCAACAATCCCTTTTTCTGCGGCTTCGCTTCCTTCAAAACGCAGGATAATACCTACTTCAGCAAAGGCCATTTTAACGAAATCTCGCACATAGGTGGTGTGTCCCGTTGCAATAACAAAATCTTCTGCTTGTTCTTGCTGAAGAATGAGCCACATGGCTTCTACATAGTCTTTGGCATGACCCCAGTCGCGCTGGGCGTTAAGGTTGCCTAAAAACAATTTTTCTTGCAAACCCAAGGCAATTTTTGCCGCTGCCCTGGTAATTTTGCGGGTAACAAAAGTTTCTCCTCTTATGGGCGATTCATGGTTAAACAAGATGCCGTTGCAGGCATACATGCCATAAGCTTCGCGGTAATTTACGGTAATCCAATAGCCATATAATTTAGCAACCGCATAAGGAGAACGCGGGTAAAACGGGGTGCTTTCGCTTTGCGGTACGGCCTGAACCAAGCCATACAACTCGGAGGTAGAAGCCTGATAGATTTTTGTTTTTTGGCTCAAACCCAATAGGCGAATGGCTTCTAATATGCGCAAGGTGCCAATACCATCTGCATTGGCGGTATACTCTGGCGTTTCAAAACTTACGTGAACATGACTCATTGCAGCCAGGTTGTATATTTCATCGGGCTGTGTTTCTTGTATAATTCTAATGAGGTTGGTGCTATCTGTTAAGTCACCATAATGTAATGTAAGGTTTACATTTTTCTCATGTGGATCTTGATAGAGGTGGTCTATACGGTCTGTATTAAACAGTGAACTGCGGCGCTTAATGCCATGCACCATGTATCCTTTTTTCAACAAGAATTCTGCTAAATACGCACCATCTTGTCCGGTTATACCAGTTATTAATGCAACTTTCATTGCAGCGAATGTAGCTATTTTTTTACTAAGAAAAACTAGGGATTAGCATAGGCAAAAAATCCCGATTGGCTTTTTTATTCCCCTTTGGCCGTTGCTGCAACACATATCAAAGCAGCAACAGCCGCAGGGAATAAGCGGAAATAGGAAGGTGTTTGTTTTGTTTCATGGGCAAAACAGGGGCAATTTGCAGCTATTCTGCTCGCTAAACCATACCAGAAATAGGAATTAATTTTTGTTTTCTGTTATTAATACGGGAAATGGGATTGCTTTTGTGTAAATAATGCCTATGGTTCAGGCTTATGCCAGCCAGGGCTTGACCTACCAAAGAAAATTCCACTCATTTTTAATTTAGATTTTGAATTTAAAACGAGAAGTCATACTTTTGCACACCATAAAATTAAATGGTTCCTTAGCTCAGCTGGATAGAGCAACGGTTTTCTAAACCGTAGGTCGAAGGTTCGAGTCCTTCAGGGACTACCAATTATCTTTAAAACATGCTTAATACGAGATTATTAAGCATGTTTTTTTTTGAATCTACTTATGGCAACTTATCTATTAATATTTAAGTTATATTGAATATCAATTAAGATTCAAGTATACAGAATCATCCTAAAAGCCGAACTTGAAATAAAGTTGTTAATTGAAAAAATCGACCATTTACTGGCACATCAAAATAAAAAACGCTTATAAATTCAAGAAGTTCAAACAGACTATTTGGAAGACCTAATGAAAGTATTGAAAAGAAA
>JAJTEN010000022.1 GCA_021298155.1 Sphingobacteriales bacterium | reverse complement strand
GCCTTCTAAAGAAACGCAGCAAGGCATTACACGCTTTTGGTCGCGAACGATGCTTTCTACCAATAAAGCAGAAGCAGCACCTGGCGCGTACCAAGCAGAAGTGCCTAATAATTTGGTTAAAGTAGCACCGCCCACCATAGTAGCATCAGAAATTTCTTTTAATTGCGCTGCGCTTAATTTATTTGAAACAGGTACACCATTTAAAGTAGCTAAACGGGTTAAAGGAATCATAGTGGTATCACCATGACCGCCAATTACCGTTCCTTGAATATCGGCAGTTGGTTGGTTCAAGGCTAAGCCTAAATACCCTTTAAAACGCGCGCTATCTAATAAACCACCCATACCAATGATGCGATTTTTTGGCAAGCCAGTTGCTTTTAAAGCTAAGTATGTCATGGTGTCCATTGGGTTAGAAACAACCACAATAATGGCATTAGGCGAATGTTTTAATACATTTTCAGAAACTGTTTTTACAATATTGGCGTTGGTTCCAATAAGTTCTTCGCGCGTCATGCCCGGTTTACGCGGAATACCTGAGGTAATAACTACCACATCTGAACCAGCGGTTTTGCTATAATCGTTTGTGGTACCAGTAACGCGGGTTTTCATACCCAATAAAGAAGTAGTTTGATAAATATCAAGGGCTTTACCTTCAGCAAATCCCTCTTTTACATCCAATAAAACCACCTCATCGGCTAATTCACGGTAGGCAATAACATCGGCAGTGGTTGCGCCAACGGCACCTGCACCAATTACAGAAACTTTAGTCATTGTATCTTACTATTTAAGTGTTTAAATTTTTTAATCCGACAAAAGTAAGCAGTATAAATGCTACTTCAAAGTAATTTCTCTGGCATATTTTAAGGGATTTCATTTTAAATAAATTCCTGCTCAAGAATTCCTTCTGCAGCTAGTAGAAATTGAGCATTATTTTTTTACATTTGCCTTGGTTCAAACCGAAAAAATATGTTAGATAAATTTGGTATTGCAAAGCGCATTGCGCAGGAGTTGAGAGACGGATATTATGTAAATTTAGGTATTGGAATTCCTACTTTGGTGGCCAATTATGTGCCGACTGGTATTGAGGTAATTTTACAATCGGAAAACGGATTGTTGGGTATTGGTCCGTTTCCATACCCAGAAGAGGTGGATGCCGATTTAATAAATGCGGGCAAGCAAACGGTTACTACCACGGTAGGTTCTAGTTTTTTTGATTCGGCCATGAGCTTTGGAATGATACGCAGTGGTAGGGTAGACCTTACCGTTTTAGGGGCCATGGAAGTGGCAGATAATGGCGATATAGCCAATTGGAAAATACCGGGTAAAATGGTAAAAGGCATGGGTGGCGCAATGGATTTGGTGGCTTCGGCCAAAAATATTATTGTGGCTATGCAGCATGTAAATAAGGCTGGCGAATCTAAATTATTAAGTAAATGTACTTTGCCCATTACAGGTTTGGGCTGCGTAAAAAAAGTAGTAACCGAATTAGGGGTATTTGATATTGGCCCAGAAGGCTTTGTTTTATTAGAAAGAGCGCCTGGCGTTTCGGTAGATTATATCAAAGAAAAAACCATTGGTAGATTAGTGGTTGCTGGCGAAATACCCGAAATGGTATTGTAATTTTTAAATGTAAATCAAATGGAATATAGTGCGCAAGATATTTTACTAGGCATTGTGCAAACCAAAATGCCTTATGGAAAATATAAAGGCACTCTATTGATGCATATTCCTGTTCATTATTTAGAATGGATTCAACGCAATGGTTTTCCCAAGGGTAAATTGGGTCAGCAATTAGAAACACTTTATGAAATTAGGTTAAACGGATTGGAACATCTGCTTGAGCCTCTGAAAAATAAGGTTTAAGCCGATTTTAATATGAGAAAATATCTGGCACAAACTTTGTTTTTTAGCGAAATAAATTAAATTCGCCACGTGATGAGAATAATCTTAATAGTACTTGCAGTTTTTTGTTTTGCAGATATGGATGCCTTCGCTCAGAAAAGAGTAGGAGGTAAAATGTTGAAAGGGTATGATGTAATTTATCCTTTTAAAAATGGTCGCGCCAAGGTAGTAAAAAACGGTAAAATGGGTTTTATAGATATGCAAGGCGAAGAGGTAATTAAACCAGAATTCGACCAAGTTTATCCATTCGAAAAAGGTTTGGCAAGGGTAGAAAATGTTGGACTTCTTGGTTTAATCAACGAACAAGGTGAAATACTTTTAGATCCAATCTACGATTATATTGGTACCAATAAAGAAGGCTTGGTTATCTTAACCAGAAAAGGCAAAAAAGGCTTAGTAAAAATCACCGGAAATTCGCCTGAAAACGTAGAATATTTAGTAGATGTAAGAGACTAGGTTCAGCCCGATTGTTATTGGGTGCTGAGCGCGATATCTAAGTAATCAAATACGTCTTGTGGAATTTCTTCTCCTTTTTTCTCTGCTCTTAAATGTCCTAACCGCACCATAATTATTTGTTCACTTGGTATGCAAAACACGTATTGACCTTTAATGCCTCGCGCGTACCAAACAGATTTTCCCTTATAATTTACCAGCCACCATTGAAAGCCATATTCTGAATTTTGTTTGCCTGATTTGGTGAGGTTGTTTCCCGGTTTTATGCTGGCTTCTATAAAATTACTATCAATAAGTTGCTCGTTTTGCCATTTGCCTTTTTGCATTAATAACTTCCCGAAACGCGCAAAATCTCTGGCGCTAGCATAATAGCAGCAGCTTACTTTTTCCATGCCATTTTCTTGGTCTAAGCTCCAATAAGCATTGCTTTCAGCGCCCATTTTTTTCCATAATTCACTGGCATATTCGCTTACTGTTTTGGGTTTTATTACCTCCGCTAAAATCATCCCTAATAGCTGGGTATCGCCGCCCTTGTATTCATAAGTAGTGCCCGGTTCATGTAGTTTGGGAGCATGGTAAACAGTGGCGTTTACATCTGAACCATAGTAGGCTTTTGCTGGCCATCCAAATAAACTTCCATAGCTTTCTTTAAAGTCTAATCCAGAGCTCATGCACAGCAAATGTTTAATGCTTATTTTATCATAAGGAGCCACATTAAAATCGGGCAAAAATTGGCCAATAGGCGCATCAATATCTTTAATTAAACCTTCCTGAATGGCTTTGCCAATAAGTAATGAGGTAAAACTCTTGGCCATAGAAAATGAGTTGCTCACGCGGTCTTTATCGTAGCCATCAAAATATTGTTCATATAACAAGCTATCGTTTTTAATTACCACTAATGCTGTAGTTTTATAACTGATAGCCTTATTTAGCAGTTCACTATTTATTTTGGCCGAACCAAAACGTGCAGCAACAGGCCAAGGCTGAGGATTTCCAATTGTAATTTTTCGAGTTGGAAAATCATGTAATTCATCAATCTGTGGTCCCATTTGGCCACGAAAAATGGTCATAGCCAATGCACGATACATATGTTGGTTGCCACTTAATTGTATAATCATGGCCGAACCAATAAGAAGGAAGATTAGGATCAGAAAAAATTTACGCATACACGAATATACGATATTCAAAACAAAAAAATCCCGTGGCAAAGCCACAGGATTTTTTTGTAAAAGCTAAAAGCCAATAGCCAAAGGCTAATAGCCTCTTAGTAATCCATACCACCCATTCCACCTGGCATTCCGCCTGGCATTGGAGCTGGGTTGTTTTCTTTTTCTTCTGCTAAAATACACTCAGTTGTTAATATCATGGCAGCAACTGAAGCGGCATTTTGAAGGGCAACTCTACTTACTTTAGTTGGGTCAATTACACCAGCAGCAATTAGGTTTTCGTATACTTCTGTACGGGCATTGTACCCAAAATCTGCTTTGCCTTCGCGCACTTTGTTTACTACTACGCTACCTTCTCCACCTGCATTCGCCACAATCTGACGCAATGGTTCTTCGATGGCACGTTTAATAATGGCAATACCAGTAGTTTCGTCTTCGTTGGCACCTTTTAATTTTTCTAAAGCATCAATGGTTCTGATGTAAGCCACGCCACCACCAGCAACGATACCTTCTTCAACCGCAGCACGGGTTGCATGTAACGCATCGTCTACACGGTCTTTCTTCTCTTTCATTTCAACTTCAGAAGCAGCACCAATGTATAATACAGCAACACCACCAGCTAATTTAGCTAAACGCTCTTGTAATTTCTCTTTATCGTAATCAGAAGTAGTGTTTTCTATTTGTGCTTTAATTTGATTTACTCTACCTGTAATATCTTCTTTAGCACCAGCTCCGTTGATAATGGTTGTATTGTCTTTATCGATGGTGATTTTTTCTGCTTTACCTAAGTAAGTTAAGTCGGCATTTTCTAATTTAAATCCGCGCTCTTCGCTAATAACAGTACCGCCAGTTAAGATAGCAATATCTTCCAACATAGCTTTTCTTCTATCGCCAAAGCCTGGAGCTTTTACCGCAGCAATTTTTAAAGAACCACGAATCTTGTTTACTACCAATGTAGCTAATGCTTCACCTTCTACATCTTCAGCAATAATTAACAAAGGTTTTCCTGTTTGCACCACTTGCTCTAAAATAGGCAACAATTCTTTCATGTTGCTTACTTTCTTATCATAGATTAAGATGAAAGGAGCATCCATGTCTACTTCCATTTTATCTGCGTTGGTTACAAAGTATGGAGATAAATAACCACGGTCGAATTGCATACCTTCAACAGTTTTTACCTCTGTTTCAGTACCTTTTGCTTCTTCAACAGTAATTACACCTTCTTTACCCACTTTGGCCATAGCATCTGCAATTAACTTACCAATAACTTCATCGTTATTGGCAGAGATGGTAGCTACTTGTTGAATTTTGTTATTGTCGTCGCCAACTTGCTGTGATTGACCTTTAAGGTTTTCTACTACAGCTTCAACTGCTTTATCAATACCACGTTTTAAATCCATTGGATTGGCACCTGCAGCTACGTTTTTTAAGCCAGCAGTTACAATGGCTTGTGCCAATACAGTTGCGGTGGTAGTTCCATCACCAGCAATATCTGCTGTTTTTGAAGCTACTTCTTTAACCATTTGTGCACCCATGTTCTCAATTGGATCTTTTAATTCAATTTCCTTGGCAACAGAAACACCGTCTTTTGTAACAGATGGTGAACCAAATTTTTTATCGATAACCACATTACGACCTTTTGGTCCTAAAGTTACTTTTACGGCATTAGCCAAAGCATCAACACCACGTTTTAACCCATCGCGGGCATCTACACTGTATGAAATTTTCTTACTCATAATTGTTTAATAAATTTTTGTTTGGGATTAAAATTAAATAGTGGCAAAAATGTCACTCTCACGCATAATTAAATAATCGTTGCCATCCACGCTAATTTCTGTTCCGGCATATTTTCCGTATAGCACGGTATCGCCAACTTTTACCGCAGGTTTATTACCTTTTTCGTCTACTTCACTTACAGAAATTACGGTTCCTCTTTGCGGCTTTTCCTTAGCGGTGTCTGGGATAATGATTCCTGAAGCAGTTTTTTCTTCTGCTGGTGCAGCCTGAACAATTACTCTGTTCTGGGTTCCTGCAATTGGTTTTAATGTTACTGACATATACTTTTTACTTTTTAATGTTTTATTGAACATCCCAACTTATCCAAAGCTATGCCAACAGGGAAATGCTGACAGTTTTTCACCTTTTTGGTTCAAACCGATTGAAAAAATGGCAAAGGCAATAAAAAAAATGAATAAATTGCAGTTTAATAGACAACCAAAAAGGGGAATAGTTTGACTTTCTAAGTAAGCACTCAGGCATGTTGTATAACGAATCAAATATTATTAAAGGTTGTTTGGCAGGTGACAGAGCAAGTCAGAAAGCACTTTACGAGCATTTTGTGGCAAAAATGCTTGGGGTTTGCATGCGTTATGCAAAAGATAGGGCAGAGGCCGAAGATATGGTTCAGGAGGGGTTTTTAAAGGTGTTCCAAGGAATTTCAAAGTTTAAATTTGAAGGTAGTTTTGAAGGTTGGGTGCGCAGAATTATGGTTTTTAATGCCATTAATCACTACAAGCATAGAAGTCGCAAATTTCAAGAAGATTTAGATCGAGAAAATTTTGATGCTCCTTTTCATGATGAGATTTTAGAGAAAATTACTGCCAAAGAAATTGTGGCACTCATTCAACACATGCCCGAAGGATATCGGGTCATTTTTAATTTATATGCCATAGAAGGATATACACACAAAGAAATTGCTGAAAGATTAAATATAGCCATTGGTACCAGTAAATCGCAGTATTCGCGCGCCAAGCAATACATGCAAGGTTTATTGGCCAAACATTACCAGATTTTAAATGAACCCTTTGAAGAAGCCAAATAGTTTTGAAGAGAAGTTGAAAAAGCAACTCGATGGTTCCGAATGGAAGCCGTCTGATGCTTTGTGGGATAGAATTGAGCAAAATATGCCGGCCAATTCTTTTGAACCCCTCTTGCAAGAAAAATTAGAAAATTTTATGGTGCACCCCAGTGAGGAAGTTTGGGGCAAGGTGGAGGCGCAATTGCCAAGCGCTCGCAAAAAACGTGGCTTGCTCTGGTTTGGTAGTCTCGCTCTGCTCGCCATATTGTCTTTTGGTTCAGGGTATCTTCTACATCAACCCAACCTAATTCTTAAAGAAGAAAAAATACTTGCTAGCCACTCAGAAGGCGCTAATCAACGATTACCCAAAATGGGCAAGCAAGGTATTAAGTTTAAGCGGTCTGAACCCAAACGTGAAACCCATTTGCCAGCAGAAAAAGGCCTACAGCCAAAAAATAGTTTGCGCTCAGAAATTGCTACAGTGAAGGTGAGTTGGAGTAAGCCTGCTATGCGCAGAGCTAGCGGAAATGGACTTAAACAGTCAACTCATGTGGCCACGCCAGATACTGCTGCAAATGAAGTAGGTCGTCTCGCTGCAGGTGCAGTAATAAGCAATCAGGTAACTGAAATTTTGGGTAAAACAGAAATTGCTCAAGCTATTCCTACTGGTAGCGGGCAAGAAATAAAAGCAGCCATGCCTGAACCCAAAGAAATAATGGCTTCAAAAAATATGGTATCAAGCCAAACGGATAGTTTTGCGGGCGAACAAATTTTTAGGGGAAATACCTATATGGAGCCTGAAGAAACCTTTACGCAATTTTCCATCACTGCTATGGGTGGCATGCATCAATCATACATGAATTTGAGTAAGCCAACGGCGTCTAGCTATGATTTGGATAAATCTTATGCCTTACGTAAAGAAACAGATAAGGCTGCCTTCGATTTTTCTGGCGCATTTCTAGTGAATTTTCATGCGGGTAGATCTTGGCTCATATCTGCCGGTATAGGTATCACCTCTTTTAGTCAACGTGTAAATTTTAACGTTGCAACAGCCATGCAAACGAATCCAACGCGGGTACAGCCAGTTAATCAATATCTGCACGCCTCCGATTCAATAATGGCCGGTAAGGGCAATACCTTGGAGAGTAAATATAGCTTCACTGAAATTCCCATTCAACTTAGCTATTTATTTAAAACGGATGGTGATTTTCAATTCGGACTAACAGGTGGGTTTAGCTATGGAAGGTTAAATTTGGTTAATGCCTATTTAACAGATCCGAGTTGTGTTGGACTATTATTAGCAGATGGAAAAGATGCATTTCCTAAATTTAAGGATGTGTTTTTTGCAAGCTTTTCTCCCAATGTATCTATGCGGCTAAATAGCAGCGCATCTATTGGGTTAATGCCACAATTTAAGATTGGACTTCATAGTATGGTTGATAATCAAAATTGGATTCAGCAGCGTCCGGCACTTATTGGTTTAAACGTTTTTTTACGCAAACGTTTTTAGTTTTACAGCAATAAAAAAAGCCTGTTTCTTGCAAGAAACAGGCTTTTTTTATTGTATTATCTTCTAACGCTTATTGCGCAGGTGCATCGCCAGCTTGTGCAGGAGCTTGTTCAGCTTGTGCAGGAGCAGTTTGAGCAGGTTGAGGAGCCATTGGCGCTGCTGGCACAGTTTGTTCTTCAATAGAATTTTTAATTCTAGACTCGGTAGCTACGTCAACTCCATTTGTGGTAGGACGAAAAAAGTTTGAAAGCAAAGACAAAGTAACCAAGGCTACTGCCATAATCCAGGTGGCTTTTTCCACTAAATCTGTGCTTCGTTTTGCTCCTACAATCTGACTTGGAGCAACAAAATTGGCGGCAATGCCACCTTTAGGGTTTTGAATCAAAACCAATAACGTAAGCAACAAACAAGCTACTACGATTAAAATTAAAACTACTGTTAACATATTCTTATTCTATATTATGTGCTGATTTTATTTGTTCTATCAGGGCTGCGAAATAAGTGAATTTATCGGGATAATGCAACCCTAATTTTTCATACATCATTATGGCCTTTTTAAATAGGCCTTGTTTGGTATAAATTTTTGCAAGGGTTTCACTCACAATCTCTTCGCTTTCTTCGGCACTTTGCTTGGCCATGTTTACCGGACTATAAAACTCGCTTTTTGGGCGCGCTATACTTGGGTTTTCTCGAATAAATTTATCAAGTATAGATTCCACTGTTTCTGGATCGCGGGCTATTTTAGGTGCTGGTAAATCTGCTATTTTTGGTTTAATCTCCTGAATATCTGGAAGGTTTTCTGTAAAGTTCTCCTCCTTCTTTAATGCAACGAAGGGTTCTGTCCAACTTATTTGCTTTGAATCTTGTTGTTTTTCAAACACCTCGCCAAATGATTCCTCAAATAATGAATCGCTATAGGTCACCTGCAAGTACAATGGTGCTAAAAATTCATTTACTTCATAGTTTTCCAAACTTTTTAGCGATGAGCCAGAACCAGCTGGCGTTGTTTCATGACTTGTTTTGCTCTCTATCGCATTGGTTTCATGCACTTCTTGTTTAATGGCATGAATATTTTGGGCTAGATCGAATTGCGCTTGCTCAGCTAATTTGAGTTGAAATTGGCTTACAAAGCTTTCATCTTCAACGGATGTAACCTTTATGGGTTCATTGCTTGTTTCCACCGGTGTCTCTTTGATAGACTCAAGTGACTCTTTTTGACTTATCCAATCTAAAAAGGAACTATCCGTATTGGCTGTTTCAACTTCCTCTGCGGATGAATGAAGCGATGGTGTTTCTTGTGTGTTAAGTTCTTCCTCACTTGCATTGGTTTCAGGTAACTCAGCCGAAATTTCCGGTAAGCTGTTGACAACTGTAGTAGATGGTACCTCTATGCCCCATTCATCCAAATCCGACTCAGGTGTGTTATCCGTAATAGTTGCTTGCTTTGGCTTAGGTTTTGGAATAAATTTTTCAAACTTACCAGTTGGCTGTATTAGTTTTTCATTTTCATGAATTACTAATTTGTCTTTGGGTGGACTCAAAGATTCTGATGTTTGTACATCTAATTCCTTCTCTAGTATTTCTTCACTAATTGCTGTAATTGGGTTAACAATTTTCTCCTCAATGGTTTCTTCAAATACTAAGTCAGCCGTTTCTTCAATGGTTTCTGTTATTGCTTCTACGGGCGATTCTTCTATTACTAAAGCTACAGTTTCTTCAATAGTTTCTGCTATTGTTTCCACTACAGTTTCTTCAATAACCTCCCCAGTTATTTCCTCAACTGAGTCTTCAATAATTTCAATAACAGGTGTTTCTAGGGCCTCAAAAATTGCTTCTGTTTTATTTTCTTCGCTTGGCTCTGCTGCTGGGGTTTCTGCCTCAACCAGTGGGTCTATCTTTGGTTCAGTAGGTGGCGCTGCAATTTCTGGTTGGATAAATGGAAGGGATTCTAATTGAATATTATCAAGACTTTCAGAAAGCCAATCAGTGTTATCAGTCTCTAGTGGCAAGTCGTGAACCAAATTGTACAATACAGATCTGTTACCCGCTTGCAAGGCAGCTTGTTTTAGCTGCTTTTCATATTCATAATGATTGGTATTGTGAAAGGCTTTAACCAATAGGTTTTGAGCCACAGCAAAATAAGGGAACTCCTTGGTCAATTCCTTTAAATTATCTATGTCTTTCTCTCCAATATCTTTGGGAGATTTAACCAATGATGTAAAGTCGTATTTATTCAATTTTACAATTTTGTTGAGCAATATAATTAAAAATTGCAGCTATGTCAACGTATCTCGTTTGTAATGGCCAATTAATGCCTTAAAATGCAGTATTTACCAGTTAATAAAAGCTTTATTGAAAATATCTTGAACCATGCCGTCACAAATTTTTCCGATTAAATCTTGTTCAATGGTGGCAAAATTGAGTTGCGCATCGAAATCTGTAAAGTTGCTAAATGTTTGGGAAAATGATTTATCTTCCTCTAATTTATTGTCGCAAGTTATTTCTACCGTTAATGTTAGTCGGTTTAAGGCATTGGCTTGATTTCCTTGAATAGCGATTGGGGCTGTGACATAGGCAGTTATTTTGCCACTAAAATGTAAGTCGCCAATTTCATTGGTAAGTTTTAAAGGCGTTTCATTAATAAATTTTGTTTTGATTCTTTCTGTGAGCGTCTGACTCAAAGTAGGGGCAACAATGCTTGCGCTGTTTACAATATATGAAACACTAAATGTTTTAGCATCTGGGTGAATTGAGGCGCCACTTTGCGTATATACGCCGCAGCCAGCAAAGGTGAAGGCTACCAATAATAAACATATGCCATTTATTTTTCTTATGCTATTCATACATGTCAAAAGTACAATTTAAAATGAAATTTACACGGGGATGCTCACAAAAAAAGGAGCTTAGTTTTAACCAAGCTCCTTTTTTTATAATGCGATTAATTTATGCTTTCGCTTTTTTGGCTTCAATGGTATTTTTTAGCCACTCGTAAGTAACAGATTTTGGTCTTTCAATAGGTAAGCCTAAAGCTCTATCCCACATTAAAGAGGCCATTACGCCTAAAGCTCGGCTTACTCCAAATAGTACGGTAAAAAAGTCGTATTCATTTAAGCCATAATGCAATAACAATGCGCCAGAGTGTGCATCTACATTTGGCCATGGGTTTTTAATTTTTCCAGTTCCTTCTAAAATTGGAGGTGCCACTTCATAAATATTCCAAACAATATTAACCAACTCATCATCGGCCATGTATGTTTTTGCAAATTCTTGTTGCGCGATAAAACGCGGATCCGTTTTTCTTAGTACTGCGTGTCCGTAACCAGGAACCACCTTGCCGTTTTTAAGCGTTTGGTGAATATAATCTGCAATTTGCTCCTTGCTTGGTGAATTACCAATTTCATTGCGCATTTCAAATATCCAACGGATTACCTCTTGGTTGGCTAATCCGTGTAATGGTCCTGCTAATCCATTCATTGCTGCTGCAAACGATAAATAAGGATCACTCAAAGCCGATCCAACTAAATGCGTGGTATGAGCCGAAACATTTCCTCCTTCATGATCTGCGTGAATGGTAAGGTACAAACGCATTAATTTATAAAATTCAACTTGGTCGTAGCCCAACATATGTGCAAAATTTCCTGCCCAATCTAACTCAGGGTTAGCTGGGATATGCACATTGTCTTTGTATGTTCTTCTGTAAATATAGGCTGCCACGTAGGGTAAACGGGCTAATAAATTACATACATCTTCATAAGTTGGATCCCAATAATCTTTCTTATTGATCCCATCTCTGTATGCTTTCGCAAATACTGAATCTGTTTGCATAGCCATAATACCGATGCTAAACTGAGTCATAGGGTGAGTAGTAATTGGTAAAGCGTCTATAGCGGCATACACATGTGCAGGTACTTCTGCGCGAGCTCTCCAGTTTGCTTGTATTTCTAGTACATCGTCGTAGGTAGGCAATTCACCTAATAACATTAAATAAAATAATCCTTCAGGCAATGGTTCTGTACCACCTGGTACTTTAGGTAATTGTTGTCTTAATTCTGGAATAGAATATCCCCTGAAGCGAATTCCTTCATTGGCATCTAATAAGGAAGTTTCTGTAAGCAAACCGATTATACCTTTTTGTCCCGCATATACATCTTCAACTGTAAATTCTCCGAGCGGGATTTGTCCGTTTTCTTTAACAAATTGTTTAATTTCTACCGACAACGGTAATGCTTTTTCAATAAACTTTTCCTTTAATGTGCCCATTTTATTTTGTAATCTTTGTTGTGAAATAATAACCCCGCTAAATTACTATTTGTTTGACTATTTAAACAAATAGTTTTAAAAAATGAAGAAATTATTATTTTTACCAAGCTACAAATCGATGAAATTTAAACAAATCCTTTTCATACTGCCTATTTTAATCCTGCAAAGTTTTCTTGGCTTGGGTCAGCATTTATTGATTCGTGGAGTTGTTTTGGATGAGCAAAGCCTAAAACCACTTCCAGGAACCTCGGTAGTATTAGATAAAAAGTTTAACGCACTTACTGATTCTGCTGGTTTTTTCTCGTTTAAGGTTGAGCCTGGTAAGCACCAAATTAAAGTAAGTAGAATTGGGTATAAAAACTACAATCACGCATTTGAGGAATTGTTATCTGGGAAAAAAGATTTTCAAGTGTTGCTTGAACCATTTGTGAATCAATTGGGTCAGCTCGTTATTTCTGGATCTCGCAGTGCAAAAGAAGTGGCCCGCGAGGTAAGTTCTGTGAATATTATTCAACCTTATTTAATTGCGAATTCAAATGCCACAGATTTGTCTGAGGTTCTTAATAAAGTTCCGGGCGTAATGGTAGTAGATGGGCAGGTTACCATTCGAGGGGGTGTAGGGTTTAGTTATAATACGGGAAGCAGGGTGGCTGTATTATTAGATGATATGCCGCTGCTTGGAGCAGATTTGGCAGATGTACGTTGGACATTCTTGCCAATAGAATCTGCCGAGCAAATTGAGGTTATTAAGGGCTCTGCTTCTGTTTTATATGGTTCATCTGCGCTCAACGGAACGGTTAATGTGCGCACAGGTTGGGGAACCAAAAAACCGCAAACAAAGCTTCAGTTTTACCAAGGGGTTTTAGATAATCCACGCAGAAGAGAACTTATTTGGTGGTCGCCATCTACGCAGCCATCCAATGCAGGCATGTTTTATAGTCATAAGCAAAGTTGGGGGAAATTTGATTTGGTGCTTGCCGGCAACTTAAATAGTTCTCATAGTCACCTTCAATTTAATGATGCATTTCGGGCCAGAAATTATTTGAAAACCCGCTATAGGGTTAGCAAAAATTTTAACTTTGGATTGAATGTGAATACGATGATTGAAAAAGCCGGTCGGTTTTTTATTTGGCAAGATGCAGATTCTGGCGCATTGAAGCCATTTGATAATTATGTAGTGGATGATTTCTACCGGATAGTTTCGTTTGATCCGCATGCCGAGTTGAGCCTGGGGAAAACAGTTCAAACCTTTAAAGTTAGGATGTATCAAATTAAGCGCTTTGTGGATAGAGATTTATTTCCCAAGGATAATGATGCCATTGCCAACTTATATGCTTTTGATTACAATTTAAAAGCATCTGTATGCAAAGGTTTAGATTTAACTGCAGGATCTTATTTAACTTCATTGTGGGCGGTAGGCAATGTGTATAAAGGAGAATTTGCTGGATTTAGTGCAGCAGGTTTTTCTCAACTCGATTATAGGTATAAACGCTGGAGCTTTGTGTTAGGAGGAAGGTATGAGCTTAATGGATTGGGTGATTTTCAAGATCGAACTGGTTTGTTAAAACGAATAGGTGCCAATTATCAGTTTACAGAAAAAACCTTCATTAGGGCCAATTATTCTGAGGGCTATCGATTCCCAACGATTGGCGAAAAATATGTAGAAGACAAAGCAGCCGATTTGAGGATATTTCCAAATCCAAATTTGGTTTCAGAAAAAGGGTGGACAGCCGAAATTGGCATACAGAAAGGATTTAAGTTGGGTAACTTTTCAGGTGCATTAGATTTTGCCATTTTTAATCAAGAGTTTGATAGTATGATAGAGTTTCGATTTGGGCAATGGCTATCTTCCGTTGATTATCCTAATGTTCCTATTTTTCAACGTATTGGGTTCAAGGCTGCAAATATTGGTCAAACCAGAACGGCTGGATTTGAAATTACCCTAACTGGAGAGGGTAGAATAGGAGATGTGCTTATACGAACGCTAGGTGGATTTACCTATTCTATGCCCGTAAGCATTACAGATGATCCACGAATGAAGGATTGGGGCAATTATACCACTGCTTTTTTTGATAATATGGGAGGATTGGATAGCGCAAAGTATTATCATGCGCTCTTGCCTTATAGAAATAGAACTACAGCGAAATGGGATATTGAAGCGGGTTGGAAAAAATGTATGATTGGGTATGCTTTTAATTATTTTAGTACTTATGAAAAAATAGACCCTTTCTTTTTGGTATTTACGCCTACTATCAAATCGTTTTTCGACAGGGCAGGTGCCGCAAATTTGATTCATAATGTACGGGTTTCCTATCAAGTAACTGAGCAAAGTAGGTTGGCGTTTTTAATCAACAACCTAAGTAATGAAGAATATGCTATGCGGCCAACAAAAATAGATGCGATGCGCAGTTATAATATCCAATTGCGGGTAATGTTCTAAGAATAATGCTTCTTTGCAACATGAAAAACCGCTCACCCATTTTTGTACTTTTTGTTACTATTTTTATAGACCTACTTGGTTTTGGTCTGATTATTCCCATTTTACCCATTTTTGCTTTAGAACTTCAGGCTACTTCTTTGCAAATTGGCGTAATTGCTGGTATTTACTCCTTAATGAATTTTGTTTTTGCCCCTTTTTGGGGTACATTAAGCGATAAAATTGGAAGGCGACCGGTAATGCTTATCAGTATTTTTATTACCATGTTGGCCTATGTCTTTTTTGCATTTACCAGTAGTTTGTGGTTTTTAATTATCTCTAGAATTTTTGCTGGCATAGGTTCAGCCAATATTTCTGCCGCTCAGGCTTATATTTCAGATATTACTGAGCCAAAGGATCGTGCAAAAAATATGGGACTAATAGGTGCGGCTTTCGGATTAGGATTTATTTTTGGTCCACCCGCAGGTGGATTTCTCAAAAGTTTGAGTGGAGCAGGTAGTGTTACCCTTGTTGGCTATTTTGCCGCCACACTTTGTGCATTGAATTGGTTATTGGCCTATGCGTTTTTGCCAGAATCAATGAAAGAAAAGCAACATACTAAAAAATTTAGGTTTAAGCCCGTTGCCGATTTAATTATAGAACTTAAAAAGCCAATTATAAGAGAGCTATTTACCATCAATTTTTTATTTATTACCTCTTTCGCTATGATGCAGGTAACCTTAGCTATTTTATGGATTGAACATTATTTATTAAATGAAAAGCAAGTGGGTTTTGTGTTTATGTTTATGGGACTTTCATCTGCAATTGTGCAGGGCGGTTTAGTAGGAATACTAAATAAAAGATTTGGGGAGAAACAATTATTGCTCATGGGTGCAATTTCCATGGCTATTGGATTGTGTAGTATACCATTTGTTCCGGTTTCTTATTTCTTACTCCAATTAATTAGTATTATTTTTATTGCTTTTGCGAATGGCTGTATTACGCCTGCCATTTCTTCTTTAATTTCTCAAACTGCAGATAAATTTGAACAGGGACAAGTTTTGGGAATGAATCAATCTTTTGGCAGTTTGGCTCGCGTTATTGGTCCCATTTTAGGAGGTGTTTTGTACGATATGCATTTTGGATTGCCCTATATTGGCGGGGCATTTATAATGATTATTACCTATTTTTTTGTGCGGATTTTAGTGTCTCAACAGTTGAAAGTAGCCGCTTAAAAAAACAATACAAGCGTATTGTGTATTATATTTTATTATTGAATAGCGAAATTGTAAAAAATGAAAGTTAAAAATGTTGGAATAGTATTGGGATTACTGGTGGTTTTATTGGTGCCTAAGTTTTTTTGTGCAGACAAAAAAGACGCGGCTGCAAATGGCAAAGGTGGGAATAATAAAATGCCAATACAAGTGAGTATACAATTGGTTCAGCCAGAATATGTGAGTCCGTATTACAAAGTTAGTGGAACCATACAAGCCAATGAGAAAGTAGATTTATATTGTGAAACTGCAGGATTGGTAAAAGCCATTTACTTTACGGAAGGTGCAAGGGTTACAAGAGGGCAATTATTATTGAAATTAAATGATGCCGATTTGCAAGCGCAACTAAAAAAGGCAATAGCCAACAAAAAATTACGAGACGATAATGTATTGCGAAATTCAATTTTGTTAAAAAAAGAAGCCATATCGCAAGCAGATTATGATATGGCAGTTAATGAAAAGCAGAGCATAGATGCAGATATTGAATTGATTCGTGAGCAAATTAGAAAAACAGAATTGCGCGCTCCTTTTGCTGGAACTATTGGTTTGAGAAATTTGAGTGAAGGCGCTTTTGTGCAGCCCAATAATTTAATTGCTAGTTTGCAAGATGATCAGCTTTTGAAAGTAGCTTTTAGCATTCCAGAAAAATATGCCTCACTGATTCGGGTTGGAGATAGCATTAGTTTTGATGTGTCTGGCTCTGATAAAAAGTATAAAGCAAAAATTTATGCGCGCGATGCCGCAGTATCTGCAGCCACACGAAGTGTATCTATGAAAGCGATTTGTAATAATAAGCATGCCTTATTGATGCCCGGATTGTTTGCCAATATTTCATTGAAATTAGCCGCGAATAAGGAGAGTTTTATGATTCCTACTCAGTCTCTAGTGCCCGTGTTAAAAGGTCAAAAAGTATTTATTGTGCAAGGTGACTCAGCGGTTGAGAAAATGGTGAAGACTGGATTTAGAAATGAAAATAAAATTGAAATAGTTGAAGGATTAGATTCAGGAGATTCGCTGATAGTAGATGGGATTATGTACATGAAAAATGGCATAAAAGTTAAAGTAGGTAAAGGTAAATAATATGAGTATAGCCAGTATTGCCATTCGCCGACCTGTTTTTGCGGTAGTTTGTTCTATTCTTATTATTCTATTTGGCGCCATTTCGTTTGATTTTTTAGGGGTTAGAGAGTATCCTAGCATTGATCCTCCAATTATTACTGTTCGAACCAATTATACGGGTGCAAATCCGGATATTATTGAATCTCAAATTACAGAGCCACTTGAAAAAGCTATTAATGGAATTGCAGGTATTAGGTCTATTAGTTCTTCTAGCAATCAGGGCAGTAGTATAATTACCGTAGAGTTTAACCTTAATTATGATTTGCAAGAGGCTGCCAATGATGTGCGTGATAAAGTGTCTCAAACAGTTAGGCAATTGCCCCAAGATATTGATGCTCCTCCCGTTGTAAGCAAGGCAGATGCCAACTCTGATGCAATAGTATCACTCACCTTACAAAGTGATTCGCGATCAAAATTTGAATTGAATGACTATGCTGAGAATGTAGTAATGGAGCGCTTACAAACGATTCCGGGTGTAAGTAATATTCAAATTTGGGGTCAGAAAAAATACGCAATGCGGCTTTGGATCGATCCAAATAAATTAAGTGCATTTGGATTAACACCCTTAGATATTAAAGCAGCCTTAGACCGAGAAAATATTGAATTGCCCGGTGGTAAAATTACTGGAGACAACACCGAGTTATCTGTTAAAACATTTGGTAGGTATAGCAATGAAGAGGAGTTTAATCGGATTGTATTAAAATCAGAAGGCGGGCAAATTGTTCGCATGTCTGATGTTGGTTATGCTATTTTAGGAGCAGAGAATGAGGAAACTGGCTTAAAATCTAAGGGTGTTCCGATGATTGGATTGGGTTTGGTTCCGCAACCTGGAGCCAATTATATCGAAATTGCAGATGAGTTTTATAAACGTTACGAACTCCTAAAATTAGATATTCCTGCAGACATCAAAATGGATATTGCATTGGATAATACACGCTTTGTGCGCACCTCCATTGATGAAGTGGTAGAAACCTTGTTCATTGCCTTTTTACTGGTGGTTTTAATTATTTTCTTATTTTTTAGAGATTGGTTAATTGCTTTCAGGCCTTTGGTTGATATTCCGGTGTCGCTTATTGGTGCCTTTTTTATTATGTATTTATTTGGTTATTCCATCAATATCTTAACCCTATTGGCCATTGTATTGGCAACGGGTTTGGTTGTAGATGATGGAATTGTGGTTACAGAAAACATTTTCAAGAAAATGGAGGAAGGAATGAGTCCGAGAATGGCAGCCATAGCAGGTACCAATGAGATATTTTTTGCTGTAATTGCTACCTCAATAACCCTTGCTGTGGTTTTTCTTCCAATCATTTTTATCCAGGGTTTTGTAGGCAGTTTGTTCAGAGAATTTGGTGTTGTGGTGGCTGGTGCGGTGATGATTTCTGCTTTTGTCTCCCTTACTTTAACGCCTGTTTTAAATGTTTATTTACAACGCAAGGGAAGCAAGCACTCTCGGTTTTATGAGTCGACCGAACCTTATTTTGTGCGTTTAAATAATGCCTACGCCAATTCTCTTTCGTTTTTCTTTGATAAAAAATGGCTTGTTTGGGTAATTGTAAGCGTGAGTATTTGCCTAATTTTTTTAATTGGAACGAACTTGCAATCTGAGTTATCTCCGCTAGATGATAGAAGTTGGATGAGAATTAGTGCTACGGCTCCAGAAGGTACTTCATATGATTTTATGGAGAGGTACATGAATGAAGTTTCTACCTTATTAGATGATTCTATTCCAGAAAAGCGTTTAACCTTGGTGGTTACAGCTCCTGGTTTTACAGGTAGTGGAGCAATGAATACGGGTTTTGTTCGGGTTATTTTAACTGAACCCCATGAACGAGGTAGGAGTCAGCAACAAATTGCGCAAAAACTGCAGCAAAATTTAATGAGCTTAACTGGCGCTCGCGCTTTTGTAATTCAGGATCAAACAATCAGTGGAAGTGGAGGTTCTCGTTCTGGTTTACCGGTTCAATTTATTTTACAAAATCAAGATTTTTCTAAAATTCAATCCGATTTGCCCAAGTTTCTGGAAAAAGTGGGTTCCAGCAAAATATTTCAAGGGGTAGATGTTAATCTTAAGTTTAACCGACCAGAATTAGCGATATCATTTGATAGAGAGAAGGCAAAAGACCTGGGCGTTAGTATTCAACAGGTAGCGCAAACGCTACAATTTGCCTATGGTGGTGTGCGTTATGGGTATTTCAATAAAAGCGGTAAACAGTATCAAATAATTGGTCAAGTAGAGCGGCAATACCGCGATGAGCCAGTTGATTTAAAATCTTTGTACGTGCGAAACGATAAAGGCGAATTGATTCAATTAGATAATTTTTTAACAGTAAGTGAACAGAGTAGTCCGCCCCAATTATATCATTATAATAGATATAAGTCGGCCACCGTTTCGGCAGGTTTAGCGCCTGGAAAAACCATTGGCGATGGAATAGCAGAAATGGAGCGCATAAAAGAGGAGGTGTTAGACGAGAGTTTTACAACAGATTTGGCCGGACCTTCACGAGATTTTGCGGAAAGTTCTTCTAATACATCTTTTGCTTTTATTTTAGCCCTATTGCTCGTTTATTTGGTGTTGGCAGCTCAATTCGAGAGTTTTAGAGACCCTATTATAATTATGTTTACAGTGCCTCTTGCTTTAGCAGGGGCTTTAATTAGTTTGTGGTATTTTGACCAAACCCTTAATATATTTAGTCAGATTGGCATTATTGTTTTGCTTGGTTTAGTTACCAAAAATGGAATTTTAATTGTAGAATTTGCCAATCAGAAACGCGAGCAGGGACTCCCAAAATTGCAAGCGGTGCAAGAAGCTGCTGTTTCTCGTTTACGGCCCATTATGATGACAAGTTTGGCTACTATTTTGGGAGCATTACCCATTGCCTTGGCATTGGGTGCGGGTGCAAAAAGTAGGGTTTCTATGGGTATGGTAATTATTGGTGGATTATTATTTTCGGGATTTTTAACGCTGTATGTTATTCCAGTTGTGTATCAATTATTCAGTGGAAATAAAGATAGAACACAATTACACAAGGAGGAGGTTATAGATGAGAAATAATTGGCGTATTTTTTTGGTTTGTTTATGTATTAATCACTTGGTTCAGGCCCAAACAAGCTTAAGCTTAAAGCAAGCCTACGAATTGGCATTGGCGAATAATTTTTCTATTCAGATAGCAGCCAATGATTTTGACATTACTAAAAAAAATAATGTGATAGGTAATGCAGGCATGCTGCCTTCGGTGAATGGCGTTGTGAACCAAGATAATCAAGTGGTAGATACCAAACAAAAGTTTTTAAGTGGTGCAGAAAATAACCGAGATGCTGCTAAAAGTAATTCTTTACAGGCAGGAGTGGAAATGAATTGGACGCTCTTTAACGGAATGAAAATGTTTGCTACCAAAAGACGTTTAGCAGAGTTAGAAGCCTTGGGGAAGTTGCGATTAAAACAACAGATAGAAAATACCTTAAGTAAGGTTGCGCGGACTTATTTAGATGCACTTTTAGCTAAAGAACAATTGCTCATTGCATCGCAATTATTGGCGCTTGGCGAGAAACGCTTGACAGTGGCAAAAGCCAAAGTTGCTGCAGGTAAAAGTGCTAAATCTGAGGTGTTAAATGTGCAGGTAAATTTACATGCAGACCAAGCTAATGTGAGAAGATTAGAAGCTTTATATAAAAACAACAAACTTGCCTTACTGCAATTATTGGGATTACAAACCACTTTTAATTTTGAGGTTTCTGATACTTGGGTGGCGTCTGATTTGGTTTCATTTGAGGCATTTAAAGAAAGTGCCATGCAATACAATATTGGGGTACAAGCCACTCAATTGGGAAGAGAAATTGCACATACCAGTATACGCGAATTGAAAGGAGATAGGTATCCTAGTGTGCAGTTGAAGACCGGGTATACGTATAATCAACAAGTATCTGAAGCAGGATTTTTACAATCGTCAAACAATAGGGGTTTACATTACGGTTTTGGTGTTAACTTGCCTATTTTTAATGGGTTTGATTTGGATAGAAAAATTGGGATTGCTAAGATAAACCAACGCTCGGCAGAATTATATTATAAAGATTCGTTGTTAAAATTAGAAATCGCTATTGCACAGGCCTACGAGAATGTTAAAACAAACATGGCATTCTTTCAGATTGAAGAAGCCAATGTGAATTTAGCAAAAGAAAATTATGATTTGGCAAGAGAACAACAAGAAAACGGCTTGCTAAGTATCAATGATTTGCGTGTAGCAGAAGTTAATTATATGCAAAGCATGCAAAGAAAACTTCAAGCTGCCTATGAGGCTAAATTAAGCGAAATTGAATTAGAAAGATTGAGTGGAAAATTGCTAGGCAAGTAAATGAAAATAGTCGTTTACGATTATTTCTTCTTGTCTTTTTTTCCTCCAAACACAGAAATATTTACGTACCTACTTGGGCGTTCGTGCAAATCCTTTAATAAAATTTGCAGTTCTTTTGAAGATTTATTTAGGTTATCGTATAATTCTTTATCATTAATTAACTTACCAGCAGTTCCATCGCCATTGTCAATTTTCTTCGTAATTTGAGCCAAAAGAATACTGGTTTGGTTCAACTGTTCGATGGTTGATTTTAAAGGGGATGCCGCTAAAGAATCTGAGATAGATCTAAAATTTTTAATGCTATTATCGATATCGTTTTTGTTGTTTTTAAGTGTATAGCTTAATGCCTCAACATTATTGGTTATGTTGCTAATCTTGCTTTTTTCTGCAAGAATAATAGCGTCTAATTGCTTGCTTGTATGATTGAGCGTTTTTAAGATGCCTGCTAAATCTTCTATGCCATTTGACAGGTTTTTGGTTCCACCATTTGCCAATACTTTTTCAAATTCTCCCAAAACATGATTTAAAGAAACCATTACATTTTCTGCTTTATCTTTTACTGGCGTTATCATTTCTGAGATGGATGCCGATAAGCTGGTTTCTTCGGAGCCAATGAGTGTATCTCCTTCAAAAATTGGATCAACCAATGAAGGAATATTCAATGAGATGGCTTTTCCTCCAAGTAAATCCATGCTCACAATCATGGCTTCGCTGCTTTTAGAAAGGATTATTTTGTTGTCTATGAGTAAGGTAGCTAATATTTGGTTAGAACTATCTGTTCTTATTAAACTTAATTTTTCAACCTGTCCAACTTTAAGTCCTTTGAAATAAATTGGGGTAGATTTAACAATTCCATCTATTTTATTGTAGGTAACATAGTAGGTGTTTAGGGAAGAAAAGATTCTTTTTCCTCTTAAAAAGTTGTATCCAAAATAAAGGGCTCCTAATGAGAAGGCTGCAAATAAGCCAATTTTAAATTCTTTAGTTATTTTCAAAACAAATACTTTTTAGCAAAAATAATGAATTTGAGAAGCTATACTAATTTATCTTATTTAGAGGGAGATGTTTGGTAGGTTTTTTTGTATTCTAAAATGGCGTTTACAATCCCTTCTGCCATTTTACTAACGCCCACTTTACTCTTTAAAAATAGCCTATCTTGGGTATTACTTAGAAATCCGGTTTCAATTAAAATACTGGGCATTTTGGTTTTCCAAAGCACTACAAAGCCCGCTTGTTTAACGCCTCTGCTTGGTCTTTTCATTTTCTCACTTATTTGGTTTTCTACTTTTGCGGCCAATGAAATACTTTGTTCCATGTGGGCATTTTGCGACAGTGAAAAATAGATATGCGACTCAGGAGAATTAGGGTCAAACCCTTCGTACCTGGTTAGATAGTCATCTTCCAATAAAACCACTTGATTTTCTCTTTTTGCTACATCTAGATTGCCTGCGCTTTGATTTAATCCCATAGCAAAGGTTTCTGTGCCACTAACAGATACGTTTTTTGTAGAATTACAATGGATAGAAATAAATAAATCTGCGTTGTTTTTGTTGGCTATGGCTGCACGCTCCCATAAACTGATGAAATGGTCTCCAGCACGGGTATAAATAATTTTTATTTCGGGCGATTGTTCTTTGAGTTTTGCTCCAATTGCCAGCGCAATGGCAAGGGTAACTTCTTTTTCTTTAACCCCATCATGCATACAACCTGGGTCGTGACCGCCATGTCCGGCATCTATTACCACAGTAAATGCGGTGTTTTTGAATGTTTTCTTTTTGCTTGGAATTGAATAGGCAGAGAAAAATAGAACAAGCAAAATTGGCACAATAATTTCTAGTTTCTGTAAATTCAATACTTTCTTTAGATTTGTCTCCAAAATTGAGCTATATTTTTTCATATGATAATATGTTAATGCCTAGGCGGCATTTTTATTTGATGTTAACCGTTTGTTTATTTTTAACGGTTGCTAATCATGCACATGCACGATTTGTTAGCATCCCTACAAAAATAAACACTTTGTTGGATATCGCTACAAATAAAGCAAATAATTATCATTTAACTATCAATCAAACAGGTTTTTATAATCTTTCTGATTCTCCAAAAACCAATACTATTGTGGTTTCAGATTCCAATTTGGTGGATAGTAACTACCTTCCTCGAAATGCTTCTGCCATAAAAGACAAGGTAAAATATAAAGCAAAAGACTCTATTGTTTACCTGGCTAACGACAAATTAGCTACCTTGTATAAGAGTGCCGAAATTTATTTTGAGAATTATGAAATGAAGTCGGCACGCATTACCATTAATCTAGATAAAAATTTAGTAAATGCAGTAGGAGAAAAGGATAGTGCAGGTAATGTGGTAAATACGCCACAGTTTAAACAAGGTGCTGATACCTATAATATCAATGAAGTTACCTTTAATTATCAAACGAAGCGAGGCTTAATGCGCGATTTCAGGACCCAAGAAGGAGAAGGATTTATTCAGGGGGAGCGGGTAAAGCGAGATGAGTTTAATAATTTTTACATTAGAAATAGTTATTACACCACTTGTAATGAGCACGAGCCGCATTTTGCGATTAATGCCAAAAAACTTAAGGTAATTCCGGGTAATAAGGTAATAACAGGTTTGGCAAATCTTTCCATTGCTGGGGTAAAAACTCCGCTTGTTGTACCTTTCGGAATTTTCCCCTTGAAACGTGGACAGCAATCTGGCATTATAATTCCTGCCTATGGAAATGCAGCCGGGCGTGGTTTTTTCTTGAGGCAAGGTGGGTATTATTTGGGTTTAGGAGAAAAGGCTGATTTAGCCATTTTGGGCGATATATATGCTAATTTAAGTTGGCAGTTGGGTGGAAGGATGAATTACAATAACCGATATCATTACCAAGGTAATCTGAACGCCAATTTTGCCTATAATAAAAACGGGATGCCGGAAGATCCCAATTATCAAGAATTTAATACCTTCAATATTAATTGGCGCCATACTATGGATCAAAAAGCCCGACCAGGGACATCTTTTGGTGCAGATGTAAATTTAGTTGGGAACCAATATTTGGCATTTAATACCTATTCAACCAATAATACCGCATTCAACAATAACATTAATTCATCGGTTAACTTTTCCAAGTCTTTTGCGAATGGAAAGTATAATTTAAATGCAACTACGCGTGCCTCTCAAAATACCCAAACCAGAGATTTAGCGGTAACATTACCTGATTTAACCTTTTCTGTGGCCTCTTTTCAACCTTTTAAACCAAAATGGAAACCTACTGCAGATAAATGGTATGAAAAAACTTCAGTGAATTATTTAGGGTCGGTTCAGAACCTTATTAATACAAAAGATACCTTATTGTTTAGAAACAGAAGTGCAGCTGATACTAAATTGTACTTCGATTCGGTGATGCGCAATGGCGCTAGACATACTATTGGGATTCAAAATTCATTCAATTTATTTAAGTTCTACACTTTGAGTGTAGGTGCAGATTATACTGAGGTGTGGACATTAAAAACCATTGATAAGAAATTTGATGAAGAACAAAAAATTGTTCGTTCTTCAAACGTTAATGGATTTGAACGCGCGTATCAATATGCTGTGAGAGGTGGATTGTCGACTCGATTTTATGGAATGGTGCAATTTAAAAAGACGCGAATTCAAGCCATCAGGCATGTGATTAACCCAGATTTGAGTTTTAGTTATGTGCCAGATTTTAGCAAGGCCAATTATGGATATTACCGCGATGTGAAAATGGATACCACAGGTAGAACCTCCCAATATTCTCGTTTTGAAAATTCTCTTTTTGGTGGGCCTGGTAGAGGCAGACAAGGCAATATTAATTTTGGCGTTGATAATAATTTTGAAATTAAGTGGAAAAAAGGGAAGGATACTTCCATGAAAATAGAAAAAGTAAAGATTTTTGAAAGTATACGATTTGGTGGTTCTTATAACATATTTGCAGATTCTATGCATTTAAGCACCATCCCTATTTCATGGCGCACAACCTTGTTTAAAACAATTAATTTAAATGGTGGAGCAACTTTAGATCCATACGTTAATGAAGTGGTAACCATAAATGGAAATTCTTCCTATAGGCGAGTGAATAGATTTTATTTCTCTGAACAAAATAAATTTGGTGTAATTACCAATGCCAATTTAGGTATAGGTGCGAGTTTAAATCCGGAGATGTTTAAGACCAAGGATGAGAAGAAATTAGAGCAACGCAAAAAAGAAATGCTTGATGAGAATTTTTTGGATCAAGCCATGCCGTGGAGTTTGAGCGTTAATTATACCGTAAATTATTCTTATACCTCCCTGCTTAATCCAAACATTCAAAAATATGTTCAAACCCTTTCATTTAATGGGACGCTAACACCCACAAAAAATTGGTATTTAAATTTTAACAGTGGATACGATTTTACCCAAAAGAAAATTTCTCATTTGGGAGTTGACCTTAGGCGGGAGTTGCATTGTTGGCAGTTTACCTTTGCATGGACTCCCCTAAGCGCTTTTGGGAACCAATATTTTATTTTTAACATTCAAGTAAAATCAGCTGTTTTAAGCGATTTAAAAATACCGAGACGCAAAGATTGGTTTGATAATAGAAGGATTTAATTTTCTCAAGTTTTTTAGTTTAATTCGAATCACTAAAATTTAAAGTTTAATAAATAATGAAATACGTTACGCTCAATGATCTACATGTTGCCTTAGGGGCTAAAATGATAGAGTTTGCTGGATATAATATGCCTGTTTTGTATCAAAATTTAATTCAAGAACATAATGCGGTTAGAAATAGTGTTGGTGTTTTTGATGTAAGCCACATGGGCGAATTTAAATTGGTTGGCGAAAAGGCGTTAGATTTAATTCAGTTGGTAACCAGTAATGACGCTTCTGTGCTTACCGACGGTAAAGTGCAATATTCTTGTTTGCCAAATGATAAAGGCGGTATTGTAGATGATTTATTGGTTTATCGCTACTCGGCAACGGAGTATTATTTGGTTGTGAATGCAAGTAATATAGAAAAAGACTGGAATTGGATAAGCCAGCATAATACTTTTGGTGTAGAAATGACCAACATGAGCGATGATTTAAGTTTGCTTGCGGTACAAGGTCCGAACGCCATTAAAGTGATTCAAAAACTTACCTCAGTAGATTTGAGTAGCATGGAGTATTACACGTTTAAAACTGGTTCTGTTGCAGGTTGTGAGGATATTATTATTTCAAATACAGGTTATACTGGTGCTGGAGGTTTTGAGTTATATGTTTGGAATAAAGATGCAAAGAAATTATGGGATGCCTTGTTTGAGGCAGGTAAAGAATTTGATATTCAACCTGCTGGTTTGGGTGCACGTGATACCTTGCGTTTAGAAAAAGGGTTCTGTTTATATGGTAATGATATCAATGATGAAACCTCACCCATTGAAGCGGGTTTAGGTTGGATTACAAAATTTACCAAAGCCTTTGTAAATCATGAACACCACAAAGCCATCAAAGAAGCTGGTCCTGCCAAGAAATTAGTGGGTTTTGAAATGATTGATAGAGGAATTCCTCGTCAGCATTATGCGATAAAAGATGCCGAAGGAAATGTTATTGGAGAAGTTACTTCAGGCACTCAATCGCCAAGCTTAAATAAAGGAATTGGTATGGGGTATATTGCAACGGCCTTTTCTAAAGCCAACACAGAGATATTTATAGATATTAGAGATAAGGCCATTAAGGCAAAAGTGGTAAAGGTTCCATTTTTATAACCAGCAAAATAATTGGAGTGCAAGTGAAAGCTTGCACTTTTTTTGTATATGAAAAAAATAGAGCTTATACATTCTCCGGCTTTATTACCTTGGTATAATTTACAAGGTAAAACAGTAGTAGTGATAGATATTTTGAGAGCCACTTCCACGATGTGTGTTGCTTTTCATACTGGGGTAAATAAAATCTTGCCTATTGCCTCTCCAGATGAATGTAAGATGTTTAAAGACTTTGATTTTATTATTGCGGCTGAACGCAATGCAGTGAAGGTTCCTGGATTTGATATGGGTAATTCGCCATTTGAATATGAAAACCCTTTCTTAGCAGGTAAAAATATTGCTTTTACCACAACCAACGGAACCAAGGCAATTAAAATGGCTAAAGCGATGGAGCCCTATAAAATTTTGATTGGATCTTTTTTAAATATCACAGCACTAGCAAACCACATTATAACATTAGATAAAGATTTGGTTTTATTGTGTGCTGGATGGAAGGATAAATATAATTTAGAAGATACATTATTTGGAGGTGCGCTCATAGATAAATTGTTGGCTCATTTTGAAATAGAAGATGACGCTGCATTGTCTGCCCATTGTTTATTTTTACAATACCAAAACAATATAGAAGAAATTGTTCGGAAGAGTTCACATGCAAAAAGATTTACCTTGTTACATGTTCAAACAGATGATGTGTCTTTTTGCCTACAACAAGATCTTTACTCCTTTGTACCAGAGATGGATGGAGAGTATATTGTTAATTATTTTGGTTTAACCCATTGAAAAATAAAACTGAGAATAACAACCAAAACACTGCCAAATAGGTTGAACCAAAGAAAGCTGATATCAGTAAAGAAATACATCGCTAAAACTACTAGTTCGGTAATTATAGCTGCATAAAATGCGCTTGCGCCCACAATGTTTTTAAACATAAATGCGACTAAAAATATACCCAAAATGGTTCCATAAAAAAGAGAACCAAGTACATTTACCGCCTCAATTAAACTGCCTAATTTATTCGCAAACATGGCCACTCCAATGGCATAAATGCCCCATAAAGCGGTAGTCCATTTAGATGCTTTTAAATAATGTTCGTTGCTGGCATCCTTTTTAAAACTACGTTGGTATATGTCTACAATGCTGCAAGAAGCTAAGGCATTAAGTTCGGCAGATTTACTTTGCATAGAGGCCGCAAAAATTACGGCAATTAATAAGCCAATAAGTCCGTGCGGCAGGTAATCAATTACATATCTTAAAAAGATATAATTGGTATCATTGGTTTCTGCTTTAGGATCGTTGCGTAACATTAAATCGGTGGCTTGTTTTTTAAGAACCAATCTTTCTTTTTCTGTTTGAACCAAATACGCTTGATGTTTGCTTATTGCCCATTCATCGCCTGCTTGTATGCTTTGGTTCAGACCGAAGGCTGCCTTCTGGCAACCCGCTTGCAAGGCTTCATCTGCTGTTTTAATTTTAAGCCAGTCTGATGCGTATTTGCTGGCCTCTAATTTTTGTGTTTCATTGTTGTTAAAGAATAATGGAGCAGGTTTAAATTGATAAAAAACGAAGAGTAATACACCAATCAATAAGATGAAAAATTGCATGGGAACCTTAATAAACCCATTCATTAGGAGTCCCATTCTGCTTTGTTTTAAATCTTTGGCACTAATATATCTAGAAACCTGAGATTGGTCTGTTCCAAAATACGATAAGGCTAAGAAAAAACCACCAATTAATCCACTCCAAATTGTATATTTATTGTTGAGGTCGAAGTTTAGATCTATTATATTCATTTTACCCAATTTGCCTCCCATTTTTATGGCATCTGTAAATCCAATTTCAGGAGGTAACAAATGAACAATCATGTAGGCTGCGATAAACATTCCAATAAAAATAATGGTCATTTGTTGCAAATGGGTGTAGCTAACTGCTTTAGAACCGCCGGCAACGGTATAGAGAATAACAATGCCTCCAATAAATATATTGGTATAGTAAATATTCCAACCCAATAGGGCAGATAATATTAAGCTAGGAGCGTATAGGGTGAGTCCAGAAGCCAACCCCCTTTGGGTTAAAAAAAGTACCGAAGTAAAAACCCTAGTTTTCTGATCAAATCTTTTTTCTAAAAACTCATAGGCAGTAAAAACATTTAATTTGTTATAGATAGGGATAAAGAACATGCTAATCACGATCATCGCAATTGGGAGTCCAAAATAATACTGCACAAAGCGCATTCCATCTGTGTAGGCTTGTCCGGGTGCCGATAAAAAAGTGATGGCACTGGCTTGCGTTGCCATAATAGAAAGGCCAACCATATACCAAGGAATACTTCGGTCGCCTTTCAAATAATTTTCGATGTTGGTGGCGCCTCTACTTTTATATATGCCATATGCAGCGATTCCAACCAAAGAAAAAATGAGTACAAACCAATCTAATGCGCTCATTTTAATTGTATGCTTAAAAGGTAATAAATGATAATTTGAGCGATTAAAAATGCAATGAGCAGCCAATAAATTCTTTGAAACGAATCTGGTTTGGGTAAAATGGGCTGTTTATCATCAATTTCTACCATTAGTATATTTTTTTAGGGTTTAAGCGAAACATCAAATATAATTGCCCTAATAAAACTAACCTAACAAATGAGAATTTTAACAGTTTTAGCCACAGCGCTAGTCACTTCTTTTCAATTATTTGCACAAAAAGCTGCACCAGAAAATTGGTTTAATTTAGATGTAAAGCAAGATAAAGTTTGGGGAGTAAGTACAGAGCGTGCTTACAAAGAGTTGCCAATTGCTAAGAATAAAGAGAAAATTATTGTTGCAGTTATTGATGCGGGAACAGATGTTCAACATGAAGATTTGAAAAGTATTTTATGGGTTAATGAAAAAGAAGTTCCTGGTAATGGCATAGACGACGATAAAAATGGCTATGTTGATGATGTACATGGATGGAATTTTATTGGTGGTTCTGCTGGAAATGTGTCAGAAGACACCTATGAATATGTGAGGGTATTAGCGGCATACAAAGGTCTGGGCTTAAAAGAGGGTGAATTACCAAACTTTAAAAATGATGATGAAAGAGAAATGTATTTAACAGCCCGCGATTTGTATGATAAAAACTTTAGCGAGTTAAATGGCCAATACCAGCAGTTTAAAACCATTGTTTCTATGGTAGAAAAAATGATTGAAAGAACAGGTAGCAAGAATCCAACAATAGCGCAGATGAATGAGATTAAGGTTACAGAAAAGCAAGATAAACGAATTTTAATGATTGCTAAATACATTGTTAAAACTGGTGGTTTAGAAAAGTCTCCTGTTATGCAACAATTTAGTGAAGCAGAGAAGCAACTAAAAACCATGGTTGAGTTTAACTTAAATATGGAGTTTGATCCAAGGAATTTAGTAGGCGATAATTATGCAAATGTGAATGAGCGATTTTATGGCAACAACCAGGTTGATGCGCCAAACACAGATCATGGAACCCATGTGGCTGGAATTATTGCGGCAGACAGAACCAATAATACGGGTATAAAAGGGATATGCGGAGAGGCGCGAATTATGACATTGCGTGTGGTGCCAAATGGTGATGAGCGAGACAAAGATATTGCGAATGCAATTAGGTATGCTGTTGACCATGGTGCAAAGGTAATTAATATGAGTTTTGGTAAGAAGCTATCACCAAATAAGCAAGTGGTTGATGAGGCTGTTGCTTATGCCTTAAGTAAGGATGTGTTATTGGTTCATGCAGCAGGCAATGAATCTGAAAATTTAGCACAAAACAAGTTTTTCCCTTCACCTAAATTTATTGGGACTACCACTTCAGTGCCAAACTGGATTGAGGTTGGTGCTTCTGGATATAAAAAAGGTAAAAAGGGGCGGGTTGCAAGCTTCTCTAATTATGGTAAAAATGAGGTAGATGTTTTTGCGCCGGGTGTAGCCATTCATTCAACTGTACCGGGAAGCTTGTATAAAGATTTTGATGGTACCAGTATGGCATCTCCAGTAGTTGCTGGTGTTGCTGCATTGGTTCGCCAAAATTATCCCAATTTAACAGCTGCTCAAACCAAGCAGATATTGCTAAAAAGCGCAGTGCCGTGTAATGAGAAAATTTTGATTCCGGGTACAAAAAATAAAGCACGTCTTAGCGATATTTCTATTACTGGCGCAATTGTTAATGCCTATGAGGCCTTAATATTGGCAGATAAAGTTACCAAAGGAGAGATTACACTTCCATAATTACAAGGCCTTACAAAAAAAAGCCCCGTTTGCATTTGCAAACGGGGCTTTTTTTTGTAGTTGATGTTGCTGCTAATTATCCTGCAACTTGTTTGCGAATAATATTTAAGGCACCACCCGCTTTAAACCATTCTATTTGCTGATCGTTATAGGTATGATTAACTGAAATAGTATCACTGGTTCCATTTGCATGTGTTAATTTCATGCTTAATGGTTTTCCTGGAGCAAATTCTGTTAACCCAATAATATCTATTAGATCATCTTCTTGGAACTTATCATAATCACTTTTATCGGCAAAAGTAAGTGCTAACATACCTTGCTTTTTAAGGTTAGTTTCGTGAATTCTAGCAAAAGATTTTACTAAAACAGCTCTTACGCCTAAGTGACGAGGTTCCATAGCCGCATGCTCTCTTGATGAACCTTCTCCATAGTTTTCATCTCCAACAACAATAGATCCAATACCTTGTGCTTTGTATGCGCGTTGAACTTTTGGCACTGATTGGTATTCTCCCGTAAGTTGATTTTTTACGCTGTCGGTTTTTTCATTAAAATAATTTACTGCGCCAATCAACATGTTGTTTGAGATATTATCGAGGTGACCGCGGTATTTTAACCATGGTCCAGCCATTGAAATATGGTCGGTAGTACATTTACCTTTTGCTTTAATTAATAATTTTAGTCCAGTAAGGTTTGTACCTTCCCAAGCTGCAAATGGATCTAATAATTGCAAGCGATCTGATGTAGGTGATACAGCCACATTAACCTGTGAGCCATCTTTTGCAGGTTCAATATAACCCGCATCTTCTACGGCAAAACCTCTTGTAGGTAATTCATCTCCAGATGGTGGATCCAATTTTACCTGTTCACCTTTATTATTGGTAAGGGTATCGGTAATTGGGTTGAAAGACAAATCTCCGGCAATGGCAATAGCTGCAACCATTTCTGGAGAGGCCACAAATGCAAAGGTATTTGGATTGCCATCTGCACGTTTAGCAAAGTTTCTATTAAACGAATGCACAATGGTATTTTTCTCTGCTTTTTCTGCACCAACTCTATCCCACATACCAATACATGGTCCGCAAGCATTTGTAAAAATACTGGCATTAAGGTCGGTAAAGGTTTTTAACAAACCATCTCTTTCTGCGGTAAATCTTACTTGTTCCGAACCTGGGTTAATACCAAATTCTGCTTTGGTAACTAATCCTTTTTCTACGGCTTGTTTGGCAATAGAGGCGGCTCTCGATAAATCTTCATATGAAGAGTTGGTACAAGAACCAATTAATCCCCATTCTACTTTTAGCGGCCAAGCATTTTTGGCTGCTGCCTCTTTCATTTCAGAAACAGGAGTTGCCAAATCTGGGGTGAAAGGTCCATTTAAATGTGGTGTTAACTCATCCAAATTAATTTCGATAACTTGATCAAAATAAGCACTTGGGTTGGCATATACCTCTGGGTCTCCCGTTAAATGTGATTTAATACCATTGGCTAAATCTGCAACTTCATTTCTTCCTGTGGCGCGCAAGTATCTTTCCATACTTTCATCGTATCCAAAAGTAGAAGTAGTTGCGCCAATTTCGGCACCCATATTACAAATTGTACCTTTACCGGTACAGCTCATATTGGTAGCGCCATCACCAAAATATTCTACAATAGCACCTGTTCCACCTTTTACCGTTAATATACCTGCTACTTTTAAAATTACATCTTTTGGGGCAGTCCAACCGTTTAATTTTCCGGTTAATTTAACACCAATTAGTTTAGGGAATTTAAGTTCCCAAGGTAGGCCCGCCATTACATCACAGGCATCTGCACCACCAACACCAATCGCTAACATACCTAAACCACCTGCATTTACAGTGTGAGAGTCGGTTCCAATCATCATACCACCAGGAAATGCATAATTTTCAAGTACAACTTGGTGAATGATACCAGCTCCTGGTTTCCAGAATCCGATTCCGTACTTATTAGAAACCGAGGCTAAAAAATCATATACTTCTTTACTTTCTTTGTTGGCATGAGCTAAATCTTGCTCTGCGCCTACTTTTGCGGTAATTAAGTGATCGCAATGCACCGTAGAAGGCACAGCAACCTTAGGTCTACCTGCTTGCATAAATTGAAGCAATGCCATTTGGGCGGTTGCATCTTGCATGGCAACTCTATCTGGACCAAAATCTACGTAGCTATTACCTCTTTCGTAGGCTTGTGAGGCATTTCCTTCTGTTAAATGGCTGTATAATATTTTTTCGGCCAAGGTTAACGGTTTGTTCACTACTTTTCTGGCGGCTGCAATTCGCTCGTCCATGCGGCTGTATACCGCTTTAATCATTTCTAAATCAAATACCATATTTTATGTTTCTTTTTAATGTAAACAATACTTCAGCAATTTTGGTTCGAACCAAGATTTGCCTGCTAAAATTGCCGCAAATTAACTGAATCTTTCTGTTTTTTCTTAATTTTCATGGATAAATTTTTGTGATTTCAAAGGTTTTACAAACTTGGTTCGGCAAGATCTTTTTTAAGGGGTATATTTGAAATAAAAAATGGATAAGCAAAAGCAGGCCATTGCGCTTACACAGGAGTTGTTAGCAAATGACTTTTCTGGGGTGATGGGGCGCAATGAAGCTGAAATAAAATCTGCCTTAACAGAGGCTTTGGTTCAGCTCTTGTTGCATGATTTGGAGAAATTGTGGAATATTTTGTACCGGATTGATGTGAATGAGCATGAAGTAAAAGCGCTTTTTGCGGGGAGTGATGCTGCCGTAATTGCGCCTGGTTTGGCCAATTTAATTTACAAACGCGCGGAGCAAAAAGCCCTCACGCGTTTGCAATATCGCAGTTGAGTTAATTACATCCGGGTATTTTATAATTGAAAACTTTATTAAATAAGTCTACGTGAAGTTTATATTTTCTATTGGTAGCATCAAATAGCATGGTTCCAATATAGGCGGTATCTTTAACAATTCCATTTTGATCTTTAATGATTCCCATTATTTGCTGAGATTTTTGCTCAGCCAATGTAAATTTGTTCGATAGTTCTTGCTGGTTATAAGGACTGTAAACAAACATGGTATATTCTACATTAGGCAAAAGGGAATATTTTCCTTTTCCACCGTTTAGGTAAAGTTTTCCGGTAATATCTGGACAACCTTCTCTTCTAAAATTGATAGTTTGGTCGGGAAGTGTAACCTTACTGCCTGTTTTGCAAATTAAATCTGTGGTTACTTCCAGCGGTGCAAATGTATATTTACTCAAAAAGTCATCTGTATTGTAGTCTACATTGAAAGTGTATGGGTTAATAATGTAATTACAAAGGTTTATTTTCTCTGATTTTTTGTAAAGTACTGGTTTACCTTCGCATCTATTCAATGAATGGTCAAGAGTAATCATAATATTGGCTTCATCTTCACCAACAAAACCTGCTAATCTAATTTCGTTGTTTGGTTTAAATGGCGAAAAGGAGCCCCATATATACTGGTGTTTTGTGCTGATTGCGTAGTTGATATCAAAGTTTAATAGGTCAATATTTTTTGTGTTCCAATTAATTGCGCCGAAACCACAACCCACTTCAATGGTTTTGAAAAAGAAAAATTGATTGGTATAAAACAAATCGTTTTCAAATTTAAAATGGTTTTGTGCATCTAATTTTATGTCTTTTGCTGGCACTACTGATTCTACACTGAAGTATCTTCCAGTTTCTGTGTTAAAGCCAGTTCCACTCATAAACATATTATAATTTCCCCCACTTTTAAATGATACTTCTATTACTGGCCCTTTTAAGCCGCCCTTATAAATAGGGTATACAAAGCTTTTGCCATCATTTGTGCGAAAATGGATTGTTGGGACTCTGATGGCATCTGTAAACTTCCTAGGTTTGTCTATATATTGTCCGTTTTGGTCATAAAATCCACTTGCAAAAACAATATTGTTTGTGTTAGAATATACAGTTGCATTTACATTTTGAACAGGTATGGTATCGCATATGGTTTGCCATTTCAACACTGGAACAGCATAGCTAGAGTCGTAATACCCAATGGTTATTTTTTTATTTACTGGTGCAATAATTCTCTCAGCTGTTCCATCTATGGGTTGGTTATTATGAAAACGTGTTGCATTTTTTACAACTGTAATTGTATCT
>JAJTEN010000001.1 GCA_021298155.1 Sphingobacteriales bacterium | reverse complement strand
GCCTCCTTATGCGGCAACTGCGCAAGGCACCAAAACGTTATCGGTAATTATAAAAAAACAACAACATGACTAAGTTATTTACAGTAGTTTTTCTTTTGATGACATCTTTTTCCTTTGCACAAAGTGACGAAGAATATTGGGATCAATGGAATAAAAATTATCCAAAAGTTGACGTAATAGAAATTTTAAAATACGAAAGAAATTATGCTGACAGTATTGAAAAGAATCCAGACATACCACCTTATTATGCAAGGCTAGACAAATTTAGGTTTCAAGCAGAGTATCTTGGAAAAACCAGACCGACTAATGAAGACGTTTTAACTTCAATAAGAAATGTTTTTAAATTATTTGCAGGTAATCCTTCACAACTTAACAACATGTGCAACACTGAAGTATTATTTAAAATTGGTGAATTTAATAAATAACTCCTGCTAACAGAGTTCTAAGGTCAATATTATTATGTTTTTAACACTGATTATAAATGACTAATAAACTAATTATAACAGGAGACATTAGCTCTCATTGGGCAAAAATCAATTTTGAATCAGGACAGACTTCAGTGACATTAATGACATCATATATTTTCGATGGTTTAGCCAATCTGCTAATCGCAATTTCACTACTAAATAAAGGACTCAAAGAAACAGAGGCGACTTTAATAGACTAGCCGAATGAACACATAATACATTTCACAAAACCGTCTAACAATAACAATTTACTCATTCGTGGATTCACCTTTGACCATTTTAATAGTAGAACACTTTTTGACAGAATTGATCATTATTTTCAACCAAATTTTGTAATTGAGACAACCCTTAAACGGCTCACTCTTCAAATTTTTAATCTATTTTACCAATTCAAAGAACTATATGGTTTGGATGGCTACAAAGACAGGTGGGGGCAAGCATTTCCATCAGACAAATTGGACGACCTAAAAAATAACTGGTGCTAACAGCACCTACAAGAAATTGACGGTTTTGTGTTACGTAGAAACATTTGTGGCTATTGGAAATTTGGATCTTCTCAACTATTTTCGTGCTGATTATCAACAACTTCTCGTAGCAAAGAACCCTTAGTATCAATTTTTAACGAACATACTGTAAGCAACCCAACAAATGGTAAATTTAAGTCATATTTTACAAGTTTGCGTTCAAATACGTAAATTAGTGGCTTAAAAATAATTTTAACCACCAACACAGCCTTTGCATTCAATTTACAAGGGTAAATTTAGCATATAACAATCTATTTATACTGATTTAAAGAAGGCTGATATTTATGCAAACCAGTAAATTAGACCGTGATTTTAATAATGAAGATGGCCATTAAAAAAATACATTTATTAAGTATAGGGTTATTCCAATTAATTATAAGCTGTCAATTGAGTGTGAGAACTCTTGAAAATTCGGCAGGCATTAATGGCGGTTTCGAAATTTCACATAAAGGACTCCCAGTAAATTGGTTGCTATACGCTACTGAAACAATGTGGTTGCGCATTCAACTAAATATTTTAAGTGCTGGCACATGTTGGATTGATGACATACATATCGAAAAAATACACCTTTAAAATTCGTATACAAACGTATTTGGCAAAATACAGATCGACCCAACTATCCTATATATCACCCGAGATGAAACTCGGCCTTTCGCTAAACGAATAATTTTTTATAGAAAATAAATATATGACAACAGCAAAAATCACTATTAGTGCAACTATCGCAGCTAATAAACAGAAAGTTTGGAACTATTACACTCAGCCCCAACACATCACAAACTGGAACTTTGCCGACCCAAGTTGGCATTGCCCAACTGCATCAAATGATATGCGTTTGGGAGGCAAATATATAGCAAGAATGGAAGCCAAAGATGGAAGCTTTGGGTTTGACTTTGAAGCTGCATATACAGAAATCAATGAAGGCGAAAATTTTACCTATCTGTTTGGTGAAAGGTATGCAACAGTAAAATTCATAGAAACTGGAAACCAAACTGAAGTAAGCGTTATTTTTGACCCTGAAACCGAAAATCCCATTGAATTACAAAAAAATGGTTGGCAAGCCATTTTAGATAATTTCAAAAAATATACAGAAACAAACTAACTGAGGCAGGAAAAATCTAAGAATCTGTGGCCAAATGATTGAAATGTAGCTCCAAATATTAAATTTGCACCAAATACATACCATGCCTGAAAAATTAAGTATCATTATCCCAGCTTATAATGAAGCACGGACCATTCACAAAATTTTAGACAAAGTGGAGGCTGTTTCACTTATCCATCATCTAGAAAAAGAACTGGTTATTGTAAATGATTGTTCAAAAGACAATACCGCTGAGGTAATTGAAGCCTATAGAAAAGATAAACCACACATTAAGTTTGTTCAACACAGCGTAAATCAAGGAAAAGGAGCTGCAATACATACTGGTATTAAAGAAGCAAGTGGCGATTATATCATTGTGCAAGATGCCGATTTAGAATACGACCCGAATGAAATAAATATTTTGTTAAAACCCATTTTAGATGGCTTCGCAGATGTAGTATATGGCTCGCGTTTTATGGGCGGAAAACCCCATAGAATCTTGTTTTTCTGGCATTCTATCGGAAATAAAATTTTAACATTTGGCAGCAATATGTTTACCAATCTAAATTTAACAGATATGGAAACTTGCTACAAATTGTTCAAAGCTCCCATCATTAAATCCCTTCAACTAAAAGAAAAACGATTCGGGTTTGAACCAGAAGTAACAGCGCGAATCAGCCGTATTCCTAATATTCGTATTTATGAGGTAGGCATCTCCTATTATGGCCGAACCTATGCAGAAGGAAAAAAAATAAATTGGAAGGATGGGTTCAGGGCCATTTACTGCATTCTAAAATATGGCCTTTTTAAAGCGTAAACATCCAGAACCAGAAATAGTAGCTAAGGTAATTTTCTTCCTGCTTTCAATAGCTCTGCTTCTTGCCGGAATGTTGGGAGACAGCTTGGGAGAAGGCGGAGACAGCACAACCCATTATCTATATGCTAAACTTTCTTGGAATAATTCAAGCTACTTATTTAACCATTGGGCTAAACCTTTATTTACCGCACTAAGCGCTCCTTTCGCGCAATTTGGCATGAAAGGAATGATGCTGTTTAATATTTTATGTACCATAACAGCAGCCTATTTAACCACACTCACAGCAAAAATTCTTCAATTTAATTATTATTATATTGCTGGTATTGTAGTTATAACCATGCCTTTATTGTTACCCGTAACACTGTCTGGACTCACAGAACCTCTTTCTGCCCTCTTAATTATTCTTGCCATTTATTTATATTTAAATCATTCAATTTTCTTATCCCTACTGATTGTATCTTTTCTTCCATTTGTGCGATCTGAGGGATTAATTATTGTAGGCGTATTTGGTGCATTGCTTATGGTTGAAAAGCGCTGGAAACTTATTCCTACATTGGCAATTGGCCACCTCTTCTATTCCCTAATTGGTTGGAATTATTACAATGATATTTTATGGGTCTTTAACAAAATTCCGTATGCTACGATGAGTAGCGTTTATGGCAAAGGAAATTGGACACACTTTATTAATCAATTATACTTTTGTGTTCAGCCCTTTACCTTTGCCATGATTGTCATTTCATTTGTCTATTTACCCATTGGATGGATACAGAATAAAAAGGAAATGCCTTGGTCAAAAATATTTTTAACCTATGGAATTGCCATTACATTTATTGGCGCACATTCAGCATTTTGGGCACTAGGCATATTTAATTCAATGGGCCTGAACCGAGTCTTAGTTAGCCTATTTCCTGTTTGCGGATTATTAACACTTCAAAGCATACATGCCCTCACCAATAGCTATAAAAATACAAAATATGCCAATAGATTTGTTCTGTTTTTCACCCTAGGCATTTTGGTTTTCCCCACCCTAAACAACCCTGCTGCCACAAAATTTCATGAGGCTATTTTTGCAAACAAACAACATACATTTTTAGGTCATACCTTAATGCCTTATCTTAAACAACATTACCCCAACAAACAATACTTCTTCTCTGAAACAGAAATAGGTTTATTTACGGGTGAAGATATTTTTAAAAAAGAATTGTGGCTGTATCCAGGTGCAGAAGTGCCGCCTAAAAATATGCAAGCGGGAGATATCCTAATATTCGACTCCCTGCTTATGGCACAAGAACGAAACATCAGTTTAGAAAAAGTTAGATCAACAAATAACTTAATTGAAGACACTGTTTTTACGCTTACAAACAACCAAAATAAGCTTACGCATTATCATATTTTTATCAAGCAATAAGGCGTAGCAGCAATAGCACTTTTAATCAGCTGAAAACCCATAAAAACGAAGAATAATAGCACAAATTTGCGCTTGATCTTCATTACTTAATTCATAAAACATGGGTAATCTTAATAAACAATCACTAAAATAATCTGAGTTAGATAAAACGCGATCACCATGCTTAGCCGCATAAAAGGGAGATGTATGTAAAGATAAATAATGAAAAACAGCCATTACCCCAGCTTCCTTTAAAGCCAAAATAAGCGCAGATCTTTCTGCTAGAGAATGGCAAACAATATAATACATATGCGCATTGTTACTCGCATAAGCAGGTATATTAGGCAAAACCAATTTCCCGTTCAAGGCAAGCACAGCAAATGCCTTCTGATAATTTTCCCAAATCTCTTTTCGCCTATTTTGAATTAGGGTTAAACTTTCTAATTGGGCGAATAAAAATGCTGCTAAAATATCTGATGGCAGAAAAGAACTACCCATATCTACCCAACCATATTTATCAATTTCTCCTCTAAAAAACGCCGATCTATTTGTACCTTTCTCTCTAATTACCTCTGCCCTATTTGCAAACCTAGCATCATTAATAACTAACATGCCACCTTCACCACTCATAATATTTTTGGTTTCATGAAAAGAAAAAGCTGCTAAATGACCAATAGAACCTAGCGGTTTCGGTATCCCATCTTTCCCTGTATAATATGAATCAATGGCTTGAGCAGCATCTTCTACCACAAACAAATTAAACTCCTTGGCCAATTCCATTATCCCATCCATATCGCAAGCTATTCCAGCATAATGAACAGGTACAATGGCTTTTGTTTTGGGTGTAATTAAAGCTTTAATAGCGGCTACATCCATATTTGGATTGGTAGGTTCACTATCAACAAAAATTAAATTTGCCCCGCGTAATACAAAAGCATTAGCGGTTGAAACAAAGGTATAAGAAGGCAAAATAACTTCATCCCCTGGCTCAATTTCTAATAGAATAGCAGCCATTTCTAAAGCATCAGTGCAAGAGGTGGTGAGTAAACATTTAGTAAACCCATAACGCGCTTCAAAAAAGGCATGGCATTTTTTGGTAAACATACCATCTCCAGAAATTTTACCACTTTGTACCGCTTGATAGATATAATGTGTTTCTTTCCCTGTTAAATAGGGTTTATTAAAAGGAATATTTAGTTTAACTTCCATACATGATATAAAAATGTGCGCGAAATAATTTCAAAGCCATGTTGTTCATAAAAATTCAGAGCTCCTGTGTTAGCGGCTTGCGTAACCACATTCACTTGTTTAAAATCATGCAATGTAGCATAATTAAAAACCCAATTCAGTAAAACTGATCCTATTCCTTTTCCACGTGCCGCCTCATCCACCGCAATAAGTCCGATATGTAACACACCAGACTTCTCTGTTATCGTTATAAATCCCAGTAGGCTATTTTCTTCCACATATCCAAGAACTTTTTGATGTTGCTTACCGTTCAAAGAATTTTCAACCCATTTTGCATACATGCGCTCAAATTCATTTTCCTTAAAATTAGGATCCACCTTAAACCTAGAATATAATCCGCTTTGCAAAGCCAAACTCACCAATTTATCACTATTTTCAGTTAATTCAACAATGTTTGAATGCACTAAATAGGTATGATCGGATTGAAAACTTTTACATAGAACTAATTTTTCATCAGCTAAGAAAAAATGATTCGGAAGCTTTGGTTCAGCTTGATCTAATCCCAAATAAATGAGCTGATATGGGGCATTTTCAACACCTTCTAAATCTTGCACCGAATAAGAAAAATCTGAGGCTGAACCTACTTCATATCCAAAAAAATCGCTATCCCAATCAAGTCTAACTACTTTCATTTAGATGGTTTTATCAATAATATATAAAGGTCTATTTTTTATCCCTTCAAACATTTTTCCTACATACAAACCTATAATACCAAGGGTAAAAATAATTAAGCCACTTAAAAACCAAATGGAAATAATAAGACTGGCATAACCACTTAATGTAATGAGTCCCATTTGATACAGAACAAGATTATAAATAGTGTACAATACAGATAAAATTGAAATGCTTATGCCCAGCTTTACCGTTAACTTGAGGGGCTTATCAGAATAAGCCATGGCAAAATCGAGTGCTAAATTAAATAGCTTACCCCAATTGTAAGAACTTTCTCCTGCAAAACGCTCGGCATGTTGAACATCAATGGCTGTTCGGTTAAAACCCACCCAACGCGCCATTGGGGCAAAAGCGCGCATAGGCTCACGCATGGTATTGATAACATCAATAACCTTTCTACTATATATCCCAAAATTGGCAATACTATGATCTTGAGGTATGCCACTTAAATAAGCAAAAACTCCATAAAAAATCTTAGAACTCATACGCTTAAAAAAGGAATCTTGACGTAGCGCCCTTCTGGCAAAAACAATATCATATCCTTCTTTTATTTTGGCATATAAGCGTGGAATCTCCTCTGGCTGATCCTGCAAATCACAATCCATTACCACTACCCATTTCCCTTTGCTTGCATCTAAACCTGCTGTAATCGCATGATGCTGCCCAAAATTTCTTGATAATAAAATCCCTTTTAGGTTCGGATATTTTTGAGTATTGGCCACAATCTTTTCCCATGATTTATCCGGACCACCATCTTCTACTAAAATAATTTCATAGTTTGGGGTAAGGCTATTCATGGCATTGCTTAAACGCATTAGTAACTCATCTAAAATAAGTTCTGCCTTATACACAGGTATTACGATCGAAATTTCCATAATAATTAGTGTGAAAGAAAATTAAAACCCTCTTTTATACGTGACAAAATAACTATAGAAAGCATCATTGGAACCCAATTAAGATAATTGTATGGAATAATCATAAATGCGTAAAACAAAGTTAAGCTAAATTTTAATGCCAACAAACTATACAAATTACCAGGCACTCTTGATTGAACAAAGCGAAAAGCAATCAATAAAAAAACAAGCACAGAAATTGAAACATATACTAAATGCTGTTTAATGGCCTGTATTTTTTCTAAAAGTGTTCCATTGTAGCATTCATAATACCAACTGGCTAATCCTAACCCTCTAAATAATTGAAAAGGCTTATCCCCTGGCTCTTGCCAATCTTGTCCGTTCCACTCCCCCAAAGCAGCCTTAGCATATGCGTTATTAATACCATCAAACATATCGGGTACTTGAAAGAGAAAGGGAAGTAAAACCAATAGTAAAATAAACAAAAAAAGAAAACCCAATTGAAAGAACCTTTTTGTTTGTTTAGGTATCATATTTAGAAAATGTACTGGAAGCCAGAATGCCAATGCATAGCGAGATAAACTTGGCAAAACTAAGCCGATGGCCTGAGCCCAAATATTGCGCGAAAACAAAGAAATTCCAAGCAATAAATAATAGCCCATGATCATGATTTCAATCGTGTGCATGGAATCGCTACTATTTTCAAAGTATACTGTAAATACAATAAATAAAGGGAGTAATACTAAAAATAAAACTTGCTTAATGGAACTAAAATTACAACACAACACATAGGTGTATATGGCCGTAGAAAGCATAAACAACAAAAAGGGAACCCAACGATGATCTATGTGTAAGTAATAACTGATGAGAAAGAAAATCCAATGGAATGGCAAATAACCGGGGTGACTTTTCCCATAACCAAATCCATCTACTTCTGCATAAATGGGCTCCGATTTATCAAACCGCTCTAAATACACTTTTTCTATAAATGGAATGATATCAGAATGTTTAATATCAACTGGAAATTGAATCATGAATCCTTTTATCCAACAGCCCATGAGCACAGCAACCACAAGCAACACAGAAAACACAATACGTACATCTTTGGGTTTTAATTGCAAGGAATCATGATTGTACTCCAAGAATATATTCTCCTGTTTACGCAAGATTATATATGGCCAAACGGCCATATATAAACCAGCAAGAATTAAAATAATCGGACTAACAAGGGGGCCAAATTCTCCTTTTTTATAAAACAAAAAAAGAACTTCTACAACAAAAGCTAGATACAATGGCCAAGTATTATTCTTCATCTCTAGCTTCACCAATTTTTATAAGTTCTAATTCCCTTTCAAGTAATGAATCATTCACGAGAGAATCGCTTTTAACAATAAATTTGCGCGCCGGACCAACAATACTAATCTGATGCGTTAAACCCACTGTATCTTCTGGTAAAAGTAAATTACGGTGAAGCATTTTATTAGATAAAAATGTAAAGGTTCGCCCTAAATACGCTTTAGCAACGCCTTCTTTATCAAAACGCCACATAAACTTTTTGGGACTAGGCACTAGGGTTGCTAAAAACATACTTTCACTTAAGCTAAGTTTATCTGGAGATTTCTGAAAATAAAACCGTGAGGCCTCCCCAATCCCGTATACGTTTGGTCCCCACTCAATAATATTTAAATAAACCTCATACATCCTATCTTTAGAAACAATTCTATTATTTTCTAAAATATATACAAGTACAATCTCTTCCAATTTTCTCGCCATTGTTTTTTCTCTGCTTAAAAAGAGATTTTTCATAAGCTGCATGCTTATTGTACTTGCGCCGCGCTTGAATTTTCCAGTTCTAATATTTTTAGCAATAGACTGCCTAAACGCCTCCGTAACAAATCCACGGTGGTAAAAGAAAGATGGATCTTCTGTTGTTAAAACACAATTTCTGAGATAAGGTGATATGTTTTCTAATGGCGTAAAATAGGGATTAGCTGAACCAACAAAAATAGTTCGCATAGGCCTACCATTTTCAATAGGTGTATAGCTAAACTCTTGGTTCATTTTTCCTAAATTAGCCTCGCCATACCGCGTAATGACAAATTTTTCTTTTTGCAAATTACTTTCAAAAACCATGGCATCAGGCTTATTTTCATTATGAAAAAAATCTAATCGATAACTAAAATTTCCACTTGCCTCCATGCCTTTTATATGAGAAAACAATCCTTCTGGAAGCGCATCTATGAAAGTTTGCGCTGCAATAAGATCCGTTTTCAACACCAAATGATATTCTGTATCTATTCCTTTTGTAAATTGAATAAATGGGTAAACAGAAACCCCATTAATTCTCACTTTTGAACTGCTATCTAAACGCACATAATTCTCGCCTATTTTGTATAGGTAATCAAAATTAAACTCAGTCAAAACCACATCCTTAGATGAAATTTTTGGGTGATTAATACGCATAGATTTCACGTTAGCTAAGCCATCAATTTGCAACTCATCTCCACTTAAATCTATTTTATTAATGAGGAATCTGGCCGAACCAAATCCCGCTTGTAAATGAAACTTTTCTGCCAAATAAGGCAACATGAGTATCGTTGTATCGAGGCTTGAAATGCTAATATCTGCTTTCATTTCATTCGGATTAGCTAAGCCATTAAGTTTCCAAACCTGAGTAGTATTTTGAGAACTAACTTGCATTTCGGCATCTACTACACCCTCTTTAAAAATCAAATTAGGCCAATCCAAACGAATCGAAATATCTTCATCTAAAGCACGCAAGGCAAAGCCTTCAATGTGCACTTCATCCGGAATTTGGTTGAAAACTTTTTTGAGTAATTGAAACAACACCTTAGCATAATTCTGATCGTTTTTAGCCTCATCTATTTCTACATTCGGACTTAATTCATCTGGTGTGCTATCCCTTTTTTCACCCAAAAAGGCTCCAAAATTACGAATATTATTCTTTTTAGTGAGTTGAAAATAGCCCTTTTTAATGGCAATACTTTCTATGCGAACTTCACCAATAAGTGCATAAAACAAATGTATACTCAATGAGAACTCCTGCAGATCTAAAAGTGTATCTTTCCCTTGTGGAATAAGCCTAAGCGAATTTAAATGAACGCCAGATAAGCCCTCAAATTGGGCTGAACCAACGTGTAATTCGGTGTCAAATTTATCTTTTAACTTCTGCTGAAATTGGCCAATTGCTTTCTCTAAAAAATAGGTTCGAAACGTAAAAAATACAACGATAGCTAATAACAAAAAAACACCAACTGCCTTAGCAATTAGTGTTAGGTATTTTTTTGTTTTGGCAGAAAACTGAAACATATAAACTGACATTATACTGTCATCAAATCTGCTTCTTTCGCAGCCGTTAAATCATCAATCTTTTTAATGTAAACATCAGTTGTTTTTTGAACCTGGGCTTCTGCTGTTTTCGCATCATCCTCTGGCACACCTTCTTTTTGAGCTTTTTTAATTCCCTCATTTACCTCTTTGCGGATATTTCTAATAGCAACTTTAGCAAATTCGGCCTCGTGTTTTACCTTTTTAACAATGTCTTTTCTGCGTTCTTCAGTAAGCATTGGCAAATTAATACGAATGGTTGATCCATCATTTGTTGGCGTAAAACCTAAATTAGCAATGATTATTCCTTTTTCAATAGCCTGAATCGTATTCTTTTCCCAAGGCTGAATTGAAAGCGTTCTGCCATCGGGTGTATTTATATTGGCAACCTGGCTCACCGGAACCAAAGACCCATAATATTCTACTTTCACAGAATCTAACATAGAAGGATGTGCTTTTCCTGCACGAATTTTAGTAAATTCATTGGCTGCATGGTCTACTGCATGGTCCATGGCCTCTTTTAAATGATCAAATAACGGTTTTAATCTTGGATCGCTCATAAAATTTAAATATTAAGTTAGAACAAGGGCCTGCAAAATACTACGTGTTCGAGATATTTTTGCATTTTTCTTTTAAAAATTATTTCACAGCAGCCAAGATAGTAGTTAAAAACCCGTAACTCCTTATATTTGCCTCCATTGATTATGGATAGAAGAGTTAGAGTAAGATTTGCACCTAGTCCAACCGGACCACTACACATTGGCGGTGTGCGCACTGCATTGTACAATTATTTATTTGCCCACAAACATGGTGGCGATTTTTTAATTCGCATAGAAGACACAGACCAAACTAGGTTTGTTCCTGGGGCAGAAGAATATATTATTGAATCATTAAAATGGTTAGGAATTGAGGCATCTGAAGGAATTGGGTTTGGGGATGGAAAACATGCGCCATACAGGCAAAGTGAACGAAAACCCATGTACAGGGATTTTGCCATGCAGTTAATTGCCAGCGGACATGCCTATTATGCCTTTGATACTGCAGAAGAATTAGATGCCATGCGCGATAGGTTAAAAGCCAGTAATGTAGACGCAAAATACGATGCCATTACACGCGGAACCATGAAAAACTCCTTAACCCTATCGGAAGATGAGGTTAAACGCCGTTTAGACAATGGAGACACCTATGTGGTTAGGTTTAAACTTCCTAGAAAAGAAGAAGTTAAATTTGAAGATGAAATTAGAGGTTGGGTGAGTTTTAATACCAACCAAATGGACGATAAAGTTCTGTACAAAAGTGATGGAATGCCTACCTACCATTTAGCCAATGTAGTAGACGATTACTTAATGCAAATTTCACATGTTATTAGAGGAGAAGAATGGTTGCCTTCTGCTCCCTTACATGTTCTGTTATATAGGGCATTTGGATGGGAAAATGTTATGCCAAAATTTGCCCATCTCCCGCTTTTACTAAAACCAGAAGGGAATGGCAAATTAAGCAAAAGAGATGGCGACCGCCTAGGCTTCCCAGTATTTCCATTAAATTGGATCGACCCAAATACACAAGAATTGTCTAGCGGATACCGTGAAGCAGGTTACTTACCAGAAGCAGTAGTAAATTTATTGGCATTTTTGGGATGGAACCCAGGCACACAGCAAGAGTTATTTACATTAGAAGAATTGGTTCAGGCCTTTTCATTAGATAGAGTGAGTAAATCTGGTGCTAAATTCGACCAAAACAAAGCCAAATGGTTCAACCAGCAATATGTGAGGCAATTATCTGATGAAGCATTGGCTCCTGTGCTCTTTAAAGCACTTGAGCAAGCTGAATTAAACAACAGCTTTAATGAAGAATTTGTGCGCAAAGTTTGCAGTTTAGTGAAAGAGAAGATTAGTTTTACAAAAGAGATTTGGGAATACAGCAAGTACTTTTTTATTACACCAAAGGAGTATGATGAGCAGGTAATCAAGAAAAAGTGGACCGATAAAACGCCTCAGCTATTGACAGATCTCATAACAGATTTTGAACAATTAACTATTTTTACGCAAGAAACCATAGAAACTGCCTATCAAAAGGCTCTAGCAAAAAATGAGATTCAAGGGAAAGACTTCCTGCAATTATTTAGAGTGATTCTAACAGGTGTTGCTGGGGGCCCACCTTTATTTGAAATTGCAGCATTAATTGGCAAATCAGAAAGCATTACCAGATTAAAACAAGCATTAACAACTATTTCTAAATAAAACACCAGATAAAGCACATGAAGAATGTTAAAAAATTATTGCTGTTGATTGTTGTAGCTGTTTTCACATCAGCTTGCAGCGACATCAGATTCGACAAATTACCTGGTATGTACCAAGATTTAATTCCACCAGATATACACGGTAAATATTTGTTTTATGGCAAAGATTTTAAATCGCGTTTGTTAGATACATTAACAGTAACAATTGGGCACAATGAAATGGTATTAAATGGCTCAAATGGGGAGACCAGATTAAATATTCACCAAGATTTTAGTTTACACAAATTAGGAGATTTGTATATTGTTGGAACGCAAGACAAAATACTTAAATCTCTCTGGAATATTTATGTGATTGAACCAAAAGAAAAAGGAATAAATCTATATGCCATCAATAACAAGGAGATAAAGTCTACTTCACAAAACAAATTTGATGTATACTTCCCTTTTCTTGATGTACCCTTTAATTATGAGCCAATACCAACTGAACCCATGATTCTTGGATCAACCGATGGCGGCGCTCCTGTTGGCACACCGAATATGTTGAGATACTATACCATGAATGATGAGCAGTTCAAAAACTACTTTGAAAACGAGTTAAAGAACAAAGATTGTATCCATCTCAAAAAGGAGACAAAAGAAAAATCCAAAAAAACTAAATAATGATGAATCGTCCAATTCGTGTTTTGGTTGCTAAAATTGGCCTAGATGGGCATGATCGTGGGGCCAAAGTTATTGCCACTGCGCTTAGAGATGCAGGTATGGAAGTTATTTATACCGGACTTAGGCAAACACCAGAAATGGTTGTACAAGCTGCCTTACAAGAAGACGTAGATGTAATAGGCGTTAGTATTTTATCTGGCGCGCACCTTAGTGTATTTAAAAAATTAAACGACCTATTGAACCAACAAAATGTGTCGGATATTTTAATTACGGGTGGTGGAATTATCCCTGAGGAAGACATTGAAAAACTCCAAAGTATGGGAATTGGAAAATTATTTACACCAGGCACCCACACGAGTGAAATAGCTGATTACATTAAAACTTGGGTTGCCAATAACAGATCATTTTAACAATTAAAGCAAATTATGATGACCGAAACTACTTACCAAACCATATTAACAGAAGAAAAAGAACACATATTTTATATCACCATAAATCGCGAAGACAAATTGAATGCGCTAAACATTCAAACCCTAGCTGATATAAAAAATGCCATTTTAAGCATTTATGAAAACCCGAAAATAAAGGGAGTAATTTTAACTGGAAAAGGAACTAAGGCTTTTGCAGCAGGTGCAGATATTGCAGAATTTGCAAACTTTACTGTAGAAGAAGGCACACGCATGAGTCAGGATGGCCATGCTGTTTTACGTGCCATTGAACATTGTCCGAAACCAGTTATTGCAGCCATAAACGGATTTGCCTTAGGAGGAGGAAATGAATTGGCCATGAGTTGCCACATTCGTGTATGTGCTGAGAAAGCAAAATTTGGTCAACCTGAAGTAAATCTAGGGATTATTCCAGGGTATGCCGGAACCCAAAGATTAACACAATTAATTGGAAAAGGTAGGGCGCTAGAATTGTTGATGACAGGTGATATTATTGATGCCAATACTGCGCTGCAACTAGGACTAGTAAATCATGTAGTTCCGGCCGAACAGTTAATTAGTAAATGCGAAGAAATACTCAATAAAATTAAAAACAAGGCGCCATTGGCTATAGCAAGTGTTATTGAGTGTGTGAATGCCTTTTACGAAAAACGCATGGATGGGAATACCTTAGAGGTTAATGAATTTGGCAACTTTTTTGGTTCAGAGGATTTTATAGAGGGCACAAGTGCATTTTTAGAAAAACGCCAAGCCAATTTCATTGGAAAATAAAAGCTTAAACAAATTCCTCTTAATAAGCCTTTATACTTTATGAAAAAAAATATATACTTTAAAAGTATAAACCCATATTCTGAAGAGTTGATTTGCGAATTTACTGCGCTCGATAGTAAGGAAAATGTAGGCGTAATTTTAAATGAAATGCAGGGTGCCCAAAAGAAATGGGCATGCCTACCTGTAGAACAAAGAACCGCATTCTTGCCTAAATTAGCAGACATGCTAAAACAAAATGCAGATTACTTGGCAGAGATTGCAAGCTTGGAAATGGGAAAATTGCTAAGTCACGCCAAAGCAGAGGTATTAAAAAGTGCGAGCTTATGCGACTATTATCATCAACACGCTGCAGAAATTCTAGCACCAAAAATCACACATACAGGCAATGGATCAGAAGTAAAAATTGAAAAAGTGCCTTTAGGTATTGTATTAGGTATTTTTCCATGGAATTTCCCGTATTGGCAAATCCTCAGGAGCGCTATACCGAGTATTGTAAGTGGCAATGCTATGATGGTAAAGCCAGCGCCCAATGTTTCTCAAAGTGCACTAGCCTTGCAGAAATTAATAGATCAATGTGATGAGCTACCTCAGCAGATTTTTAATACCTGTTTATTAAGCAATGAACTCATTGAAACTTGCATCGCAATGCCACAAATACAAGCTGTAACTTTTACAGGAAGCACCAAAACAGGCGCATATATTGCCGCTATAGCTGGCAAACACATTAAGCCTATTGTATTAGAGTTAGGCGGATCAGACCCGCTTATTTTATTAAATGATGTACATTTACCTGAAGTAATTGATGAAATATTGTTTAGTAGGTTTCAAAATAATGGACAAAGTTGTGTAGCTGCAAAGCGCTTTTTGGTTCATACCGAAATGCTAGCAGAATTTTTAACGCTAGCTGAAGAAAAATTAGCCGCCTATACAATTGGAAATCCGCTAGAATTTGGCGTTGATATAGGTCCATTGGCCAGAAAAGACTTATTAGAAAATTTAAAAAATCAGGTAACTGAAAGTATTGAAGGTGGAGCCAAATTATATTGGCAACATCCTACTTTTCCGGATAAAGGTTACTTTTTTCCACCAAGTATTTTAACAGATATACCCACAAATAATATCGCTGCTAATGAAGAATTATTTGGCCCTGTTTTAACTGTTTTTGAATATTCATCTGAAGAAGAATTAATTGCCATTGCTAACAATACAACATTTGGTTTAGGTGCAAGTATTTTTGCAAAAGATGTAAACAAGGCCGCTCAATTAGCTCAGCAAATTGAAAGTGGTATGGTTTACATTAATCAAATGGTTAAAAGCGACCCAAAAATACCATTTGGCGGCATAAAAAACTCAGGATTTGGAAGAGAACTTGGTGCAGATGGCTTGTTGGCATTTTGCCAAACCAAATCTACCTGGATAAAAAATTAAGATAAAGTGCTGTAATGAATACTTTTAAGCAACAATTAATTTGCTTGAAGCAGGTCAGTCTTGCTCAGTTTTGAAGGCAAAATTCCATATTTGTCTTTAAACTTTTTAGTAAAATGATTATGGTTATTAAATCCACAGTGGTAAAGCACTTCAGATATAGGAGCTGCGTTTGCCTCAATCATATTTTTGGCTTTTTGCAAGCGCATATCAATAATCAATTTAAAGAGCGATTGACCGCAAATTCTCTTAATATTTTTCTGAATGGAAGAAACACTCATCGGAAATTCTGAAGAAAAGTCTGAAAGTGCTAACTCATCATTGGCTATATTTTTATTTATAAATTCTTTAATCTGACTTAAAAATTTTTGATCTCTAGAATCAAATTTAGACTCTACATTATCTACTAAATTAGCAATAATTACTTGTTTTCTATTTTCAATATTATTTCTACACTTAAAAACTAATTCATGCAAGGAAAATGGCTTGGTAATATAATCATCTGCCATTAACCCTAAGGCAAGTAACTTATCTTCTATCTCAGACTTAGCCGTTAAGAAAATAAAAGGGATATGTGAAAAACGTTTGTCTGATTTAACAAAATTTAACAATTCTATTCCATCCATTCCTGGCATGGCCCAATCAGAAACCAACAATGAAACACGCTTAGCCAATAACAATTGCTTCGCTTCTATCCCATTAAAAGCTTGGTAAACATGGTAACCTTCCATTTCTAATGCCGTGGAAATATTACTCCGCAAATTGGAATCATCTTCACAAATTATAATCTTATCGGCTAAAAATCCTTTATTACTTACTGGCATATTGAATGGATATTAAATAGACTCAGTATTACTATTTTGAATTTTAAAACTAATATTCGAAGATTTTTTTTCTGTAAATTGGAGATTAAAACCAAGCACTTCAACAATTTTTTGAGAAAGAAAAAGACCTAGTCCTAAACCCTCCAAAACCTGACTACCAACTGTAAATTGGTTATAAGCTGCTATCTGTTCGAATTTAGTTTTATTAAACCTAAATTTATTAGGATATTCTATTTCTAAACTAATTGCGTCCGTACTTAAAGAAATATTCCAAATAACGGCATCACCTCTTTGTGTAAATTTAAATGCATTCTCAGTTAATTCATCCAAAACACGTTTAAATAGAAATTTGTCTGTTTTAATTGAAACACCCTCAACCGATAGGTTTAAATCAGCAGATCTATTGTAGTTCGAGGCAATACTAACAATATTATTTACAATATAGGTAACAGGTACATCCTCAATAAATGGAAAATACGATTTTGATTCTAACTCCTTGCTTAAAATAAAATTATTAATTGCCCTACTCAACCTCAGTCCACTTCTTTTGATAACATCTAGGATAGATTGCGTTTCAATATCTAAAGGCAGTTTTTCTGCATTTCCAATTAAAAATTGAGAACCTGTTAAAATACTATTTAAACACGTATTAAACTCATGAAATGGAGTTGAGTACGACTGCTGTTTCATTTTTTCAGCAGCTTTTTCGATACTTTCCCTCCTTAAATCACTTTTCGCAAATCTTGTTTCAATTGCGTTTAACAAATCATTAAAAGTAAAAGGCTTAACAATATAATCATCTGCACCTAAATACATTCCCTTTCGCTGATCGGCAGCACTATTCTTTGCGGTTAAGAAAATAACTATGGTAAAATTTAATGGATATCTTTTTTGCAATTCCTCCAGAAAAGTATAACCATCCATCTCCGGCATCATGATATCGCAGATTATTAAATCGGGCTTAAATGTTGCGTAGCTGATCAAGCCTTGAACACCATTTTCAGCAGCTACCACATCAAATTCATTCAGCGATAGAAATTCAACCACGTTATTTCTAATGTGTGCGTCATCTTCTATAACTAGAATTTTCCGATTATTTTTTATACTTTTCATTGAATAAGCAATGATATAGGGAGATTAGCTCATTACACATCAAATAAAAGGAAAAAATTATAAATAATAAAGAAAAAAAATTACTTATTTCGGTAAATGATAGAGTTTTAACTTTTCAATCTCTAACCTAACCAACTCTGGAACCAAATAGCGAATAGACTTTCCCGCTTGAATGGTTTGCCGAATATAGGATGAAGAAATATTTAATAAAGGCACCTCAAATAATTTAACGGAGGGGTGATTGATCACATTTTGTTGCTCTAAGATCCCAGTTCGCGCATAAACATATACTGCATGGCGATCCAAAATGTACTGATAATCCTTCCACAAATGAAAATGCTGCAAATTATCTCCACCTATAATTAGAGTAAATTGATGCATTGTAAATTCGCGCGTAATTTCTTGCAGTGTAGATGCCGTGTAGGAAGGTTTGGGTAAATCAAATTCTATAGCACAAGTTTTAAATCTTTTGTCGCCTGATATTGCCAGCTCCAGTAAGGCTAATCGCTTGTTTTCATCAAGTAGTTCTTCTCGTTCTTTAAACGGATTTTGGGGCGAAACAACAAACCATATTTCATCCAAGTTGGTATAATCAGCCATATAATTGGCAATAATCAAATGACCAACATGTATGGGATTAAAGGAACCGAAAAAGAGCCCGATTGCAGCCATTTTACTCAGATTTAATAAAATCATTAACAATTAATTCGGCTTGAGCCAAGGCATGTTTTAAATCATCGTTAAGTAATACTTGCTCAAACTTTGATTCAAAGTCTAATTCCTTCACTGCCTTATTAACCCGCATACGCAAAGTTGCTTCTGTTTCGGTAGACCTAAATCGCAAACGTTCCTCTAACACTTGAATATTAGGTGGTTTCACAAAAATAGCCAAGGCATTTGCCCCAAAATATTCCTTTAAATGCAATCCTCCTACTACATCTACATCAAATAATACAACCTTTCCTAATCCCCAAATTCGATCTATTTCAGATTTTAAAGTTCCATAAAAATTTCCGCCATAAACTTCTTCAAATTCTAAAAATTCTTCTGATTTTATTTTTTGTTCAAAAGATTCTTTACTCAAAAAGTAATAATCTTTTCCATCTACTTCTCCCTCACGCTTGTTTCTTGTACAAGCAGAAACAGAGAATAGTAATCGATGATTTACTTGCAATAAATGCTTAACAATGGTTGTTTTACCCGATCCAGATGGAGCACAAAATATGATTACTTTTCCTTTCTTCATATATTTCTATTGCTTACAGCACGTTATTAATTTGCTCCTTAATCTTCTCTAGCTCTTCTTTCATTTCTACTACAGAGCGTTGCATTAAATGATGGTTGCTTTTAGACCCAATGGTATTAATTTCTCTCCCCATTTCTTGTGCAATAAAACCTAATTTTTTCCCGGTTGAACTCATCCTAATCACCTCTTCCATATAGTCACAATGCTGCTTTAAACGCACTTTTTCTTCGTTAATATCTAACTTCTCTAAATAATAAATTAACTCCTGTTCAAATCTATTTTTATCTATTTGATCTTGATTTAATCCAGCTAATTCTTTACGTAAACGTTCTTTAATTGTTTCAATTCTCTCTGCTTCAAAAGGAGTCAATGCATTCATTTTGGCTAAGATGGTAGAGGCACTTTTACTAAATTCTGAAACTAAAATCTTACCCTCTGTAAGGCGGTACAAATCAAATTGAGCAAATGCTTGCTGAACCACCTGCATAATATAAATCCAATCGGCTTCTTCAGGCGTATCATCATTAGGTTGCAATACATTTGGAATATCAAAAATATTACCCAATAAATCACTTGCTTTACATCCAAACTGGGCAGCCACCAAACTTACTTCGTTTAAATAATAAGTAGCCACCTCTTTATTTATGGGTGTAATTCTATCCTCAGCTAACTTATAGGTGATTTGAATATTTAACTGCACCGTTCCCCGTTCAATTAATTTGGCCATTTCTTTGCGCAGCTCAAGTTCTTTGTGTTGCCAATTTCTGGGCATACGCAAACTCAATTCAAAAAATTTGCTGTTTAAACTCTTGAGTTCAACCTTTACAGTAAACTTGTCTGTTTCTCCTTCGGCTTGTCCAAAGCCTGTCATTGATCTTAACATAAAATTGGGTAAGCAACAAAAGTAAGCGTTTTTCAATAAAGACAACTACTTTAAGTGTATCAAGCTATGTTTTTATTAGAGGGAAACTAAGAATCACTTTTGTACCTTCATTAACTTCACTCTCAAGTTGTATTTCACCTTTATGTAAATCCATAAAATATTTAGCAATTGACAGGCCAAGTCCGGTTCCAGGTATATTCTCTACATTTGAACTTCTGAAGAAAGTATCAAAAATAAATGGTAATTCACTGGATGGAATTCCAATACCATGATCTCTAAAAATAACCTGTACATGATTTTTCTTTTGGGCTATACTTACCTCAATAGCCGTATTTGGGGCAGCATATTTAGCTGCGTTGCTCATTAAATTATTATATACGTGCACGATAAGTTTTGAATCGAATTGTATTGGTGCAGCACCTATTTCAGCATTAAATCTCAAATCATGCCCCAACAAGTATCTTACACCTTCCACATTTAAATAATTCTGGGTAAATGCAACCAAATCACCAAGTTGCGCCTGAAATGTAATTTTCTCAGATTCAATACTACCCATGGTTAATACATCAGTCATTAACCCTGTAATTCGATCTACATCAAATTTAATTTTATCAATTTTATCGAAAACATTGTTCACGATGTTTGGCGATAATTCGTTTGCATTTTTATTAATAAGCAACTGAATTAATTCTGCACTACTTCGAATTCCTGCTAAAGGCGTGCGAAATTCATGCGATGCCATGCCAACAAACCTCGCTTTTAAGTCTCCAAGCTGTTTTTCTTTTGCTAAAGCTTGTTTTAGTTCATTCTCTGCTAACTTTCTTTTGGTTATATCTTCAATAGAACCAACGCTTGCCTTAAGTTTACCGGTATCCTCATCAAACAACTTATTAATTTCAACATCAAACCAAATTAATTGCTTGTTTTTGTGTTGCAAAGGCAATTCAATATGCAAATATGCATCTGCAGGATTTACTAAATCAAACAGGCTAAACGACTGTTCAATGAGTGTTACATCAGGATAATAAAAATCTACAAAGCTTTTACCCAAAGACTCCTCAATAGAATACCCTGTAAGTTGTTGCCAAGCGGGATTTAAAAATACAAAATTTGCATTTCCATCTGTTTCAAAAATAACTTCTCGCAAATTTTCAACTAAATCTCTATAGCGCTTTTCACTTACTCTAATTTTTTCTTCAATACTCTTGTTAGATGAAATATCAACAATAAAACCAACAAGGGTTAAAGGCATTCCATTAGTATCAAAATTAGTTACTTTACCGATATCAAGAACCCAAATATAATCTCCCTTAGACCCTTTAATTCGGTATTCAATACTAAAATTTTCTACTTCAATTTCATCACTAACTTTGCGCTGTTTAGCAAGTGCCTCAGAAACTAAATACAAATCATCGGGGTGAATACTACTAAACCAGTCATTTATAACATGCGTATGTTTCTCAACATTATCAAAGCCTAATATTTCATTAAAAATCTCATTGCTCTCTAATTCATCTTTAACCATATCCCATTCATAAAATCCAAGCTGGGTGGTTTGAATGGCCAAACCTAACTTCTGATTTGCTTCCTCTAATAAACGCATATTCAGAACCAATTCTGATACGTCTCGGGTGATACAAACCAAAGAACCATCCTCCAATAGCCTTAAGGTTAAGTCTTGAAAAACGGGTTTTCCATTTTTCGTTTGAGCTTGAACTTGTCCGTTCCAAATACCATTCTCATTCAAAATTGGAAATACTTTATTAATTAAGTATTCAGCATCCTCAGGTTTATATAATATTTGCCATGATTTCCCTATTAAACCATCCTTTCCATATTCAAAGATAGATTCATGGGCAGGATTCATGTAGTAGTAAACACCTTTATTGTCTAATAAAGCAATACCATCTGGGGAATTTGCAATGGCTTCATTTTGTTTAATAATTAACTCTTCTTGATTCTTAATTGTGGTAACATCCAAGCCATACCCAATAACCATTTCTACTTCGTCTTGCCCATTAATAACAGGTTGCATTACCCGCATGTGATAACTGTAATCACCCGTATCTGTGAACATTTTCTCCTCAAATTGATGTGGCTTTTTGGTTGCTAACATTTCATTGAACTGAGCTCTTCTCTCTATTGCAATATTCGTTGGCTTTTTGCGCCATTCACAATAATCAAAATCATCTTTCCCAATCATCCAATCACGCACTTCTTTACTTTTTACCGAATGTTTATTTAAAAATAAATATTTATGCTGATTATCAAACGCTACAATATCTGCAGGAATATTATTAAAAATGGTTTCATAAAATTCTTTTTGTTTGATTGAAACTGCATATTGAGTCGACAAAGCCTCTGCTAATTCATTTCTTTTCAAATATGAACCAATATTTGCCGAAATTGCCAGTAAAGTGCTTACCTCTATTTCTAACCAATTTCTAAATTGAGTACAATCATCAAACCCAATATATCCCCAAAATTTATGATCAAAAATAATGGGTGTAAATAAAATGCTTTTAATATCTTGAACCTCTAAAGTTTCTTTAAATACGCCATCCTCCATCTCATTGGTTGAAGCTGCATAGGTTCCGCCATCTCGCAAATGACCTTTTAACCAATCAAAGTCAGACCAAGGCAGTGCAGCCAATAATTCTGACCCAAGATGTGCTTCAACTCCGTCTTTAACCCATTCATATTCATAGTGCATAAAAACAGGTTCACCATTTTCAAAACTATTTTTAAAAATGTATACGCGGTCTACATCAGCGGCTTCACCCAGCACAGCTATAACCTCATTCATTACCTCAGCTGCAACCTTATCACTTATCAGCGCCTCAGAAGACAATAAAACAGCTCTAAACAACTGTTTGTATTTTGCATTATCAATTAACATAAGTCAAAGATAATGAATTTGATATTTTTTTTATCTGAATGAAGTAAATCTAGAAATTTAAATAAACAAGCAATTCGCAATGTTAAGAATTATGCTTGCTTTTAATCGTTTTCATTTGAATGATATCAACCAAAAACGCAAAAGCCATAGAGAAATAAATATAGCCTTTTGGAATTTCAAAATGGAATCCTTCCGCCAACAGCGAAACGCCAATCATCATTAAGAAACTCAAGGCTAAAATTTTAAAGGAAGGATGCTTTCGTATAAATTCACTAATTGGCTTTGAAGCAATAAGCATGATGATAACGGTAACAATTACTGCTGTATACATCACCCATAATTCTTGAACCATACCCACTGCAGTTATTATTGAATCTATAGAAAATACTAAATCTAACAACATAACCTCTACTAACATCTTACCAAACCCTGCAGATTTTGTTTGTGGAATATCTTCATTCTCTTTCAACTCAGTTTTATGGTATATCTCCTTGGTACTTTTATAAATTAAAAATAAGCCGCCAATAATTAGAATTAATCCTTTTCCAGAAAAATCAATTTCAAATATTGTAAACAAAGTATGGTCTAGTTTTAATATCCATGCAATAAAAGCTAATAAAATTAAGCGCATTACCATGGCTAAACCTATTCCATAAAATCTAAGTTTTGCACGTTGATTTTCGGGCAATTTATCTGCCAAAATTGAAATAAATATAATGTTATCAATACCTAAAATAACCTCTAAGGCTATCAAAGAAATTAGGGGAACTAAAGCATCTATCATGTTGGCAATTACAAATTTTTATCAAACAATTCAAAGTCAAAATTTCATGACTTAAAACAAATAAAAACCAAGCATTTATTTAGGAATCCAAATAAAAAACAAGAATATAGGATGATTGTTTGGGATAATTATCAAAAATCTTTAGGTTTGAAACTGAAGAATTTTTTCATTCATGACAGATATTTCAATGGCCGCAGACGACCAAAAATATAAAGCAGTAATAGTTGCAGACTATATCATTGCATACCAAAGTAGATTAACTAGTTTATTAGGTAGAAAAGAAGTACTTACAGGTAAAGCTAAGTTCGGGATTTTTGGAGACGGAAAGGAACTTCCCCAAATTGCTATGGCAAAAGCCTTTAAAAATGGAGATTTTAGAAGTGGTTACTACCGCGACCAAACCTTCATGATGGCCAGCAACCTCCTGAGTATTCAAGAATTTTTTGCACAATTGTACGCGCATACAGATGTAAATGCGGAACCTGCTAGTGCAGGAAGAATGATGAATGGCCATTATGGTACGCGCACGCTAGATGAAGCAGGCAATTGGAAGGACCTCAAAAACCTCAAAAATTCTTCATCAGACATCTCACCAACTGCCGCCCAAATGCTCCGATTGGTTGGTTTAGCGCACGCCTCAAAATATTACAGACAACACAAAGACATCATTGGAGAAAATAATTTCTCTGTAAATGGAAATGAGGTTGCTTGGGGAACTATCGGAAATGCAAGTAGTAGCGAGGGTCATTTTTTTGAAGCCATCAATGCAGGTGGCGTTTTACAAGTTCCAATGATTGTATCCGTTTGGGATGATTCCTATGGCATTTCAGTACATGCCAAATACCAGACTACCAAAGAAAATATCTCAGAAATATTAAAAGGCTTTCAGCGCGATGAAAAGGGTGATGGATATCAGATTTTCACAGTAAAAGGTTGGGACTACCCTGCCCTTTGCAGTGTTTATGAAGAAGCTGGAAAAATTGCCCGCGAACAACACATACCATGCCTTATTCATGTAACAGAATTAACACAACCGCAAGGTCACTCAACCTCAGGTTCTCATGAACGCTACAAAAGCAAGGAGCGCTTAAACTGGGAAGCTGAAAACGATTGTTTAAAACGTTTTAAAGAGTGGATACTTAAAAATAACATAGCAACAGAAACCGAGTTAGAAAAGCTAGAAAATGAGGCAAAAATTCAAGTAAACATTGCTAAGAAAAATGCTTGGGAAGCCTATTTAAATCCAATAAAAAGTGAATTGAATCAATGTGTTGAACTCATACAAAACCTAGCCAAGGAAAACACCTCGAATCAAACCGAATTGAACCAAATTACAAACGCGCTTCAATCCATTTCAGAACCTATTAGAAAAGATATTGGCGTTGCCATACACAAAGCCCTTAGAATCTCTTACAAACATGAAAGTGAAGCCAAAACTGCCTTGTTACGTTTTAAACAAAATTTCGACGCACTAAATCAAGAACGCTACAATTCGTTTTTATTCAGTGAAAGTAATAATAGTGCACTCAAAATTAGTGAGGTTAAACCAAGCTTCAGTAGCAACTCTAAATTAGTAGACGGTAGAGAAGTTCTTGTAGCTTATTTCGACTCATTGCTAAGCAAAGATCCTCGTGTAATGGCATTTGGAGAAGATGTTGGTAAAATTGGCGATGTGAATCAAGGTTTTTCCGGACTCCAAGAAAAACACGGTGAAGGCAGAGTTTTTGATACTGGAATTAGAGAACTTACTATCATTGGTCAGGGAATTGGTACTGCCATGCGTGGACTAAGACCCATAGCGGAGATTCAATATTTAGACTATTTATTGTATGGTTTACAGCCTTTAAGTGATGATGTTGCCACCTTACAATATAGAACCAAAGGGGGACAAAAAGCGCCGCTGATAGTGCGTACCCGTGGCCACAGACTTGAAGGAATTTGGCATTCAGGCTCTCCCATTGGCATGATTTTACATGCGCTACGAGGAATGCATGTATTAACGCCAAGGAATATGGTGCAGGCTGCTGGAATGTACGAAACATTAATGCGCTCTGACGAACCGGCACTGATGATTGAATGCTTAAATGGATATCGTATAAAGGAAAAAATGCCAGATAATTTAGGCGAATATACCATCCCATTAGGTATCCCAGAAATACTAGCTGAAGGAAATGATATTACTGTTGTTTCTTACGGCTCAACCTTAAGAATTGTTCAAGATGCAGCTCAAATGTTATCTGAAATTGGCATTAGCCTTGAAATCATTGATGCACAAACTTTATTGCCGTTTGACATACACCATCTAATCGGGCAATCACTTCAAAAAACCAACAAACTAGCAGTAATAGATGAAGATGTACCAGGTGGTGCAAGTGCATATATTTTACAGCAAATTTTAGAAAAGCAAGGTGGCTATTTTACATTAGATGCGCAACCAATTACCATTACAGCCAAAGCACATAGGCCGGCTTATGGAACTGACGGAGATTATTTTAGCAAACCCAATGCTGAAGAAATTTATGATGCCATATTGCAATTAATGCAGGAATATGAACCAAATAGATTTTAAATAAATACACATAAAAAAAGCGGCTATCTTCAAAAGATGCCGCTTTTTTTATGCCTTAATTTGAACAGCTTAACGCTTCACTTGAATACGTTTGTGTATTATTCCGGCGTCTGTTTTAACCGTCAAGATGTATACACCCTCTATTAATTGTGAAACATCTAAATCCGACATATTTGTACTTTCCAAAACCGTTTTACCTTGCATATCAAATAACATCAAGGATTCTATTTTGGCATTTGTTTCAATATTCAACCTATCACTAGCAGGGTTAGGATAAATAGTTATGGTAATTCCATTAACCCATTCATATACCCCAACTAATCTTGTTTTATATACTTTAATTAGTCTTTCCTGCACAGATAGCTTTGAAACTGCATTAAAGTTTGCTACCATCCTTACTTTCAGGTAAACCGTATCGCCTTCACCTAACCAAGGAACCAAAGCACCAATTTGCCCAAAACTTAATGAACCAATAGTATCTGTTCCACCATTGTTGGTTGGGAATAATGCCAATGGAACAGAAAAATCTCCATTAGACTCATCTATTAAAATACCATATCTAACAGTTCCAACACCGCGAACAATTCTTGCAGATTGACAAGCTACATCTAAAACCCGCGCAGTATCTACATTCACCTCTACTGGCGCAAATAATACTGGATTTATTAAAGAAAAATTAGCAATCGTATCACCCGTGTTTAAAGAAATATCTGAAATTCTTCTTGGTACAACTGAATAACCATTAAAGGCAAATGGAGCATTAAATGAGGTGCTTTGCTGTGATCCCATCCCAGTAACAGAGAATTCTCCAGTTGGCACTGCCCTGCCTGATAAACCCGAAGTAGAAAACAACCTAATTCTAACTGTATCTCCTGTATAATTATTTTGCGCTAAAACAGTACCATTTGCAGGCCAAGTTGTGATATTAGATAATAAACTAACTCGATCAAAAAGAATTAAATCATTCTCTGTATTCTCATTTGGAATAGTAGATGTTTTGGGCTTCTGTATATTTTTACCCGAACCCAAAAATACAATAGTATCCAAGTTACTTATTGTTGCCAATCCGTTCACCTGTGTAACAATGCCTGAAACACCTATACTATCTCCTTCTGTAACTGTATAACCAAAGTTTTTATTCGTTTGTAGAACAGAAATGCCCCCTGTTATATCACGCATAACAAATTGAATACCTGCAGTACGATTATTACCGCCATACACTACCCCCAAGAAGCTACCTCTTTTTCCTGTAGAATCAATAACCCCAGTTGTTGGATCCGTTTTCACAAAAGGCCCTATAAAATTAACTGAAGCTGGTGGTAGCGGACTCCCAACAGAGTAATTTGGTCGACTATATACTGAATCTGCCTGACGAACACTATACACCAATACATGATAATTGGTTCCAAATACCAGATTATTTATGATAACAGAATTACCTGTTCCTCTGTATACACAGAAGGCATTATTATCATTCTCATAACGGGTTCCTGAACCAAAATTTTGATTGGCAGTATATCTAAATGCACTGCGAGTTGGGTTACCAGCAGTAATTGCTGAATTTGCCTTCAAAAATATTATTGTGGTATGTGTACCATTTATGTAATTGGCAGGCTTTACCCAAGTTACGGTAATACTTGTACTTCCTGCACCGGCAGTTACTACGCTTACATTCGTATCAACCATAGTACGGTTGTTAATAATATTGGGTAGTGAATAATAACCAGAATCAGATCTTACCGCATATGCAACTAAATAATAACGCGAGTTAATTACCAAATTGGAAACATTAACCGAGTTAGCATCCCCTCTATATATACATTTCGCCTGACTATCAAATTCAAATCCAGTTCCATTGCCAAATACAGAATCTGCTACATAGGTATTTGGATTCTGTGTAGGAGCACCAAATGCCAAATTCATGGTATCTTTACGCATAAACACTAAAATATCATGTGTGGCATTGTTATACCCTGCAGGTTTTGTCCACCTAACACTAGAGTTATTTTCTAGTCTCCCCGTAAAAATAAATTGCGTAACTGGCGGTGGTCCATTAGATAAAGTGAACCCATTTACATTACTACCATTATTATATACTGAATCTAATACATTTGCTCCTAATAAATAGGCATAATAGCGGGTACCAGGTTTTAAACCAGAAACATTTACAAAAGTGGTATCACCATTAAATACACATTTGGCATTGGCATCGTTTTGGTATACAGAACTTGTTGCTGCAAAATTTGTATCGGGGAAATACAAATATGGATTAGCATTATTAACACCCACATTAATAGCTGATAACTCTTTCAAGAAAACTACCGTTGTATGATTCGCAACATTGTAATTCGGATTTCTTGTCCAATTTAAACGGATAGAATTGGTTGAGGTTGCTGTGAATTGAAATCCAAATGCTTGTCCAGGAGCTGTAGAAGTGGTAATAAATGATGCTGAAACCGTAGAATCAGAATACAAAGAATCTCCTTCTGAAATGCAAAATCCCATGGCAATATACCTAGTTTGCGGCTGGAGCCCGGTTACATCAACCAAATTACCATCTCCATTATACACACACTTAGCCGTATCAAATTCATAGGCAGTTCCATTGCCAGCAAAATTGCTATCAGCCTGGTAATATGCCGCAGAGCGCACCGGATCATTTGCAGAAATACTTACCCCTCTTTTTAAGAATATAAGCACAGTATGCAGGTTGTTTTTATAATTGGTTGGCTTATTAAACTGCAAGCGAACAGAGTTTGAGGTAATATTTCCTGCAAAAATAAATTGCAATCTACCTGGCCTATTTGTTGTTACAGCATTTAAGTCTGCCCAAGTTTGACCTATTCTAATCCCATCTATTTTAACTCCCGGAGAACTTGCCGTTGTACCCTGACGTAAACCAACAATACCAAAATTTGTCATATCTTGAGTACCCACACTGGTTGCAACTGCAGATGGCGTGCTTGGCTCTGTTGCCGGAAAACCTGAGGTAAATTGATACATTGTTACTAAGTCGTTTGTAGCAGAACCAGTAGTAAAAACATATTTTGCTACCACCAAAGAAACCGTTCCTACAGGAAATGAATCTGCAGCATAAACGGGCGCCTCATTACCTTTACTAATCCCTAATCTATAAAATCCTGTTCCAGCCTGTCTAACATATAAACGAGCAAAATAATTAGTAATGTTAGTTGAGGTAAACAACCCGAAAAAATAATCACCTGTACGAGCCGTATCTGGTCTTACCATTAAAGAATAATAAATTGAACCAGTATTGTATGCACTACCCAATTGCTTGTAGTAATCGCGACCACTACTCTGCAAATAGGCAGCGTTTCCAATTCCTGAAAGTATATAACCAGAATAGGTTAATCCTGGTGAATCTACCAATGCATTGGTTCCAGGTCCACCACCATTCTGCGTCCAAGTATTAACATTTAATGTTTGGCCATTTACATAATCAAAGTCTTCTGTAAATAACTGTTGCGCATTGCTGTAAAAAACCAAAAACGTTAAAGTAAATAATAAGAATAGTTTTTTCATAATATAAAATTAGTATCGCAATGTAATAAGTTGACAGACAGAAATCTAATAAACCTTAAAAAAAATGCGATTTTTAAGCATTTTTAATATTTTTTTAAGGAAAATCAGGTGGTTTTGATTCAAGAAAAAATAAGATTAAAATCACCTTAATTAATGAATGCTTTGAAAAGTAATCAATGAAAACCAAAGAGGTAATTATTTTCATAAAAATTAACCTATTTTCACCACCGAATTTAATATGGCAAATACACAATATAAATTACTGAGGTTCATACTGAACCTACTGTTTTTGGTTTCACCTGTTTGGTTAATGGCACAGCAAACTGCCTCCTTAAGCGGCAAGGTGATAGATAAAAAAGACCAAAGTGAACTCATTGGAGTAACTGTTTTAATCAAAGGAACTTCTAATGGAACCTCTACAGATGCAAATGGTAAATTTACACTCCGGGGAATTAAACCAGGTGAATATAACATCGAAATCTCCTATATCGGCTACAAAAAAATCATTCAAACAGGCATAAAATTAAAAGCTGGAGAAACAAGGGAACTAGGTACATTTCAAATGCTAGAGGCAACTGCCAATATTGATGAAGTGGTGGTATTAGGGAAAAAACCATTGGTTGATATTGAAAAAGGGCAAAGCATAAATACCATTAACCAAGAAAATATTGAGTTAGCGCCTGCGAGGCAGTTGCAAGCCATTATTAATACACAGCCTGGGGTAATTCAATCGCCGGCTGGGGTTAGTATTAGAGGCAGTAGAACCTATGAAACCGGAACCTACATAGACGGCGTTTCAGTAACAGACCCAATGGCAGGAACCGGGTTTGGCCTTGATATTGGTGCCAACGCAATTGGTGAAATTGATATTACTACAGGAGGTATTGGCGCAGAAATTGGAGATGCAACTGCTGGTGTTGTGAGTGCGCGAACTAAAACAGCAGGTAACAACTTTGAAATTTCTGCCAACTACAAACGAGATAATTTTGGGTTTAATAAAGATTGGATCAGCTCTTGGAATAGCCAAGTTGCCGAATTAAATATTGGATCGCCTTTGTTTAAAGAAAAATTGGGTGGACGTTTAAAAGCAAATATGGCACTTAGGGCTGCTTTTACAGATGAATTCTACAAAAATCCAGCCAATCAAATTTCTTCTTCATTGCTCAGGGAACAAGACCTTACATCTACGAATTGGACTCCCTTTCAAGATAACCGTTGGAGTGGTTTCTTTAAGTTAAGTTACGATTTTAAAAAAGGTAAAATATTAACCGCATCAGTACTCCGAAGCATTACCGTTAACCAAGATGTTAATATGCTTAGAATATTCGGAAATGATGCCCCTTTCCAGCCCGGTTTTCAGTTTAATTTTAGCCGGCAAATGGATAACGCAAATACCTTTACCCACCAATCATATCTGCATATGATTAACTTTAAGCACTCTATTAATAAGCGCTTAAGTTATAATGCCACCTTGAGTCGACTTTTTGTTGAATTAAGAGCAGATGCCAATGGAAGAAATTGGCGACCTACCAATGTAGATCAATTTTTTGATGCAGAATCCATTAATCAATTTCCAAGCGAGGTTTTTCCGCCAACTGCTGCAGACAGTGTTGTTTTTATAAATCCGCCTTCTGGTTTTGTAAATAATAATGGTATTGCCTCTCTCTGGCACCATCATTATCTGGAAGAATATGTGGCCAAAGCTACCGGAAATTATTTCAGCAAAAACTCCCTTAATAAACTCACATTTGGATTTGAAATGAAGTTTCAAGAAATGCTGTGGATCGATATCGTAAGACCATGGATTGGAGCACCCATTCAATTAGCTGATGGTACGTTTTCTCAAACGTTTAGACTAGGCCAACAAAGTGATTTATGGAAAGTGAACCCACGTCGTGGCGGATTCTTCATTAGCGACCAAATTAAATACAAAGGTTTAATTGCCAATATTGGAGGTCGTTTTGAATATTGGGCACCGGGTAAATTCATTGACGATGCGGTTAATAACCCAAAATCACCAATTCTGGATGAAGTTAGAAGAGATTATTTAAATAGCTCCACTCAAATAGGCGAATTGAGATATAAGTTTAGGTTCTTACCTAAAATAAATGCCACCTTCCCCATCGCTGAAAACAAAATGTTGTATTTTAATTATGGCCATACTACTATTTTACCTCATCCGAGCTTTATCTATCCTGGATTAAATCCATTATACCAAGATCGTTCTACCCTTTCTCGTGTGGGTAATCCCAATTTAAATCCTGAGGTTGATATTAGCTATGAATTAGGTTTAAAATTTCAACTAAGCGGAAATGACGCATTAAATTTTTCTGCATTTTTTAAAGATAAATATGATTTTGTTACCACTACATCCATTATCATTAAAGATATTACAGGAAGAGAGATTAGTAGAACAATACGCATCAATTCTGACTATGCAAGAACTAGAGGGGTAGAAATAAATTACATCAAACGTATTGGTAATTTTTATCAAGGACAAGCATCTTTTACCTATATGGTTAGTACCGGACAATCAGCATCGGCTAATGAAGCATTAAAAGATATATTGGCAAGTGGTAATGTGGAAGATACTAAAGAGTACTTTCTACCTTGGGATGTTCCTTTCGACTTCAAGACAAATCATGTATTTAAAATAGACAAAAAAGGTGGATTATTCGGATATCGCTGGTTAAACAATATGAGTTTTTATTTTGAAACTGTTTGGCGATCTGGAGTAAGATACACGCCTTTTATATTCGATCGAATTGATCCAAATACACAAAGACCTATTTATGTGCAAGACCAAGACCCAAATGCACGATGGAGTGGAATTGGCAGTAATTGGTTTTGGGCAGATTTCACCTACAGTAAATGGTGGAAAACAAGTAAAAGAACCATCGGTTTTAATATCCAAATTACCAATTTGTTCAACAATCAAAATGCTTCAATTATAAATCCAGTAACTGGAAGAGCATTTGCGCCAGGAGATAATGTACCAGACAATTGGGTTGATCCAAGATTTATTGATCCGCGCTTAGGAAATGTTGGACCACCACCTACTAATCCTGCTAGATTTCTTCAACAACGACATATTATGTTGGGGTTGAATGTTAAGTTTTAAGTGTTAAGTTTTAAGTGTTAAGTTTTAAGTGTTAAGTTTTAAGTGTTAAGTGTTGGTTCATTTACCATAATAAGTTGTATCTAATTAATTATTAAGTTCCTGTTTAAAAACAATTTCTAGTTTATTTTACTTTAATTTGTTTAAAATTTGAAAAATCTTAAATCTATAATGTAATGCAGATGAAAAAACTATTCCTTGTAATTCTTTTCCTACGGTTAAGCAATATAAATGCACAAACCTATTTAATGGATAACTTTAACAATACCAATGACACACTAACCAGTAACAATTGGACTCAAATTGGCACAACCAACACTACTCCAATTCTCAGCAATACACCTGCACTGAGTTATACAGGTTATATTGCCTCTGGTGTTGGAAAATCAGCAACTATTAACAATACCGGTCAGGATATTTTTAGAAATTTAAATTTTGCTGGAGGCTTAACCAGTGGTCAGGTTTTCGCAAGTTTTTTAATCAACTTTAGCGCGGTTCAAGCCACAGGTGATTACTTTTTTGCATTTTTACCAAGCGGAAATACAAGCAGCTATGCGGGTAGATTATTTGCCGCATTAAGTAGTCCGGGTTATTATAGAGTTGCTATGAATCGTTGGACAGAAGCGCGTGCATTCTCAGCCGATTCATTTGCCTTGAACCAAACCTATTTGTTCACAGTTAGATATGCATTCAACAGTACCGCTTCAAATTTAGATGACTCAGTATACTTATACGTGTCTAATAGCGGTGTTCCTGCTAATATGCCTGCCACTCCTACCGCTTTTTGTTCTAATGCAATAAGTAATATGGCTACGCCAAATATCGGTGCAATCGCTTTGCGTCAAGGAAGTGCTACACTTGCTCCTACTTGTAGAATTGGTGGTATACGCGTTGCAACAAACTGGAATGATGGTCCACTACCAGTTACCTTAAGTAGATTCGATGGATTTGCAGATGAAAATGGGAACATTCTTAATTGGACCACCACAAGTGAAATAAACAACAAAGGGTTCGACATTGAAAGAAGCGAAAATGGCGAAATTTTTGAACGTATTGGATTTGTGCCAGGAGCAGGTAATAGTCAAAAACGTATTAATTATTCATTTATCGACAAACCCTTGCTTAGCAATAAAATATTTTATCGCTTAAAACAAATTGATATTGATGGCAAAAGCACTTATTCACAAACTATTGCAGTAGGCTCAGAAATGAATGATTTGGCTGTAAGTCCGAACCCATTTACCAATACCATTAGCATAGAATCTACCCAATTAAATAGCACAATATATGCTGAGGTAATAGATATAACAGGTAAAACTAAAATTTCTATCCAAGGTGAGGTAAACGGTAAAGTAAATATAGACACCCAGCATTTAAGTAAAGGTGTGTACTTCATAAGAATGAAAGAGGGCGAAACAATCCAAACCAAACGCATCATTAAACATTAAGATTAAAAATAATATCAACAAAAAAGCCCCGAAAATCGGGGCTTTTTTGTTCCTTATGGGTTTAGGCATTACCTTTGAAGAATGAATGAGCTAGAAAAAAAATCCTCTGAATATTACATTTCATTAGAAGATACTTACGGAGCACATAATTATCATCCAATTCCTGTTGTTTTAGAAAAAGGCAAGGGTGTTTATGTTTGGGATGTGGAAGGGAAAAAGTATTTAGATTTTCTATCTGCATACAGCGCCGTAAACCAAGGCCATTGTCACCCGCGCATTATAGAGGCACTCATTTCACAAGCCCAAAAACTCACCTTAACCAGTAGGGCATTTCACAATAACTTACTGGGTGAATACGAAAAATACATAACAAACTATTTCGGATTTGATAAAGTTTTACCCATGAATACTGGGGTAGAAGGTGGCGAAACAGCTATTAAACTCGCCAGAAGATGGGCATACGACATCAAAAAAGTACCAAGTAATGAAGCGCATGTATTATTTGTAGAAGGTAATTTTTGGGGCAGAACAATGGCTGCCATTAGCTCTAGTAATGATCCGAGCAGCTACGATAGGTTCGGACCATACATGCCAGGCTTTAGTCTTATTCCATATAATAATTTAGCGGCACTTGAAAACGCATTTAAGTCTAATCCCTATATAGCGGCGTTTATGTTTGAACCTATTCAAGGTGAAGCAGGCGTTGTGGTTCCCGACGAAGGATACTTAAGCGGCGTTAGAGCATTGTGTGATCAGTATAATGTTTTAATGATTGCAGATGAAGTGCAAACAGGCTTATGCCGAACAGGGAAAATGTTGGCATGTGATTATGAAAATGTAAAACCAGATTTATTAATTTTGGGCAAAGCACTTTCTGGAGGCACAATGCCCGTTTCAGCAGTATTAGGGAGCAATGAAGTTATGCTAACCATAAAGCCGGGTGAACATGGCTCAACCTATGGAGGAAATCCATTATCATGTGCTGTAGCCATTGAAGCATTGCAAGTATTAAAAGATGAAAAATTGGCTGACAATGCGCTAACTATGGGTAAAATTTTTAGAGACCGCATGGAAAAGTTAAAGCAACAATCTCCTTTAATCAGTTCAGTAAGAGGCCGCGGTTTATTAAATGCAATTGTTATTAAACCATTTGGAAATGGGAAAAAAGCCTACGATGTATGTCTGCAATTAAAGGAAAACGGCTTATTGGCCAAACAAACGCACGGAGACATTATACGCTTTGCACCGCCACTTACCATTAATCAAGATGAAATGAATAAGGCGTGTAATATTATTGAACGCACTATTCTAAATTTAGAATAATCATTCCTCAGCTCATCCTTTATCGTCCAAATTGTTATTTAAGTCTTCATCTAAAATAATTGATTTGATCTTTTGATAGGTAAATGAAATAATCAATAAGACCAATCCAAGTAATATAAAGGCAGCTATTTTACCCCCTTCAGAAACATTTTTAATATCATATACAAATAATTTGATGATAGTAACTCCAATAAGGGCCAAAGCAGAAATGCGCAGTGGCTTATAGGCGCGTTTAATACCAAAACTCAGGAGCACAAAAGCCAATAATCCCCAGGCAATCGGGAAAGCTGTTTTACGCATACTTTGTTTCATTTGGTCGGCCAAATAATAGGCGTCTTGAAATGATTTTTGTGCCTCATTCAATTCAGTGATATTGGCAAATAACCCTTGCCATTGAAGTTCTGCACTCAATAAAAAGCAAAACAAAAAAGTAAAAATCCAGGCTGTTGCTGTATACCATTTTTGTTTAATGCGTGGGTATAAAAGTAGCACTTGATGAACCAAAGGTATTAAACAGAAATAGTGCACCCAATATGCATAGGCAGTTCCACCTTCTTCTCCAATCAAAAAATTAATCTCTCTGATATACCCAATTCCGAAATAAAAGGAATAAGCCAGTATACTAAAAAACCCAAAAGCAGTAAGATACGCTGTGTAATGTTGGCCATTTTGTTTTGCATATAAGTGTAAAAACACACTGATGAAAAGCAAGTGATACAACAATAAAAATGATTCAGCTTGAAAGCTGAAAGGAAATAGCAGATGCAAATGATATTGACATTCGAAAAAGCCTGAAAAATAGAGTATAGGCAATAGTAAATACTTAACAAATTGAACATGTTGCCTCTGCTGAATATTAATTTCCATAAAACTATAACTACTTTCTGTGTCGCGTTTTAACAAGCGCAGGTAAACACATAAACTAATTATAATACTGATAGAACTAATACAAGCAGAATTAATAACTGGCTTTAGCGGCAAATTGCCTGCGTATATTTGATTCCAATCTATGAGCATGCTGATAACACCAAGCAACAATACAGGAACAGACACAAAACGATAAATGTTTAGTTGAGATTTCTGCGATAACCACAACAATAAACTCGCCTCAGCTGCCCAAAACAAAGTAATATAATTACCATTTAATTGAAGTGGTCCGGCAAGCGTACTAAAACTTAGTCCTAATCCTAACAGTAAGAAAAAAAGATTTTTATCTACCTTACTATTTCTATGAATAACATACGCTATAAGAAAATTAAATATTGCTAAAAGCAGCGAAAACAAGCCTTTTACTTCTTGATTATACACGTCTAAAACGAGCATAACACAAGTAAAATACAAAAATGTATTACTTAAAATCAAACTCAATTCGTAGGCCCTAAACGACTGCTTCTCTTTTACCTGATTAATCATATTACTTAAGGCAAAAACAACATAGAAGGCGGTGGCAAAGAGAATTCCACCCAAATAAGGAATGAATTCAGAATAAGCTGACTGAAGTACTTTTTGGTTCAGCCAAATGCCATACATTAAAGCGGTAAGTAAGAAAGTTACTCCGTTTAAAACAGACCAATTTCTATAAAATGCCAAAATCAATAAACTGGTATCTAAAAGCAATAAATAACTAAATAAAACAATGTAATTACCTTCACCCGTGCTCACCATAAGCGGAGCCGCAAATCCGCCAATTACTGAAAGAATGGCCAATTCCTGTCGATCATAAGTTAATGAAATAAAAATGCTAAAAGCCGTTACAAGTGCGAGTAATATAAAGGTTGTAGTTTGCGAAAAAATATGGTATTCTTGAAAAGCAATGCCTAGTGTAAAATAAAAAATAGATACACCACCTGCTACTAATACACTGCTAAAAGCTTTAAACTGGGCACGCAAATAGTGTGCAAAACCCAACACAATTCCGCCCGCTAAAATTCCAACCCCAACCCGAGCCATTTCGTTGATCCAATTTTTATCTATGGCAAATTTCACAAAATATCCTATACCTAAAACCAAAATGGCAATACCAATTTTACTAATTAAATTCTCGCCAATAAATCGCTCCAAATCGGGATTGCTTTTGCTAAATTTATCATACCATGAAAGTGGTTCTTCCGACTCTACAATATCAGATAATTCTTGACGCTCATTAGCTACTTGCTGCTCAGTAATAATGGGTTCAGTTTGAATTACTTTTTCTTCAACTTCTGTATAGTCAAAAGCCTTGAAGGTGGCTAATTCAGTTACTTTAACTACTTCTTTTTTGGGTTCAGTTGGAGAAGTAGCCACTGCGCTTTTGGTTTCGCCTTGAACCGACCTCTCTTGATGTCTTTTTAATTCGTGAACACCATTTTCAACTTCCCAAATGCGCGTGCTCATAGCCTCTAGCTTTCCTTTTAATACCGACTGATGGTAAAACATTAGGATAATGATAAACAATGATATGGCTAATCCCATTTTAAATAACTTTTCCCAAATATAATAAAACATGATTTTTAAATACACTTAAAATCTTTAATAGCCATTTTAAGATGCGTATTACCTTTGTTATTTCTAAAATATAGTATTACTTTGAGGTAAACAATCCCATAAAAATAATGAAATCAGACATTGAAATTGCACGTGAGGTAAAGCTTGAACCTATTCAAAAGATTGCTGCGAAAATTGGTGTTAACGAAGACCAATTAGAACAATATGGAAAATATAAAGCGAAGGTAAGCTATATAATGGATGAGGCTAAAATTGCGCAAAGTAACTTAATACTGGTTACTGCCACTACGCCTAATAAAAGTGGCTCAGGAAAAACTACCACTTCGGTTGCATTGGCTCAGGGATTGAATAAAATTGGCAAAAGAGCCATAGTAGCATTGCGTGAACCAAGTTTAGGTCCGGTATTTGGCATGAAAGGTGGCGCTGCAGGTGGCGGATATTCTCAGGTTTTACCTATGGAGGATATCAATCTTCATTTTACGGGAGATTTTCATGCCATAACTTCTGCGAACAATACATTAGCCGCTTTAATAGACAATTATCAGTATTTTAATAAAAATAATGCAAACGGATTAAAACAAATTGTGTGGCGCAGGGTGCTCGACGTAAATGATAGAAGTTTACGCTATATGCTAAGTGGATTAAATGGTAGCAGTAATGGAATACCCACAGAAACCGGATTTGATATCACCCCGGCCAGCGAAATTATGGCTATCTTTTGCTTGGCCACCTCAATGGAAGATTTGAGAAAACGAATTGAAAATATTTTAATTGGCTATAAATATGATGGATCACCATTCTATGTGAAAGACCTGGGTGTAGCTGGAGCAATTGTTACCTTATTAAAAGATGCTATCAATCCAAATTTGGTTCAAACCATTGAAGGAGGCGCCGCTTTTATACATGGCGGACCATTCGCAAATATTGCACATGGTTGCAACAGTATTCTAGCTACCAAAGCCGCAATGCAATTTGGAGAGTATGCCATAACTGAGGCCGGATTTGGCAGTGATTTAGGGGGAGAAAAGTTTCTTAATATTAAATGCAGAACCGCAGGTATTGCACCCAAAGCAAGTGTTCTCGTTACTACCACACAATCTATTAAACTACATGGTAAAGTAGACGAAAAATTAATTAAGCAACCTAATATGGATGGCTTAAAAGCGGGAATAAAAAATGTAGAACGACATATTGAAAATTTACAACAATTCGGACAAACAGTAATTTTAGCATTGAATAGATTTGGGTTTGATACAGATGAAGAAGTAAATTTTATTGCAGAATGGTGCAAAGAAAAGGGGGCATATTTTGCCATTAATGAAGGATTTGCAAAAGGAGGTGAAGGTGCAGAAGCCTTGGCTAAAAAAGTAGTAGAGATTGTAGAAAACAATCCTTCAAAACCCATCATTCATACCTATGATTTAACTGATACAATTGAAGAAAAAATTAAAAAAATAGTCGCAAAAATATACAAAGGTAGCAGCGTAACTTTTGGGAAAAATGCAAAAACTGCCCTAAAAAAGATAAAAGATTTAGGTGGTGACCGTTTGCCGGTCTGTATTGCAAAAACGCAATTTAGCTTCACAGATAATGCCTCATTAGTTGGCGCAGCGGAAGGTTTTACTATTCATATTGAGAATTTGGTATTAAATAACGGGGCTGGTTTTGTGGTTGCGGTAGCTGGCGAAATTATGCGCATGCCCGGTTTACCCAAAGAACCAGCAGCCAATTTGATTGACTTTGTTAATGGTGAAATCCTAAATTTATCCTAAAAATCTGAATATAAGGAACTTAAAAAAATAAGCAAAACTCGTCCTTAATTTAATAAAAATGATTTAATTCTGCAATAAAAAAAAGATATTAATATACAAAAACTTGAAAATTAATAATTTACAATCAACTATTAAAATAGCTTTAAACCTATACCAATCAAAGATCTTCGGGATTCCATTTACTATTTTTTTCTCATAATACAAAATTAATGTGAAAAAAAATAAACAATTAAAACTTATCGTTGTTAAACCTTTATTGACAAAAATTAAACAAAACACAAATGGAACATTTAAAAATCGCTAGCGATAATTATGTGGCGTTCACATTTTTTATCGGAACAATGGCCATGATGGCCGCATCAGTATTCTTCTTCTTTGAGTTAGGTAACACTTCTCAAAAATGGCGTACTTCAGTATTAGTATCAGGTTTAATCACCTTTATTGCTGCTGTACATTATTATTACATGAGAGGTTACAACCTCGCAACAGGTGATTCACCAACGTTTTTCAGATACGTAGATTGGATCTTAACCGTTCCATTGATGTGTGTTGAATTTTATTTAATCACCAAAAAAGCTGGTGCTAAAATTGGATTGTTGTGGAAATTAATCGCTGCATCGTTAGTAATGTTAGTTACTGGTTACTTCGGAGAAACAATTGACAGAGACAATAGCGTATTCTGGGGCGTAGTTTCAGGTGCTGCTTACTTCTACATTGTTTATTTAGTATGGTTTGGCGAAGTTGCTCAATTATCACAAAATGCTGGTGTTCAGGTTGCAAAAGCAACAAGAGTATTAGGTTGGTTTGTATTAGTTGGTTGGGCTATTTATCCTTTAGGATATATCCTTGGAACTCCAGGTGGTTTGTTTGGTATTCAGTTAGTTAGCGACCCAGCTGCCGCTACAAGAGCTATGGATATCGTTTATAACATTGCAGATGCAATTAACAAAATTGGATTTGGTTTAGTAATTTACGCTTTAAGCAGAAATTCAGAAGACTAATTTTACTCATATGAGAAAGGGGTATATATTGTAGAATATATACCCCTTTTTTATTTAAAAATGATGAAACATTCAATTTACAGCTTTGATTACCTCTTCATAGGCCTTGGAGCTGCTAATAGCTTAATCATCATAAACATGTTCAAGAAAGGCCTACTCCATAGTAAGAAAATTGGCATTATTGAACCGCAAAAAAAGGATACTAATGATAGAACTTTTTGTTTTTGGGCAGATAACGAAGAAGTTAACAACTTACAACTAGCTGAACTAATAAAATATAGATGGGACAATATTCGAGTTGGAAACAAGGTAGAATCTATAAGTCCCAATAAATACTGCCACATCAAGGGAATTGATGTTTATCAAAAAGTAAAAGAAATTTTACTTCAAATTGATGCTACCATTTTTGAAACACCATTTACTGGCGAATATACTGTCCAATCCAATTCCTTTGAGTTGCTCGTAAATAACGAGAAACTGATCGCAAACAAAGTATTTGATAGCAGTAAAACGCATTATGCCAAGCCTAATAATAACCAAAGCCATTTATTCCAATCATTTTACGGACTAGATATTGAAATTACAAATGGAGAAATAGACAGTTCTGCTGTTACCATGATGGATTTCGACATACCTCAAAACAATAATTGCCAATTTTTATATATTCTACCCTACTCTAAAACACATGCATTATTTGAGGTAACGCGATTTGGAGAAGCAACTATCTCTCAAATAGAAGCAGAAGAAATATTGATTAATTACTTTCAGAAAAAAGACATACAATACCGTATTCTGGAGACAGAAAATGGCATTATCCCGATGTCATCCGTTCCGATTATACATCATTTTGATCATAAAAACTGGATTTTTACCGGCGCCAAAGCCAATATGATTAAGCCAACCACAGGCTATGCATTTCACGCTATGGCGATACATGCCAAAGAAATTACAGATGCCCTGCTACATGAACATGAAATATTCAGGAAACCTAGGCCAAAAAGATTTGCATTTTATGATAGGCTCCTACTTAAGATAATTGAAACAAAACCAGAAAAGGGCAAGTTCATTTTCACCCAACTTTTCAATAAGGTACCTACCCAAAAAGTTCTTTCATTTTTAAACGAAAGAAGCAACTTGAAAAGTGAAGTTTCTATTTTTTACAAATTACCTATAGCTGTATTTTTAAAAGGCGCCTGCAATGATATTTTATTTTACCTTTCAAAAATATCGCCTGCTATATTGGCCTGTTTCGTAACTTTATTTACCCTATTTCTGAACGCCAATAAACAAGAAATGATAAGCTGGATTATGCTATCTATTGGCTTTCTAATTATTGGATTAACACATGGTTCACTCGACCACCTTACCTGCAAAAAAAGCATAAGCAAAACCCATTTACCTAAATTTATTGCGCAATATTTATTCAAAGCGATAATCATTGGAATACTGTGGTTACTTGTTCCAGACATTGCGTTGCTTGTATTTATAACCTACTCTGCCTGGCATTTTGGACAAGCAGATTTTAAAGAATGGCAATTAAAGGGCAATATATCTACTTTTTCTTGGGGCCTATCTGTTATATTACTTATGCTTTCATTTCATTTCAATGAAACCAAATACATTTTAAGCCACATTCAAGGATTAAAAACAAACCTATTCCTTACAGGTATTTCAGAAACTAATATTCTACCTGTTAAAATAGTAATTCTATCTATTACAGCCATTCAATTATTATATTACAAATCTAAAGAAATGGCCATAACGCTTGCGTATCTGATGTGTGCTGTATATCTACCTTTATTAATGGCTTTTGGGATATATTTTATTTTCCAACACAGCTTACATGGATGGAATCATCTAAAAATAAAATTAGCTAACCAAAAGTATTTATGGCTTCAGTCGATTCCATTTAGCCTGGGCGGTGCAATCATTTTGAGTATATTCACCTTATATTATAATGAAATTTATTTAGGCGTGTTTTTTATTATATTGTCTTGCCTAAGCATTCCACATATCGTAAGTATGGATCAATTTTACACCAATAGATTTGGCCAAAACATACGACAATAAGTAATTTAACAACTATTCTTCCCAAATATTAAATTGCTTGAGTTTTACTTTTTCATTAAAAAAAATCTTGCTCGTTTCTTCAAAACTCTGGGTATAATCACTTACAAAAAATTGAGACTTTTTTGCTATTGAGAAAAGGGTGCCTTTGTTTTCATTCAACAATGAATTTTTAGCTAAAACTTCTTTTACATACTGAGCAACAATCTCACTGCTATCAACAATATCAACTGATTTACCATAAAAACTTTGAATCTCGTCCTTAATCAGTGGATAATGCGTACAACCCAAAATTAATGCATCAATTTTACTTAATTTTGATTTTGACAAATAACTATTAATAACAGTTTGTGAAATTTTATTGTTATAAAATCCTTCTTCTATCATAGGTGCCAATAATGGCGTTGCCAATTGAACCACATCAGAAACAGGATCTAATGCTTCTATTCTTTTCGCATAAACATTTGAGCTAATTGTTCTTTTTGTGGCAATAACCCCAACCCGCTGGCGGTAATGATGTTTTACCACATACGCAACTGCAGGATCTATCACATTTACTATTAAATCTTTCATACCTGTACTTTTAACAACCGACTTATAGGCAGCAGCAGAAGCAGTATTACAGGCAATCACAATCATTTTGCAATTCTTAAATTTCAAAAACTCGGCAATTTTAATGGAGTAATGCTTTATGGCTTCCGCACTTTTTTCTCCGTATGGCATATGCGCAGTGTCTCCAAAATAAATAATTTGCTCGTTTGGTAGCAACTTAGTGATAGCGCGCGCTACCGTTAATCCCCCAATACCTGAGTCGAAAATACCAATAGGCTGAATAGGTTTAAAAGTATGATTCATGATAGGGCAAGATAAAAAAGAAAAGCCGATACCCAAACAGGCATCGGCTTTTCTGTATAAATAATTTAATTATATGATTCCCAATTTCTTTTTAACTGCTGGTAAAACATTGTCACCTTCAGGCTTATATAAGAAACCAGCCACGCTGCTATCGAAAATATAGCTGTATGATCCTTCTTTGGCAACCTGGCTAATTGCTGTTTTAGCTTTTTCGATGATTGGCTTTAACAAATCAGCTTCCTTCTTACGAATATTTTCTTGAGCTGCTTGTTGAAATTCTTGAATACGGCTTTGCATATCCTGTAATTCTTTTTGTTTTAGATCTCTGATAGCCTCATTCAATGTCTTTTCAACTTTTTGATAATCTGCTACTTTCTTTTGAAACTCATCACTCAATTTTTTTAATTCATCTTCCAATGACTTACCAAAAGCTTCCATATCTGTATTGGCTTTTTTGTATTCTGGCATAAGTTGCATTAATTCCTGCAAATCAACATAACCAAATTTTTGAGCATTCACGTTGCTATTTGCCATAATTAAAATAGCAAATAAGGCAACCATAGATTTTAACATGTTCTTCATTTTTCTTTTTTATTTATTAGTATTTCGTATTCTAAAATCGTGCCAATTACCTACCACCGCCAGGTCTTGTGTTAGGCATATTATTTGGAGCTGCATTTGGTTCAGGTGAATTGCCTTTGTTTTTGGTAACATTTACACCTAACTCAATCAGTACTTCATCACTCTTATCGTAGCGAGCGTTGCTGTACATCATTATCATTTCTCCTCCTTTGGCAAATATAAAGTCTAAGGCACTTTTTTTTGCAATGTTTTGACAAGCATCAAAAACTTTATCTTGAATTGGCTTTACTAATTCTTGCCTTTTTTTAAATAATTCACCTTCATAGCCAAACTTTTTATTCATAAACTCCTTAAGTTCAGCTTCTTTTAATTTAATATCTGTTTCCTTCTTTTTTTTCAATTCTGCTGTCAATAATATTTGTTCAGCTTGAAAATCCTGCAACATTTTTTCTATTTCTGCTTTCTTTTCCTCCGCTTCTTTTTGCCAAGTTTCAGCAATCAAATCCAATTGCTTTTGCGCCGATTTATATTCTGGCAGCATATCCAATATATAATCAGTATCTACGTAGGCAAAGCGCTGAGCCTGCAATTGCGTATTCATGGTTACTAACAAGAACACCAAATAAACTAAATATTTTTTCATACTACGGAGTTAAAATTGTTGACCCAATAAAAAGTGAAAATTACCGCCATTCACATTTGCCGGACTAGGATGATTAGGTGGCAAGTCGATTCCCCAACCATAATCCAAACCAATCATACCAAACATAGGTAAAAAAATACGCACACCCACACCATATGAACGATTAACTTCAAAAGGATTAAACTTCTTTGGATCGAGCCAAGTACCTCCAGCCTCTGCAAATATCAGTGGAAAAACCGTAGCCTGAGGATTCAATGAAATAGGATATCTCAGCTCCATGGTATACCTATTGTAGATAGAAGCTCCCGTTTGTTGAACATTACCACTTAAGGGGTTTAAAGCAAAAGGAGTTAAAGAGTTGTCTTGGTATCCACGTAAGGCTACTAATTCTCTTCCATCTAAATTAAATCCAGTTAACCCTGAACCTCCAACCCAAAAGCGTTCAAAGGGTGTAATCCCTTTGGCTTGGTTGAACGCACCAATATAACCAAAATTGATACGTGTCATTAATACCAATGGACGCTTATCGCCTGCTAATTTATTAAACCAAGTGGCATCAAACTTCCATTTATAGAACTCCAACCACTTTGTTTTTTCTGAGGCATCTGTTTGGGTATAATCTTTGCCATTAAACATAGAATATGGCGGTGTAACCTGCATAGACATGGTAATGTTTGATCCAGCACTTGGATAAATGAGCTGATTGGAAGAATTTCTACCTAGGGTAATTTTAAAACTCAAATTGTTTGATTTACCAGTTGGAATAGTAGACCAAAAAACATTTCCTGCAATGTCAGGATCATTATTATACAACTGATATCCCAATTGATAATGTATGGTAAAAAAGTCATCTGGCCAACGCAGTCTTTTTCCCAAACCTATCATAGCGCCTGTAGTATACAAGCCCGACCGTAATTCTCCTTGCTTACCATTTGATTGAATAGAATGATACACAGAAACAGTTAGCGCATTAGGTCTTTTACCACCTAACCAAGGCTCTGTAAAACTAGCAGAATAGGATTGAAAAAAAGTACCATTGGTTTGTGCGCGCAAAGACATCCTTTGGCCATCACCACTTGGAATTGGCGTCCAATTTTTTGCATCTAAGGCTTTTCTCGCCGAAAAATTATTCAGGGTTAATCCCAAAGTACCAACCACAAAACCTGCTCCCCAACCGCCACTTAATTCAATTTGATCATTGGGTCTTTCTTCAACTTTGTATTCTATATCTACGGTACCTGTAACCGGATTAGGTACTGGATTAACATTTAATGCCTCAGGATTAAAATATCCTATTTGTGAGAGTTCGCGCAAAGAACGAGTGATATCACTCCTACTAAACAACATCCCAGGTTTGGTTCGCAACTCGCGCAAAATTACATGATCACTGGTTTTTGAATTTCCCTTTACCGTAACCATGTTAATATAGGCTTGCGTCCCCTCTGCAATCCTTACCTCAATATCTATTGAATCATTTTCTATCAGCACTTCTATTGGTTCAACCCTAAAAAACAAATACCCATCATCCATGTATAAAGTACTTATGTCTCCGCCATCTTGACTCATATTCAAGCGTTGGTCTAGAACAGACTGATCATACACATCACCTGGTCTAATGCGAAGAATTTTATGTAAATCTTCCGATTTATATTTAGCGTTACCTACAAAATTGATATTTCTGAAGTAATATTTTTTCCCTTCAAAAAGCTTTACATGGATGCGAACACCTTTTTTATCGCGCCAAATAGAATCTGAAATAACTTGAATATCACGATAGCCCATTGACAAATATTTGTCAATGATTTTTTGCTTATCTTCAACGTATTTATCCTCAATAAAACGAGATTTGGTAAAGAAGAAACGCTTTGGTTTAGTATCTTTCATTACCTTCCTAATTTTTGAGGATTCGATGGTTGTATTTCCTGAAAATGTGAGTTGTGAAATCGGTATTTTTTTGCCTCGTTCTACATTAATTCTGAGCTTAACAGTATTTCGCTTTAAGTCGTCTGGAATTTGCTCAAAAGTGGCATAGGCATCCAAGAATCCCTTTTCTTCATAAAAAAGTTTAATTTCACGATTGGTACTATTCAATACATTTTCGGTAATAATTTGCCCTGCCTTTAAGGTAAGGGCCTCACGTAATTCTTCTGCCTTACTTTTCTTTAATCCTTTTATTGTAAAGTTAGACAACCTGGGTTTTTCTTTCACTTGTATTTCAAAGAATATCTCATCATCATTTATTCTTTTTACCAATAATTTTACATCCTCAAATAATTTTTGCTTCCAGAGATTGCTAATTGCTTTGGTAATATCTTCAGACGGAATTCTAATTTTTTGTCCAACTTGCAATCCACTTAAAACAACCAACACACTTTTATCATAATACTCGGTTCCAACGATATCTACGCCACCAATGATGTATTGTCTTGGGTTGTTATAATTCATCAAAAAATAAGAATCCAAGGCATTTTTCCCTAAAGTATCTTTTTCAGCAATTTGATTTTGTGAATACGAGAGATGTGAAGCAAAAAGCATGCACAATACCAATAAAATTAAACTTCTTTGGTTCATACTAATTACTCAATTGCTCACTGGTTTTACCAAAACGTCTTTCTCTGTTTTGAAAGTCATAAATCGCATCATATAAATCTTCTTTTGTAAAATCGGGCCATAGTTTTTCAGTAAAGTATAGCTCACTATAAGCGATTTCCCATAGCAAAAAGTTACTAATTCTCTTTTCACCACTGGTTCTTATCAACAATTCTGGGTGAGGCATCCAATGGGTAGAAAGGTAACTATCAACCAATGAATCATTGATATCTGCTACATTTATTTTGCCATTCATTGCATCATTACTAATATTTTTAATGGCCTGAACCAAATCCCATTTAGCACTATAGCTTAATGCTAAAACCAAATTCATTCGAGTATTGTGCTTGGTTTCTTCCATCGTTACCTCAATTTGCTTTTGGCATTTTACAGGCAAGTCACTTTGGTTACCTATAAATGAAAGTTTAATACCATTCTCCATCAAGGTTGGCAGCTCTTTCCTCATGGTATCAACCAATAATTCCATAAGTGCTCGAACCTCAATAGCTGGTCTGTTCCAATTTTCTGTAGAAAATGCATATAAAGTAAGGTATTTTACACCAAGCTCAGCACAAGCTTCTGTTATGGTCTTTACCGTTGAAACACCATTTTGGTGCCCAAAAATCCTGAATTTACCTCTACCTTTTGCCCACCTGCCATTTCCATCCATAATGATAGCAATATGCTGGGGCATTTTATCTGCAATTAACTTTTCTTTCAAACTCATTTTTTTCTCTACTATTTCCAACCCACTTTAAAAAAATCGGGCACATTTTGATTTGGTATTTAACCGCATAGCACACCCTACTGTAAAGCTCATATACCAATCCTTAGTATTTGGATCTCCGCGTTTATAACCTAATTTATAACCGGGTGTTCCCGTTTTTTCAATAGATCTATCTGTTAACGTTGCCCCAATTAAACCACTTTGTTCAAATCTATTAACCACATCGGGATACACATTGCTCACATCATCCAAATAATCGGTGAAGGTTCTTCTGAAACCAAGTTGGCATTCGAAGGCAAATTTTTTACTGGCCATATATTTAAATCCAATTCCAAATGGAATAGCCAATGCTAAAGTATTATAGCCAATGCCCTCTGTTCTGTAATCTCTTAAATCGTACCACACTCCGCGCAAGTTTGCTTGAGGGTTATAATTAAAACCCGCAATACCTGCATATACGTATGAGGTATATTTTTTGTCTAATACATATGGACCATATTTGAGATAATTAAATTCAATCACCATGGCAGCCTCATTAATATGACTCTGGAAACTTAAATTTCTAGCCGCATTATAGGCGAAATTATTGTCGTTACCAGAAACAGTAAATCTGTTCAATTCTGTTCTGATTGCCCAAGTATTGCTTAAATTTCTTCTCACAAAAAAACCAAAAGCAGGATGTATTTCATTCAAACTTACACTTGGAGCTAAATCACCATAATAAGTGCTAGCACCAGCGTGCAAACCCAATTCAGTTTTTTGAGCTTTGCTAAGCAAACCAATACAAAGAAAAATGAATAGCAGCCCCTTTTTCATTCAATTAAAATTGTGGACAGCCCTGGCCTCTGAAGCGAAGTGTGTATGAAAGCGTAATTCCAGCCATAAAATAAACATCATTCCTGAAAGTTTCACGCACGCTTCTTTTGTCATTTTCATTAAAAATATAGGCTTCAGATAATGGATTTGGATTATTTATTGGATCGGCGCTTGGGTTTAACTCCCATGATCGGTCAGATAAATGCAAACCCGTTCTGCCCGTTGCTCCACTTATTACAGACCTACTTCCATAAACGCCACCAACATCGTCTAAATAATTGGTAGATGTAAACCTTACCCCAGCTTCTACACCAAGAAAAAAGTCGTCTCCAATTTTTTGCCGAAATCCTAATCCAATAGGAATACACATAGAACTTAAGTTGTAAGGCTTGAAATCATTGTAGGTGGTAGAACCCTGACCTTCAGTGGCAACAGGCTGTAATTCGATCGTTGTATTATTGTACGTGGTCTTAGGGTTAAAATTAAAAATACCTATACCCATAAACACATAGGGCACAAAAGGCCTTGTATTGTATGAATTTAAATCATTGGGTAGCAAATTAAACTCTCCATGCAATGAAAATTCATAGATATCAGAAAAGAAATTTAAGTTCCTGAATTTATTAAATTCAAAATCTTTCACTTCAACTTGATTCAACATATAATCTCTTTTCTCAGAAACAAAGTTTTTATCATCTCCCGAAACCCTTGCATAACCGAAACTTCCTTTCACGGCCAATCGTGGCGAAAAATTATACCTGCCAAACAAAGAACCCGAGAAATGAGTCTGTTTCAACACAATTGTTTCATTGCTCAAATCTCCCAAATAATTAGATGCACCAAGCATTAACCCAACTTCTACATGTTGAGCGCTAACAATCAAGCTACTAACGAGCGAAAAAACGAATAATAATTTTCTTTTTAAACTATCCATAAAAGCAAAAATACTGATTTTTAGGAAACCCGCAAGAATAACGCATAGTATTCTGAAAATGATACAAAAAAACTCAAAAAAAGCTTCTCAGGATGCAGAAATTTTTGAAGCGCGAATTAATTTCTGAAATTTCTGTTATCAAATCCCCACATTAGTTTTTCGCGGAGTGTTTTGAGATAATTATCACCATCCAAACGAATGAGATTTAAACAGAAATCTGCTTTTTTAATTGCTATTTGTGTGCTGGTATTGATACTCTCTGAGCGCGAATCAAGGGTTGCCAGAAAAGTTGAGCTGCGACCTTCAACTTCAAATGAAATCACATTTTGATCCGAAATAATCATCGGTCTCACATTTAAATTATGCGGGGCAATTGGTGTAATGACGAAACTTTGAGATGAAGGATAAAGGATTGGACCACCGCAACTTAAGTTATATCCTGTTGACCCGGTAGGGGTAGAAATAATTAGCCCATCACTCCAGTACGAATTTAAAAACTCTCCATTAATATAGGTATGAATGGTAATCATACTTGAACTATCTTTTTTGTGCACCACAAAATCATTCAAAGCATATTTTACCCCACCAAACATATTTTTGTTGGCACTCAATTCTAATAAGGTTCGCTTATCAATTGAAAAAGCACCATTTTCTAGTTGCTTGATTAGTTTGTGGGCATCTGCAGCCGAAACACCAGCTAAAAACCCTAATCTTCCGGTATTAATACCTACCACAGGTATAGCATGCTGTCTAATTATTTCAAGGCTATTTAATATAGTTCCATCACCACCTATACTAATAAAAAAATCAGTCTCACTGGCATCAAAATCTTCATAATCGTTAAAAACTTTTAGATTGGGTGGCAGGTGTAATCCGTTGCGAAGGCAATCTTCATAATATTTCCTGTAAATTGTAAAGGGAATTTGTTGTTGAATCAATTCATCAAAAAAAAGTTGAATTTCTTCAAATCTTTCCTCTTTAAAGTTTTTTCCAAAAATGGCTAATTTCATATTTAGGTACTTAAATACTTAAGCAACCAATTATACCTGTCATCCATATTTTGATTTGGATCTAGTGGCGAATTGGTATGAATAACACTATACCCAAATCTATCTAAGCTAGCGATAACGTGATTAAGGTAAATTTTATTTAGTTGCACAGAAACATGCAACAGGTTGGTATTGGCTCCTTTGTGCTCAACCATTAAATGCACAATTTTAGCGTCATTACTTTCACAAATCCTTGAAATCTCAGCTAATGAATACTGGATTACGGGCACTTCAATTATCAAAAAAGAGCCTTCTTGCGCCAGAGCCAAAGAGGAATACGATTGTTTTAAAACATCTTTAGCAGCCACAATTCCCCTAAATTGTTGTTCAGAATTTACAAGTGCTAATGTATCAAAATGGGTTTGATTAAACCGCTTCCAAAGCTCAAAAAAATGGGTAAACTCATGCACAAGGTATGATCCTATTGATATATCCATGCACTCTTCTACCCCATTTTTTTCTGTTTGCTGTAAAATAGTTTCATTTACCATTCCCAACACTTTTCCACCCTCAACAATGGGAAGCTCTTTTACCTGAAAATCTTGTAAAAATAATCCCGCCGACTCGACTGAGTCTGATTTTTTAAGCGGAAAAATCTCATTAGATATAAATTGGTTGGCAAACATATTTTTACCTAGCGGTGTGCTTTTTATAGAATTGATCTGCCAAAAGATTAAATGCAAGCGGTTGTTCCATCATAGGTGCATGTCCGCACTTATCAATAAAATGCATTTCAGAATTTGGCAACAAACTATGAAACTCCTCACAAACCTCGGGAGGCGTTACGGTATCTTGTTTGCCCCAAATTAAACAAACTGGCATCATAAAGTTTGGAAGATCCTTGCGCATATTGTGACGGATAGCCGATTTTGCCATCGTTAAGATACGCAATAGTTTCCCTTTATCTTGAATAATTCCGTATACTTCGTCTACCAATTCATCTGTGGTAGTTGAGGGATCATAGAAAGTTAAACTGATCCGATCTCTCAAATATTCTTTATCGCCTTTGCGTGGATAGGATGCACCAAATGCATTCTCATATAAACCAGAACTACCAGTAAGCAGTAACGACTCTACTTTTTCAGGGTATTTTTTAATATAAACCAAAGCCACATGACCTCCCAATGAGTTGCCTAATAAATGTACTTTGGTGAACCCTTTAAATTCTATAAATTCTTTAATAAAATTAGCTAAACCTTCTACGCTTAACTTTAAAATATTCATTTCAAATATCGGCATGAGGGGTATTACTACCCTGTGGCTCTTACTAAAATGATTTAAAACGTCTTTCCAATTACTTAAAGCTCCAAAAAGTCCATGCAACAATACAAGAACCTCTCCCTCCCCTTCATCGATGTAACTGAATTTTCCTTCTTTACGAATATTGTATTCCATTCAAATTATTATTCTTTATCAAATATATATAAATCTTAGATTTGAGTATATTTTTTTGCCAAATCTAAAAAGTTTTTTACAATCCTTAAACCAAATTGTGTTTCACAACTTTCTGGATGAAATTGGAGTCCAAATACCGGCAGTGAAACGTGAGATAGCGCCATTAACTCATCATTACACCAACAGTCGCCTTTCAAAACGGGAGGCAAATCTTTTAAAATTAGGGAATGATACCGAGTAGCAAAAAAGCCATTTGGCACACCCTCAAAAATTTCGCCACCCGAATGGGTCATTTGATCTACTTTCCCATGCCTTGGTTTTTTGGCCCTAAGCAATTTTGCACCAAAATATTCTCCAATAGCTTGATGTCCCAAACACACTCCCAATACAGGCAAATTACTTATCCAATTGGGCAAAATTGTCATTAAAAACCCTGATTTATCTGGAGTTGCTGGTCCCGGACCAATAACCATTGCATCAAAATCTTTCGGGGTTAATTTCAATAGTTTTGCTTCATCATTCCTAATTACCACGCAATCCACACCCAATTGAGCGAAATAATCGCTTAATATGTGTATGAAAGAATCGTAATTATCTATTAGTAAAACCTTCAACTTTTCCTTATTAACGAATGATATACCTCTAAGGTTTTGGAATAATGTTTTTCCCAGCTAAAATCTTTCACGCGATTACTACCCAAAACTATCAATTCTTGGCGCAAATTAACATCATTTATAAGCAATTTCATTTGTTTGTATAAATCTTCCGCTGTATCTGGATCAAATTGCAATGCAGCCTCTCCAGCCACTTCGGGTAAACTAGACCTATTGCTAATTAATACAGGCACCTGTGATGCAAATGCCTCCAATATTGGAATCCCAAATCCTTCATACAGAGATGGAAATACAAAAAATAAAGCCTTTTCATACGCAAATTTTAGTTGCCCCTCTGTAAGGGCTTTTTGTTTCACTTTACCCTGTAAATTAGCCTTAACAATGGCTTCGTTTTCTGCGGCAGAAAATGGTCTGCTGCCAGCGCAAAATAAATGCACATCAGGAAACTCTCTGCTGATTTTTTCAAATGCCTGAAGCAATTGTATGAAGTTCTTATATCCAGCGCGTTCACCTACAAATAAAATATACCTGGCTGGCAAGCCAATAATTGGTTCAGAAATACTGGGAAGTGAATGCGAAAGGGGTATTACTTCAATAATTTCTGGATTTACAAAGGGATACTGCTCCAACAAATCTTTTTTAGTATGCTCAGAAACAACAATAATTTTGTCTGCGCAAGCAATATTAGCCGCTTTTTTTTCTGCCATTCTCCTATCCGATTCGTTTGCGGGGAACTTTTCATGAATTAAATCGTGAACCGTAAATACCAACTTAGCCTTAGATTTTTTGAGGGATTCTATATAAAAGTCTTCATAAAAACTCGGATGAAAAACATCAACCTTGCCACTTAACAATTGCCTTTTTATATGAGCATGGTTAATAGATTTAAGTACTCCACGCATTATTTTACCCTTAAGAGGAAACTGATAATTCTTCAAAAAAGGAGGATAAACACTTGGATAAACCGCTTGTAAATATTCATTCTCTGAGTAAGTAGAACGAAATAATAAATTTATATCTGGCTCTTTTTTTAATCGCTCTAGCAGTATGGCAAAAATGCGCGAAACACCACCAAACCTCTGATAAATAAAGATTTCATCGTCAATTAAAAGATGTAACATACAGCAGAATGATTGTTTAAGCTTGTAAATTAATGGAACTTATCTTGCTTAAACAAATTAGAATATCTAATCACATTGCTCGGTAGCATCTTTTGGCTGAACCAATTTAGGGCTCATGTATGGAATCCCTAGGTTTAATCCTCTAATAATAAATAAGATGGCTATAATAAAGGCAAAAACCGGACTCCATTTTACCAAAGTAGAACGCGTTTTTTGAGATAAAAACTGCCCAATTATCGAAACGCCAAACATCATTGGGAAGGTTCCTAAACCAAACAAAGCCATAAATATTGCACCATCCCAAGAATTCTGAGTTACCGATGCGCCTAATATTGCAATGTACACAAAACCACAAGGTAACAATCCATTAAGCATACCAATTAAACCCAATGAAAATAAACTCTTAGAACGAAATAACTTTTGGATAAATTGGGATGAAAGCAGAGAAAAAATAGAAAATCCACCTCCTCTTTGCAGCCATTTTTGATAGATAAGTGTGGCAATAATAATTACTCCCACACTTATACTTAATCCCTGCTGTATGCCAGCTAATTTTAATCCTAATCCAAAGCTACCTAATATAAAACCAAGTAAAGCATAACTTAGCATTCTGCCCAGGTTATACAAAAATCTCCCAAAGTAAAACGATACTCCCTTTTCTTTGGAACCTGGTAAGGCAAACGCAATTGGTCCGCACATTCCTGCGCAATGAAAGCTTCCAAACAAACCTGTTAAAAAAGCAGTTAGGAAAATCATTTCTTATCGAAATCTTTACTCAATTTATATTCTTTATCTGCCTTGAACCAAGTAACAGAAAGTATCCATTTACCTTTGGCCAATTCACTTAAATCATAAACTACTTGTTTGCCAGCCATGATACTAACAGAAAAGTTTTGATCTAAATCTGGATTTGATGGTCGATAATAGTTTACTTTCACAGAAGGTACATGTTGTACACCTGATATCTTTAATTGTTCGCCTTCTATATCCATAGTAAGCGATGTATCCATGTTAGCATTGTTATCAATTTCTTGCTGATAGTTTAATCCTCGTTCGTAATAATCTTGCTCTACTAAAGGCATATCTTGCCTAGAAATAATTACCACCATCGTTACTACAAAAATCATAAACGAAACAGCAATAATGAATAATTTGCCTCCCCAGTTTAATTTCATAATCTTAATTAGTTTGTTTTAAAACCGGACCATTAAACGATGATTTCATGGTTTCGATTAACTTGCCATTACTCCATACCTCGATAACTACAGGAGTAGCAATTTTAGTTATTTCACTCGCATCTCTCAACAAAAAGAATGAAGTTTTACCTACACTTTCTTTATGAACCAAAATATCAGCACCATCAATAAGTTTAATCTCGCCTTTTGGCTCAACCAATTTTAATTCTAAAGGCAATTCATCAAACGTTTTATTTACAAACTCAATGCTATAAAGATTAGATATTTTTCCATCTGCTTGTGTTTGATATAACATCCCAGACGTTCTTAACAAGGTTGTTTCTATTTGTTTACGAGTAATAAGCATATAGAAAAACACACTTAACAAACCTAATAATACCACGGTATATGCACCATTTCTTAGGTTCAACCCTAATTTGGTTCCCTGAGTTATATTGTTAATAGATGCAAATCTAATAAGACCTTTTGGCTTCTCTATCTTCACCATAACCTCATCGCAAGCATCTATACAGGCAGTACAATTGATACACTCCAATTGAGTACCATTTCTAATATCAATTCCGGTTGGACAAACTTGCACGCATAACTTACAATCTATACAATCGCCTTTATCTGCTTGAACCTCTTTTTTAATTTTACCCCTTGGCTCACCTCTCACAAAATCATACGCCACAACCATAGAGTTTTTGTCTAACATAAGCCCTTGCAAACGACCGTACGGACAAATAAAAATACAAACTAACTCTCTTAAATGAGCAAATACAAAATAGAAAACCGTAGTAAAAATTAATAAAGAAGAAAACTTACCCAAATGCGATAATGGTCCGTCTTGAACCAACAACTTCAATTGATCAATACCGATGATATACCCTAAGAAAGTATTGGCTATTATAAAAGAAAGTATCCAGAACAAAGTATGTTTAATACCTCTTTTAGTGATTTTTTCTGTATTCCATTCTTGACTCGCCAGTTTTTTTTGCTGAGCAGAATCGCCTTCGATGAAGTACTCAATTTTTCGGAAAAGCATTTCCATAAAAATGGTTTGCGGACAAGCCCAACCACACCATACCCTTCCAAATAAAACTGTAAAAAGAACGATAAACAAAACGAAAGAAAGCATTAAAATGGCAAATAAGTTAAGGTCTTGCGGCCAAAACACCATTCCAAAAACGATAAATTTTCTCTCTAATACATTTAACAATAACAAAGGCTTGCCTTCAAATTTTAAAAAAGGCCCAGTAAACATAAGAGCCATTAAAAACCAACTAAACCAGGTTCTGTAATTATAGAAATCGCCTTTAGGTTTTTTAGGAAATACCCACAAACGTTTACCCTTTTTATCTACATTCGATAATTCGTCGCGAAAATGCTCATCGGCTATGGGACTTGCTCCGTTCATACTTTTTAAATTAAAAAGAGTTTGATGATTTGTTTACTGCGAACCATCAAACTCTTAAACAAAATATTATTTTAAATTATTTAGGTTCAACCATTGCAGTAGCGGCAGTTGAATCTGCTACTGGTGCGGCAGCACCACCCTCTTGGTATAGCTCACCTTGAGCTTCTTTAGCCACAGCAGGTTTGGTACCATGAAGTGATTTTACATACGATGCTAAAGCTTCCATTTGTTTACCGTTAAAAGTATTTTGCCAAGCAATCATACCTTTTGCTGGAACACCATATTTAATGGTCTTAAAAATAGACTGAATATGGCCACCGTGTAACCAATAATCGTCTGTTAAATTTGGACCTACAACACCACCCCCATCAGCTAAATGGCAAACCGCACATTTTTCAGCATATAATTGCTGTCCCTCAGCTAATACCTTTTTATCTTGAATAAACTGAACATTGTTTTCATCTACCAGACTACCCGAGTTCTTTAAATAAGCATCCACCTCAGCTTTAGCTTTAGTTACCTCACTGGTATATTCTGCATCTTGTAATTGACCAATTTTAAACACATGGTAATTTAACAAATATAAAATAGCAGCTATAATAGAGGTATAAAATATAAAGTTGAACCAAGGAGGAGTTGGATTATCTAATTCATGAATGCCATCAAAATCCTCATCTAATCTTAATTCTTCTTCAGTTTTCTCAGATTTTAAAGCAGCAAATTTATCCCACCAACTTAATTGAACTTTATCGGTATCACCACTACGCAACTTTTGAATAGCGGTAGTTAATGTTCCTAAAAGAAACAATACAAATAATAATAAAACTACATTAACCGCTATTAAAATACTAGATAAGCTAATGTTTGAAGAATCGGCTACAGCAGGAGCTGCATTTTGAGCAGATATAGTGCCAGCAAACAATAGCAAGCCAGTCACGGCAAATAATATACTCTTCTTCATAATTTTAATTTTCAAAAGGTTTTTGTTCCATATCCTTGATATAGTTTTTATCGGCTTTGAGTACATACCATAAAACACCGAGGAAAAAACTAATAAATACTACGAGTGAAAATATCAGGTAACCCGACTCAATTCCCACCATGCTTTGAATATGTTGTTTGAACATGATAATTTTTATTTACTTGCGGTTTTACTTAATTTAATATCTGTACCTAAGCGCTGCATGTAGGCAATAAGAGCAATAATTTCTTTATTTGCTTCTACAGGATACCCATCTTTAGTTAAGCCTTCAGCAATCTTCTTGGCTTGGTTCATTAAGTGAGCCTCTGCTTTGTCTTCAAACCCTTTTTCATATGGTACACCTAAAGTGCGCATTGCATTAATCTTATCAGCAGTATTAGATGTATTTAAATCGTTTTCTACTAGCCAAGGATAGGCTGGCATAATAGAACCAGGCGACATAGACCTTGGTCCAACCATGTGATTGTAGTGCCAACTATCTGGATACTTACAACCCAAGCGCATTAAGTCTGGACCAGTACGTTTAGAACCCCATAAAAATGGATGGTCATATACATATTCGCCTGCTTTTGAATATTCCCCATAACGCTCGGTTTCGCTTCTAAACGGACGGATCATTTGAGAGTGACAGCTTACACAACCTTCTCGAATGTATATATCTCTACCTTGCAATTCTAATGGAGTATATGGCTTAACACTGCTAATGGTAACTACATTAGATTTGATAGTTAACATCGGGATAATTTCTACCATACCACCAATTAAAATTGCCACAATAGTTAACATAGTAAAAGTAACTGGCTTACGCTCAAAAACCTTATGCCAGTATGTATTTGCTCCCTGAGGAACATAGTTTTTCTCTAATGCAGGAGCAGAAGCAGCTTCATTGGCAATTAATTTACCTTGAGCAGCAGTTTTCATTAAGTTATAAATCATAACGAATAAACCACTTAAAAATAAAGTTCCACCAATAGAACGCATTATATGCATAGGAATAACTTGCAAAGTAGTTTCTAAGAAGTTAGGATACTTTAACATACCTTCTGGTAAAAACTCTTTCCACATCATACCTTGTGCAAACCCACTCCAATACATAGGAATAGCATAGAATAAAATGCCTAAAGTTGAAATCCAAAAATGAGTATTAGCTAATGATTTTGAATACAATTTGGTACCATAAATCTTAGGAACTAACCAATAGAACATACCAAATGTCATTAATCCATTCCAACCCAAAGCACCTGTGTGAACGTGTGCTACAATCCAATCGGTAAAGTGTGCAATAGCATTAACGTTTTTCAAACTCAATAACGGACCTTCAAAAGTAGCCATACCATATGCAGTAACACCCACCGCAAAAAACTTAAGTACTGGCTCATCTCTTACTCTATCCCAAGCTCCTCTTAACGTTAACAATCCGTTAATCATACCACCCCAAGATGGAGCAATCAACATAACTGAGAAAACCACACCTAAAGATTGAGCCCAATCTGGTAAACTAGAATATAATAAGTGATGCGGACCAGCCCAAATGTATAAGAAGATTAATGTCCAAAAGTGTAAAATAGACAATTTATAAGAATAAACCGGACGATTTACAGCCTTAGGTAAATAATAATACATCATTCCTAAATAAGGAGTAGTTAAGAAAAATGCCACCGCGTTATGTCCGTACCACCATTGTACCAATGCATCTTGAACACCGGCATACAACATATAACTTTTACCCCAGCTTATAGGTAATTCAAATGAGTTTACTATATGCAGAACAGCAACCGTTACAAACGTGGCTAAATAGAACCAAATAGATACATACATATGACGCTCTCTGCGTTTAATGATGGTACCAATCATATTAGCACCAAATGCTACCCAAACCAATGCAATGGCAATATCAATTGGCCACTCTAATTCGGCATATTCTTTTGAAGTAGTAAGACCTAAAGGCAATGTTATAGCTGCTGCTAAAATGATTAACTGCCAACCCCAAAAATGAAAATTACTTAAAAAATCACTAAATAATCTTGCCTTACATAGGCGTTGTAATGAATAATATACCCCTGCAAAAATTGCATTACCCACAAAGGCAAAAATTACTGCATTGGTATGTAAAGGCCTAATTCTGCCAAACGAAGTATAAGGTAGATTAAAGTTAAATGCCGGGTAGTAAAGCTGTATAGCCGCAATTAAACCCACCAACATACCCACTACGCCAAATACTACTGAGGCAATAATGAAGTTCCGGACTATCCGGTTGTCATAGTTAAAGTTTTCCACTTGCATAGATTCTGGTTTGATTTTTAAAGTATCAAATGTATTGTCAGTTTTATGTCAGAAAAATGACATAACTTATAATCCCATCTGATTTTTATCAGTATTTAAAATTGGACTTGTTTCTTTTTTTTCTGTTGATGGCTTGTCTTCAAACAACATACGCACAGAGGGTGTATAGTCGTCTTCCATTTGTCCGCTTTTTACAGACCAAACAAAGGCCATTAAAAAACCCAATGCCATCAATAAACTTACACCAATTAACATGAATATTATTGTCATCTTTCTCTAATTTAAAATTTTATCTCTACGAGCAAATATATAGGTAGCGGTAGTAGTAAATAAAATAACACTTATACTACTTATAGGCATTAAAATGGCTGCCATTAGAGGAGATAATACTCCTTGAACCGCAAAACTTAACCCGATAACATTGTACACCAATGAAATTACAAAACTGATATGAATTACCTTTAATGTACTTTTAGAATACTTAAAAAATTGGTTCAGCTTGGCAAAAGAATGAGCATCCATTATGGCATCGCTACTAGGAGTAAAATGTGCTGTATTTTCTGAAACCGAAATCCCAATATCAGCAACCTTTAGAGCTCCGGAATCGTTTAATCCATCACCAATCATGGCAACCTTTTCACCACTCTCTTTTAATTGATGTATATATAACATTTTCTCCGACGGGCTCATAGAAAATAACAACTGGGCTTCCTTAGGAAAATAAGTACTTAGGCGTACTCTTTCAGAATCATTATCTCCACTTAATAAACTCAATTTATTTTGTTCACTTAATCCCGTTAAAACACTTGCTAATTGAGGCCTGTATGCATTCGTTATATTAAATTTACCTATAATAACACCTCCAATTTCTACATAAACAGAAGTATTTACTCCAACAGCTTCAGCCTCTTTTTGTAGTCCCATAAAATTGGCTGAACCAACTTTAATCTTGATGCCGCGAATTATGGCTTGCAATCCTTTACCTAATACTTCCGAAAAATCTTGAACAACCAATTTTTGAGAATACTCAAATGATAAAAAGTGTATGATTTGCTTACTTAACGGATGAACAGAATTAATACATAAAGCATGAATCAAAGCTTTATTCTCATTTGTTAATTCTGCACCTTCAAACATAATATTTGCTTCACTTGCCTGGGTTAAAGTACCTGTTTTATCGAAAACTAAGTGATTAACATTAGCCATTTTTTCTATTACACTGGGCGACTTTAAATAAAACTTTGCGCGGCCCATCATACGCATCGCATTTCCTAGTGCAAAGGGAGATGATAAAGCCAAGGCGCATGGGCAAGCTATGATGAGAACAGCAGTAAAGGCTGCCATACTTTTACTTGGTTCAAACCAAAGCCAAAAAAATGCTGAACCAAATGCAATGATTAATAAAGCAAAGGTAAAGTATTTGCTAACCATGGTTTGGAACGACTGAATAGTGCTTTCAGCAGATTTAGAGAAATGTTCACTATTCCATAATTGTGTGAGGTAACTTTGAGAAACACTCTTACATACTTCCAACTCTATGGTTCCTCCTACTTGTCGGCCACCAGCATAAATAATTTCTCCAAAAACCTTTGTTATCGGATCATTTTCACCTGTAACAAAACTAAAATCTATCTGAGCATCTCCTTGTAAAAGGATAGAATCTGCTGGAATAATTTCATTATTTCTAATTAAAATCCTATCGCCAATTTTTAATTGCGTAACAGGTACTGTGGTTTCTTCATTGCCTTTAATTACTGATACAGCCACAGGAAAATAAGAAGTATAATCGCGCTCAAAAGATAAGGTATCTATGGTTCTTTGCTGAACCCATTTCCCTAATAATAGAAAAAATACCAAGCCTGCTAGGGTGTCAAAAAAACCAATGCCAGTTTGAGAAATCACCTCATAAGAACTTCTAAAAAACATTACTAAAATCCCTAATGCCAAAGGAAAATCTATGTTTACCACCCCTTTTTTTAAGCTCTTATAGGCAGAGATAAAATAATCTTGAGAAGCATATAAAAATACAGGTAAGGCTAACACTAAATTTAAGTATCCAAATAACCTAGAGAAAGCATGGTGCGAAAAGCTATCAAGTCCAAAATATTCTGGAAAACTAATGAGCATAATATTACCAAATGCAAATCCAGCCACGCCCATTTGATACAATAATCTTCTATTACTATGTTGCTCCTTTTTGCCTGTTAAGTCGTTCATGTTTAAAGCAGGCTCGTAGCCTAATGAACTTAACAATTCTACTAATTGACGTAAACTACAAATAGTATGGTTAAAAGTAACACTCAATTGCTTCTTTAAAAAATCAACTCGCGAGTATGTAACACCTGCTTCAATTTTGTATAAACTTTCTAATAACCAAATACAACTACTGCAATGCATAGTTGGCATATGAAAGGTTATTTTAGAAATCTTACTATCTCTATATTGAATGAGCTGCGACTGAATCTGCTCATCGTCTAAATAATTAAATTTAATTTTAGAAACTGGATTCTTTTGGGTTAGGCCAGGAGCCTCATCTAAATTATAATAATCACATAAGTTATGTTGACTTAATAAGGCGTATACTCCCTCGCAACCCTGACAACAAAAGTTTTTATCATCGAACACTAATGGCTTATTGCTAATGGTATCGCCACAATGAAAACAACTTAATTTTTTATCCTTTTCTACAATTTCCATAGCGGTTATCCAAAGAATATTGACCTCTGACCGTGCATAAAAAACGAATGTTCCTTATTGAAAATTAAGTCTTCCAAAATATCATTTCTATTCACACCCGTTACCAATAAAAATGAATTTAAACTCACTAAAAGATTTAACAATTCTGAATAATAATTATCTGGATAAACTCTGTTTATGGAGAAATGTAATTTGTAATTTTTCAGGTAATCTATAACACCTTTTTCATTGTTAGAACTATTCTCTGTAACAACAATATTGAGCATTAAATTATTCTTTTGAATAGACTCGCTCATTAAATACATAAACAATTTGATGGCATCAAATGAACGCTTACTACCATCATAGATTAGCACTACATTTTGAAATGAAATCTGCTCACACGACAATAAAACAATCGGACATTTAGTGTTTCTCATTAACGATTCGATAGCATCAAATGATTGTCGAGACACATTTGGTTTCCTAAAAACATCTTTACCTATCAAAAACAAATCATTGAACATGCTTTCTTTTACCAAGTCTTCATTGGTTTCTTCCGGACCAATAAATACTTTAGTGCGTAGGTTCAACTCTTCGCATTTCTTTACAAAGCGATTAATGAACTCATTACTATTGTTTAAATTTGTATGAAGAATTTTCTCAATTATCTCTGAACGAGTAAACTGGGAACTCAAATGCTCTTTAGTATCAAATACTTCATTTAAATTATTGGAGCTAATTCCATCTACAAAAGCACCATTAAAATGATCTTTTTGATTATGAAAAATTTTGATGGAACAATCCAGCAAACGCTCTGCGTCTGAAGTGCCATCCATTAATAAAAGCATGTTTCTTACCACAACTCAATTATTTTATCTTCAAAAATAATTTTATGTGGCTCTACAAAATATGACCTATCTCAAAACCGAGTATGATTAAAGTCATGCATACACATACAAGCTAGACAGATGCGTGCGAAATTCTCTCGAGTGCTGATTGGTTTAAGATACGAATTTTCTTTCCTTCCATATCGATAAGCTTGTCTGATTTAAACTCAGATAAGAGTCTAATAACAGTCTCAGTAGCTGTACCAACAATATTAGCAATATCTTCCCTTGGAAGCGTAACGGCTATCAAGTTTTCATCTTGAGTTTTATCATCTTGGAAGGTTTTTTGCAAAAACAACAAAGTTTCTGCTAAACGCTCCCTTACACTTTTCTGTGCCAAACTTTGGATACGCTCATCAGCAATTCCAAGATCGTGACACAAAGATTTAAGCATGTGTTTGTTTATCTGAGCATTCTTTTCTAAAAGCTCTAAAAATACATTTTTAGGCACAAAGCAACATACAGTATCTTCTATACAAGTTGCTGTAGCCACTAGAGGTTCATCTGCAATCAAAGCACGGTATCCCAAGAACTCGCCCTCTCTGGCAAAACGAATGATTTGCTCTTTGCCGTCTTTGTTTGAGCGCGTTAATTTGATAGCGCCTTTGCTTAAACAATAAATTCCGAGAGGAATATTGTCTTCATAAAAGATGGATTGACCTTTATTGTAATGACTACAAGATTTGGCCGCTGATACAATCTCTGCTTCTTCGTCTGTACAATACGATAAAAAAGATACGGCTTTGACGTCGCAATTTTTACAATCTAGATAAATCTTCTGCATGTGAAATGAATTGAGTGGTCGATTTCTATTTCAAATAAAATCTATTTAATCCAAAAATCAAATATCTCGGCCTGAGAATTTGACATTTGCTGTTTTTTTACCAATCGGCTTAGCAAGTTACCCAATTCATCTTTTTGCACAATCAATTCTAATCCAATATATTCAAGTGTCTCAGCAATATATTTATCCCAATTTCCCTTTCCATCAATTAACTCCGTAAAATAATTTTCGAATGAGATTCCAGCTACGCTTTCAAGAGTATTTTTATACATTTCTTGGGTATATCCTCTTCCAGATTTGTACGACTGCTCATACAATCGCTTCATTACCTCGTCTAATCTGTATTTTCCTTTAGTTTGAACCAATATCTTTACGTCGGCAATCCATGCAGCAACCAAACCTTCCATATAAATAGAAACCTTTCTACCTTTTACTCCTTGAACATAACCATCCAACCAAGTATCAAAACTAGATTCTGCCAACGAATAATTAAATCTTCCTTCGTTGTTTAAATGTCTATCCAAATCACCACACAAGCTAGAGAAATAAGTATTTAAATCCCATACTCCGCTTCTCAACAACATTAAATCACCATAATAGGTTGTTATCCCTTCATAAATATATCCTAATCTAGAATAATTCTCTTTGGTAAAATCATAAGGCAACATTTCTGCTGGTCGCATGCGTTTTATATTCCATAAATGAAACAACTCATGCGAACTGATAGCTAAAAAGTCGTTGTAAAAACTCTTCTCTACAAGCTCCGAAGCCGGACCCATAGCAATAACAGTAGAATCAGCATGCTCTACTCCATGCCTAAATTTACTTGGTAAAATCAAGTATAAAAAGTGGTAATCTATTAAGGGTAATTCTCCAAATATTTCGGTCTGAGCCAAGGCATATTTTCTGGTATGCTCTTCTAATAATTGCATATCGGGTACCACACCTCCCTCAAACCAAAAATGTATTGTAGATTGGTTCAAACCGAATGAATGGTGTATTAGGTTTGGAGAGGCAAAAAGCGGACTATCTGCTAAGGTATCAAAACTATTTGCCAATAATTTTTTCTCGTATTGAGGTAGCTGACAGGCAATTCTCCAATGATCGGGAATATCAAGGGAAATTGTAAAAGTTTCATTGGCTCTTCCTACAACATACATAAAGCAATGCACGGGGTTTAGATAGAGTAAATTTTCATTTATAAAACAGGCGCCAGCATCAGGCTGATTGGCAAAATATTCATAGGAAAGTGTAATAACATCTTGGTTCAAACAATTTACTTCCCAACAATCTTTACTTAACTTATAAAAATCTAATTGATCACCAGTATCGCCAGTAATTTTTAACTTACGAATATGCTTAGCAAAATTACCTAACTCATATCTACCCGGCCGCCAAGCGGGCAATTGTAATTGAATTAATTTTTCTCCTTGCGTATTTATTTTAGCCTGCAATCCTACAAAATGATCTGTAGTATCTGCCATATAAACGGTATAATTCATGAAAAACTTTATTTTAAGGTAATAAATTTTGAGATTGGGCACAAAATATTTAATAAATTGAAAAGTTTGCAATTTTTTAACTTTGTTCGCACAATTAAAATTATAACCCGCTAATCAACACCATGAATATTGCCTACATTGTTGCCATCATTTCAGTACTTTTACTCCTCGTGTTTGCAGCACTTTCATTTAGCAAATCAGACAATCTTCGTTTCCAACTCATTTATGTGGTTGTTGCCACCTTTAATATTGGGGTTTTAGTGAGTATTATAACCATTAATTATAACAGTCAAAGCGCCCTTATTTGGCCTGCATTATTGCTTTTACATGTTATTAATAAAGTAAGAGAGATTTATAAACTTTTGTAAATCCCTTCTACATGCCAGTAAATTATATAGATGATGAAGTAAAAGCATTTTTAGAGGAGAGGGTAGATCTTTACAATAGAAGTAGTTTTATAGAACCCGACCCTATCAGTATTCCGCATAGATTTAGCCAAAAAGAAGATATTGAAATCGCGGGTTTTTTAGCGGCAAGTATTGCTTGGGGCAACCGAAAAATGATTGTGCAAAACGGACATAAAATGCTGGATTTATTGGGTGAATCCCCCTACGATTTTGTACTTTCTCACAAACCCAAAAACCTTCTCCGCTTGCATTCATTTGTGCATAGAACCTTTAACGGGATAGACTTCGCTTATTTTATAAAAGGCCTACAACATATTTACACCACACATGGAGGCATGGAAGAAATTTTTAGTCGACATGCACAAGCCAATACACTACAACCAGCCATAAGTAAATTTAAAGCATTGTTTTTTGAAATACCTCACCCCATTAGAACGCAAAAACACATCTCCGATCCAATGAAAGGCTCAGCTGCCAAAAGAATGAATATGATGCTTCGCTGGTTTGTTAGAAAAGATCAAAGAGGCGTAGATTTTGGAATCTGGAATACTGAATTAAATATGGCTCAACTAAGCATACCACTTGATGTACATAGTGGAAATATGGCTAGAAAACTTGGCTTACTCATGAGAAAACAAGACGATGCCAAAGCAGTTCAAGAACTAGATTACCTACTTAGACAATTAGACCCAAAAGACCCTGTTAAATATGATTTTGCGCTATTTGGATTAGGAGCAATGGAAAAATTTAAATAACCAGTCATAATCAATATATTTGCACCATAAAATTGCTAGATAATGAATGTTAAGAAAATGATGATTTACGGAACTATGGGCACTATGCTCGCATTTGCTGCCTGTAAAAGCGACAATAAAAGCATGGCACAGGAGGAAGACACCTTTGAAGTGAACTGCGATAATTTTGCAGACCTGCAAGTATTACGCTATCAAATTCCTGGCTTTGAAGCGTTAACCCCACAGCAAAAAGAATTGGCCTATTATCTCTCAGAAGCAGCCAATTGTGGCAGAGACATTTATTATGACCAAAAATACAAACACAACTTAACCATAAGAAGAACCTTGGAGGCTATTTTAAATAGCTACACAGGAGAGCGAAGCGGAAACGAATGGAATCAATTTGAAACCTATGCCAAAAGGGTGTTTTTCTCTAATGGTATTCACCACCATTATTCAAATATTAAATTCACTTTAGCTTGTAGTCCTGCCTATTTCGCAGCACTTGTTAAGGCATCAGATGCAAATTTACTGCCGCTAGAGGGCATAACCGTTGATCAATTCTTGAATAACATCCACAAGATTGTATTTGATCCAAACTTTGATGCTAAAATTGTAAACCTAGCTTCGGATATCGATAATGTTGCATCTTCTGCCAATAATTTTTATGAAGGTGTAACAGCCAAAGAAGTTGAAGCCTTTTATGCTGCACGCATTGATACCAGCGATAGAAAACCCATCTCTTGGGGATTAAATAGCAAGTTAATAAAAGTAGATGGACAATTAAAAGAAATGGTTTGGAAAGTGGGTAGCATGTACGGACCAGCCATAGAAAAAATTGTGTATTGGTTAGAAAAAGCAGTAACCGTTGCCGAAAACGATAAACAGAAAAAAGCTTTAACACTTTTGGTTCAATACTACAAAACTGGTGACCTTAAAATTTGGGACGAGTATAATATTGCTTGGGTAAATGATACTGAAAGCAGAATAGATGTTGTTAATGGATTTATTGAAGTATATGATGATGCCATTGGCAAAAGAGCCTCATTTGAATCGGTGGTAAGCATCAAAGACATGGAAGCTACCAAAAGGATTGCTGCTATTGCGAAAGAAGCGCAGTGGTTTGAAGACCATTCCCCTATTTTACCAGAACACAAAAAAGCAAGTGTGAAAGGGATAACTGCAAAAGTTATAACCGTAATCCAAGAAGCAGGCGCAAGCTCACCAAGCACACCTATTGGCATTAACTTGCCAAACGCAAATTGGATCAGACAAGAGCATGGGTCAAAATCTGTTTCATTAGGTAATATTGTGCATGCTTACAACATAGTTGGCGCTAAAAGTCCGATGATGAAAGAATTCTGCATTTCTGCAGAAGAAATTTCTAGAAATGAAAAATATGGCGCATTGGCGGGCGACTTACATACCGATATGCATGAGGTGATTGGACACGCTTCTGGTATAATAAATCCCGGTATAGGCGACCCAGATCAAACATTAAAAAATTATGCAAGCACCTTAGAAGAAGCGCGAGCCGATTTAGTAGCCTTGTATTATGTATATGATCCAAAATTGGTTGAAATGGGAATTATGCCAAGTTTAGAAGTAGGGAAAACCGAATATGATGGGTACATCCGCAATGGTTTAATTACACAATTAACCCGTCTAAATATTGGCGAAAACTTAGAAGAAGCACACATGCGCAATCGCCAATTAAATGCAATGTGGGCCTATGAAAAAGGCAAAAGCGAAAATGTAATTAGCTTTTTTAAAGAAAACGGAAAAACCTATGTAAAAGTGAATAACTACGAACGCTTACGTGAACTTTTTGGAGAATTATTACGTGAAATTCAACGCATAAAATCTGAGGGTGATTTTGCTGCTGGACAAGCTCTGGTAGAAAATTATGGAGTAAAAGTTGACCAAACTCTTTTGAAGGAAGTAAAAGAACGCTTTGAAAAATTAAATGTTGCCCCCTACAAAGGATTTATTCAACCTGTGTTAACTCCGGTAATGGAAAACAATAAAATAGTAGATGTAAAAGTTAGCTACCCAGACAACTGGTTGAAAGACCAATTAGAGCGTAGTAAAAAATATAGTTTTTTGCCCAATAAAAATTAAGAAAAGAAAAAATCTGGCTTACAGCCAGATTTTTTTTGCCAGAAATTTCATTAACTTTGATACTAGTAAATACTTGAAACATGAAAAAAATTATTAGCACCCTTTTCCTATTTTATTGTGTTTTAAACACCCAAGCCCAGAACCTAGAATTAGGAATTAAAGCCGGAATGAACAGAGACAAAATTGAGCTTGAAGACCTACAAAATTTATCTGCTAAAATTGAGGCAAATACAACCATAAATATTGGCGCTTATTTAAGACTAAGCACACCTTTTGGATTATACATTCAACCTGAAGCAGTTTTTAACCGAAGAGCTAGTAATTTCAAAATAGACCTTGCAGGTTTACAAGCTTTTAGTCATACCGCAAATTATGTGGATGTACCGGTTTTAATAGGTTGGAGATTTCTAAAAACTTTTCGTTTATATGGTGGACCCAACTTTCAATTTCTGATGAAACAAATTACGGAAATTCCCAATAATGCTGACTTTAAACTAGAAAGTTTAAAAGACCATACCACAGGATTCCAAGTGGGCGCTGGATTAGACATATTAAAGTTGCGCTTTGATGTGAAGTATGATTTTAATACAAGCGATATGGGATCCGCATTCAGTTATAAAGGAATTGCGCCTACCCTACAAAATAAAATGGTAACCATACAAGTAGGCTTAAAACTATACAGCTTGCTGTAAATGAACATTGAAGAACTTCGCGATTACTGTCTTTCAAAGCAAGCAGTAAGTGAGCACTTCCCATTTGATAATGACACCTTAGTGTTTAAGGTTGCTGGCAAAATGTTTTGTTTGATCAGTATTGCCCAACCCAACGCCTGTAATTTAAAATGTATTCCAGAAAAATCAATTGAATTACGGGCCAACTATTCAGGAATTACACCCGGATTTCACATGGATAAAACCCATTGGAATACTGTAAGCTTTCATTCAGATGTACCGCATTCAGTAATTATAGAACTGATTGATATTTCCTATCAATTGGTTTGTAATAATCTGAGTAAAAAAGTTAAAAAAGAAGCAGGAATTAGCAATCATTAATGGGCTGTATTGTTCAGAACACGGGTATTAAACGTTTGTATTATTGCTTTTGCTTTTAGTGTTAAACTATCCCTTTTGTTGGCATAGGAGGCGTTTTCAATTTGATTTGTTTTCATCAATGAATCCTTCTCCAAATGGAAAAAGCCAATTGCCTTATCATTCGCAAAATTTAATACAAAAGGCCATTGAATGAGTTGGTAATACCCATCATGAAATTGCATTGCACAGCCACTTCCATCAGCATGTAAGCCCGAACCAAAACTAAAAAAAGGCTTCGTGTAATTGGCTTCTTCCAAAATAAGTTGCAAAATATCTGTTTGCGAAACAGTTTCTAATTTCATTTCAGGCAACACGTCTTTGGGTCGATAAATAAGCAATGGTATTTCAAATTTACCTGTAGGCGTTTGATAGTATGGCCGTTCATTTTCTGCGCTATGGTCTGCAGTAATGATAAAGGTGGTGTTATTAAACCAATCTTGTTGAGAGGCAGTTTTAAAGAAATCTCTCAATGCATCATCTGTATAGGAAATTGTTTTGTGAATTGGCAATGAACCATCTTTAAAACGAGCTAGCTCTGAACTCGGTAATTGATAAGGATGATGGGAAGTTAAAGTAAATACACTAGTAAAAGATGGAAAGTTTGATTTCCCAATTTGCTTAGCAACATACTGCAAATAAGGTCTATCTGAGATACCCCAAAACCCATCAAAATCTGAAGGATTAGGATACTCATTTTTACCAAAATAATCACCACTATTGCTCAGTGCAACATAATTATCGAAGCTCATCGTACCATTTTTACCTCCATGATAAAACCCAGCAGTATACCCTAATTCCTGAAGGTAATGTCCGGCACTCCTAATGATATTACTGTGGTAATTACTGCTTAAATATGGAACCTGCATTAAAGAAGGCATACCAGATAAAATTGCAGGAATACCTTCAATCGATTTTTTACCATTGGCATACGCATGCACAAATACCTGACTATGCTTCATTAATGAATCTAAGAATGGTGTATAACCCTTACCATGATTATAAAAACCAATATATTCTTTCCCTAAGCTTTCTAAAATAATGAGAACTATATTTCTTTTTTGGGCAGCATTTCGCTTTGGAATAACTTGTTTAATTGGATTAAAATTTGCAATTAATTGTAACTCATCTTCAAAGTACTTTTTTTCTTTTAATCCTGCATGCTGAGCGCTTATAATCATATTAAAAGGCGTATTTATAACAAGCGGAATAAGTTCGGCACGCGTATTTCTGGCTGCATCAAAAGGATTTAATGGCATTAATTTAAACCCACCTCTACCACCAATAAAAACTAAAACCAATACCCCAACCCGAAGCAATATGGCAGATGGCCATGAAATGGGTTCATTTGCCGCAGGGGTAGTTTGGTATTTAATTCTTTGATAGGCAAAGTAATTGAGATATACCAAAGCCAAAAGCAAAACAAATAAGTGCCAATACCCGAATAAATATTGTAATACCAAACCTTCGGTTTCAGTGGCCATTGAAAAAATTTCGCTACCACTTCTTCTACCCACTATGGGATACAATCCAATATCTACAAAGTTGAAAAATAAAAATAAAAATTGCCCCAGCATAAACAAGAAAAATAAGAAACGCTGAGTTTTAACGCGATTAAAAAACGCATATGGCAAAAGATGTAATCCAATAAAAAGTCCATGAATATATACCAAGGAAGAGATATCATATGCCAAACCAAAAAAAAAGGATTCTGCTAATTGTGTGTTTGGGAAAGCCAATAAAACCGGATTAAAAACAAGAAATAATAGCCTGCAAATACTCGCAATGGCAAGGGCAAGAATGAATCTCTTGGTTAGGATTTGAATGGGTAAAAACATAAAATTAATCAACAAAAATAATTATATATCGCTTTTTTCAAGAGTATTTCTTTACTTGCCAAGCAAAGATGGTGATTTATCAAAACATATCGCTAAAACCATACAACACTTTTGGGATTGATGTAAATGCAGCCCAATTTGTAAGGGTTAACACTATAGAAGAAGTGCAGGTGTTATGCACTACCTTTAATTTAGCTGAACGTAAAAAATTAATTTTTGGTGGTGGAAGCAATCTATTACTTACCCAAGATTTTGATGGCATGGCCATTAAAATTGAACTAAATGGCATAAACAAAATAAAAGAAGATGATAATTTTGTTTGGATAAAAGCCATGAGTGGTGAGGTTTGGCATCATTTAGTAATGTATGCCGTAGATAACAATTATTATGGTTTAGAAAATTTATCACTCATTCCTGGATGCGTTGGCGCAGCTCCCATGCAAAACATAGGCGCCTATGGTGTAGAAATAAAAGACACCTTTGAAGAGCTTACTGCAGTTGAAATTGAAACGGGGAAATTAGTAACATTTAAAAATGAAGAATGTAAATTTGGCTACAGAGAAAGCATTTTTAAAAACGAAGCAAAAGACAAATACATCATTGTTTCGGTTACCTTTAAACTAAGTAAAAAAGGAAACCTAAATACCCAATATGGCGCTATTTCCGACACCCTAAAACAAAAAGGGATTGCCGAACCAAGTATTAGAGATGTGAGCGATGCGGTTATTGCTATTCGCTCTTCTAAACTGCCTGACCCCAAAGTATTGGGCAACTCAGGTAGTTTTTTCAAGAACCCAGAGATTCATGCGAATCAATATGATGCGCTTAAACTAAAATACCCAACTATACCTGGTTACCCACTCAATACGGATTTGGTAAAAGTGCCCGCCGGATGGCTAATAGAGCAATGCGGTTTTAAAGGAAAACGCATTGGTAATACGGGTGCACACAAAGACCAGGCACTTGTATTGGTTAATTACGGCGAAGCTACAGGTAACGAGATTTTCGCCTTGGCCAAACAAATTCAAGCCACCGTGTTCGAAACCTTTGGCATTAAAATAACTCCAGAAGTAAATATCATTTAAGTCAATTCAAGGTTCTATGCCAGTTGGTATTTTCCTTTTTACAAAAATTAAGGTAGCAAATTCTTAAATTGCGGGCCTAATGGGTAAAAAGAAATCAAAAGAACCTATTTTTTATGAAAACCTACTCATAGAAAATGCAGGTAGCGAGGGTAAAAGTATAGCCAGACCAGATGGCAAAGTGGTGATGGTAGAATATGCAGTACCTGGTGATATAGTGAACGCACGCGTTATTCAAAATAAACGCAGGTTCGAAATAGCTACCATTACTGAAGTAGTAAAACCTTCTGAAGACAGAATAGATACTTTTTGCCAACATGCCGGCACCTGCGGTGGCTGTAAATGGCAACAAATGTCGTACCCAGCCCAATTGCGCTATAAACAACAACAAGTGCTCGACGCCTTCGAACGCATCGGCAAATTCCCTTTCCCTCCGCTTGAGCCCATTTTAGGTTCAGCCAGAACTACAGAATATAGAAACAAGGTGGAGTTCTCGTTTACCGACAGAAAATGGCTGACGGAAAAGGTGGAAATTGGCACACTTAGTAAAGAAGAAAACATGGGGCTTGGATACCATATTCCAGGCAGATTTGATAAGGTATTTGAGGTTTTTACCTGCCATTTAATGCCGCAGTTAAACGATGAAATTAGAAATAGCGTGCGCGATTTTTGCAAAGCAAACGATTATGATTTCTATAATTTATATGGCCAAACAGGCTTTATGCGCAATATGTTGCTGCGCACAAACCTCAAAGGAGAATGGATGCTTATAATGAGTTTTGGCCATGAGGATGTAGTTAAACGAGAGGCTTTGTTGGATCATTTGCATCACACCGTCCCGCAAATTACCGCCTTAATGTATGTAATTAATGAGAAGAAAAATGATTCGCTATACGACCAAGACATAAAGGTTTATAAAGGAAACGACCATTTAATTGAAGAATTAGAAGACCTTCAATTTTATATCGGACCCAAGTCGTTTTTCCAAACCAATGCCCATCAGACCATTGAGCTATACAAAAAAGCCCGTGAGTTTGCTGGGTTAACAGGCAATGAATTGGTTTACGATTTATACACAGGCGTTGGAACCATAGCTTTGTTTATTTCTAAATTTGCCAAAAAAGTGGTAGGCATAGAAAACGTGGTGCAAGCCATTGAAGATGCCAAAAAGAATGCCGCCCTGAACCAAATAGAACATACCCATTTTTTTGCGGGTGATATGAAGGACTTGCTTACCCAAGATTTTATAGAAACACACGGCAAACCAGATGTAGTGATTACCGATCCACCAAGGGCAGGTATGCATGAAGATGTTATAAATCAATTACTACAAGTTAGACCAAAAAAAATAGTCTATGTAAGCTGTAATCCCGCTACGCAAGCCAGAGATATAGCATTAATGACTGATGTATATGAGGTTGCCAAAGTGCAGGCAGTAGATATGTTTCCTCACACACACCATGTAGAAAATATTGCATTACTCATTTTAAAATAATGGAAAAAGAAGATATTCTTAAAAAATTATTAGCAGTACTTGAAGACGACTTAGGATTTTATAGTCCGATGATTAAAGAAGTTTCACTAGAAATGGTAAAAGAAGGGTTTACCCAATATCCCATTTTTGTGGCGCACCAACATGAGGTTAAATTGGGTGAACCAATACTGTTAAAAGAAGATTATGCCAGGGAATTTAGCATCAATGCATGCACTTTAGAGGAACTTAAAGAACGTAAATTGGTGCTCCCAGATAGGGAAGCAGATTTTATTGCTAACTATAAAAATGCCAAAGAATTCATGTGTATTTTGTTTATAACACCAGGTGATGCTCGCTTTATTTACGCACCTTATAAGAAGAAGAAAAATTCATGAGTCTGATCCAAGCATCTGTTGCCGTTGTAATTATACATTGGAATAAACGCCAATTACTAGAACAATTTTTACCAAGTGTGATAGCTTCTACCTATCCTAACCTAAAAATAGTTGTAGCCGACAACGCATCTACAGACGATTCTGTTCCATTTTTATTGAACCACTTCCCCAGTGTTGAAGTTATCCAACTTGATGAAAATTATGGCTATGCAGGTGGATATAATCAAGCATTAAAATGGGTTCAGGCCGATTATTACGTATTATTAAATAATGATGTGGAGGTAAGTCCAAATTGGCTTGAGCCTGTTATTGAATGGATGGAAAAAGACAGCAAAATTGCAGCGGCACAGCCTAAATTATTACAATATAATAATAAAGAATATTTCGAATATGCCGGAGCAGCAGGTGGATATATGGATCACCTAGGATATATCTTTTGTAGAGGGAGAATATTCGAACACATGGAGAAAGATGAAGGTCAGTACAATACTAATGTGCCTGTTTTTTGGGCCAGTGGCGCATGCTTATTTTTGAGGGCCAGTGCATTTCATGAAGTAGGTGGATTCGATGAACATTTTTTTGCCCACATGGAGGAGGTAGACTTATGCTGGCGTTTACAATTAGCAGGATATCAAAATTGGTATGTAGGTAATAGTACAGTTTACCACTTAGGTGGAAGCACTTTACAGCAAGGAAACCCAAAAAAAACCTATCTAAATTTCAGAAATTCACTGCAAATGTTGCTCAAAAATAGCGCTACTTATACCTTAATTTGGCTAATTCCTTTGCGTTCAACCCTTGATTTATTAAGTTCTTTTTATTTTATAAAAAATAGAAATTTTAAAGATTCAAAAGCCGTACACTTAGCTCATTCCCATTTTTTCTTTCAATGGGCCAAATGGTGGAGAAAGCGAAAGTTAATAGGGGAACAAAAATTGGTTCGAAACCTATATGGAATCTACCCTAAAAGCATTGTTTTTGCTCATTTTATAGGTAAAATTACCACCTTTTCACAGCTTCCTCAAATTGCTCAATTTATGGGCTTGAACCAACACAAAATTAAAGAAAAGACGCAATAGCAAGCTTATACCCCATTAAGCCAAACCCAAAAATTACCCCTTTTGCATAAGGCGCAATGCACGTTTTATGCCTGTAGTCTTCTCTAGCAGCCAAATTGCTTATGTGAACTTCTACAACAGGTGTATTAATGGCTGCAACAGCATCTCCAATGGCAATTGAAGTATGAGAATAGGCTCCGGCATTTAAAATGATACCATCATAAGAAAAACCCACTTCATGCAAACAATTAATAATTTCACCTTCTACATTGCTCTGAAAATAGCTTAATTCGATATTGGGAAAATGATTTTTTAATTGAAGAAAAAACGAGTCAAAATCCTGATTCCCGTATATTTCAGGCTCTCTTTTTCCTAATAAATTTAGGTTCGGCCCGTTAATAATTATGATTTTCATGCCTTTTTAGTGCTTTATTAAGAAATTTTGCTATACTTTTGCAAATAATTAGAATCAAATGAGAAACAATATTACTCATTTGAAATTAAAATTAATCAATATGAAAAAACTAATACTTTATTTTTTAACCCTAATAGTTTCGCCAAGTCTATTTGCACAAACTGTTTCTTTTAATCCGAAAGTGAGCAAAAGTCAAGGTCCAAGCACTTTTTATCAGTTAGATGCCAAGTCAAACTTTACCAACAATACCACCGATAGTGTATTTGAATGGGAAGTTATTGAAATTTCATCATCTCGCCCTGAATGGGAATTTGGTTTGTGCGACCCAGGAAATTGTTTGGTTAATTTAAAGGTTGGCTCTAAAGCAGAATTTACATTAGCACCAGGCAAAACAGGTGAATTCAAGGGCGACTTTGTACTGAATGAGAAAAGTGGAAATGGCTCTGGAAAAGTAGTTTGTTATGTAAAAAATAATCCAAGTATTAGAGATACCGTAGAATTTATACTGAATGCCTGGATAACTTCAGTAAAAGAAACTGTTGTAAACCGCGAGTTAAACTTATTCCCAAATCCTGCTAAAGATCGTTTGGTGGTTAAATATCAAGGCACTTCACGTGAGCCAGTATCAATGGAAATTTATAATGTATTGGGATCAAAGGTTAAATCGTTTAATCATGGTGGACTAGAAACAGATATAAACATTAGTGATTTGCAAAAAGGTATTTACTTTATCCGTTTTAAAGAAGGATCAAAAACCATTTCGAAATCATTTTCTAAGTCGGAATAAACCTAATTCATTACCTAAAAAAAGGCTGAGTAAATGTATTTACTCAGCCTTTTTTTATGCGCCAATTTCAACTAAAATTTAAATCCCGCGCCAATCATAAAATTTAATCTATTCCCGGCAATAGATGCAGTTTCAGGATTCCTACCAAAAGGGATGTGGAAGTCGGTGCCAATTAAACTACTTACGGCAAAATCAAAAAAGATACTGTTATCATATACCCAACCTAATCCCCCGCTAATTAACTGTTTCGAACCATCTTTTTTAGAAATATACTGTTCATTAAATGGACTTCCTAAATAAGCATACCCAGCTCTAATTCTCAAAAAATCGTAACTAAATTCAATACCTGTACGATAATTTTCAGCCAATGTATGTAATAATTGATTATTAGAATTTGCTTGCATAAAATCTGCTAAATCATTCGTTGCTTGCAACCTACCTTTGCGGTAATCTAACCTTTCATAATCTGCCGTAAACAAAAATGCTTTTCCAATTATAATAGCTGCATTTGCATGCAATCTACCTGGTGTAACAATTTGATATTCGTAGAAATCTTTCCTCGCTAGTTGCGGTTCAGTAAAGGTTTTACCATTACTATAGCGCATACTTAATGAGTTTTCATAATTATCGGTCATAGATAAACGCACTGGCGTGTGATAAGCTCCTCCTAAACGAATAAAAGATGCTGGACGAATAATAAATCCGAATTTACCCCCAACACCAGAACCTGTAGTTTCTACATTTTGTGTTATAGAAACAGAATGATAGGGATTATTTTGAACACTGCTTTCTTTCAGTGATTCCTTGTACAACAGTTTGCTCGTATAATTAGCTTGCTGAATAACCATTGTAGCACCCAAATACAAAAAATTAGAAACATTTATGCCACCGCCAAAATACCACTCTTGCATTCTTCCTCGGTTTGCAATTTGTTGATATTGCGAAACAGAGTAAGCAGTATCTCCCATCAATTCTTGAATCGAAATATATTTATTTACACCTGGCAAAGAATCGATTAATGCTACACGCCAAGCCTGCGCCGCCAAGTAATTATCAAATGAACTTTGATTCAAAACAGTATAATTATACCCTTCTGCTTGACGCGCTAAATAATCACCAACAGTAGCGTTTCTCACATTTCCAGCATATTGCACATTCGTACCGAAATCATTAAGTCTATTTAAACCCAAAACCAATGTACCTCCTATTATACCTTTTGTTCTGGGTTTGCCCATATAATGATCTACCGTATTTAACGCAATACCAATATTAGGCAAATTGAAATTTGTCCTACTATCACTCATTAAATTTCCTGAATACGTTGTGTTAGTTAAATTGGCAGTAATTGCAGAACTGATTAAAAACTGATTACTTCTGTAAAGTCCCAAACCTGCTGGATTTATAGATGCTGCGCTTAAATCTGCACCAACAGCGCCAAAGGCACCACTTAAACCCATAGTTCTGGCTGAACCAAGCATCCCTCTGCTACTATATCTTAAAATATCTTCTTGATTTTGTGCCGAAACCTGCATGCAAAATGCACTCAGCAATACCACTATTATTCTTTTCATGTGTACTAATTTTAAGGTTAAGATTATCTAGGGCGCATACCTCCGCCACCTGCTGGCGGCCGTGATGCAGGAGCTGAATAGCTTGGTCTACTGCTAGGTGAAGGCGCAGAATAACTTGGCCTACTTGGCGCCGGCTGAGAAGGAGCAGGCCTGTACCCACCTTCACCTCCACTGCTTCTCGGACTTTCAAAACTTGGCCTTGCATTTCTTGGATTTCTGTCTGGCATTCCGCCATCATAACTCCGAGCCGGCCTATCTGTATTGATACTTGGGCGATTATCTCCACCTTCATTCCTACTTCTGCTTGGCGGAATATAAACTGGCGCACCATTGCGCCCTTCTCTTAACTCACCGCCGGGCCTAGTGCTTGTTCCTGGTTGAATTTCTGCATTTCTAATTGGACTATTATTGTTTGGAGAAACATAAACGGGTCTTCCATTTTGATCAGGCCTCAATTCACCACCAGGCCTATTTGATGGCTCAGTAACAGCTGGTCTATCTGGAGTATATCTAATTCCACCATCTTGTCTATTTCTAGGCGTAGTGGCACTTCCGTCACTATTTTGAGTTGGACTAGGCCTACTATCGCGCACAGATTTACCATCAAAGTTTTGATAATTTGGTCTATTTGAACCCACTGCTGAAGGAATAGAAGAACCCATCGATTGCCTCGGTTGCATAAGCGGCCTATTGGTTACCACATCTCCCCCACCTGGACCAAAATGATGATTATTTCTAAAACCCCAAGGATCATAAAAACCACCACATCCAAAACCAAATCTGTATGGATTATACCATGGATGAAACCCCCAAGGAGAATATGGATTATAAAAAGGCATTCCCCAAGCACCACCATACATCCAAGGGTCGTAAAAAAACGGATTATACCCAAAGCCATATCCAAACTGCATGCCCATACCCATGCCAAATCCGTTAAAACTATTCCAACTTAAGCCCACATTCCAACCGGGCGCCCAATTAAAAAAACCAGGTCTAACTACCGGTGCATATAAATTTGTCCATCCCCAATTCGGACTCAAAACTTGGTAGTATGGGTCGTCGTAATAAAAGGTTCGGTTCGAACCAAAACGCCTTGAATCTCTATCCATTTCGCGCTGATCTAGCTCCTCATTGGTAAAATTTTCTTGCGAAAAATCTTGTGAATTTGAAGATTGCGCTTGCTCAGTATTTCTTTGATTATCCCATGCTTGACGAGCCGCTCTGCCACGCGAATCTTCATATGATTGAGAAGAAGAAGGTGGATTTGCTTCGTTATTATATCTACTCGGCGTTGGATTAGACTGACCTTCTTTTTTACTATTCCATGGCTCTATTTCATCTAATTTTTTACCTGGGGTGCGTTCATCGTCCTTTTCAACCCAATAAGAATCATCATTTACCTGGCTAATAGGTGTAAAATTTTGACGGCTACAAGATGCTAATGCTAACATTAACAGCAAGTAATAATGGGAATAGGTATTTTTCATGATAATGGATTTTTATTCCTTGCACAAAGTAACAACTAAAAAGTATTTTTGTGGTATATTTCAACTAAAACAAATACTATTCCAAAAAAAGGATATGGACATTAAAAAAGTAAAAAGAAGCGAAGATTATAGTGCTTGGTACAACAATCTTGTTAAAAATGCAGATTTAGCAGAGCATTCAGACGTTAAAGGTTGTATGATTATTAAACCTTATGGATATGCCATTTGGGAAAAAATGCAAGCAGAATTAGACAGAAGATTTAAAGATACTGGACACTCAAATGCCTATTTTCCACTTTTTATTCCAAAATCTTTTTTCACCAAAGAGGCGAGTCATGTAGATGGATTTGCCAAAGAATGCGCGGTGGTAACCCATTACAGATTAAAAGTAGACCCTGAAACCAAAGAAATTGTAGTAGATCCTGAAGCAAAGCTTGAAGAAGAACTCATTGTGCGCCCTACCAGCGAAACAATTATTTGGAATACCTACAGAAATTGGATTCAAAGCTACAGAGACTTACCCATTTTGTTAAACCAATGGGCAAATGTGGTTAGGTGGGAAATGAGAACCCGATTATTTTTAAGAACAACAGAATTCCTCTGGCAAGAAGGTCATACAGCTCATGCAACTGCCGAGGAAGCCATTGAAGAAACAAGAAAAATGCTCGAGGTATATGCAGATTTTGCCGAAAATATTTTAGCAGTGCCTGTAATTAAAGGTGTAAAATCGGCTAACGAGCGTTTTGCAGGCGCTTTAGATACGTATTGTATCGAGGGTTTGATGCAAGATGGAAAAGCACTTCAAATGGGAACTTCCCACTTTTTGGGTCAGAACTTTGCCAAAGCATTCGACGTGAAATATGTAAGCAAAGAAAATAAATCAGAATATGTTTGGGCCACTTCTTGGGGTGTTTCAACCCGACTTATGGGTGCCTTAATTATGAGTCATAGTGATGATGAAGGCTTGGTTTTACCGCCAAGACTCGCACCCATACAAGTTGTTATTGTTCCAATCTTTAGAAAAGATGAAGAAAAAACAGTGGTTATGGAAAAAGCAGATGCGTATTTCCAATTGCTAAAAAAACAAGGAATTTCTGTAAAGTTAGACGACAGAGACAATGTTAGTCCGGGTTATAAATTTGCCGACTATGAACTAAAAGGTGTGCCAGTTCGCATTGCTATCGGACCAAGAGATGTTCAAAACCAAACTGTTGAAGTTGCTAGAAGAGATACAAAAGAGAAACAGCTAATGCATGCTGCAGATTTAGAGCACAAAATCCCCCACCTATTAGAACAAATACAACAGAATATCTACCAAAAAGCATTGGATTATAGAAGTGAGCATATACATACGGTAGACAGTTGGGATGAATTTATGGATGCATTAGAAAACAAAACTGGCTTTGTAAGCGCTCATTGGGATGGAAGTTCTGAAACTGAAAATAAGATCAAGGAATTATCTAAAGCCACCATACGTTGTATACCATTAAACAATATGCAAGAATCTGGAAAATGTATATTAACAGGCAACCCATCTAAAGAGCGTGTTTTGTTTGCAAGAGCATACTAAATATAATCCTGAACTGATATGGAAAATAAATTAGATCAAATCAAGGAATTGCTTCTAAAAAAATCTGCTGCAAAACAGCACGCATTTAAGCGCACACTTCAAGTTTTTAATATGCTTAAAGTTGAGGCAAAGAAATTGGCAGAACAACTTTCAAAAGAAATTAATCCCATAGAATCGAGGGTAGAAATTAAATATTACGAAAAGGGTGATTATGAAATGCATTTGAAATTTAGTGGCGATACCCTAGTTCTGATGATGCATACCAATATCTTCGATTTCCCTCCTGACCATTTTATTCATAGTAACCCCTATATCATAGCTGACCCTATGCGTGAATTTTGTGGCATGATACAGATTTATAACTTCTTGGCAGATAGCATAAAATATAATAGAGAGGGCGATTTAGGTTATTTAGTAGCTAGGATTTTTATAAACAAAGATCAGCATGTATTCATTGAAGGGAAAAGACCACTTGCTTTTACGTATGATGACATAGGCAAATGTTGTATTAACGAAGAAAGTATTCATACCATCTTAACAGAATCTATGTATTATTGTCTAAACTTTGATTTAATGGCCCCACCGATGGAGTCGATGAGTTATATTTCTTTAGAGCAGAAAAACTTGATGAGCTATAGTAGTGGAATGCCAACTGGTAAATTACTTGGTTTTAGAAATCAAAGTTCAACAGATATTACAGATTAATTGTCGCATAAATGCATTCATTTAATGGCAAAAATGAAATTCATAGGGTTTTAATATGCCATAATGTCAAAATTTGATATTGGATTAATTTATGCCAATAAGGAAAAATAATATAAATTTACAGCCCTATGCCCTATTGCATAGATATACCAGAGAGAAACTACACGTATGATTGGAAGCATTTTAAAAGGAATCACGAAAATTTTTGGAAGCAAAGCCGACCGAGACTTAAAAGAACTATATCCAATAGTTACAGAGATTAATACCGTATACGCCAATTTAAATAGCATTAGTGATGACGAACTGCGCGAAAAAACCAATGCCTTTAAAACCACAATCCAAAATAAATTAAAAGAAATTGATGAGGCAATCGCTGAGATATTGGAGGAGACGAAAGCCGAAAAAATTGATTTGATTAAAAAAGACGACTTATACAAGGAAATAGACGTTCTAAAGAAAAAACGTGATCAAGAGTTAGAGTTGGTATTGAACGAGATTTTACCTGAAGCTTTCGCAGTAGTTAAAGAAACAGCCAGACGACTAACAGAAAATAAACAACTTGTAGTTACTGCCACCGCATACGACAAAGAATTAAGTGCGAGATCGCGCATTAAAAAACCAGTAAGGATAGAAGGCGATAAAGCTATTTGGTCGAACACCTGGGAGGCTGCCGGACAAATGATAACCTGGAACATGATTCATTATGATGTGCAGCTTATTGGTGGTATGGTATTACATAGCGGAAAAATTTCTGAAATGGCTACGGGTGAAGGAAAAACTTTGGTATCTACCTTACCTTCCTACCTGAATGCATTAGCCGGATTAGGAGTACATATTGTAACTGTAAATGATTATTTGGCACGAAGAGACTGTGAATGGAATGCACCATTGTTTGAATTTCACGGTTTAAAAGTAGACTGTATAGATTATCACCAACCAAATTCTCCAGAGCGCAGAAAAGCATATCAAGCAGATATAACCTATGGAACAAACAATGAGTTTGGATTCGATTATCTCCGAGACAATATGGCAAATAGCCTAGATGAATTGGTTCAACGCAAACACCATTTTGCGATGGTAGATGAAGTAGATTCAGTTTTAATTGATGATGCTAGAACACCATTGATTATCTCTGGTCCGGTACCACGTGGAGATGATCAACAATTTTACGCACTCAAACCTAGGATTGAGAAACTGGTAAACATTCAAAAAACCTACCTCAGTACCGCATTAGCAGACGCAAAAAAACTTATTGCTGCTAATAACGAAAAAGAGGGTGGCTTTAAATTATTTCAAGCGTATCGCGGATTACCTAAAAATTCTGCCCTTATCAAATTTTTAGGAGAATCAGGTATCAGGCAAATCATGAATAAAACGGAAAACTATTACTTGCAAGACCAACAAAAGGAAATGCACAAAATAGATGCCGATTTATATTTTGTAATCGATGAGAAACTGAACTCTGTTGACTTAACAGAAAAGGGTGCAGAATTTATCACCTCTTCTGGAGAAGATCCTAACTTCTTCATTATTCCTGATGTTGGGTCAGAAATAGCTGAAATAGAAAAGTCGAATCTGCCTGAAGATGAAAAATTAAAACGCAAAGAGCAATTAATGCTAGATTTTACTATCAAATCAGAGCGCATACATACTATCAACCAACTATTGAAAGCGTACTGTATGTTTGAGAGAGATGTAGAATACATTATACAAGATAGTAAAGTTAAAATTGTTGATGAACAAACAGGTCGCGTATTAGATGGAAGAAGATACAGTGACGGACTACACCAAGCCATTGAAGCCAAAGAAAATGTAAAAGTTGAGGCTGCCACGCAAACCTATGCTACAGTAACCCTTCAGAACTTCTTCAGGATGTATCATAAATTGTGTGGTATGACTGGTACGGCAACCACTGAAGCTGGAGAATTTTGGGAAATTTACAAATTAGATGTGGTTGAAATTCCTACACATAGAGCAATTTCTAGAAAAGATGATGAGGATGTTATTTATAAAACCAAGCGAGAAAAATACAATGCTGTAATAGATGAAATTGTACGGTTAACAGAAGCAGGAAGACCTGTGTTAGTTGGTACAACCTCTGTTGAGGTAAGCGAATTATTAGGCAGAATGCTTACCATGCGAAAAATAAAACACAATGTATTGAACGCAAAACAACATCAAAAAGAGGCTGATATTGTTGCAGAAGCAGGTCAGAGAAGTGCCGTTACCATTGCTACGAACATGGCTGGTAGAGGAACAGACATTAAACTGGGAGAGGGCGTTAAAGAAGTAGGTGGTTTAGCCATTATTGGTACAGAACGCCACGAGAGCAGAAGGGTTGATAGGCAGTTACGAGGTAGGTCTGGTAGACAAGGAGATCCTGGTTCATCTAAATTCTTCGTATCCCTAGAAGACGATTTAATGCGCTTATTTGGATCGGAAAGAATTGCAGGCATTATGGATAAATTGGGAATGAAAGAAGGTGAAAACATTGAACATTCTTTGATTACCAAAAATATTGAACGTGCACAAAAAAGAGTTGAACAAAATAACTTTGGTATTCGCAAAAGGTTATTAGAATACGATGATGTAATGAACTCTCAGCGAGAGGTAATTTACAGTAAACGTAGAAATGCATTATATGGAGATAAACTGGCTTTAGACATCAGCAATATGCTTGCTGATACCTGCGAAGAATTGGTTGAAACCTATCAAGAACAGAAAAACTACGCTGAATTTAAGTTTGAAGTCATGCGCGTATTCGCATATGAACCAAGCATTAGCGAATCTGAATTTTTGAGTTCAAAAACGGCCCTGGTTAGTGACCATTTATTTGATGAACTATTAGCCCATTACCAGCACAAAACAAACGAGATGGCCAGAATTGCCTGGCCTGTAATACAAGATGTATATACCAATAAAGGCACACAATTTGAGTCGATTGCGGTACCTGTAAGTGATGGTATACACAATATGCAAATTCCAGTAAACTTGCAAAAAGCATATGAAACTGAGGCGAGAGAAATAAGCAAAACATTTGAAAAATTTGCCTCTTTATTTGTTATAGATAACGATTGGAAAGAACACTTGCGTGAAATGGACGACTTAAAACAAAGTTCTCAAAACGCAGTATTTGAGCAAAAAGATCCATTGTTGATTTATAAGTTAGAATCATTCAACTTATTTAAAAGCATGCTATCTCGCATCAATAAGCAGGTATTAGGTATGCTTTTTAAAGGTTTTATACCAGTAGAAAACGCTACTGATGTAAAACAAGCTGAGTTGCCAAGAAGAGCTGATTCGAGTAAGTTAAAAACATCTAGGACTGATGATTTAGCCCAAGCCCAACGTAATAATCAACAAGCTGCGCAAGGAGGCCAAGAGCCACAAAAACCTGCACAAGTAAAGGGCGTAGTAAAAATTGGCAGAAATGATGTTTGCCCTTGTGGAAGTGGCAAAAAGTATAAATCTTGTCATGGAAAAGAGGAACTAAACTAAATGTAACTATAAGGATATGACCCTAGCAAATTTCATAGAACATACCAACCTTAAGCCCAATGCAACTGCTGAGGATATTATTGCACTTTGTAATGAGGCTATTGAAAATGGATTCTATGGCATTTGCGTATCGCCTTATTATATTCAATTGGCAAAAAAAACGATCAAGAAAGCACCTGTTAAAATTATCAGTGTAATTGGCTTCCCTTTCGGATACAATACCGTATCAAGTAAAGTTGAGGAGGCTAAAAAAGCAATAAACTCTGGTGCAGATGAGGTTGATATGGTTATTAACTTAGCTGCTTTTAAAAGTGGCGACATGGCAACTGTGCAGAATGATATTCAAGCTGTTGTTACGGCATGTCACCTACAAAATAAATTAGTTAAAGTAATTATTGAAACTTGCTTCTTAAATGAAGAAGAAATAAAACTAATTTGTAAAATATGTGCAGATTGTGAGGCAGACTTCGTAAAAACATCTACCGGATATGGTGTGGAAGGGGCAACTGTTGATGTGGTTAAAATTATGCGTAAATGCTTGCCAGCAAAGATTAAAATAAAGGCATCAGGTGGCATAAAAACCAAAAGTTTTGCTGAAGATTTAATTGCAGCAGGAGCCAATAGGATTGGCACCTCAGCAGGGGTAGATATTATTCAAGCATAAGTCTATATTCATGAAAAAAGTTATTCTGTTACTGTTACTTGTTAATGGCTATTTAACCGTATTTGCCCAAAATAAATTGGTCGTGAAAGTAGACCCATTAATAGACTCTTTGGTAAAAAAATACCAAGAAATCAATACCGTTACGCCACATTTAGACGGATACAGAATTCAAATATTTACGGGAGCAGATAGGAATAATGCGGTAGCAATCAGAAATAAATTTTTAACAGATTTCCCCGAGCAACAAATCTATCTCATCTACCAGCAACCTTATTTTAAATTGCGCGTTGGCGATTATAGAAATTTAATTGAAGCCCAATCCTTTTACACACAACTACAGAAACAATTTGGCCAAATTTTAATAGTACCAGACAAAATAAACTTACCTAAATTATAATATGAAATTAGTAACCTATACCTACTCAGGAAAATCTCAATTGGGAATTCTTCAAAACAATTCTATCTGGCCAACACATGAATTACATAAGGAATTACCAGATAACATGCTCGCTTTTTTACAAGGTGGAGCACCGCTCATGGCCTTGGCTAAAAACCTAGATTCACAACTTAAAAACAATCCAAATTTGGTTGAACCTATTGGGGTGTCAGCAGTTACACTTGAAGCTCCAATTCCCAACCCAACTTCATGTAGAGATGGGTATGCCTTTAGACAACATGTAGCTGCTGCGAGAAGAAATCGTGGCGTTCCAATGATTGAAGAATTTGATCAATATCCCATTTTCTATTTTACCAACCACAATGCCATACAAGGACCAGGTGAAATCAACTGTATGCCAGATCATTTCCAAAAATTAGATTTTGAATTAGAGATAGCGGTTGTGATTGGAAAAAAAGGTAGAAATATCAAAGCAAGTGAAGCAGATGAATATATTGCCGGTTATATGATTATGAATGATATGAGTGCAAGAACCCTACAAATGGAGGAAATGCTTCTCAATTTGGGTCCAGCAAAAGGCAAAGATTTTTCAACTGTTATTGGTCCCTATTTTGTAACGCCAGACGAACTTGAATTCCATAAAATTCCAGCCAAACCCGGACACACAGGTAACAACCATAACCTTACCATGAAGTGCTGGGTGAACGGTAAATTAGTAAGTGAAGGTAACGTAGGAGATATGGATTGGACATTCGCTGAAATTATTGAGAGATGCGCCTATGGAGTTGATATTTTACCTGGTGATGTAATTGGCTCTGGAACTGTTGGCACAGGCTGCTTTTTAGAGTTAAACGGAACCGGATTATTAAATGATAAAAACTATATCCCTCAGTGGTTACAAGATGGTGATGTGGTTGAAATGGAAATTGATGGATTAGGTAGATTAAGTAATACCATTAAAAAAGTAGATTCAGCATTTAGCCTATTACAAATCAAAAAAAATAAGCCGCAATAAGCATGTATGCCTAATTTTAGCGAACGTAGCAATGAGTTAGAATTACTAGATAGCGAGCATATTCCTGTCTCAGATTTATACTTAAACCTACGAGAACTAAACACCATTAACACCTATTTAGGAGGCCATGCTGTAACCTGTAAGGCATTAAACTCTTTTGAATTAAATAAAGAAATTACTTACACCATTTTAGATATTGGTTGTGGGGGTGGAGACAATCTCATTAGCCTGGCTAAATGGGCCAGAAAAAAGGGCATTTCATTGCAATTAATAGGTGTAGATTTAAAACAAGATTGCATTTCATTTGCACAAAAACAGTGCGCCAACTACCCAGAAATTAGCTTTGTTTGCTCAGATTATCAAAGCTTTTTAAGGAAGCATGCGCCTTTTGATATTATTTTCAATGCCCTGTTTTGTCATCATTTTAAGGACGCTCAACTACAAGAATTATTTCAACTCATGAAAGAAAAATCTAAGCTCGGATTTTTTGTAAATGATTTGCACCGTCATCCCCTAGCCTATTATAGTATTAAATGGATAACTTATATTTTTTCGCGCAGTTATCTGGTAAAAAACGATGCTTGTTTATCAGTCCTAAGAGGATTTTCTTTGGAGAATCTTACACAATTATTACCTGTAAGTTTGTATTCTAATAGTAGAATTAGTTGGCAATGGGCATTTAGGTGGTTAATAATCTATACACATGCAAGCAAATGAAATGTATGATGCCGCAATTATTGGTGGTGGACTTGGCGGATTAACCCTCTCAATAAAACTTGCTCAAGCAGGTAAAAAAGTGCTTTTATTAGAAAAAGAAAGCTACCCCTTTCATAAAGTTTGTGGAGAATATATCTCTATGGAAAGCTGGGAATATATTACATCTTGCGGCATATCCTTAGAAGATCTTCAGTTACCTATTATCTCAAAACTTGGCATAAGCGCTCCTAATGGATTATACTTAGAACAAGCTTTGGATTTGGGTGGTTTTGGCATTGCTAGGTTCAGCCTAGATAAATTATTATTTGACCAAGCCCTAAAAGTTGGCGTAAATGCCATAGAAAATGCAAAAGTAACCCAAGTGCAATTTGAGAATAATCAATTCCATATTCAGAGCACAAAAGGAAGTTTTAATTGCTTCTACGCTTTTGGTGCGTATGGAAAAAAAAGCAATTTAGATATCCAACTAAAGCGGCAGTTTACGCATGAAAAAAAACAAGGAAAGCAGAATTATATCGGTGTTAAATACCATATCAAAGTAAATTTTCCTGACAACTTAATTGAATTACATAATTTTAAAAATGGATACTGCGGCATCTCCAAAATAGACAAAGAAACATATTGTTTATGTTATCTGACTACGCAAGAAAATTTGAGTAAATATGGTAATCAAATTAAAACCATGGAGGAAGCCGTTTTATATAAAAACCCCCACTTAAAAAGAATATTTACTGAGGCAGAAATGCTCTATCAAAAACCTCTCGTTATTTCGCAAATTCGGTTCGAACCAAAGCAATTAATTGAGCAACATATGATTATGCTAGGAGACGCGGCCGGACTAATTGCACCTTTGTGTGGAAACGGAATGAGCATGGCCATGCGTGCAGCAGATATAATAAGTAAATTATTTCCGGCTGATCCGAGTAACTCAGGTGAGCGGGTAAAATTTGAAAATGCCTATAGCGCGGCATGGAACCGTAACTTTTCTGTTCGCCTTCGCGTAGGAAGAATTTTTCAACATTTATTTGGCTCAACTTTTACAACCTGGCTGGTAATTCTACTCTTAAAACCATTTCCTAGCCTATTACAAAAAATTATCCGCGCTACACACGGCGAACGTTTTTAAACAATTTAAGCAAGCCTCTGTTTAATACATATGAAAAATTATGTAATAGTAGGCGGAAGTAGCGGAATAGGACTAGAAACAGCGAAACAATTGGCCAATGCAGGTAATACCGTTCATGTGCTGAGCAGAACGTGGAAGGAAGCAGAAATACCACAGAATATTCACTTTCATGCCATAGATATATTGGCCGAACCAATTCAATTTCCAGAGTTACCAGATATCATTGATGGCATAGTGTATTGCCCTGGAAGTATCAATTTGCGGCCGTTTAAAGCATTAAAACAAAGCGATTTTTTAAGCGACCTTCAAATTAATTATTTGGGTGCCATTCAAACGATTCAAAAATATTTGCCACAATTATTAATGAGTCAAACCGCCTCCATAGTATTGTTTAGCACAGTAGCTGTGCAAAAAGGAATGCCATTTCATGCCAGTATTTCTGGGGCAAAAGGCGCTATAGAAGGCCTAACAAAGGCACTCGCAGCAGAATATGCACCAAAAATTAGAGTAAATGCCATCGCCCCATCATTAACAGCAACGCCACTTGCAGAAAAACTATTAAACAGTGAAAGTAAAATAAGTGCCGCAGCAGAACGTCATCCATTAAAGAAAATTGGTTCAGCCCAAGACATTAGTGAAGCTGTAATTTATTTATTGAATGCCCATTGGGTAAGTGGTCAAATTATCAATATTGATGGTGGAATGAGCACTATTGGGAATTAAAATGAATACACATGTTTATGCGGCAGATATTGCCAATTTTGAAAAACAGTATAGAACCAATTTGATCAATGGTTTGGCAGGTATCAAATCTGCCATTTTAGTTGGTACTCAAGACAAAGATGGACACACTAATTTGGCTATTTTCTCACAAGTAGTGCATGTGGGAGCTAACCCTCCATTAATGGGCATTTTACACAGGCCTGTGAGTGTAGAAAAACACACCTATGAAAATATCATCACAAATGAATATTTTACCTTAAACCATGTGCCCATAGAAAAATATAAAGATGCGCATCAAACTTCGGCACGTTATCAAAGGAGTCAGAGTGAATTTGAGCATTGCGGATTTAGCGAAGAATTTACCCCACACATTCAGGCACCATACGTAAAAGAAAGTAAACTCAAAATCGGACTAAAATTAGCAGAAATTATTCCCATTACCAGCAATGATACATTATTAATTATTGGAAGCGTAGAGGAAATTATAGCAGCAGAGGGCATCATAGAAGCAGAGGGATTTCTTAACCTAAACAATAGTAAAACAGCTTTGGTTCATGGGTTAGAGACCTATTATCAAGCAGAAAAAGTAAGCAGATTACCTTATGCTAAACCAATCAAATAATCTATATCATGATACAACATATTATTATAAGTACAATTATTTTATTGGGTATATCTTGCCAATCTCAATCAGACAATAAAAACAAAAAATTAAAAACGAATATCATGACAGAGCAAATAAAAGATTCAAATTTAGATACTGCGATTTTGGGTGCAGGCTGTTTTTGGTGTGTAGAAGCCGTATTTCAGCGCGTGCCTGGTATTAAACAAATTGTTTCAGGATATAGTGGTGGTAGCGTTGTAAACCCAACTTATACAGAAATTTGTGAGGGCACAACTGGACATGCAGAAGTAATCAGATTAATCTATAACCCACAAGAGGTTTCATTTGAAACTTTGCTCTCTGTATTTTGGCAAACACACAACCCAACAACCTTAAACCGCCAAGGAAACGACATAGGGACACAATATAGATCTGCTATATTTTATCTGAATGAAACACAAAAAACAATTGCTGAAAAAATTAAAAATGACCTAGATGCCAGTGGCGCTTTTAGCGATCCAATTGTTACAGAAATTACGGCATATACCAACTTTTATGAAGCAGAGGCATACCACCAAAACTATTATAATCAAAATAGCTCGCAAGGTTATTGTCAGTATGTTATTGCGCCGAAGCTAGAGAAATTTGAAAAGGTTTTTGGGAACCAGTTTCGCAAAAAATAAATAATTACAATAGCAGATAAATTGCCGCTTTGCATACGATGATGCTATTTAAACCATTCTTCTTGATCGCATAATTACCAACAGTCTCCTCGGGTGCTTTATCCTCAGATTCAAAATCAAAAATACCTCCAATGGCCCTAACAAACATATTGTATTCTAAACCAAGGTCTACCACAATTTTATCTTTGTACACACGCCTGAGTCCACCTGCATAACCAATAGAAAAATCTAACTCATCTGCCGTTGTTACCTCTGCACCTTGCTCATTAATGTATGAATTATTAAAAGTAGTTAAGCCTAAGGTAATACCTTTATATCCGCCAACCGGGGCACAGTGTTGAAAGGCATTTTGAACCCTTAATTTATAAGAAATTAGCTTACTTCTTCCATACACAAAATTACTTGGTGTTCCATTAAAGTTATAATAACTACTCGATTCTTTAGCTACTCCAGTATTTTGAAAATCTACATCAAGCACAACAGATCTCAAATTACTAGTAACTAAACCAACACTGGCACCAACTTTAAGCGCATTTAACATGTAAAATTGATTTTTCCCATTGTAATTTATTTTTGCCTCTTGATTTACAAAACCATAAATATTGGGCATGTAGGAAACTGGAATGCCAACAAAAAAACGCTTTCCCATATACCCAGCCACACGTTGGGCGTAAGCATGATATTGGGTCAGACCAATAAATAGCATTAAAAGCGTTATTTTCAATAATCTTTTCATTTTTTGATTGAATTAAAGAAGTAGTAAAACTCGGCCTTCATTAAATCTGGATGATCTGGATAATCATATTCGGAAGAATAATCGGCCATTACCTTTCCTGTGGTTATATCAAATACGGGCATGTAAATGGCGCTATATCTCTTATACCTAAACACACTATACATCACAAAGGCAAACAATGGTGGATTATAAATAGTATACAGCACATTGGTAAATAATTGCGCTTGATTTACCGGTAGAATAATTGATCGCGTATTGATGAAACAAACATATTTGGTTCCATAACGTCGACATAAATCTTCTATTTCTTGATAATTTGATGGCAAAACTTCTTCCATATGGCGATTGGTAATGCGCTCCATCTTCCATGTTTCAAGGATATTTCTATCATTGTAAAATTGAGAATCGTTGGCTATTAAATCTACTGGATTAAACACCGTTAACTTCATCCCAGTAAGCTCAGCACAATTTTGAATAGTATTTACTAATTCTTTTTGCTTTTGTTGGATTGAAAAGAATTTTACCGGACTCCCAGAGCTTAAATCAAGTTTTACATTGCTTACATCGATAATTAAAATTTTCTCTGCCCTAAACGGTTCTCTGGCTTCAAGCATTTTTTTTGCCGACCCCTTTTTCTTCTTCTTCTCCTCTGGTTTAGGTCTGTTATACACTGTATTTTCTTCTACATCGTCGTATTGTTCAATATCACTCGGATTGGCTTCTTGATACACTATTACATCTCTGGCAATGGCCGTAAATACTGTTTTAAAATTTTGATTTTCTATTAAATCTGGAATAGCATACTTAACAAAACTTTCTTTGGTTTTGGGTTTCGATTTTCTGATAACTGCACCCGTACCAGAATTAAATCGCTTGCGCTTGGCAAATTCTTGGGTTGTATCTGGCGCATAAAAGGATGCAATTAGAGATTCATCATACTCATTAAGCTTGGCAAATTGCGTCAAATCTGTGCTTACACTTCCAGCAAACATTTTGGTTATGGCATGTGTAAAAACTTTAATCTCTTCGTTTTTTGGATTAGCCAAATGAATATCCCAAGCAATGCGCAAGGCTAAGGTATTGGTTTCTTTAATATTTAACTTTTTAAAAAGCTGATGAAACTTTCTAATTTCACCATTAATCTTTTTGGGCTTTTTAATAACGGATGAACTACTGCCAGCATTAATATTGGCAAGTAAGAAATAATATGCTTTTACTTTGAGTCCAAGCAAAGTTTCATTGTTGGGATATTTAGACAATAATAGCTCTGAATTATACAAAGAACTGATATAGTCTTTTTCTTGTATAAGAATTTCACTTAAAGCAAATTGAGAAGCTAATTTAATATTGGCAAAGGCTTTCGCATCTATTTTAAATGGTGAACCAAAATTTGAAGCATTGTTATCCATCTGTTTACCCAAGGCTAATTGCCTTTTCCAACTGCTAGGATGCGTGTGTGTGGAGTCGTTTTCATCATCATTAACCACTATCTGTATGGCCGTGTCTGGATAAAAAGCGTAGGGAACTTTTAAATATTGCCCTTCAAAAACATGTTTTTCAATTTTCTTATTTTCAACAGGATATTCAGATAATTTTAAAATTTCGAAAACCTTAGCAGCTTCTGATTGGGTATAGCCAGATTTTTTAAAAATGTCGAAGCCAATTTGATCTGCTTCAAACTCTTGATTTCGTGAAAACTTGCTTAATACTACCTCTAAAAACTCCTCTTCATTCATGTCTTCTACCTCAGATTCTGAGCTAAACTTATAGCGTTCAAAAACATGTTTTTTGGTATAATGTGCAATCTCATGTGCCAAAATAAAAGCCAATTGTGCTTCATTTTCTAAACGAGCAAACAAGCCAATATTTACGAAAATCATACCGTTGGTGAAGGTAAACGCATTTACCTCAGAAGTATATACAATATAAAACTTTAACTTAGCGCGCAAGGCAGGATCATGCTGCAAAAGTTTATCTGCTACTTGATCTAAATACACATTGGCTTTACTATAGGCTACAACCCTACCCGAGTTTAAAAACCTATCAATAAAATAGTCGTTCGACTCTTTAAAAGCCTTAATATTAACCTTAGATTTTTTAGCAGGTTTATCTAATTCTAAATCGGCAAGTAGGTTTTTCCTATCGGTAAATTCTGAACCTAAAGGCGCTATGGTTTTAAACCAAGATTTGTATTCTTGGGCTTGCGAAGTAACTGACAAAAAAATCAGCCACAGCAAGCAAAAAATCCTATTCTTCAATTTCTATTTTATTGAGGTAAAATATGGTACGGTTTTTCTTTTCATCTTTGGCTCTGTCTTTAGCCTTAGTATCTGATGTAATTTTTTGCATACCAAAAGCTAAATAAAAATTATCATACCAATACTCAGTACCATTAACTTCTGTATATCTTGAATCCAAATTTTTAACCTTTTTATTATTACCGGCAGCCTTAATTTTCATCAATTCAACTTCCGAATCTACCTTATCGTTGTATATCACCTTTGAAAAAATAGACCCAGCATTGTTATATACAACCTTTATGCCTTGGTCTTCTGTTTCGTAAAAATCAAATTTTCTGCTGGTTGAGAAAGAAAGCGGACCATCAGAAATTTTAAATCCATTTTCCCATTTCATATTTCCTTCCATGTCGAAAGCCATTACCATTGCACCTAGAAACTTATAGCCATCAAAAACGGTTACGGTTTGCGTAGTTGCTCTACCATTTACATAAACAACACGTGTTTCTGTGTGATACGTTGGATAATATGGCTCAGCAAACACTATTATTTCATCTTCTCTCACCAATATATCATGAAAAGTAAATGAAATGATACTTTGCAATCCTAGGCTTTGAGACGCTTCTCTTTTGCTATTCGATTTCCCCTTTTTGCTTTCACTTTTAGGAATACTAATGGTGAAATTTTTAAAAGATGAAAATGGAACCAATTTGGTAAAGGTTTGCTTGCCATTATCTACACTACTAATAAAGATTCCACCTGGAGCCTTTTTGGCAGCCTCCTTGCGTTCTTTCCTTGTTTTACCTCGTTTGTTTTTAAATTGTCCGATTACAATTTTATTGGTTGGATTTGTACTAAATACCTTTGCACTTGCAATTTCTTTTCCTCCAGTAAGTTTAAATACCTTTTCCTTATCGAGTGTAGTTCCGCTTAACTCTCTCAATATGGTTCTTGACTCCTTTTTACCCTCTAACGAAAGCAACAAATCAACTTTATTGAGCGAATCATTTTTAGAAATATCAATGAATTCTATGGTAAGTCCTTTACCTCCACCCAATTGATATTCTTTTTTTGAAACAACTTTTTTATTGAAATCTAAAGCGGTTACCATAGAATAATATTTTGGGTTATAGAAAAGCATAGGAATAAAACATAGTGGCATAGAAACACACGTTAAAATTGTAGTTGTTGAAGGATTTGGACCCGCTGTTAAACCCAAATAAACAACACCATTCATAACCTGCATACCCTCATATTTTAAATGCTTAGGGTATTCACCCTCAAAAATGGTGGTTTTAAGGGTTTTCTTATCTATTTTGTATACGGTATAGCTCGTAAAATTGGCAGAGGGTGAGAACAAGGCATACAAATTATTTGCATCACTTACTACTTCATCCAACGTATATCCTTTAGATATTGGAAAAGAACTTTTACCTATTTCCTTGAAATTTACATCTAATTTTTTAAGGGTATAAGCCAATTCTTTCGACTTACCTTTCTCTTTTCCAGCAGCTTGGTACATTAATATTAAACCATTCTCACCAATTGGATAGGTATAATATTTATTGCCTACTGCATTTTCGGCATCGAACTCAATTCGGGCTGGCTCCTGAGCTAATAAGCTGAAAACAAACAAATAAGCAAAACAGAGCAGGAAAACTTTTTTCATATGAGGTTTTTAATTTTATTGCAATAAAAATAAAAAAATGAGGAAATTAAAATTTGCACTTGTTTTTAACCTTATATTATTATGCAATATTTGCGTTTCTCAGGATATAAAACTGCAAAAATCACTCATTTTTGACGACACGCACAAACACGAATTAATGCAATACAATGGACTGCATGGGCTATATAAAAAATATATTTCCTCACAAGATGGCTCTAATTGCCAATTTTATCCATCGTGTTCACATTTTGCTAAGTTAGCGCTCAAAAAATTCCCTTTACCCATTGCCCTATTTTTAAGTGCCGATAGGCTTTTACGCTGCAATGGAAGAGTTGAGGATTACCCTTTAAACGCAGCAAATAAAGCCGTAGACCTGCCATGAGAATTCTCATTATATTATTATTCATTGGCAGCAAACTGTATGCACAAGATTTATTTGATAAAGAACATAGCTATACTTATGCAAAACACCTGGTATGTGAAGGGCAATTTAGGCAAGCACAAGAAGCTTTAGTTTCACCTATTGGTTCAGGGCAAACAGATAGCCTGTTTTGTCTCTACATTCACTGCTTATCTCAATTAAATGAGAGGGAAAAACTTTTTTTTTACCTGCAAAATGCACTCAACAAAGACAGCATCTCTGACCAAGTATTGCATCAACTAGCCTGCCTATGCCTTAAATATGACTCCCTTCATTTATTAGAAAAAAGCTGGAAAAAATTACCTACCGAATTGCAGCTAAGATATCTTCTATTAACAGATAATATAGAACTTTTAGATGCAACTATTTTAAAAAACAAACATACGATAGACAGCAACTATTTCTATACTTTACGCAACCAATTAAAAACAATCAAAAAGCCACTTAACATTAAACCTGTTATTGCGGCGATATTTATACCTGGCAGCGGAAAAATGTGGATAGGAAACACCTATGAAGGCTTTCTACAGCTATTTATGGTTGCCACCCACACCTATTTAAGCGTATATAGCTTCAATAATTACGGCGCACGATCAATTTTTGGCTTTACCAATCTATTCATGGGAACTGTTTTTTACGGAGGAAATATTTGGGGAACTTATTACAGTTTAAAACGCAAAAAAGCTTTTGAAATACAACATTTAAAAAATGAAATTAACGCAAATTTATATTCTAGCTATTACCGTATTTCTTGCGAGTAAAACACATAATGTATTTGCTCAAACTAGCAGTAAATGTAAACAAGAAGCAGATAGTTTATTCTTTGCAAAAAGCTATCAATCTGCTTATGCGTTGTATCATAGAATTTGGTTTTTTGCCTCAGAAAATGAAAAAAGTACAATCACAAACAATTATCTTCTATCAGCATTTTATGCTCAGCACTATAATACGAGTTTAGAAATAATTCAATTTTTAAAAAGTGGGGCTGAACCAAATTTAGGTTCAGACCAAAAACTCATAGAGATAGCAGCATATTTTAATGCAGAAAACTATGAAGATTGCACCAAACAAATTGAAAACTACATGGATGATTCGATTAATAATTTTCAAGCCAATTTAGCTTACTTTAAACTACTATGTGAAATCAAATTAAACAGAAAAGACCTGGTAAGGCAAAGTGCTCTACACTTAAAAAAGTTTGCTACCACACAGCAGCAGTTAAGTTTAGATAGCCTGCTAAATAGGTATGAAAATATGCGCTATTTTTCTCCCCAAAAAGCACAAATACTCAGTTTACTCCTACCCGGATTGGGTCAACTTTACCAAAAAGATTATCATAATGCAGGCAACGCTTTTTTTCTAAATGGATCTCTAATTGGAGCAACAATTATAACCGCACATTTTTATAACTGGCCGCAAGCAGCCTTGTTTTGGATATTTTATGTTCCTCATTACTATTTAGGAAATGGAAGAAGTTCTAGAGATTTAGCCTTGCAAAAAAATGAGAAAATTAAAGAGAATGTGTATGCGCAATTTAAAAATTGGAGTCCAAACTAGCCGCCAACAGGGTAAAACAATGAATTACTTTGTATTTATCAAAAATCAAATTTTCTTTGTATCATGATACAACGCATCCAATCTGTTTATTTAGCCTTCATAATTATCATATTATCTGCCTACTGTGCCTTTGATATTATTCATTTGGTAGAAATAGAATCGGGCAAAAAAGCCACAGAATTTGCCTTAAATTTCTTCTATTTCAATACCTTAGAAAATGGAATATTGATTGATAGTCAGATACAAATTATATTAATTTTACTCGTTTCTGTTGTAATTGGATTGAGTATTTTTATTCTAATAAATTTCAAAAATCGATTAAAGCAGATGCAGTTCACCCGCTTAAATTTGGTAGCTATTTTGGCTTTATTGACAACATTTACAGTAAAAGCATACCAATTTATTCCTAATTTTAATGCTGAAAAATTAATGGCAACATCAATTATAAGCATCGCCTTCATGCTTTTTACCGTTTATTTAAACCTTCGCGTATTTTTTCTCATCAAAAAAGATGAGGAATTGGTAAAAAGTGCCGATAGAATCAGATAAATACTGGTAAAATTGGAATATCTTTTGGCATGTTTATAGAGTTTGATTACAAAAGCTATATTTGCCAATAGTTATGTCTCAAAAACCAAACTTACCGCAAGGCACGCGAGATTTCGGACCGCTTGTGGTTCAGCAAAGAAAATATATACTGCACACTATTGAGGCAGTTTTTAAGAAATATGGCTTTATGCCATTGGAAACGCCTGCCATGGAGCAGTTAAACACCCTCAGCGGGAAATATGGCGATGAAGGGGATCAATTGCTGTATAAAATTTTAAATTCGGGAGATTACTTCAAGAAACTTGCCGCGCATCAAGCACAGGCGATGGGACATGAGGAATTGGATAAAACCATTTTACCTTCATTTGACAACAGTATTGAACATTTAGATGCTAAAAAAAGCTTGCCATTTATTGCCGAAAAAGGATTGCGTTATGATTTAACAGTGCCCTTTGCGCGATATGTAACAATGAATAGAAATAGCATAACATTTCCTTTTAAGCGATATCAAATGCAACCTGTTTGGCGTGCAGATAAACCTCAAAAAGGCCGGTACCGCGAATTTTGGCAATGCGATGCAGATATAATAGGCAGCGAAAGTATTTTAAATGAAGCCGAGTTAATTAAAATGTATGATGAAGTTTTTGACAAACTTTCTCTACCTGTGATCATCAAAATCAACAATCGGAAGTTATTAAGTGCCTTAGCCACATATATTCAAGCAGAAGAACATTTTATTGCCATTACTGTTGCCATTGACAAATTAGATAAAATTGGCCAACAAGGGGTTTCAGATATATTGGCTCAAACTGGTTTAAGTTCAGAACAAATTGCCACCATTTTACGCTTCTTAAACCTAAGTAAAGCAGCCGACCCTATTGCTGCGGCTGAAGACATGCTGGGGCAAATTGAAGAAGGGAAATTAGGTATTTTGGAACTAAAAAAACTACAAGAATATATCCAATTATTATCACCTATTAATACCATTGAATACAACTTTACTTTAGCACGCGGTTTAAGTTATTATACAGGAGCAATTGTAGAAGTTCAAGCAAATATTGGTAACTTTAAAGCGAGCATTGGAGGCGGAGGAAGATATGACAACCTAACAGGGATTTTTGGCATGCCAGGCATATCTGGCGTAGGAATTTCATTTGGATTAGATAGAATTTATGATGTACTGGAAGAACAAAAATTATTTCCAGTAAACCTTAGAACCAATGATACTAAAATCTTGTTTTGCTATTTTGACGAAGCTACTCAACTAAAAGCAATTTCTCTTTGCGCAGAGCTCCGGAACCAGGGTATTGCTGCGGAAGTTTTCCCTGATATAACTAAAAAAATTGGCAAGCAACTAGACTATGCAAATAAACTTGAGATAGGCTATGCCTGTATCATTGGCGAAACAGAATTAAACAGCAATACTTTACAAGTTAAGAACCTATTCAGCGGCGAGCAATACCCAATGGATATTACTTCAATGATCAATTTACTTCAATAATGAATACCATTTTTTCAATTGACAATACATTAAGTTTAACCCAACTTAAAAACATCATTCTTTCGAACCATAAAATTGAATTATCTGCTAAAGTTAAAAGCGATATTTTAAGATGTAGAACCTATTTAAATAATAAAATGGCCGAGGGAGGCGCCCCCATTTATGGCATAAATACGGGCTTTGGTTCACTCTGTAATACCGTAGTTGAATCAGATGAATTAAGCACCTTACAAGAGAACTTATTACGCTCCCATGCATGTGGGGCTGGCGAAACGATAGATTTAGAAATTGTAAAAATAATGCTGCTCCTAAAGGTTCAATCATTGGCTTTAGGCAATAGCGGGGTAAGTTTGGAAACGGTTCAAAGATTGGTAGATTTTTTTAATTCCGATATTTTACCTGTGGTGTATGAGCAAGGCTCTCTTGGCGCGAGTGGAGATTTAGCCCCACTGGCACACTTATGTTTACCGCTCATTGGCGAGGGAAAAGTTTGGATTAAGCAAAAGAATGGAGAAACATTTGAGATATTGGAAGCCTCGGATGTATTAAAAATACATCAATGGGAACCCATACAATTGCAATCTAAAGAGGGATTAGCCTTAATTAATGGCACGCAGTTTATGGCCGCAATTGGTGCATATGTTTGGATAAAATCTGAACACATGCTAAATTGGAGTCATTTTATTGCTGCAAATTCTTTAGATGCCTTCGATTGTAGACAAGAACCATTTCACCCGGCGTTGCATCAAATTAGACCGCATGTTGGACAAATAACTTCTGCCCAATTAATTAGAGAATTATTAAGCAATAGTGAGATTGCCTCAGCACCTAAAAAGCAGGTACAAGACCCATATTCTTTTAGATGTATTCCTCAGGTTCATGGGGCAACAATAGATGCATTTATCTATTTCCAGCGGGTTATAAGCATGGAGATTAATTCAGTTACAGACAATCCTAATATCTTCCCAGAACTAGATATCATTATTTCGGGTGGTAATTTTCACGGACAACCTTTGGCATTGGCATTTGATTTTTGGGCCATTGCCTTATCTGAACTTGGAAATATTTCTGAACGTAGAACCTATCAGCTCATTTCTGGAAGTAGAGGCTTACCTCCATTTTTAACAGACAATCCAGGTTTAAACTCTGGATTTATGATTCCGCAATATACCGCTGCAAGTATTGTAAGCCAGAACAAACAACTTTGTAGTCCGGCTAGTGTAGATAGTATCGTAAGTAGTAACGGACAAGAAGACCATGTGAGTATGGGCGCAAATGCAGCTACCAAATTATTAAAAGTTTGTAAAAATATAGAAACAGTATTGGCAATAGAATACATGAATGCTGCACAGGCATTAGAGTATCGGAGGCCCTTAAAAAGTTCAAACCAAATTGAAGAGGTGCTAAAAGAATACCGTAGCTTAGTGCCAAGATTAGAAAATGATAGGTATTTGTATACCGACATACAAATAACCAAAGATTTTATTAGCCACAAAAAACTCAACTTTGATATGCAAAGTTTGATTTCTATCAGTCGTTAAAAACATGGAACTTTTACAACACAAAGACATAAAAGAACTTATTGAAATTGCCATAAGAGAAGATGTGGGTAGTGGAGACCACAGCTCAATGGCATGTATACAATCAGATAAAATTGGGAAAGCCTATTGCATTGCCAAGCAAGATGGAAAATTAGCGGGTATAGAGCTAGCCGCATATATTTTTAAACGTATCGACCCAAAACTGCAATTTATCCCCTTAAAACAAGACGGCGATCATATTGAAATTGGGGATCGCGTTTTTGAAGTTTTAGGTTCAGATATTAGTATATTAACAGCAGAGCGTTTGGTTTTGAACTTTATGCAAAGATTGAGTGGCATTGCTACACAAAGTTATGTAATAAGTAAGTTATTAGAAAACTATCATACAACTGTTTTAGATACACGCAAAACCACGCCTGGTATGCGCTTACTTGAAAAATGGGCTGTGCAATTGGGCGGCTGTAAGAACCATAGATTGGGTTTGTATGATATGATTATGTTAAAAGATAATCACATTGATTTTGCGGGTGGAATTGCTCAAGCCATAGAAAAAACGCAGCAATATTTACAATTTAAAGGTTTAAACCTACCGATTGAAATAGAAACAAGAAATTTGGATGAAGTGAAACAAGTGCTGGCATATGGAAAAATAAATCGCATTATGTTAGATAATTTTTCGCCAGAATTATTAACAGAAGCTGTTTTACTTATTAATAAAAAATACGAAACCGAGGCAAGCGGTGGCATTACCCTAGATAATATACAGGCTTATGCAGCAAGCGGAGTTGATTTTATTTCGGTAGGGGCACTAACCCATTCTGCCAAGAGCATAGACCTCAGTATGAGAGTGGAAAAGTAAAATTTATTTCAGTTGACTCCTATTCTTAAAAATTTCCTTTTGTTTTCTCAATTTTTTTCTAATATTTGTTTTTCGTAAGTAAAACACAAAACAAAACACATAAAACAATGAAGCACTTATTCAAAAGTTCATTAGCCATTTTAATTGGTTTATCATTCACAGTAGTTAGTTGTTCAAAAGACGACACTGGCAGATTGCTAAAACTGCTAAAGCTAATTTCTTATTAACTGCTACAGATAACAATGATGGTTTAATTACGCTAAAAGTAAACGGTAAATTCTTTGCTGATGCAACGGATGAGTATACTATTGGTGGTTATTTATTAGAAGGCAAATTAAACCATACTCAAGTTTCTGATGCAAGTGTTGAAAAGAACATTCACCATGATGTATTGCGCGCTAAATTTGGCGATAAAATTTTAGGAGAAGTTTTTGCAACTGCACCTAAAAAAGACCAAACTTTTGAGCAAACAATGAATTTCTTTATTCAGCCTACTTTCAAAAAAGAAAATTGTTCAATCATGGTTATTGTTTGGAAAAAATCTGGAACTCAATACACCATCAACAACAGTACAACTATAAAATTAAACTAATTTTTCAGTTAGACGAAATATTAAAAAGACCGACTCCAAAAGAGTCGGTCTTTTTTTTTATGTTTGAACCTATGTGGAAAGCGTATATCAATGGGTTCAAATTATATCTGCAATTAGAAAAATCGCTGGCAGCTAATTCGCTTGAAGCCTACCTGCATGACGTTGAAAAACTTGCCCAATTTCTACAAATAGACCATTCAAGCATATCTCCTACCCAAATAAAGTTAAGTCACCTACGCCTTTTCATAGCCTACCTAAACAACTTAGGTTTAGCTGCAAATAGTCAGGCCAGAATAATCTCTGGAATCAAATCTTTCTTCCATTACCTCCTATTAGAAGATGAAATTAAACAGAGTCCAGCCGAATTACTCGAAGCACCCAAACTAAGTAGGAAACTACCAGATGTTTTAGAGGTTCATGAAATAGATGCCATGATTGCTTGCATTAACCAAAGTTCACCTGAAGGATTTAGGAATAAAGTTATCATTGAAACCATGTTTTCATGTGGTTTGCGTGTAAGTGAAACCAATGATTTAAAAATTTCTCACATCTCCTTTCAAGATGATTATGTGAAAATTACCGGCAAAGGAAACAAAGAAAGATTGGTACCCATAAGTGATTCGGCTTTAGGGCTAATCAATATCTATTTAAAAGACATTAGGTTCCACCAAAACCCCAAACCAGGCTGCAATGATATCCTTTTTTTGAACCGAAGGGGCGGCAAATTGAGTCGGCAAATGATATTTTACATACTAAAAGATTTAGCCGCAGCAGCCGGATTGAAAAAAGATATTAGTCCGCATACCCTGCGTCATTCCTTTGCCACCAGCCTAGTGGAGGCAGGTGCAGATTTAAGGGCAGTGCAACAAATGTTAGGACACGAAAGCATTACTACAACTGAAATTTATACGCATTTAGACAGGGCCTATTTGCATGATACTGTTTTACAATTTCACCCAAGAGGTAGAAAGTAAAAAAATCTAAATTGAAATTAAATCAATAAATTGCAGCCAATATTCATGGAAGGTAAAGTCATAAAATCTACGGGATCTTGGTATTTGGTTCGAACCGAAACCGGAAAAATACATGCGTGTAGATTAAAAGGTAAGTTTAGGTTAAATGGCATTAAACATACAAATCCCATTACTGTTGGCGACCAAGTTGAATTTGAGCTAGAAACAGAATCTGAAAATGGCGTAATACATAAGCTTTACGACAGGAAAAATCACATTATTAGAAAGGCAAATAATATGAGTAAGCAAACCCATATTATAGCAAGTAATCTCGATCAAAGTTTATTAATTATTACCCTTGCCTTTCCAAAAACTTCATTGGGTTTTATAGATAGATTTTTAGTGAGTGCAGAAGCCTATCATATTCCGGCAATTTTGGTATTTAACAAAATTGATTTAATGCAAGGCGAATGGGAAGATATGGTGGATGAAACTATTCAGCGCTACCAAAAAATTGGCTATACATGCCTCAAAACCTCAACGGTAACAGGCGCGGGAATTGAGGCATTAACGGCATTATTAAAAAATAAAATATCGCTCCTAAGTGGGCATTCAGGTGTTGGAAAGTCTACCTTATTAAACCATATAGAACCTAACTTAGACCTAAAAACAACGGCTATTTCTAGTTACTCTTTAAAAGGGCAGCATACCACTACCTTTGCAGAAATGCACCCATTAAGTTTTGGTGGTTATATAGTAGATACACCCGGTATTAGAGAATTTGGCTTAGTAGATTTTGAGGATGCTGAAATAAGTCACTATTTCAAGGAAATGCAGCCTTTTATTGGGCATTGTAAATTTAACAATTGCAAACATATTAACGAGCCAGAATGCGCTGTTCAAGATGCAGTAAAAGAAGGTAAAATTAGCATAGAACGCTTTAGTAGTTACTTAAGTATTATGAGCAAAGAAGATATTTACGAGTAAGGAAAAATTATGCGGGTATTGTTACAAAGGGTTTCAGAGGCATCGGTTCAGGTAGATAAAAAAACCATTGGTTCGATCCAAAAGGGCTTACTTATCTTGGTTGGCATAGAAGAATCGGATAATGAAACAGATATCATTTGGCTATCTAATAAAATTTGTCAGTTGAGAATATTTAATGATGAACAAGGATTAATGAATGTATCTGTAAAAGAGGTAGGCGGCGATATTTTGGTGATTAGCCAATTTACCTTGCATGCCGAAACGAAAAAAGGGAATCGACCCTCCTTTATTCAGGCAGCTAAACCCACAATTGCTATTCCTGTATACGAACAATTTAAAGAACAATTAGCAAAAGATTTGGGCAAGCCCATACAATGCGGGCAATTTGGGGCCAACATGCAAGTAAAGTTAATTAATGATGGCCCAGTTAGTATTTGGATAGACACAAAAAACAAGCAATGAGTTTAACAATAGAAGAAGCGCAGAAGCAAGTAGACCAATGGATACAGAGCATTGGCGTTAGATATTTTAACGAGCTTACCAATACCGCCATTTTAATGGAAGAAGTGGGCGAAGTAGCACGCATAATGGCGCGAAAATATGGCGAGCAGTCGTACAAAAAATCAGATGAAACAGTAAACTTGGCCGATGAAATGGCTGATGTACTCTGGGTATTAATTTGTTTGGCTAATCAAACAGGAATAGATTTAACTGAAGCCTTTGAACAAAATATGGCTAAAAAAACCAATAGAGACGGCACGCGTCATTTAGAAAACCCTAAGTTATAGGCATAAAAAAAGGGCAAGCTTACTGCATCGCACCGCTACAACCTCACGCCCTTGCTACATTCCTGTCCTGGGGGATTAGAGGGAGCTGATCGTACAGGGCTCACCCGAGCGCAAAAGTAGGTTTTTTCTGAGTTAATACAAACTTATTTTTGAGTGATAAGCAGAAGTTTTAAGTGATTCGCGTAATCCGTCCCATAAACCATTTTCTGTGAATCAGTTTTTTCAGGTTAGAATTCAAATTTAGACATTTTCTTTGCCTATAATTGCAATATCTAAAACAGGTATTGCAGTATGAATAATCTTACAACCCAATTACACGATCGATTAGCAAAAATTTATACTGGCGGCGGAGCGAAAGCAGCTGCAAAACAAAAAGAGAAAGGCAAAATGCTTGCCCGTGAAAGAGTTGCTTATTTATTAGATGCAGATAAACCACAAATAGAAATTGGTGCATTGGCAGGCTATGAAATGTATGAAGAACATGGCGGTTGTGCGGG